>NZ_VULX01000017.1 GCF_009696465.1 Inconstantimicrobium porci | reverse complement strand
ATATGCCACCAAAGGAATTTTATACTCTTTATCTTGGAGAGCATCTAGATAAAATTTGCATAAAGATATAATATTGAGAAAAAAGAAGAATTTAATAGATTTTGTCCAATATAAAGGGGTTAATCCGGTTCTTTACATTCCTCATAGTTAATATAAAACCTGAAAAACAATTGAAAGCTATAGACTTACTTATCAACTTTACATTCCTCATAGTTAATATAAAACACTCTTACAGACGATACAACTAAAAACTTAGGCCAACTTTACATTCCTCATAGTTAATATAAAACCTTTAGAAACTGGCATAAATGCAGTTAACTTATTTACTTTACATTCCTCATAGTTAATATAAAACCCAAAACTATACTCAGCCTCTTCATCATCTAACTTCCTTTACATTCCTCATAGTTAATATAAAACCTTGATATATTGAAGTATCGTCTACAAAATAGTGTGCTTTACATTCCTCATAGTTAATATAAAACCTTCTAAAGTTTTAAATGCTACCGTAAATTATAGTAGCTTTACATTCCTCATAGTTAATATAAAACTAAGCTATCCAATATTATATTATCTATAGTTGCCACCTTTACATTCCTCATAGTTAATATAAAACCATTAGGAAGAAGTCAAGTAGAACCTTCAAAGATGTCTTTACATTCCTCATAGTTAATATAAAACCTCAAATTAATAGATTATACACAATAGCAAGACTCACTTTACATTCCTCATAGTTAATATAAAACCCCACTATATGTTTTAAAAAAAATATCCAGTTTTCATCTTTACATTCCTCATAGTTAATATAAAACAATAAATAAAGCAGTATTAAATCATATGAAGAGCATCTTTACATTCCTCATAGTTAATATAAAACGATTTTTGCGGGAAAAAGAAATTAATAGAAAGAAATCTTTACATTCCTCATAGTTAATATAAAACCTGCGCACTTCCACACTATTAACGTGTGTACTCTACTCTTTACATTCCTCATAGTTAATATAAAACTTCATTAGAACACTTTCTTGAACAACAAACTTGTTTCTTTACATTCCTCATAGTTAATATAAAACCTCTAAGGGAAGTTATGGAACAGTTACGAACTAAAACTTTACATTCCTCATAGTTAATATAAAACGCTATAAATTCTATAGCTTTATCACTTTGTATCTGGTCTTTACATTCCTCATAGTTAATATAAAACAGGCATGACAAATGAAGAGATATTCGAACAACTCCCTTTACATTCCTCATAGTTAATATAAAACGAAAAACAGAAAAACTACTTCAATAGGTAATGCAGACTTTACATTCCTCATAGTTAATATAAAACACAAAGCCTAATGCAATCCCTATTTTACCAGGTAATCTTTACATTCCTCATAGTTAATATAAAACCCGTTTAAGCTTTCGACAACTTGATGATTCAGCTTATCTTTACATTCCTCATAGTTAATATAAAACGCTGTAATGGAAAAAGAAATCATACAGGGGGATACAAACTTTACATTCCTCATAGTTAATATAAAACCTTCCCCGATTATACACTATATATTTCTATATAGGCTTTACATTCCTCATAGTTAATATAAAACCTATTCTTTTTTGTTAGCTCCACAACTTTTTTATGTCTTTACATTCCTCATAGTTAATATAAAACCTGCAAGTACAAACTCAAATACCAATGTTAGTATGTTCTTTACATTCCTCATAGTTAATATAAAACCTTCTCCGTGACCAGTAGCACTTTTACCACCTATATACTTTACATTCCTCATAGTTAATATAAAACTTTCCCTTTGATTATTCCCGAAAATAAAGGCATTATTACTTTACATTCCTCATAGTTAATATAAAACGTATACAATTATCTCTAATGACGGGAGTTTCCTTCTCCTTTACATTCCTCATAGTTAATATAAAACTACAGTCGCACGATGATTCTGTACGTTCTAGAGCAGCTTTACATTCCTCATAGTTAATATAAAACGTCAGCTTAAAGCAGGTATTCCAGTTCGTTTAGCAACTTTACATTCCTCATAGTTAATATAAAACACGAAGTTACAAGAACATAGCAGAATACCACCTTATCTTTACATTCCTCATAGTTAATATAAAACAACAAATTATACTGCTTATCATAATCGCTCTTAGATCTTTACATTCCTCATAGTTAATATAAAACATATGGGTGGGGAGTTGATAAGATATATTCTCATTACCTTTACATTCCTCATAGTTAATATAAAACAACTAGAGCACAAGCAGAAGATAGAGTCCATAGAATCTTTACATTCCTCATAGTTAATATAAAACGCATTGTTCCAAGACTTTCATCTGAAAAATGCATTAACTTTACATTCCTCATAGTTAATATAAAACTCGGCACATCTCCTGTATTTATTAAGTTTGCAATTACTTTACATTCCTCATAGTTAATATAAAACTATAGAGTTATAGAGCCTAACACTTGGGGTAAACTTACTTTACATTCCTCATAGTTAATATAAAACATGGAAGAACATATAAAGCTTATCCTATTTATGACCTTTACATTCCTCATAGTTAATATAAAACAGAAAAGGAATGTATGTTTAAATCAGTCACTGCACTCTTTACATTCCTCATAGTTAATATAAAACCTTACCAGTTGTAACAACTTATAATACTGACATACCTTTACATTCCTCATAGTTAATATAAAACCTTTTGATGTGCTTGAATTTTATTAAATTTATAGAACTTTACATTCCTCATAGTTAATATAAAACACTATTAAGGACATACAAGATAGCTTTGAGACTAACCTTTACATTCCTCATAGTTAATATAAAACAACCCCCAACCCCTAATCATTTTGGGTTTGTACCTGCTTTACATTCCTCATAGTTAATATAAAACCATGTACCCCATTAAACCACGTAGTAAATGTTTGTCTTTACATTCCTCATAGTTAATATAAAACCTTGAAACAAATGATTCTGTAAAAAACTATATCAACTTTACATTCCTCATAGTTAATATAAAACGATTTTAAAATTTGTGATAGTGTAAATCAAAGTATGCTTTACATTCCTCATAGTTAATATAAAACGAGACAGAACTTGAACTATTTAAGTAGATAGTAAAACTTTACATTCCTCATAGTTAATATAAAACGCTCCTACTTGCTTCTTAGTTTCTTCGGATATTTTAACTTTACATTCCTCATAGTTAATATAAAACAACAGACACTGAACTAAAAGTAAAAGCGAATTCTTTCTTTACATTCCTCATAGTTAATATAAAACAAACGTCTTCTAATCTTGAACCGTTACAAACAAAAGCTTTACATTCCTCATAGTTAATATAAAACCAAAAGTGGGTTTAATTATAATCTTTTGCTTTTCGTCTTTACATTCCTCATAGTTAATATAAAACTCTTTGTACCTCTATTATAACATAAGTTTATGTTAACTTTACATTCCTCATAGTTAATATAAAACACGATAAAACGAGCAATATCAAATAAGACTCTTATAGCTTTACATTCCTCATAGTTAATATAAAACTCATGTACCCCATTAAACCACGTAGTAAATGTTTGTCTTTACATTCCTCATAGTTAATATAAAACTATGAAACTAAGTATTTTTATATTACACCTGAACAACTTTACATTCCTCATAGTTAATATAAAACGAGTAGCGTTTAAGAAAAAAGTAGGTGTTTGCTTTTACTTTACATTCCTCATAGTTAATATAAAACGAAGTTCTATCATTTGCAGAAGCAGAAGAAATTTACTTTACATTCCTCATAGTTAATATAAAACAAGAGTTAATGGTGCAAATTTTGCATGCATATACGGCTTTACATTCCTCATAGTTAATATAAAACTATTATTTTTACATTATTTGATATAATTCTTTTAAACTTTACATTCCTCATAGTTAATATAAAACTAATTTACTAGCTTTTTGTCTATACTCTTATATAAGCTTTACATTCCTCATAGTTAATATAAAACTTCCAGGTAACCCAAACTCTTTTAAAAATTCTTCCATCTTTACATTCCTCATAGTTAATATAAAACGTATGGGAATGTATGGGGGTACTTCTATTTTTAGAACTTTACATTCCTCATAGTTAATATAAAACTGCAACCTGGATAACTTAATTGAAATGCTGTTTAAACTTTACATTCCTCATAGTTAATATAAAACTGCTAGCTTGACTAATGGTCGTTACCCTGTAGTAGGCTTTACATTCCTCATAGTTAATATAAAACCCAATAAAATCTCAAAATAAAACCTAGTAAAATAGCGCCTTTAACGCGTCTAAAAACACGATTATTAATAACAATCTGCAGTACACCTCTAGTAGTGTTTCGAACTGTCTCTTTTAATTGACTGTAAACCTGCATGAATTCTTAATTAGAACATCATTTGTAATTTTATGGTTTTACTGCAAAAGTGCTAAAACATATTATTATCACATATATTTTTTATACTTTTATTATAAATAAACTGTATATAAATCACAAATCTTTGTGTATTTTAATTTTATTCCATCAATTTTGCAGTAAATCAATTATTATAGAAATAATTCATCATAATTCTTTTCCTGTCCAATTACTTCCTTAGTTATATTGTGAGAATTTTTAACAACATAAACATAAAGAGAATCTTCAGCAGGCAGTATGTCCTTATTAACATCAGCAAGACATTTATGGAGTTTTCCTACAGTTATTTCGCCTTCAAAAACTGAATTCTGTGTCCATGTCAAATATTTTTTGATGCATTTTCTTACTCTGTTAACTCTTTTTTCGCCTACATCATAAGTCAAAATAACGAACATTCTACCACCACGCTTTCAAAGGTTTATATGGTTCATTTTCAACAGCAGCCTTTATTATTTTATAACACTCTAGTTTAATTAATGTCCTATAAGAAACGCTCCTATTTAAAATTCTGTGCTTTACTGTAGTTGACAGCTTATTTTCCAATTCTCTTATAAACTTTTTCTTGCCATTTTCATTTAAATAACACATTTCATTATTTATATTAAAATCAGATGTTCTTATAATTTTTTTATTAATCACTGAAAATATAACACTATCTACAATAAGCGGTTTAAAGATTTCTGATATATCAAGACTTAATGAAAAACGTTTTGTTGATGGTTCATGTAGATAACTTATTGTTGGATCTAGCTGTGTTTTATATATTTCACCTAGAACAGTAGTATACATCATTGTATTTCCAAACGAAATCAATGCATTTATCGGATCTTGTGGAGGTCTTTTCTGTCTTTTATCCATATGGAAATCCTGATCTATAAATTTATTAAAAGCTGCATAATATGCATTTCTTGCTCTTCCTTCAGCCCCCATAACCTCCTGTATAGTAGCTGCTGAATTCATTATCTTTCTTTCATTCTCAATTATGGTAATATATTTAGCAGTTTTATCTTTATGTCTTCTTAGATTTCTAAGCATATGATGATTAGCAGAATCAATAAATGATTTTGCCATTTTAACTCTCAATGAATTATCAAGATACAAACGTGACTGATTTACAAGCACCAGTCCTGAAACATTTTTCTTTTTGGAATAATATGTGCCACTATAAAAGCCATAATAGTTATAAACATTAATTAAAATACTGTATTTTGAAATGTAATTTAAAAACTTAGTGTTAAGATCTATTTCACCAAATAAATGAAGGTGCTCTATTTCTTCTATAGGAATTGCTTTTTTATTATTCTCACAATCTATAAAATAAATTGTATTTTCTTTACGTCTTAACTGACCATTATTAAATACATAGTATTCACGTCCCATACTTTATTCCTCCCTTATATAGCAGTATTCAAAGTATGAACATTTTTTGCAGTAAGGAAACTTTTCAACTTTAGGTGGATATTTTTCTTCTAAAAGCTTTTTTATATTTTTAAGAGTATCTTCAATTAATAGTTCACTATCATGCGTAAGACTTATATTTTCGATTTTCTTTTCCTTTACATAATTTATAGTACCTTCTCTATCAATACCTAACTGTTTTAAATAATAAAGATAATATAGTAGCTGCATTTTATCAGCTTCTTTCATTTTGCTTGAAATCTTAACTTCTTTCACAAAATCTTTATTTATAATATCAACCCTGATAAGATTATCAATCAACAGCTCTTTTGTATTTTCTCTTCTATAAGATTCTTCATGAACTACTGAACCTTCGAGAACTCTGTCATTTCCGTTTTCCATAGTAATTCCCTTTGAGAAAAGCCACAACTTCCTCTTGCATATAAAGTAATAATTAATTTTTATTCCACTTACTTTTAAACTTTGAAAATCTATGGACATTATTTATCACCTCTATTCATATGAAATTACAATCATCAAGTTCATAAACATTAAGTCCAGTTTCGTAATCATACTTAGCATTAACTTTATATAATCCCTTCATTTCATCCAATTCTTTGCATAAAAAGCTTTCATTCTTTTTTTAGCCATGGTTATCTTGCCATTTGATACACTTATGCTTAGCTTGTTTATCTTTCTAAAAATAGCACCTTTATCTTTAACATCAGGGTCACTTAATTGTTCAAATAGATCAAGATTATTATTGTATACTTTCTCAGGAATAACACTAATTGAATTGATATCTCTTAATGTTTTTTGTGCTTCGCTTGATGTAGTACTATATGGCTGCATAACACTTATATCATGACAAGCCTTAGTAAATCTCTTATAAAATTCAGTTTCATTCAGCATCTCCTTTGAATACAACTTATCAACAAGATTAACTTTAACCTCTTCTTTCAAGAACCTCTTATCATAAGGTTTAAGGAGCTTAATACTTAGGTTAAATATTTCTTCATCATAAACATATTTAATTCCTGAAACATTATCGCAGAAAATATACACATTAGGCTCAGATGAATTATATTCTCTCTTTCTATAACATCTTCCATATCTCTGGAATTGACTGTCTAATGTACTCATTTCAGTAAAAAGATAATCGAAATCAACATCTAGTGATGCTTCTACTATCTGAGTACTTACCCATATGCCGTTTTCATGATTATCCTCCATAGTAAACTTCTTAATCTCATCTTCTTTTTCACTTCTATCAATATTATTAAACATAGAGTGTAGTAATTTTACTGATACTTCACCTTCTGAATAATCAGAAATCCTTTTATATATTTCTGTTGCTTTATCAACAGTATTAGCTATAACGAGTACCTTGTGATCTTTTCCTTTGTCGATAATATTTTTAATAGAATCGCATATATCACAATCTTTTAGTATAATTCTGTGACGTATTTTATCTGAGATAAACTCAGCAATCTGAAATTTTATACCAAATTCATTTAGTTTATCCTTATAAATTCTAGGAAGTGTAGCTGTCATAATCATAAACTTCCCACCCATATCTACAAGCTGCTTTACAGCATATAGAATTACAGCTGCAATTTCAGGAGAATATGCCTGTATTTCATCAATAACCACCTTTGAATAAGATAATGTGGCAAGTATCTTCTCATATCCTTTATACTTAAATGGATATTTGAATATCTGATCTATAGTAGAAAAACATAACTTCTTACTATATAAAGAAGCTGTTTCATATGACCTATACGCATCTTCATCACCCTGCTCATCCATATAGTCAATTGCTGTTGAATGTAATAATCCAACACTTTTATAACCAATATTATCTTTAACTCTGGAAAATAATGCGTTAAGACTTACTCTTAATGGTAGTGTAAAGAATGCTTTAGATTTATCTATCCAAAGAAGTGCGCTTTCTGTCTTGCCTATTCCTGTAGATGCAATCATTAAAATATTTTCATTTCTATGCTTTTGAGCAAACTGCTGAGGTTTTCTAAAAGACCAGTTATTCTCGCTAAAAAAACTCTCTGTGCATATACCAATATCTTTATTAGGATATTCTTCTACATCAATGTGAGCAGAACCAGAATGATCTAATCTATGAATTAATCCTTTAAGCATGATATAAAATTTATAATTTTCATCATCTGACTTTATTCTTTCATCTAAGTTAATCATAGAAACATACTTAGTAAATATTTTTTCCACATTACTTTCCATATGCTTATTTATATTATCTACTTCCTTATATAAAATATCAGATATATACTCTCTTATATCACTACTATCCTGCATACCATTTATAACCTGTGAATCTCGTTCATGATGATATGCCATTGATTGATACACGGTTTTTTTTAGTTCCTTAGGGATCTTTTTTCTATCTTCTTTTGACAAGAATGCAGGTGACAGATAATTATGATAAATTTCCTGATGTTCCTCACACTGAATTTCCTCAAGATTTAATTTTCTTCTCAATTTATTTTGAAACTGCACATTGCATTTACCAAAGTCATGATAAAAACAGCATGTATAAAGGATATCCCAAAATTTATCAGGAGTTATAAAATCTTTTACCACATCATCTATCTGTGATTTGTACTTATCTTTCAAAATCTTATATTCTTTTAAAACACAATCTGTATGTTCTCTTATTGTTTCTACCGGATTTGTCTTTGCATAATAAATTACTTTTTCACTCACCTTTGATAATCACCTCATAAACAATATGTGCTGCTGTATATCAAAATACAGTCAGCACATAAGATTTAACTTTAAGCCAGGAATGCAATATTCTGCTCATTTTTATCGTCATCAATGAAGTATTCTCCTTCATCAATATAGTTATTTTTTTCTACATACTTAACCTTTACTTTTTCCCATTGTCTAAGATCATTTTTTATTGTATAAACTTTGTTAAGTCTATATCTTATACCTTTTACATTCACATCATAATTATCTGGTACATACATGCTATACCCCATTTTCACGCTGTCTTCATCTTCATCAATTATATGATGTTCAAGATTTACAAACTTTATTAAGTCTATCCTTGCAATGTCTTCATTTCTTCCAAGAACGAAAGCTGATGACATCTCTTTAAATCCATTGTAAATTTTATTTAATGTATCCTCTGTAGCTGTTACATGAATTATCAATTTAACACCATAAAGCATGTGTACATTCATAGGCATAGAAGTCACATCGTTTCTTTTATACAATCTTGTAGTATTGTATGATGTGAATATTCCATCATAGCTGCCCTGGACAGAAATATTCATTGGATGATACTCATTGCTTTTTGCACCAATCACATTATGAAGCATTCCAATAATTGTTGAGTATGGAGGTAATGGATAAGTCTCTGTAACTTTAAATGCATAAGGCTTTCTGTAACAGACAGTCTCCTGATACATTTTAATCTTTAAAGCTTTCATTATAGTCACGCTCCATAATATTCGTTTACTCTGCTCTTTAAGTCTTTAAAGAATCCCTCTACACTTAATTTATTATCAGTAATGTTAAGTATCTCTTCCTCATTATTAAATATACCCTTTACAAGTCCAATTCCTGTATTATCCTTTACATTACAATCAAGTATTGTCATCTCTAAAGCATTTTTTAATGGTTCAACGTTAATATCGAACTTCTGGTTATTATTAATTAATTTAATTCTTCCTAAGAAAAATGGATTAGCTATATCATACATACCACCAATAATAAATAATGGTGATAAGTTTTCCTGTCTTCCCCTAATATTTCTATTTAGAATCTTAACTAAATCAAGGAACTGGTTTACTCTCTTTGCTCTTTCTTCATTTGAAAGTTTTATGTCACCATCAACGCCTATCTTATCTAAATCAATTGTAAATGTATATGAATAATAACTTAAGTGCTGCTCACTATTTGCTAAATTTGGATGTTCTCCTATTCTATCTGCAAATCCTTTATTGCTTAAAAAATCCATATCACTTTTATACGGTTCCAGTGATATAGCAGTAGAAACTCTTGCTGCTGCAGACCTTATTAATGAACCACCTTTATCATCATCACCTTTTTTAGCAGTCTTCATATATCCGAATAGATCCATTTCTTCTGAATCTTTTATTGTATATTCATTCTTAAATTGTATCGTTCCCTTGCTTTTATCGACAGTCTGTAGATTCCATCCAAAAATATCATTTCCAAGTCTTCTTATATCATAAGTAAGTGCTTGTCTTGTCTCTAATGAATAGTAGTTTCCATCATTTCTTGTTAACTTTTTAAGTTCTGATATATTTCCTATTCCCTCACCATAATTTAAGCTTTGTGCTTCAAAGATTATACTTGCGGTTATTGATTTTCCCATTTACTTTTCCTCCTTACTTTCTCTTTCCTTAGAATTTAAGCCTGCTATAAAGCTATGTGCAATTTCTTCATAATCTAATTTAGATTCCTTGATTATATCTAGGAATAAATATGGAATTTCCTTTTGTGCAGACATATATATCCTTATTACAGTATCCATAAGTTCTTTTTTATTCCCTGCTTTTGTTGCATTAAGAAGTCTGTAACATATCCCTGGCAGCTTATTTTCCCCATTATTATCTCTATAAACAGTAGCAATCTTACTGCCTTGCCAATAAATAAAGTCTAAATTCTTTTTAGCTGAATCATCCACTTCTTTAATTCCTCCTTCACATAATTGTTTATACTGTTTTAAATAATTCTCTATTTTAATAATTCTCAGTACATATAAATCAGTAAAGCTTTCTGTTTTAACACAAGAACGTAACTTTAAATCAACGATGTTTTGTAAGTTCTGATTTTTCAGTAATGCGTCAAATATTTCTTTTCTAAGTTTAGTGTCTTTGATAGACTGTAGCTCATCAGAATGGGCTACTATGAATTTTGCTAAGTACACTGGTATATTAAAATAATTCAACTTTGAATTCTTAGAACCATAGTCTGCATTAAATTCAACATATAATATATTCTGAAGCTGCCATAAGCTGATTTCTTTCTTCTGTCCTATATAATCTAAAACATACTGCTCAAAACTTATATCTTTACTACTTTGATTTCTAAATGCTTCATTCTGATCTATTAGATTTTTAAGACTGCCATCCATACTTATAAATCCGTAATATAGCTTATCATTATAACTATATTTTTCATCCATATAGTTTTTAAAAACTGTTGCTGCGCCGGCTGCAGTACATAATAAAACTAATCTGCATACAGGACATATAGGATATTTTGCATTGAAGTTCCAAAACATGTTCTGACTGTTTTCATCGCTTATTGCCAAAGGAATAAAGTTTCCATCTGAATAATCACTGCCATAAGATATTTCCTCTTCGCATATCTGGCATTTATTATACCTTTCTAGTATCTCATTAACTGATTTAGCTTTTCTTTTCTTACCAAATATATCCTTATTAATTACTTTAATAACTTTTTCAACGTCACTTGACTTTGAACTTATCTCATCACATTTATCTACTGTAAATTTCTTAAGTTCTTCTTCATCCTCTAATGAAATGATATTTTTTAAATTCTCAGAATCAATTACAGGCTGAACATAATCATTAAAGATAATCTGTTCCTGCTCTTTTATAGATTTACTGTTATTGCATACATTTAGAAAACTTACCTGTCCAAAGAAACTATTTGATAAGACTGATTTAAAATAATTAATTGTTATTGGGATATTAATCTTATCTTCAGATATTATTACTTTATACTCATCAAGCAAATGATTAAGCTTATCTAAGTCATCATATTTAATTTTCTTAACCTGATTAGCAATCTCTTCACAACGATTATATCCAGTAACCTTAAGCTTAGCTATTTTTTTATTTTTATCTGATATTATCTTTTTAATATCTTTAAAACTATCTGTAAATTTGCTCTTATCTTGTGCCCTGCTCATATTCCAATCTAAATGTGATCCTGTCAATTTTGCTGTATCATACTGATTAATGAAATATTTATAAAAACATGATGCAAATTCATTAAGAAGCTCAACATCAAATTGAATATAATCTTCATTAATATAATAATTAAATTTATCAAGATCTAAGTTATTGTAAGTCTGGTTATATTTCATGATTCTATTGAATCCGACTATTCCAAGCTTATAGAACCAATTATCAGAATTGTATATCTTCATTTTCTTCACCTCCTATACTAAATCAATTAGTCCAAAGCATTCACTACGCCTAAAGCCTATCCCCAGCTGCATTAGAAGCCTTAAATCTTCAATATCTCCTTCTAGATAAAACTGTCCACTATAAGCCTCAATATAGATGTAGTCTTTACTACTTATATTCTTAAAATCTGTTATCTTCTCTTTAGCAACAATTTTCTTCATTCTTACAGGTGTAAACGCTATATTTCTTTTTAATTTGTAGCCCCTATAAGTTTCAAGTGAAAGATCTGCTATATAATTTAACTCCTCATTAAACTTATCTATATCTTCAATGCTCACTGGCTTTTTGCTTTTATCAGTAATTACAACTGGTGATAAAGTCCTGCATAGTATTTTTTCCTCATTTACAACATTCTCTTTTTTAAGAATGACTCTATTAATTGTAATTTTATAATCCCTATATTGATGGCTTTTTAATTTTAAAAATCCGTTATATAGAGTTATCCCAAAATTATAATCTGGAGTTGAAATGATAATTGATCCTGAATCATTCAATATAAACTCATTATTTTTAATTTCATATTTTCTTAGGAAAACAGAGCTTGTGAAAGGCTTTATTCTCTTATTTTTCTTTTCTTCATAGTAATATAAATTTCTAAAATATTCTTCATCAGCAAGTTCCAGTGATTTTTTAATAACGCTTGTAATCATCATTCTATAGCACATTGGAAATTTCTTGTCTTCTGCATTAAAAATAACTTCTATTCTCATAATATTTCACCTCCCTTCGATTAATAGAATAAACTACATTATGGACGTATGATGTACTCAAATAATTTTTTTTAATTATTTTTTATCATATTCACTAATTTTTTATGTATTTCCTCTTTAAGCTTTAATGGTTTAATTATTTTTACGCAATCACCCATGCTTAATATCCATGAAAAAATCTCTGGTCCACCTTTCATTTTCGCTTTAAAGATAATACGGTCTTTGTATGTTGTTTCATCAACTTCCTGATTATCTACCCATAATCTTTCTTTGATTGTATTTGCCATAGGATATTTTATTTCAAGTTCTAAATCATACTCTTCACCACCAAAAATCCCTATACTATTTTTTCTATAATCACTAATAACTTTTTTCACATCAATATCTTTTTTGAACTTTTTATCTGTAACTCTGCAGTTAATGATTCTTCTTATTTTGAAAAAGCGTATCTCGTTTCTTAAAAGACAGAATGCAACAAGATATTTTTCACCCTTGTAAACAATAAACTGATATGGACATATAGTTCTTTCTGTAACCTTACCAGAATTATCTTTATATGAAATCACAGCCTCTTCTGATCCAAAAATACTGCTGTATAATTTATTTTCTATTTCTTTAAACTTTTCATCATTTTTCTTAATACGTGAATATGGAATTATAGATTCATAATTTGAAATGCTGTTATCGTCGTTTAGAATAGTATAATTAATTTTTTCAATTGCTTTATTAAGATCCGGGTTATTTTGCAATGCAGAACTATCGATAGATAAAACGGCTTCTTTAATAATGTTTACTTCCTGTTCTGAAAGCACTTCTTTAAAAGGAAAATAAGTATCCCTTAAACGATATCCTCCATTCTTTCCTGTTATAGATTCAATATCAAAAAATTCATCTAGTACTTCTTTATATCTAGTTATTTGTTTAGAGCTTACTTCAAGTTCATCAGCTAAATCTTTTACCTTTATAAGTCCTCTACTCTTAAGAATAAATAACATTTTTAAAGAATTGTTTAAGTTTCCCAAGCAATCATCTTCTCCTTATATTTTAAATATATTTCCATAATAACTCTCTTTTATAAAATGTCAACCAGTATAATTAATAGTGCTAATTTTAGCGCAAATAAAATAGAGAGTAATATTCAATATGCTGAATCTAACTCTCTAATTCTTTCCACATAGTTAATATATCATTTTTTGTAAATCTTCTAATTAAATATACATTTACAGTCCTTATGGTTAATATAATATCTGTTGAAAAGTATCATGATATGTATTTAAAATTTACATTCCTTATTGTTAGTATAAACCTTAATTAAAATTATTACCATACTCTCAAATAATATACGTTTATTACTTTCATAGTTAAGATAAAACCTTTTAAATATTAAAACAAAATTAACACAAAAAAATATCCCAGAATCTATTTGTCATCTCTTCTTCCATCCCCTCTACCAACTTATAATTTATCTACACTATATAATATTTTAGAATTCATAAAAGCAGCAGTATCTCTTTTTTTGTATTATCCAAATTATCGGTAGATTCAACTTTTATCTTATGTGTTCCAACAGTATTTATTGTTACTGTTTGTTCATGCTCACTTGTATCTTCCTCTGTAGTTATATACTGATTAACAGAATAATCTAAAGGCATTAATACCTGCTTTCCTTCATACATCCCTGCTTTAATCACCTTCATATTGTAATCATCTTTATTAAAATCCTTATCCTTTGCAATCAGCGGCTTTAAATCAATAAGCATTCTTGATTTTTCAAGTTTTCTGGCACTCATAGAATCAATCATCAGAATATCAGGTCCATCGCTTGATAAAGTATCTGTAAGAAGTCGCTTAACATATTCTTCTATGCCATCACCGCTATTCATATCAAAAATCACCTTTTCGATTTTCTTGCCTGGATATCTTTTAAATATCACCAGAATAATCAATATTGCAATTCTCTTTTTTCTCATATAGTCACCTCACATAAACTTCATGAGTAAAGAATAACAAAAGCAACATTAATTTAACGTTAAGGGGAGGGGGGATAAAGACATATTCCGAAGCCTCCGTCGTTCCCTGCGGTCTCTCCAAGTCGTTTCTTCATATGTCTTTATCCCCTTGATTACGAAAGGATGAAAGTGCACTTTTAATTTTTTTTATTATTATTTATCATTTTTATTTTAATTTTTTTATATTTTGAATCTTCTTTATATGTGCACTTTCTACAAATATAAATATTCCGATTCTCCGTCGCTCTCTGCGATCGCTCTAAGTAGACTTTTCATAGTTCTCTAAATTCCTACATTATAAAGTTCACTTTTTATAATTCAAAATAATGATCTATTTCCCTTCAATAAGAATCTTATCTTCATCAATATTGTACTTTTCAATTATCTCTTTATAGATTTCTTTATCTATATAATTAGCCTGTCCTATTAATTCAAGGCCCTCTTTACATCGAAGTCCCACTATACAGTTGCAAAAAAGAATATTTTTATCTTCAAAACTTCCGTAATTAATGCCACTCTTAACACCAGCCCATAAATTATCACTTTCAACCTGTTCTTCAGTAAGTATTCTGCCATCATTCATTTTGTAATAACCTGTATTCTTTAAATCCTTAAGCTTTATAATAACTCTAGTTTTATTTTTACAATTGTTTAAATCATCATAATTCTTTATTTTTTTTCTGCCTATTATTCTCTTGAGAGTTATTGAATAAATCCAATAAAATACACCAAACACTAAAAGCATCATTACAAACAAAAAATATTTTACAGCTTTTGGAATACGATTAGTTATCTTCTTAATCTTATTCTTCCTTTCATATTTTTTGCGTTCTTTTGTAATAGGAATAACCTTAATGCTAAACTTCTTTTTTGTTTTTCCATTAAGATGTTTATCAATATTCTTTAAAGTTTTACTACATTGATAACAATACTTTGTAAATGATTTAAGGAAATATTTTTTAGCTTGTACCATATCGCCCATATCGTAATAACATAATGCCCTTGAATAATAAATGTCATTAAAATCTTCATTGTGCAAATTCATTGCTCTATCTAAGCACTTTAGACATTCTTCATATTCGCCACGCCTTCCATAAATACCGCTCATCGAAATAAATATCTTGGCCTCTCTATTATTAATAGCCTCAGCTTTTTTAAGGTATTTCATTGCTTCATCATCCTGACCTGCTCTTATATAATACCAGGCAAATAACCAATACAGTTCAGAATCCTCATCACACATTTCCTCTGCTTCCTTTAAATATTCCTCCACACCGATACATTCAGGTGTCTGAAGCAATGATTTTATTTTATCTTTAAGAGCATCATATCTCTCTTCTTCTTGTCTTAATATTTCAATACCATTCATGTAATTTAACTCCCATCGCTCCAAATTATTTAATATCATAATTAAATTTCACAATAAACATCATTATAACAATTTATACAAAGTAATAACACTTAATATTATAAATAATTTTATTACAATTTTCTTACATTTCGTACTATAATATATAATATATATTATACACTTTATGACAATTTTAAGGGGGGGATTAATTTGAAAAAGTGTCTTAATAGAAATACTTTAAAATATATTGCAATTATTGCAATGCTTCTTGATCATATCGCAATGTTACTTTTCACCAAGAACAGCAATATTGCTTTATACAGTACTTTCAGATTTATTGGCAGACTAACAGCGCCTATTATGTGTTACTTCATTGCTGAAGGATTTTACTATACTCATTCAAGGAAAAAATATGGAGAAAGACTTGCTTTGTTTGCAGTAATTTCACAGTTTGCTTATACCTTTGCTCACCACAAAACTATATTAACTTCTAATTTATTTACTGATTTGAATGTTATTTATACATTATTTATTGGCTTTTTAGTTTTGGTGTGCTATGAGAAGATATCAAATCCTATATTAAAATGGACAAGCACCGTATTACTAATAATGCTTTCTGGAATGGGTGACTGGGGAATAATTGCTCCTGTATTTATCCTTGTATTCTATGCTTTTAGAGATAATATACAAGCTAAATTAATCTGTTTCACGCTTGCTTCTGGATTTGAAGTATTATCAAACATAATATTCATGATTTCAAAACACAGACCATGGTATGGCGAGATATGGCAGGCAGGAATATTCTTAATAATTCCACTTTTATTAATGTATAATGGCAAGAAAGGCAAAAGTAGTGCATTTAACAAGTGGTTCTTCTATATATTCTATCCATTACACTTATTGGTTTTGGGTTTAATCGAAATATACGTTTAATCATTTTGATGAAGTACGTAATAAATGTATTATTTACAATATGAAAAAAGCCTGTGGCAAAAGGTCTGAAAAACGATTTGATACAGGTTTAATTTTTCACTGAATTTCTATTATCTCATAATAAAAAAGGTTGAAAGACATATGTAGAAACGACTTAAGCACAATAACTTAGACTACAGAATATGTCTTTCAAACATTATTACTTTCCACAAATACTACAAAGTACTGTTATAACACCAATAATTATTAGTATAGGAATAGCAAATGTAATCAAGCCTCCTAATGCCATAACAACAATAACAGCAGGCAGCAATATGAATGTTAAAAGTATTTTTGCAATTCCCCAAGTCGCTCTAAACGCAAGAAATAGCAACTTACCAAATACAAGCAACATTAGAATAATAAATAGTAGTATCATCACACCATCTCCCTTATTAATACAAGCACATTTCAATATATATTATAAACCAGGCTATTCCTACAACTACTGATGAAACATAAATTGCACCCAATCCTCTTTGTAATTTTCCCTTAATGTAATTTTATACATAAAATCCACCCTTAGCAAGAACATTATAGGTGAATTGTGTATAATTCCATTTGATTTGCCATCAATTTAGTGCTATAACATACCTTATATATGTAATTTATTTTTTATATATTGGGGGTAATTCTATATGAAAAAGAAAATAGTTATCATACTTTTGGCAACTGTTATAACTGCAGGGGCAGCTGGTATAGCAGCAGCTAAATATAAATCTTATAGTACTGAAAAAGCTAAAGATACTGAATTCAGTTCAGTTTTATCAGAAGTCAACAAATCAAGGTCTGCCATAAGAAGAAATTGATAAAAGCAATAAAATAAGCAACTATATGTACCATTCATTAAATGATAAAGGTCAGCTTATTTACAAGCTTTGTTTCTGATTCAGAAAAAGATGCTGACCAGCCAGCTTTTATAAATAGTGCATTAAACATGAAGAAAGCTCCAGTTTCAATCATCGATTTAAGAGGAAACTATGGCGGTTCATCTAATACAGGAATACAGTGGATTAAGAATTATATCGGCGAATCAAACCTTTCTGATTATTCATTTGAAAGGGAGGGTAATTTACTTCTTGTAAGTACTCCTGTTCAAAAAATCTTTAATGATGTAGGAATAACTGATTTTTCTAAAAAAACGCAGTCATCATTTCTTGTATTCAGCAAAGGCCAAAAAGCACCATTCCTCGCGAAATGGTGCTTAATTAAAATTATTGTTCTACTTTAAACTTACTTACTAATTCATTTAATCCTTCAGATAAATCAGCCTGACCTTGTGATGTTTCTAAAACTTCTTCTGATACTGCATTGATTTCTTTAACTACATTACCTGCAACTCCAACTTTTTCCGAAGATTTTTGTTCATTAAGTGCCACATTTTGAATTGCTTCACTAATCTGATCTATAGTTGCTGAGAATTCTTCAAGTGTTGAAGCAAGATCCTCTGATAACTCGTTAATGTAATCTGCATCTTTATAATAACGGTCTCCACCTTCTACAAAGCCATTAAATTCTGGTATTACTTTCTCATTCATAAACTCTAAAATATCATTACTTCCTGAAGATAAGTTTTCAAAAGCCACATCAATTTTTTGTATATTTTCATTAATATCATTTACAGCTTCTTTTGATTGTTCTGCAAGCTTTCTTACTTCATCTGCAACAACAGCAAAGCCTTTACCATTTTCTCCTGCTCTTGCTGCTTCAATAGCTGCATTTAATGCAAGAAGATTTGTCTGATCAGATATACTTGCAATAGTTTCAGCCATATCCTTTATTTTGCTAACTATCTTGCCTTCTTCGATGGCATTAAGTATCGCTTCTCTCTTTTCCTTGTATAAATCTTGAGTAGTAACTGCTGCAGCCTGTCCTTTTTCCTGAACATTTTCTGCATTTTCTTTTGCTTTACCTGCTACATCTCTTGCTAATGAAGCTTTCTGAGCAAGTTCACTTACTGCTGAGTTTATCTCTTCAACAGAAGCACTTATCTCTTCTGAAGCAGCACTGTTTTCTTCTATAGTAACCTCCATAGTCTTACATGCAGTATTCATCTCCTGCATCTTTGACATAAGTTCTTCAGAATTTATAGATAACTTATCACTATCAGATTTTAGTTGATTTGAACTATTTGTTATATTCTTTAATAATTCAACTATATTGCTTTGTGCTTCATTTAGTGATACTGCTGTTTCTCCAAATTCATCTTCACTTACTACTTCTATACTTTCTGAAAAATCAAATTGAGAAATTCTTTCAGAGAATGCTTTAACCTTTTTCAATTGACCTATTATGCTCACTATTAATATATATGAGAATACTATACTTACTACAATTACAATTAAACCAAATATGCTTATACTTCCAATAGCACTTTCATACTCTTTCTGGCTATTATCATAATTAACTTTAGCAATATTCTGATTATATTTTATTGTTTCATCAAGTAAATCATTTATTACCGCTCTGTAACCATCAAATATGTCAAACTGCTCTTTTGTTAGATTTTCATCGCCACTCTTAGCAGCTTCAAAAAATTTATCTTTTGATTGTTTGTATTTATTAAAATTTTCTACATACTGTGAAAATATTTTTTTATCCTTATCATCATTAACTAGTTTCTCATATGTTTTTGTAAGATTAGTACTTTCATCAATTAACATATTCATATCTGAAATTGTCTTATCAACAACATCCTTGTTAGCAGGATTAATTAAAATAAGTGATCCTGAAGTTAAATCAGCCATATTATTTCTAATATCCTGTATCGTAGTTAATTTCACAAGACTTTTTGAATATATTGCATCTAAATTTTTATCAATCCCTTTTATTTTGCTATAACTTATTATACCATCAAATAATACAAGCGAAATTATACTTCCAAAACAGAATATAAGCTTATAAATTACCTTTAAGTTTCTGCACTTTTGTTTCAATTTTCTTTCCTCCTAATATATAACTTGTACAAAATATACTATTATTGCCACCAATTCAACTTTATGCTTTTTTACACAATGTGACATTTTTCTTGTTCCTTTAATTATATCGTTAAATTTTTATAACTCTTTATTGTTTTTTTATTTTTTCAAAAAAATATTATAGTATGACTAAAAAACAATTATTAAATCATCTTTATCTACAAAAAAATAAGAGCAGAGATTGTAAAACCTCTGCTCTCTTATTAATTTAGCTTCCTTGCTTTAATCGTTAGTGTAAAGTTTCTTCACACTTTTTACTTTAAAATCTATTTATTAATCAAGGTTTCGGAAGTTTTTTTGCAAAAAAACAACGACCCCCTAATTTCATGTTACAATTGAATCTCCTAGAATACAAAAATAAACACGAAAGGATGTCGTTATTGTGGATTCAATTATAACTTATTTACTAATATATAATCAATATCTAATTAAAATTATTTATCAACTTATAGGACTTATTGCTCAGCATATTCCGCTTAAGCAAATGCAATTTGATGATTCAAACAGTCCTAAATATCAAAAGTTTAAAGTAGATAAACTGCCTATAATCAAACGTTTTGAGCAGGTTGATTACAAACTGCTTTTAGCGTATTACAAGCATAAATATAATAAAATTATCAAGCCCGTCCAAAGACGTAACGGTAAAACTATTCCAGACAAAATTATCTGCCCTAAATGTGGTGCCACTCATGAATACATCTATGATAACAATGGTAGTAAAGGCCAGTATCAATGCAAAGTTTGTGGTACTGCATTTCAAGAGTCTAATTTTGTTACTAAGCCTTTAGTTTTTAAATGTCCATACTGTGGCTCGACGCTTACGGAACGTAAGGAACGAAAACATTTTAAAGTACATAAATGCACAAATAATAAGTGTTCATACTATCTTGCTAATTTAATTAAAAACTTCCCAAACAAAACTCTTAAGTTCATTGCTGATGGTTACAGTGCATATCCACTTGCAAAACAGCAATTATTATTTGCCTATAACCTTGACCTGTTCTTTTTGCAATACTAAATTTGAAAGAGTCATATTAGTCTTGTTTTCTCGAATGAAAAATGCTCTTCCTGATTTGTTATACTATTTCATTAACTTAACAAGCACAGCCTTTTGTGCGTGCAGTCTGTTTTCTGCTTCATCAAAGACTTCGTTCTGATGAGCTTCAATTACTTCATTTGTTATTTCTTCTCCTCTATGTGCTGGCAGACAGTGAAGTACTATGGCATCACTATGAGCCTTACCCATAAGTTCATCATTTATCTGGAAGCCTTTGAATGCTTTCTTTCTGATTTCTGCTTCGCCTTCCTGTCCCATGCTTGCCCAAACATCAGTGATTAAAACATCAGCATCCATTGCTGCTTCTTTAGGAGAATCAGTAATAACAAATTTAGTGCCTTCCTTTTCTGCAAGCTCCTTTGCCCTTAAGATATACTCCTGCTTTGGAGTGTAGTCAGGTGGACATGCTATTGAAAAGTTCATTCCTGTTTTTAAAGTTCCTATCATTAATGACTGAGCCATATTATTACCGTCACCAATGTAGGCAACCTTCAGTCCTTCAATAGTATTTTTGTATTCCCTGATAGTCATAAGGTCTGCAAGCACCTGGCATGGATGCTCATCATCAGTAAGACCGTTAATTATAGGAATTGATGAATATTTAGCAAGAGTTTCAACCTCCTTCTGCTTAAAAGTCCTTATCATAATACCGTTAAGAAATCTCGAAAGAACTCTTGCAGTATCCTGGACAGGTTCCCCACGTCCTATCTGCAGATCCCTGCTGCTTAGAAACAAGCCGTTGCCTCCAAGCTGGTACATACCTACTTCAAAAGATACTCTTGTTCTTGTAGAGCTTTTTTCAAAAATCATGCCAAGTGTCTTACCTTTTAAATGAGCATGTGCAATATCATGCTTAAGCTCATATTTAAGCTGATCAGCTAGATTCAATATATCTAAAATTTCTTCTTTAGAAAGGTCATCCATTTTCAATAAATCTTTTTTCATATAATCCTCCTTAACTAAGTAAGCTGATTAAAATATCTGCTCCTTTTTCTGCTTCTTCTTCACTTAATACTATTGGTGGAAGAAGTCGTACCACATTACTTCCTGCAGTTAAGACCACAAGTCCTTTCTTTAGGGCCGCTTTCTGAATTTCTGCAGCCTTTTGCTTAACTTCGATACCAATCATCAATCCTCTGCCACGCACCTCTACCACCTTAGGCAAATTAGCCTTCTTAATCTTATTCATAATTAATTCACCAAGGTCACAAACTCTCTTATAAGTTTTCTCATTACAAATCTCATCAAGCACCACAAGTGCACCAGCACATGATACTGGATTTCCTCCAAATGTACTGCCATGATCACCTGGAACAAAAACATCTGAAACGCTCTTATTGCATAATACTGCTCCAATAGGCAGACCGCCTCCAAGACCTTTAGCAGAAGTTATGATATCAGGCTCAACATCGAAATATTCATAAGCAAAAAGCTTACCACTTCTTGCAATACCACTCTGCACTTCGTCAAAAATAAGCAGGATATCTTTCTCCTTACATATCTTTGAGACTTCCTGTACAAATTCCTTATCAATCAAATGTATGCCACTTTCACCCTGAATTGGCTCCATGATTACTGCACAGACATTGTTACTTACTTTTTCCTTAAAATCATCAATATTGTTAGCTTCAACATAAGCAAAACCTTCAGGAAATGGATAAAAATATTGATGAAATCTTTCTTGGCCTGTAGCTGTAAGAGTTGTAAGTGTCCTGCCATGAAAAGACTGCCTTAAGGATAGAATCACGTTTCTTCCCATACCATACTTTTGAAAGCTATATTTTCTGGCAATCTTAAAGGCACATTCATTTGCTTCAGCACCAGAGTTAGCGAAAAAAACCTTGTCCATATGTGCTACTTCTGTAAGCTTGTTAGAAAGCTTAGCAGTGACATTATTAAGAAAAATATTTGATGAATGCTGCAGAGTCTTAAGCTGATTTGTTACTGCTAAAGTCCACTTTGAATGGTTATATCCTAAAGAATTTACACCAATGCCGCTGGCAAAATCTAAGTATTTATTGTTATCAGTATCAAAAAGATAAACACCTTCACCTCTTAAAATAACAGGAGGAAGATATCCATACGTATTAAGTAAAGAATTTTCCATATTAATCATCTCCTAATAAATCATAGTGCCAATACCTTCATCTGAAAGAATCTCAAGTAGCATTGAATGAGGAATCCTGCCGTCTATTACATATGAACGTTCAACTCCCATACGCACAGCTTCAACGCAACAGTCTATTTTAGGAATCATTCCGCCCTTAATTACATTTTCAGAAAGAAGCTTTGGTATTTCATGCAGTCTAAGTGTAGAAATTAAAGAAGAAGCATCACCTGGAGTTTTAAGCACACCAGGTACATCAGTTAAAAGAATAAGCTTTTCTGCTTTAAGAGCAGCTGCAATTTTAGAAGCGCAGTTATCTGCATTTATGTTATAAAGGCAGTCATTATCTTCACCTAATGCAATGCTGCCAACTACAGGAATGTAATCAGAATCAAGCACTGTCTTTAAGATATCAGTATTTACTGAAGTTATATCACCTACAAAGCCAAGATCAACGTTATCAGAATTAACATGTTTTTTAGCTTTTAAAAGCGAACCATCCATACCACATAAACCAACAGCTTTTCCGCCTGCCTTCTCAATCATAGAAACAAGATTCTTATTAACCTTTCCTCCAAGAACCATCTGCACAATTTTAATAGCATTCTCATCTGTTACCCTCAGCCCATTAATAAAGGTAGTTTCTTCACCGATTTTTTTCATAAACTCAGTAATATCAGGGCCTCCCCCATGGACAACAACAGGCTTCATGCCAACGCATTTCATCATCACAATATCACTGATAACAGTTTCCTGCAGTTCTTTGCTGACCATAGCATTACCGCCATATTTGACAACAATTATTTTATTATTATAGCGCTGTATATAAGGAAGAGACTGCACAAGAATATCAGCGCGTTCACTTAATTCCATATTTTTAATCCCCCTTATACACTAACTTCTGTATTCTCCATTAATTTTTACATAATCATAACTTAGATCGCAGCCCCAGGCAGATGCAGAGTTCTCGCCATTATTCATATTGACATTTATTATGACTTCATCTTCATCTAAAATCTCATAAGCCTTTTTCTCATCAAAAGCAATACTTTTGCCTTTTTCACATACTACTATCTCACCACATTTTCCGATAAATGAAATATCAACAATATCTGGATCAAAATTAACACCTGCATATCCAAGTGCACACATAATTCTGCCCCAGTTTGCATCACAGCCAAACATAGCAGTTTTAACTAGTGAAGATTTGATAACACTTTTGGCTAATATAAGAGCATTTTCTTCTGAGTCAGCTCCAGTAACATCACACTGCAGAAGTTTTGTTGCTCCTTCACCATCTTTAGCCATCTTTTTTGCAAGAGTTACATTCACATAATTTAAGACATCAAGAAATGTATAATATGAGTCATCTTTTTCTGTAATAGTTTTATTTCCAGCTTTGCCGTTTGCTAAGATAAAATAAGAATCATTGGTGCTTGTATCACCATCAATACTTATCCTGTTGTAGCTAGCATCAGCTGAAGATTTTACAGCCTCCTTTAAAAGATCTTTTGAAATAGCTACATCAGTAGTTATAAAAGAAAGCATGGTGCACATATTAGGTTCAATCATTCCTGATCCTTTGCACATACCGCCAATAGTAACTTTAGTGCCACAGATATCAACTTCCACTGCCATTTCCTTTGGAACTGTATCAGTTGTCATGATGCCAGAAACTGCATCTGTATGTCCTTCTTTAGATAATGAAGAGACAATCTCCTTCATATGTTCTTTAACTGGCTCTAAATTAAGAGGCTGTCCAATAACTCCTGTTGAAGCAACTAGCACATCATCTTCATTTATTTTAAGAGCATCAGCCACAAACCCAGTCATCATGCTAGCTTTTTCTACGCCATCACTCTCACATGTATTGGCAATGCCACTGTTGACTATTATTGCTTGTGCAATATTGTTTTTTAGATGCTCCTTTGACACGATAATCGGTGCGCCTTTAACTACATTGCTTGTAAATACTGCAGCTGCTGTACATACATTTTCAGAATATACAAGTGATAAATCCTTTTTCTTTTTCTTTATTCCACAGTGAACACCTGCTGCTAAAAAGCCTTTTGCAGCAGTAACTCCACCTTCTATTTCTTTATAATCCAATATTAAGCCCCCTTAAAATGAAGGTGAGATGAAATTAAGTCCCTCATCTTCTTCAAATCCAAGTATTAAATTCATATTCTGTACTGCCTGACCAGCAGCACCCTTCACCATATTATCTATTGCGCTTACTATAATTAACTTGTCTTTTCTAAAATTCTGATGTAATGAGATATTGCAGTAATTAGAATAACGTACATTTTTAGTACATGCTGTTTCTGATAGGTCAAGTACATTTACAAAAGTCTCGTTCTTGTATGTACTACTATAGAGTTCGTGAATTTTTTCAAGATTTATTTCTTCTTTAGGTGTGCAGTATATTGTAGTTAAAATGCCTCTGTTTATCGGCAAAAGATGAGGCGTAAAGGTAACCTTCACCTTTTCTTTGCTCATAACTTTAAGTATCTCCTCAATTTCAGGAGTATGTCTGTGTGCTCCAACTTTGTATGGTGCAAAATTTTCATTAAGCTCAACAAAGTGGCTTGTCAAAGTAAGACTTCTTCCAGAGCCTGTAGCACCAGACTTTGAGTCACAGATTATATCATTAGTTTCGATTAATGAATTTTTCAGTAATGGCATAAGAGCCAGTTCAATAGATGTTGGATAACATCCTGGATTTGCAATTATCTTTGAAGATTTTATTTTTTCCCTGTTAAGTTCAGGCAGACCATAACAGCTAAACTCATGAAGCTCTGGATGTTTAAAGCTTTTGCCATACCAGAATTTATATTCCTCTTCATCGCTGAGCCTGAAATCTGCCCCCATATCAATTAATATTTTTCCTGCTTTATAGCATTTATAAGCAATGTCTTCACTCAGTCCATGAGGAAGTGCTGTGAAAATAACATCTGACTTCTCAATAACATCATCACTATTTTCGCAGATAAGATCAGTAATACCATTAAAGCTTTTATAAACAGAAGCAATCTTCTGATCCTTAAAGGATACTGAACTAAGAGCAGATACATTTACTTTCTTATGATTAAGCAGGATTCTTAAAAGCTCGCAGCCTACATAGCCAGTAGCACCTACGATACCTACATTTATCATCCTTCTATGCCCCCTTCTTATTTTCTTCAATGAATTTTTTAAGTTCATTAAGTTCATTAGATACAGAATCAGGGGAAGGGCCTCCAATAACCTTTCTTTCCTTAACACATGTTACAAGATCAATGGCTTCATATATATCTTCTGCAAAAAGATTTGAAAAAGTCTTGAAGGTATCAAGTGACATATCTTCTATATACATATCATGGTCGATGCAGTAAAGAACGATTTTTCCTGAAATTTCATGGGCATTTCTAAAGCTTTCGCCCTTTTTTACAAGGTAATCAGCCACATCAGTAGCATTTGTAAAGCCACCTTTCGCACCCTTTTTCATGTTATCACTGTTGACTTTCATAGTCTTAATCATGCCGCTGAATGTCTTTAATGCGAGATTTACTGTATCAAGTGCATCAAAAATGCATTCCTTATCTTCTTGCATATCCTTATTATAAGCAAGAGGAATTCCCTTCATGACAGTTAATATAGTAGTAAGATCTCCATAAACTCTGCCAGTCTTTCCTCTTATTAGTTCTGCAACGTCTGGATTCTTTTTCTGTGGCATAATTGAGCTGCCTGTGCTGTATTCGTCAGAAAGTTCTACAAAATTAAATTCATTAGTACACCACAAAATTATTTCCTCGGAAAACCTCGAAAGATGCATCATAATCATGGATATTGCAGAAAGAGTTTCAATAACATAATCCCTGTCTGAAACTGAATCAAGACTGTTAAGAGTTATTTTTGAAAAGCCAAGTTCTTTAGCAACGAACTCCCTGTCAATAGGATAAGTTGATGTGGCTAGTGCACCAGCACCTAGTGGCATTTCATCTGTCCTTTTGTAGGAATCCTTAAGCCTGCCAATATCACGTTTGAACATTTCAGCATAAGCAAGAAGATGATGAGATAGAGTTATTGGCTGGGCTTTCTGCATATGCGTATAGCCTGGCATTATTGTCTTGATATTTTCTGCTGCTTTGTCATATAAGACTGTCTCAAGCTCCAGGATGTTTTGGATAAGCTCCTGAATTGCTGTTTTAAGATACATTCTTAGATCTAAAGTAACCTGATCATTTCTGCTTCTTCCTGTATGAAGTTTTTTACCTTCTTCGCCAATATAATAAGTTAATATTCCTTCAGTAAAGCTATGAATATCTTCAGCTGTCTCATCTATTTCAATAGCCCCGTTTTCAATTCTCACTAATATCTCGCTTAAGCCTTCTGCAATTTTTTCTGCAGACTCCTTGGGAATAATACCCTGCTTTCCAAGCATTTTTACATGGGCAAGACTGCCTGTTATATCTTCCTTATACATTCTCTGATCAAATCTTATAGAAGAATTAAAGTCATTAACAAGTACATTTTCAGCCTCTTTAAATCTTCCCCCCCAAAGCTTCATATTATTTTCCCTCACCTTTTGTCTTGCTTTTCATCTTTGCATTAACTACAAGAGGAAGTCCAAATAAATTGATAAATCCAGCTGAATCTTTCTGATTATAAACTGCATCTTCACCAAATGTAGCATATTCCTCACTGTATAAAGAATAAGGAGATGTCATTCCAGCGTTTACTATGTTGCCTTTATATAATTTAAGTTTGATAGTTCCTGTAACATTTTCCTGAGTCTTATCAACAAAAGCAGATAATGCTTCTCTAAGTGGAGTGTACCACTGACCATTGTAGACAATGTCAGCAAACTTTAATGAAACCATTTCTTTATAATGAGCTGTTTCCTTGTCTAAACAAAGCTCTTCAAGATTTTTATGAGCCTGATATAGAATAGTTCCACCTGGAGTTTCATAGACTCCTCTTGACTTCATGCCCACAAGTCTGTTTTCAACCATATCAGTAATCCCAATGCCATTTTCTCCGCCGATCTTATTAAGTTTCTTTATAATCTCCACTCCAGATAACTTTTCCCCATTAAGTGAAACGGGAATTCCTTTTTCAAAATCAAGTGTGATGTAAGTAGGTGTATCAGGTGCATTTTCTATAGTTTTTGATAATTCAAGTATCTTATCATATTTAGGTTCATTGGCTGGATCTTCAAGATCAAGACCTTCATGGCTTAAATGCCAAAGATTCATATCCTTGCTGTAGTTAGTTTCCTTGTTTATCTTTATCTGAATATTATTCTTTTCTGCATATTCAATTTCATCTTCTCTAGATTTAATGTCCCATATTCTCCATGGAGCAATAATCTTCATATTTGGATCAAATGCTTTTACTGCAAGCTCAAATCTTACCTGATCATTACCCTTGCCAGTGCAGCCATGGCAGATAGCATCTGCTCCTTCCTTCTTTGCAATCTCTACAAGTCTTTTACCGATAATAGGTCTTGCAAAAGAAGTTCCAAGAAGATATTTTCCTTCATAGATAGCTCCAGCCTTTATTGTTGGAAAGATATAATCATTAACAAATTCGTCAGTTAAATCTTCAATATAAAGCTTAGAAGCACCAGTTTTAAGTGCTCTTTCCTCTAAACCTTCAAGCTCAGAATCCTGTCCAACATTACCGCAGACTGCAATGACTTCACAGCCATAATTCTCCTTAAGCCACTGAATGATTACTGATGTATCAAGTCCACCTGAATAAGCTAGTACAACCTTGTTATATTTATTCATATTTAAAAGCCCCCCAATTTATTTATTGTATGCATGACTCCAATTCCCCAATCAATTAAGAGCTCTGCGTATTGCTAATTCATTTTATACATTAATTATACACACATATGTATATTTATGCAATAGTTTGTGATAAATATTCACATTTTTATTGTCTTAGAGAATTTTTATGCATGAATAGTTTTAAAAAAGAGATAAAAGACACTTATCTTTTATCTCTTACATTTCCAAATAAATCAAAAGTATTATGGGCATTATTCTTACAGCATACTTTTATAAAGATGTGGGAATAACGGATTTGTTTAAACGAATTAATATCTATAAAAGTCACGGTATATACTGCATCATCGGCATGATTATTGTTGCTGTTTATGTTGTTTCCACCTTTTTCTTAACTCAGTCAATGGGCTTTAATGAGACATTCAAGGTAAATTTTTTTAATATCTTATCATGGTTCATAATGGTATTCACTATAGGTGGAGGTATCGGAGAGGAATTTGGATGGAGAGGTTTTCTGCTAGATAAAGTACTCAAGAGACAGAACATAGCATTCTCCGGTATATTTGTAGGTATTGTATGGTCACTATGGCACCTGCCTCTATTTTTCATACCTGGATCAAGCCAGTATGGCTGTCCTATTGCTATTCACATTATGAACGCAATAATTATATCAATGATCATAACATTCGTATTCAAAAAGACAAAAGGATGCATAACCTTTTCTATAATGCTTCATGCAACAAGTAATGCACTGTTTACATCACTAGCAAGCTCTTATTCATCCACATCTAAATACTACCAGTTTCTTAATGAAAATCAGATTAAGCTAGTAATAATTATGATTGCTATCATAGTCTTCATAGGTGTAGTAGAAACTCTCTTATTTAACAGACATAAAGATAAACTTAATATTCATACAGCATCTGAAAAAATTACAAGGTCCTTTTTTTATAATATATACTATAATATACATTAATTAAATAGAATCAATGATTACTTATATTTCTTTGAAAATGTGGCTCACACAGATAACAAAGAGTGGGACAGGTGCTACTGCTTAAATTACTGCAACGATGACCAGTCTAAAATCAAGGGCTATACTGAATTTGATGCAGATGACCGTAGAAAATATGCTAAAGAATCTAAAGAAATTCAAGTATCAAAAAAGAATGTTACTGCAGACTATTATGACACAATTACAAATAAAGAAGAATTTAAATTAACAGATACTGCAAAATATAAAACAGTAAATGTAAAAGACGTTGGAGACGGTATAAAATACTTCTTTACTGCTGATAATAATGACGAAATACAATTAATTAGTTTTAATAAAAAGGAAATCAAGACTAACATGTAAACACATGCCAATCTACATTTTTAAAACCAACCTCAAACTAATTTATTACTTATAAAAAGAATGAAAAAAGCAGGTCACAAGTTGTGAATTTTGACCTGTGACCTATTTTTGTTGTTTAGAAAAGTGCATTGAAAAAGGTAAAATTTTAATGCAGCAAAGTACTGAAAACAAAGGATTTACTTGCGAATTTTAAAAAATGGTATAATGCACTTCCATCCTTTAGTAATCCTAGGGTTGCAAGACATATGGAGAAACGACTTGGAGCGACAACAGGGAACGAGGTCGGCTTCGGAATATGTTTTGCAACCCCTTTTTTATTTTGCTACTGCTTCTCCTTTGCTACATTCCATCTTATATCCTTCTTCAGTATCTTCCTGACTTTCAGTGATGTCTGTCATCAGTTTTCCTATGATTACAAATACCTTGTTTGAGTATAATGCAAGTACTACTCCAACAAATGTTGCAAAGGCAAATAATATCTGAGGAGAATCTGCAAGCTTCTGGAAAGCTACTCCATAAGCAGCCTGACCTAGTGGTGCTCCACACATTGATATACACATTGCACATGAAATTACTTTTCCTAATAGATTGTTAGGTGTAAGAATCTGAAGACATGCCATAAGCTGTATTGAGAACAATGTTGATAGCATCATCATTACAAAAGAACTTGCTATGATTACAATATATGAAACCATGCCTGATAAATTCATTGATAAAGCTGCTGCTATAGGCAACATACTAAGGCAGCATAAAACAAGAAGTATACTGCAGTTTTTTATTTTCATTTTCTTCGCAAATACGCCGCCAATAATTCCACCAGCCAAGCTTCCTGCGCCCATTGCTCCTTCAACATATCCATACAATGTATTTGCTGTATCTGCGCTAAAACCAAGCTTTTGTGTAACGATAACAGGAAGACCTACCATTGCACATGCTGAAAGTGCAATATTTACAACAGTAAGAATTAAACATACCTTAAAGATTTCAGGTCTGTCTTTTAACATAAACTTAAAGCTTTCCTTCATATCTGATTTAACAATATCAAACACACAATCTTTACTTTCTGGTTTATTAAAAGGTATAACAATAAATATTTCCATAACTGCTGAAATTACAAAGCAAACAACTGAAACTAATAATATAGGCTTTATTCCAAAGAATCCAAAAAGCATACCACCAATAACTGGCCCTACTAACTGTGAAAGTGAACTTACTATATTAATCATTGAATTAGCCTGCATTATTCCCTCTTCATCTACAAGCAGTGGTATACTTGCCTGAACTGCTGGTTGATATGCTCCCTGAATAGCATACAAAATGCTAAGTGCAGCTAAAAGAAGAATTACGATATTAAATCTTCCTAGAAGTAACATTACACCTAATGTTAGAAATGCAGTAGTAAAATCTAAAATTACCATTATATTTTTCTTGTTCACTCTGTCTGCAATTATTCCTCCAATAGGTGTTGCAAGTATCATCGGTATAAAAGCACATGCCTGAACAATTCCATATAATGAAGCTGACTTTGTCTCATTCAAAAGATAAAGTGGCAAAGCAAAACGTAAAATTGTATTTCCAAACAAGGAAATTATCTGCCCTATTAAAACCATAACAAAATTTCTATTAAATACTTTCATAATAAAAAACTCCTTCTCTTTACTTGATGAGTTTATTATACAGTAAATTTTTTCTAACAAAATATATTTCCTGTAAGAAGTCAATTTCTCGAAGTAAGAAGTAAATTTATTAAAGTGAAATGTTTTTTATTTATAATAAAACATCATAAAAAAGGGTGAAATATTCTTCTAAAATACTTCACAGGCCTTAATTATTTCAACGAATTTTGTATTTCTTTTATTTGCTCCACACTTAATTTAGAGTACCTTATTATCTTTTCTATAGGTTCATTATCCTTTAGCATTTCCTTTGCCATTTCAACTTTGGCCTTTTCTATACCTTGTTCTATACCCTGTTCTATACCCTGTTCTATACCTTGTTCTATACCTTGTTCTATACCTTGTTTTCTTCCTTCAGCTTTTGCTTTTTCCTTCATTTCAGTAAGTATAAATGCATTGCTAGCAACCATAGTTTCTACCTCCTCACGACTTGCACTTAAAATTTCTACAGCCTCTTCTGCTAAGCCCTCCTCAACTGAATTTTTAATCCAGTGTTTAAGTACCTGCATTTCTTTAGGTGTAAGCTTATCAAAAAATAAAACTATTGCTTTTATTCTATTTAAAAATTCCACAGGTGATACTTTCTGATCAAGCAGAAAAATAGCACTTGTAATTGATTTGGTCTCTATAAGCTCTTCCTTTGTATAATCATGATTAACATCAAAGATATCATAATTAAAATCAACAATATTGTGGCCAAAAATTTGTCCATTATATACAATATCACTGAATCTAGTAGGTACATCCCACTTATGCTGACCATTGTATAGTACAATTGGTACTACTGCAGGGATTTTTATATTTCTATCACTTTTTTTATGATTTGCATTCTTAGCATATTCCCTAAGTATCTCACTGATATAGAAAAATAATCTTAACGGCATCCTGTAATCAATAGTTGACTGAAACTCTAGCAGCACATAGAAGATCACTTCACCATCATTTATATTTGCACTATAAACTATATCTGATTCCTGCTCTTCATAATCTGATGCTATATAAGATTTGTTGATTAACGTTAAATCTTCTGTACTAAGCTCTTTGCTCCAAGGTGCATTTACCATTTCTTTTACAAGATCTAAAAATACTTGCTTATTTGAATACAAATCCTTATAACTTTTATCATGAATGTTATTTATATCTTTCTTTATATTATTATCCATAATCTTTTGGTACCTTCTTAATTTATCTTTAGTATAATTCTTACCTAATATTATATATTATAAACATCCTTACAATCTATATTTTTTTTAACATTCTATTAATTATATATAAAAAGACATATTACAGTTGTCATCTAACCGTGATATGCCTTATAATTAATGATATCACTATATACATGACATCAAGCCACAAAATTATTACAAAAAAAACAACAGTTTGTAACCTTATAATACAAACTGCTAATACTTTATTATCATAATACCTTATTCTTTCTAAATAAGAAACTCTTTAATTTCATTGGTAAGCTTGAAGTTGACAAAGCTTAGAGGTTTGGAGGTAAAACCTCCATTTAGAAACTCCCAAAGAGTTTCATCCTAACTTGTGACCTATTACCTATGACTTGTGACCTACTAATTATCCTAGTTGTTGCAGCTTAACACATAAGCTGGTGGTATATTCGCTAGAGTCCTTTTTGTACTTACTGATGGAAAGAACTTTTTAAAAAGCTTTTTCTTGACCATTGAATATTAGAAAGTTATGAACTTGCCGTGATCTTTTAACACGTCTGCTGTATTTTTAAGAATCTTTTCTGAAACCTCTTTAGGCAGTGATATAAAGGGTAGACCTGAAACGATGTAATCAACTCTCTTTATGTTATACTTCTTAATCACTTCTTTTATATTCTCAGCGCTTTCATTTAAAATAATTACGTTCTTTTTATGACCATATAAATTAACAAGTATCTCGTAAAATTCCTTATTTATTTCAAAAAGAATTTTCCAAAGTATATATTTACTTTTCACTACTATTATACTAATTATAGAATATTGTAACAAAAAATGGCAGAATGTTTTAGGAGGTGCAACATGAAATTACCTTTATTTCGCAAAATAAGAAAAAGCCTTAAGATAAAACTCAGCTTATGGATAGCACTATCACTGCTGATAAGCGCATATATAGGTATACTCATTTCAAATGTTTTAAAACCTATAAATGGTGTAAATGTAAGACATGTAGATTATGATAAAGACAAATATGAAACCCAGCAGAATATATCTCTTCTTCCATAAAAGAGATTTCAAAAGGCAACTTAGATTATGACTTAAAACTGCAGGGCAAGGACGAATTAGCAACAGTTTCTTCAGAAATCAACAATATGGAGAAAAATCTTAATAATATGACTTTGAAAAAAGATATGAATGGAGCTTTAATATCCTTTAGAAATAAATGTGACAACCTGACTGAAGATGATGTTGAGCACATTTTTGACAGATTCTATAGAGGTGACAAAGCCAGAAACAGCTCTGTTGAAGGCAGTGGCATAGGTTTATCTATTGTAAAAAGTATAATAGAACTTCATAACAGCAGTATCTGGGCTGAACTTCATGACGGTGAAATTTGGTTCATAATGAGGCTAAGGGGGTAAAATTTTATGGATAAGAAAACTGTTTTAATTGTGGATGATGAAAAAGATATACGCCTTACCCCTACAGAATTCAAAATACTAAATCTTCTTATGGTAAACAAAGGCATGGTCTTCTCAACTGAGAAAATCTACGATAAGATATGGGGCGAAGAAGACTTCGATGTCAACAACACAGTTATGGTACATATCAGAAACCTTAGGGACAAAATCGAAAGTAATAATAAAAAACCCCAGTACATCAAAACAGTCTGGGGCGTTGGGTACAAGTTTGGGGAATAAAGTATACTAATTATATTACTCTGCAATACTTTTTAGCTACAAATCCACCATGTTCTCCATAATAAACGCTGTACCAGTCTTCAGTTGAATATAATAAATTTGCCCTCATAAAATGAGTTTTGTAAACTACTCCTAGTATGGCAGAATTAGTAGTTGGTTTTTCGCGCACATTTAACGCATTAGCTGTTATTTCAATCTGTATTATGCCTGAACTCTCTGAATTATTTGAATTATTATTTGATAATGAAACATACTGTTTGCTCACAAAACCACCATGCTGTCCATAGTATATGGAATACCATGATGTTGTACTATATAGACTGCTTATTCTTACATTAGTACCTTTTGTAAGCTGTCCTATTACTGGATAATTCATGCCAGCACCATCTCTTACATTTAGTACGCTTGCAGTCACAATTCCATTACTAATTGTATCAGTCTCTGTTCTTTGATCTGTAGGTGTTTCTTTCTTAATCAAAATATCACCATACCATTCGCTTAAATCTGTCCTTCCATTTATTCCACTGTCTGTATACTGCCATCCAACCATATTATTATCTCTCATAGATGGTTTTGACTGTCCATAAGCTGCGACCCATATTTTGTAGCCATTAGTATTAATATACTGACGATAATAATATAAACCAGTGTAGATAATAGCCCTGTCTTTTCCTCCAAGACGCTGAATAAATCGTTCTGTAAAGTCAGTAGGATTTGACATATTTGTTTCTATATCAAGACATGGCATCAAATCCTGATCATACTTTTTTATCACACTATTAAAGAAGTCAGCCTGAATTTCAGCAGAACTATTATCATTACAGTAATGATAAAATCCTACCTTAAACCCATTCTTTTTAGCCATAGTATATTGAGCATCCATCTCTGGATTAATATAAGATTTTCCTTCTGTCGCTTTTATATAGCAGTATTCAAATCCCTGTGCCTTCGCACTGGCATAATTAAACCCTGCATTATGAGAACTCACATCAATACCTTTTATCATTATATAATCGCCTCCTACAAAAAAATATGCACAAACTTAATATATTGTGACTATTTAAGGTAATTTATTTAATATGTTTAACTACGTCAATACGAAGGAGCAGATCTCTCTTTTACTTCTTTATATGCTTGTTCTATAAGAACTCTGTCCTGTGTATCTAAGATATCTTCAAATTTTCTAAGGCAGGAGTCGATTTCTTCTCTCCTCTGTCCTACACTTTCTTCATAAAGGCGTTCGCCTCTTGCAAGAAGCAGTTTATTTTCTTCTCTGTCTCTTGGGTGAATCTTCAGCTCGCTTAACTCTTTAAGCCTGTTTTCCACCTCTTCATCAGTCATGCTGCCTTTATTTTTCTGAATCACAATACGCTTCTTGTCACCAGTTGAAACAACAGTTACTTCTACCTCTAAGATTGAATTTATATCATAAGTATATGTAACATCAATTGCTTCTTCTCCTGCTGGTTTCTTTGGCACATCAACAGTAAGCTCACCAAGCAGAAGATTGTTTTTAGCAAACCTGCTTTCACCCTGTAGAATCTCCACATTAATCTTGCTCTGATTATCATAAAGAGTATAAAGCCTTTCAGTTCTGCTTACAGGAATAACTGTATTTCTATCAATGATTGGAAAGAAGTGACCTGATTCATAATAATCATTCTGTCTCTTAACTGAAACATTAGTTCCAAGAGTATATGGACAGACATCTGTCAGAACAATCTCCTTAATAAGCTGATTACGCTCCTTCATTGCTGCCTGTACAGATGCACCAAGAGCAACAGCTTCATCTGGATTTATATTAGTATTTGGCAGTCTTCCAAACAGCTTGGCCACAAAGCTTCTAACTATAGGCAGTTTAGTTGCTCCACCTACAAGAATTATTTCATCAATATCTTTTACCTTGATTGAAGCATCCTTAAGAGCTCTTTCTATTGGTTTTCTTATTCTCATAAGTAGCATCTCGCATGACTTTTCATAATCATCAAGATTGATTTCTTCTTCAATAACTTTATCATCAATCTTGCACTTCATAGTAACGCTTTTATTTTCAAAGAAGTTTTTCTTAGTAGCCTCTGCCTGTTTTTTTACAAGAGCAGCAGCCTTATTATCAGATTCAGCAAATTCAAGCTTATTATTATTAATAAAAAGATTTGCTAAAACATCGGTAAAATCTTCGCCGCCTAAGAAGTTATCTCCGGCGACAGCTCTTACCTCCATAATATTTTTATATAACTCAAGGATTGAAACATCAAAAGTTCCACCACCAAGGTCAAACACTAAAAACTTAGTGTTTAACTTTCTGTGGTGAAGTCCATATGCTATGGCAGCAGCTGTTGGCTTATTAATCATTCTTTCAACTTTAAGACCTGCAAGCTTGCCAGCTCGCACAGTAGCTTTTCTCTGCTCATCATTAAAGTAAGCAGGCACACTGATTACTGCCTCTTCTACAGGTTGTCCCAAATATTTTTCAGCATCTTCCTTTAATGAGCGAAGAACAAAAGATGACAGCTCTTCTGCAAGAAACTCTTTTTTACCTAAAGTGAATTTCTTTTCAGTACCCATGCTTCTTTTGAAAACTCCTGCACTTAATTCAGGATGAGTTATCATTCTCTCCTTAGCAATTTTTCCAACATATATTTCTTCAGTTTCCTCATCTATGCTCACAACAGAGGGAGTTAAATTTTCACCAAGTCTGTTGGGGATTATTACTGCTCCATCCTCTGTAAAATAAGACACAAGACTATTAGTAGTTCCTTGCTGCATTTAGCCATTTCAGTATAATGAGATGCATCTGGATATTTTATATTTTTATAAAGATCTAATGCTTTTTGATAATTTTCCTTTGCTTTAACTGCATTATGCAATTCTTTATAAGCTTCACCCATCTTTACATAAGTATATGCATGTTCATCAAATTCAAGCTGCTTTTTATAAAATTTAATTGCTGTCTTATATTTCTTCTTCTTATAATACGCAATACCTATCTTTCTGTATTCGTAACGATGTTCTGGTTCTAACTTTATCGCCATCTTGTACCACTTTATCGCTTCATTATAATCTTTAATATCATCCTTATATATGTCACCTATATTATCATACACATCAACAGGATCAATGCCTTCAACATCAAGACACTCTAAATAAATATCTATGGCATCCTGATATTTATCCATCAGAACATAGACTCCTGCTTTTTTATCGTATAAATCAAAATCTCCTCCAAAAATTTCTAATTCTTTATCATAATACTTTATAGCCTCTTCATATTTCTTAAGCCTTCTGTAGCACCTGGCTATATTGTTAAAGAATACCTTATAAGGCTCATTTCCCATATTATCTATTGCTTTTTTGAAGTATTTAACAGCAGTTTCATAAACCTGAAGTGCATTATCACTTTCCCCATGTCTATTGTAAAGCTTCATCTGCAGCAGATAACATTCTGGATTATAAGGATAAATATTCTGTGCTCTTATGGCATCATCTAAAGCATCACCATCATAGCCAAGCTCTAATAATACCTTACATTTATTTATATAAAGGGAATAAAAATTACCATCAATCTCTAATCCTCTTTCCAATATGTTTAGACTCTCTTCATATCTACCAGTTAACAAAAGAACATTACCCTTAGAATTTAATACATCTACATCATCTTCGTTTATGGCTAATGCTTTATCATAATATTCTAAAGCTTCATCATATCTTTCAAGTTTTTTATACTGGTTTCCAATCTCACTGTAAAGATAATTTAAGTTATAATCTCTATCTTCGTTCTCATCAGTTTCTTTTTCCAGTTTATCACTCCACTGTTTAAAATACTCGATAGATTTTTCATACTGCTTTAAACCTGCATAAGTCTTGCCAAGCAGCTCACAATACTGGTTTTCATTTTCTTCCTCAACAGTCATGCCCTCAGTAAGATCAATTATTTCCTGATAGCGGAAGTTCTCAAAAAGACACCAAGCCCTCTTAAAAATACTTATAGTGTCATGCTTGTCTTCCTGCTTATAATATTCTATAAGCTTTTCGTTAACATTCATAATCTGATTTCTTACATAATTGTCGTATGCATTTCTTCTAATAAGAGCAATATATAACTCTTTAGCTTCTTCTAGCTTGTCCATGTATAAGCAGCAGTCTGCAACTCCAATTGATGAATTATAATCATCAGGATTTATTTCAAGCACTTCTTTATAAAGCTTTTCTGCTTCTTCCAGCCTATCTTTTTCATCTGAAAGAAATCTCATTTTAAGTGTTTCCTGATAAGGATGATTTATATGTAAAGCAAAAAGCTTCTTTAAATCCTTCCTCATCATCTTCAGGATTAATCTGTGACAACTTTTCCATGTATGCTTCCTTTATTGCCATCTTGTCCTTAGTAGGCCTTATGCCCAGTACTCTCCAATAATTCATCATCCAACCTCACTTCTTCTTTTTAACTGAATAACCATAAAATCAACATATTATACAATTATAACAAATATTACAGAATAAATTAATACGATTTTACTATATAAAAAGGCAGGCTATACTATAAATCACTTATAATATAGCCTGCCTTTTGACTTTTTCTAATACTACTTAGTCTCACGATGAATAGTGTATTTTCTTAAACGTGGACAATATTTTTTAAGTTCTATCCTTTCTGGATGAAGTTTCTTGTTTTTTGTCATTGTGTAATTCCTGTCATGACACTCAGTACATTCTAATGTTATTATTTCCCTCATTTTAATAATCTCCTATATCTTTATTATTACCAGCTTGCTTTTTTGCAGCCAGGTATTTCCCCTTTATAAGCCATTTCTCTGAATACAATTCTTGAAACTTTATATTTTCTAAGGTAACCATGTGGTCTTCCTGTTACAGAACATCTATTATGAATTCTTACTGGAGATGAATCTCTTGGAAGCTTTCTAAGCCCTTCATAATCTCCTGCTTCTTTTAACTTTTTTCTGATTTCCGCATATCTCTTAACAGTTTCAAGTTGTTTCTGATGTTTTATTATTTTTGATTTTTTTGCCATATGTCCTCCTTAAAGTTTGCAAATGATTTGCATTTGCTTTTTATAAGTAAAATATTATCACTTTATTTTTTATTGTCAATACCGTCTTTAGATGAAAAATAAAATATAATTATAAAAATTCTACGAACTACTCATAAAAATTAAATATTTCTTCAAACCTTACGAAAATAAAATGAATACTGTGTGTATTTTTTATGGAGTACATTTATCTCTTTCAAGTTATTTTTAATATAAAAATCATTCTTTACAAGGGGAGATACATATGGACGACATTAATAAAATAATGCAGTGTCCTGAGATCAAAAAGCCAAATAAACCAATAAGAAAATCAGCTATTAATTCAGCAGGAGAATTTTTTAATATACTGTTTAAATCATTTATTCTGCCAGGGAGCGTTTACGGTATATGGCTTTGCTACATTGCTTTTAAGCCTGCTCGTACTACAAAATCGCTGTTTATATTTTATAGTGTGATGACTTTAGCAGCCACTGCTTTAATCACGTTTATTAAAATAGCTAAGAAATCAACTGAAATTTCACATTCATATATTGAAGCTTTAGAACAGTACGAGAAGGACCTAGAAAAATAGGAAGAGGATGTATTAAAAGAAGAAATCAGGATTAAAGAGCTTGAAGAAAAGAAGTACATATTCAAACAAGACAATGAGAAAATGAGTTAGAAATTCAGTTTAAAACAGCAAAAAAGACACGCTTTAATATTATATAGCGTGTCCTTTTTATTTACTTATCTAATGGACAAGTGATTTCAAACAGTTTATTATTTTTTTTCTTCCAGCAGACCTTTTGTTCTAATGTGGATCACAAGTTCTTCCAACATCATTTCTACTCTTCTTTTAAACAAGAACAGACTGTCATCATAATTTACTTTACGATGGTTGTACATATAACGCTCAAATGCACATTTATCTGCTCTTAAAACCTCACAGCCATCAAATGGATTTGCAGTTCCAATATAAAGCTCCCCTTCTGAGCCTTCCATTAGGATACGTCCACCATAATTATTGCTTGTGGTAATTCCAGATAAACTCAAAGGCTCAAATTTTATGCCATCCTTTGAAACATAAAGATCAAATCCCTTTGGATAATGAAATTTCTTAAACAATGACAAGATAGTATCATATATCTTTATTAAAAGTTTATAGACATCTTCATCAAATCTATCTATAATAATTTCCTTGTTAAGCAGAACTATATCTCTTAAATTCTCAATATTTGTACCATGGTCGAATGTTGCAGCAAGAAGATTGCCATTATACTCCATCACCTGCCATATATAAACATTAAATGGATTGAAGAAACCTGAACCATAACCTGATAAAGCTTTATTTCTGCGACCAGTTGAAGGTTTTGAAGGAATTATTGGTAAACCTCCTACTACTAACTCCCATCTATCAAGTTTATCTATTCTAATCATATCTGCACCAAATGGTACAAGCAGAGTAAGTGGGAATTTCTTAGTTGCAGTTACATACAAATAATCTTTATATACTCCTACAGCCATAGCATTATCATTCAGTGCATCGCCAAATCCCTTATCAGCAACTAGTGTCCAGTCATTTTTCTTTGGATAGCCTGAATTTGATCTCCATACTTCAATTCCCTGGCTTGTACTTATACATACATAAAGTTTCTTATTAAAAACTACTATATTATTAATTCCTCCAATAGGATTCTTTTCAGGATCAATATCTGAATCTTCAGGATCAAACACAAGCTCAAAATCAAAAAATTCAGGATCTTTGCTCCTATATAGTAGAGGCATATTTCCACCTATAGCTTCATCAAGCACTGCTACATATAACATACCATTAAATGAAACCATTGACCTTGATGATGTGCCTTTTATATCTCCCCCTACCCTTGTCCAGTTGCTTCCATCTGTACTCTTTAAAATAGCTACACTACCCTGAAATGATAATGAGGCAGCATATAATGCCGGAGTTGAATTAGGCATTGCGTGAACAATCATGAACCTGAAGCCATTTATCTGTTCTTCAGTTTTAGCCTTGTAAACTCTCTGCCAAGGACGAGATCCATCCTTCTTATATCTCCATATTTCAGCATTATTATCTTGATTAGTTGTACTTATAAGAAGTGGAGCCTCAGCATCTGGTGATAATAATTTTGTTACTATCCATGGAACATTTCTGCCTGTACCAACATAAATATAATCTCCAAGTTCCGCCATACTCCATGCGTAATTATTCTGCTTTGCGTTAATTGGATTCTTGAAGTCAAATCCGTTTATTTTATTTAATTTCTCGAAAGTTGACATAATATCGCTCCTTTTCATTAGTTACTGTTTTATAGTATGACAAAAAGATTGGTAGTGACATAAGTATGTAGTGAAATTGCCTACGGCAGTGAAATTCGCTACGCGAGACTAATTGCCTTCGGCGGACGGATTGGGGGATGTGGTTGGATTGGGTGCAGTGGTGAGATTGAGGTTGGTGGTTGTATTGAGGTTGGGGGTGAAATTGCCTGTGGCAGTGAAATTCGCTGCGCGAGTAGGGGTTGCCTTCGGCGGGCGGATTTGGGTTGTGGTTGTATTGAGTGCGGTGGTGAGATTGAGGTTGTGGTTGAATTGGGGTTGGGGGTGAAATTGCCTGCAGCAGTGAAATTCGCTACGCGAGACTAATTGCCTTCGGCGGACGGATTGGGGGATGTGGTTGGATTGGGTGCAGTGGTGAGATTGAGGTTGGTGGTTGTATTGAGGTTAGGGGTGAAATTGCCTGTGGCAGTGAAATTCGCTGCGCGAGTAGGGGTTGCCTTCGGCGGGCGGATTTGGGTTGTGGTTGTATTGAAGTTGGTGATTGTATTAGTTTTGGTGGTTGAATTGCATTGGCAATGTAAGGGAGGAAATTAGTTTCGCTGTGCTTACTAATTTCAACAACCTACATACGTTATCTAAATTTTAAACTCGTGGACAAACTTCTTATATGTTTCATCAATTTTTATTGTATAAAACCCTGATCAATTTTTATCTGGTCGATATTAAGAAATCCATCTGCTTTTAGTGGATATATGGTTTTGCATCCTTCTGTAAGTACATAAAAAGCTCCAATTTTATGATTTTCATTATTCTGATATATGTTTGGAGATGCATAATAAATATCCTGACTCTGAATGTGATGAAGTCTACAAATCTTTCAAAGTTCTCTTTAAGTTCATCAACTGTAAAGTTTCTTTCTTCCTCAACGCAATACATTTCTACTTTACCAAGCTGTTTTGTAATTACTTCTGCAAGTCTTATGAAATCGTGAATTGTTATCATATATGTATGACAAAAGATTATAAGCATGATTTACTACCCAGTTAGGGTCAACACCATGGAAATGATACTGAACATCTGGAAGGTATAAAGTACTCATGCCAAGAGAGTCAACTAACATATCATCAGTTCCTTCAATATTGAAAAATCCCACATCTGACTTGTAGCAATATCATCAAGCTTTAATTTATCAGCTTTAATACAGTCCATCACCATAAGCTCTGGAGGCATTGAACCTTCCTTAAATTCCACTTTATATTTCTTTGGTGCAAAACCAGCTGCCTTGTTATCATGAGAGAAACAGTCCACTTCCCCTAAATGTTTCAAATTCTCAAAGGCAAGCTGTCACAATTGTGATTCGCTCTATAAATAAAAAGCAGAAACTCAATTTGAGTCCCTGCTTTTTTGTCCTATTGTTTTATAATACCATATGGAACACTATCTTCATATAACATTTCCGGATCCATATCAGCTTCATTTTCCCACACAATTGAATCATACGATATCTTCACAGAATTAAATAAAGACTTATCTTTTAGTTCTTTAAAAATACCCTTTTCTAAATAAGGTTTCATATCAAAAATTCTTTCTTCACCATTTTCGAACGTCAATAATAATTTATATCCATCTAAAGGCTTTACTTCTTTTACTGATAAATACACAAAAATCCCCCCTATTTTAATGGCTCTATCTTAAATGGAAGCTCACTATCCATGGCTAATCTCCAATTTGCTAATAATTCTTCATTGTGTAATTCAGCCCAAGCTAAAACAAGTCTTAATTGCTTCTTTGGTAGTTCTCCTTCAATTAGTTCACACGTATTTATATCAATGATTGCTTTATAATTACCATAGTATGCATGAAAATGTGAAGGTGCATGCTCTTTTGGTGCACAATACATTCTTATAATTATTCCATAAAACATACTTATTGTAGGCATTTAATCACTCCTCTTTTGTTTCTATTAAAATTATATCCTGTTATTTAATTTCTATAAACAATTTTTAATAAATTATTTAATATAAATTATAAAATTTATTATAATTTATATTAGTATAAAATGAGTGATAACGGTTCTTAACTAAAAATTAATAAAAAGAGTTTATCGTAAGCAGTCACATCTGCTAACAATAAACTCTATATTTATATAATTTAACTTATTTCTTCTTCTTTACCACTACTACCTTTGTGAAAAATGGCTCTAATAATTTAAGACAAGCATCATATAATAGATAACCTAAAACAAAATAATAAAACATTTTATTTGATTGTTTATATTGAATCAAGAATATAAGAAGCAACATAGGTAGTGCAAAAAGTGTAGGCATTAATAAATTATGCCTTTCTACCTTATGTAAACAACCGCATTTTTTACACTTTATTTCACCTTTATAATTTACAGAACTTAATGCTTTTAGCTTTTCTATATAACTAAATTCACATCCACACTTATGACAACTCTCCACAACAATCCCTCCGCTCAAAAATAATACAAATTATTCTAAATTCCCCCAAGAATTTAGGCTTATGTAAATAATTTCATTATAATTATACCACTTTTGCCACTTATAGTGAAACTCCCGCTGGGGAGTTTCATCTTTACCTGTGACCTATAAGTTTTGACCTATGACCTGATTTTTATAAATATTGTTTTAGTTGCTCTAAAGTATCAATATCTAAAATATTCTCTATAATTAATTTTAATTTTTCACTATTAAGATTCTGTATTTTATTATTCATTTCTATACTTATATTTCCAAATTTCTTATCTAGTAATTTTAATACTGTTTCAATATCTTTTAACCTTGAATTTTCTATCGCTTCTTTTATTCCCTCTTTTCTTCCCTCTTCTATACCTTTTTGAATTCCTTTTCTTTCAGCTTCATTTAATGCACTGACTTTATCTTTTAATATTTTAGCTCTCATTTCGTAAAGTTCTCTCTGTTTTTTATCAGCACTGATTTTTATAAGTTCATCTTTTGCCTCCCTTATTTCTTCAATGCTCATCTCCAAATTTCGTACCCTTTCACTTTCAGGATCTTTTAAAAATTCAGTCCATGCAACAAGCAGATCTTTTTCATCACACTTGTCATTTAATTCATTTTTCATCTGTATTTCAATATTTATGATTTCATTATTGCTAGTTTCTGCCTTAATATCAAGCCTTGAAAATTTATCCTCAATAAAAGCCTTTTCTACATCTGTATTCTTAATTTCAACTGCTGTTATTGGATGTGGATTTTTTAACACTGAATTTAAAAAAGATATCAATATCCTTTTGTTCTTTTCTGCTCCGAATATATTCTTAAAAATAAAATCTATTTTAGGATCAAGTAAACCTCTTATCATGGCATAACCTCGCTACATTTCTCAATTTTTATTCTAATTATAACCTATATTTAAAGGTTTTAAAATAATCCATATAAATATCAGCATAATTATGTAAATTCTGATAATAGAATTCATTTGTTAGGTAACAGGTATCAAGTCACAGGAAAGGTCATAATTAGGTTTCGCTACGCTTCCTAATTATTTAACTAAAAAATATTCAAGAAGCTGCCGTTAGAAAGTTTCATCGTTACCTGTAACCTTTGACCTATGACCTGCTTTTTATATGAATTATCTCCCTACAGCCATATATACAATGTAGGAGGTGATTAAAATGGATGTAAGCGAATTAATCAACTTAATAGTGAATAATGGTTTTCCTGTTGCTGTTGCAGCTTACCTGCTTATCCGTCTGGAAAAACAGATTAAGTCACTAGCAAGTTCAATAAACAAGCTAAATACCATCATATCAGCCAAACTTGGCGTTGCTATTGATAATGATCCAACTGATGAATCTGATAATGTAGCATAAAAAGGGTGAAAGACATATTTCGAAGCCGACCTCGTTCCCTACGGTCTCTTAAGGTTGTTTCTTCACATGTCTTTCACCCCTTGATGACTAAAGGACGAAATTACATTCTACCATTCTTTTACACAAACGTGTAAACCCTTTATTTACAACACTTTACGTCATTAATAAATTATGTTTTTGAATGCAATTTCCTTTACATTAAAAAAACAGGTGGCAAAGCGCCACCTATATTTAATATTTCTCCTGCTTTCTCTTTCTACCCTTGTCCCATTCTTCATCTAAATCGAAATTATTATCAGCCGCTATTTCAAGGATCAGATATAACATATCATATAACTGATGTCTTATCTTGTCCTCTTCACATTGATTAACTGCTTCTTTTAATAAATCAAACTCTTCATTTAACCAGTTCACTTTCTGAACATTATCACCATTATTAGAACCCATTTTAATTAAGAACTCTTTAACTTCATCCCTATAATTATTTAAAGACATATAATCACCTCTAAACCCCAATATCATAATGTGTTATTTTATAAATCAATTCTTAGACTCTATTAGCATTATGCATTCATAGTTTCTTCATATGCTTGCAACCCTTAGATTACTAAAGGATAAAATTGCATTGTACAATTTTTTGATTTAATATACTTATTTCTGATACACTGCTGGAATTATATAATTTCTATCAATAATATCTCATCACTCCTAATATTTAAAATCCATTATCTATTTCCTATTTTTACAATTTAAAAATGTTTGTTTATTAAAATATATAATAGTGCTAACAATTATAATTATTGAAAAAACACTTAACGTTAATATACCATGATAAAAATCTACATTATTATTAGAATACATTTTTGATGCGGTTCCCTGCAACACAGATGAGATATCAAAAAAAGCAAATGGATTAATTTCTGCAATACTATTAAGCATTCCTTTAGTAGTAATCATATACAGTGATACCGATATGATAATTGAAACTGCAATTGACATACTTGTATTTTTAAATAAAGCTGACATACCTACAGATAAGCTAACAATAAATATTATAATAAAAATAAACATTATCATTTCTAATATACTGAACTTTCCTATATTAATATATTGAATAACATTATCTTTAAAAAATTGTATAGGATACTCACCTGATCCAAATCCGTTAATAACACCTAGCATAACAAAAAGAACTGCTAGTAATAATAACAATATAATTGTTGATAAAATGATAGCAGCCAACAATTTACTAATAAGTATTTTTGCTTTACTTACTGGCTGCGTAAACAATAGTTTATAAGTATTATAATCAAATTCAGAAGAGACTACATCTGCACACCATATTATTATGATGATTGCAATTAATATTGAAAATGGACTACTTAAAAATAATCTGCAAAAATTAAAACTTTCCATGGACACATTGGTAAATATGGGGTTAATTTTCTTTTCTAAAAGTAATTTATTAATTTTTATTTTATTTTTCAATTCTTCAGGATTATCACTGGGAGATATTATTGTATTATTCTCTATTCCATCTAATGTATCCTTATCAATTTCAATCTTACATTTTAAATATTCACTAAAATCTTTACTAATATAAGCTTCCTTTTCTCTCTCATATATTTTTATTTCTTTTTCTTGTGTTGCTAAAGATATTTCAAGATTCTTGTTTCCTGGATATTCTTTTAAAAGATTCTTTGTTTCAGGAATTTCTTTATTTAAAGAGCTTATCCTATAATCTATTGACTCTATCTCACTCTTTTTATATGAATTTTCTAAATTACGGTTGATTGAAACAAAGCCAATAATCAATACTGCAAAAAGTACTAATGTAATTAAATTCTTCTTCCTATGAAAAAACTTTTTTATCTCAAAACTTATTAAATTATTCATCCTTACCCTCTCCTAGATAGATATCCTTATAAATTTCTTCTATACTATTATTGGATATCTCGATATTTTCATATTCAATACTATTCTTCATAAGTATTGACATTAATTTTGGGGTATTGTTTTTATTAACATATAGATATATTCTGTTATCCTCCGTAGTTATTTTCTTCAAAATATCTATATCTTTTATCTTTTCATATATAACATCTATATCTTTCACTGTTAGAATAATCGTTTGATTTTCTTTGTCTTTTTCAACTTTTTCATTTTCAATTAATTGTCCATCCTTAATAAACAGAACCCTTGTACACATTTTATCAATTTCAGTAAGTATATGAGATGAAATAAGTACACTCATTTTATTTTTCTTAGCTGACTCTGTAATTAATTTTCTTAATTCCATAACACCTTCAGGATCTAAGCCATTAGTAGGTTCATCAAGAATTAGAAGTTTAGGTTCCGTAAGTAGTGCTATCCCTAAAGATAATCTTTGCTTCATACCTAATGAATAAGTTCTTACTTTATTTTTTAGTGCATCACCAATATTAATAAATTCAATTATATTTTTCATCTTTTCAATTGATACATTATTTACTTTTCTTATAAAATTCAAATTGTCATAACCGCTCAGCATTTCATAAAATGATGGATTTTCTATTATACTTGAAAATGATGAAAGATATTTATTCCTATCATCATTTAATAGCGTTCCACAAACTTTTATAGTTCCAGAATCTTCAGGAACTAATCCTGCTATCATCTTCATAATAGTAGTTTTACCTGCACCGTTTGGTCCAATCAATCCTATTATCTCACCTTCAGCAATGGACAAATTGATATTTTTTAATATACTTTTTCCATCAAAACTTTTGCATATATCATTTACATCTAAAACGTTCATACTTCACCTCTAATAAGATTAATGGAGGGAAATCAAAAAAATTAGTGATTATTAGTAAGTTGTTATGCTTAATGTATGTTGTATTCTGCTATATATACCACCTAATCTATCTGTCCAACTAGTAATATTATTCTTGTGATTACTAGTTTTATATCCATGCAAATATCTAATTGTCTTATACTTTTCATTTGTATTATAATGTAATACTCCATAATTAGATGTTTGAGATATCTCGTCCCATTGATAACATATATTATCTACTCTTGCTGCGTGTACTGCCTTAGGTACAGACAAAATGCAAAAAGCAATCATAATTACTGCTACTATTTTAGTTATTTGTTTTGTTTTAGTCATATATCTCCCCCCCCTTTTATTCCCCCTCATTTACATAATATAACTAATTTTAAAAAAATGTCAATATGCAACTAAAATACATATAATTCACAAAACATTAAAATATTATTTATATTTCATTGTTAAATTACTACCTTTTACGTGTATTTTTTACCTTTAAAATATTAATACTATTATGTTCCTGAAGACTTTCCCCTGATTCAGGAACATAATTCATGTACTTAGATGCTTTTGTCAATAAGAAAGTATACCACCTCACTAACGAAAAAGTGTCCCACTTAAAATATAAAAATAATCTCTTATAACAATGTTTTCAAAATTACACCACATATTGTAAAACACAAAAAGGTTTTAATAATTTATTAACTGAAAATACGTTTTACTTTTTCTATTACAATTTCTTTATTAGCAGTACTATATACAAGCTGTAAATTTTTGCATTTGGTGGATTCTCTCATGGCTTCATGTCCATCACTCATTGCCTTTATTACAGCAACATCATCAACATATTTATGTGAATAATGGTTTTCCTGTTGCTGTTGCAGCTTACCTGCTTATCCGTCTGGAAAAACAGATTAAGTCACTAGCAAGTTCAATAAACAAGCTAAATACCATCATATCAGCCAACTTACTCAAACATATTCATCTGCTCAATACCTAATTTTTTCCCTTTAACAGATTTCATTTCTCTTACTGTAATCTTTGCATCATCTCTAACTTTTCCAATTAATAAAGGATAGTTTTTATCATGTTTTTTGTAATTTTCTTCAACTTGTTCATAATTAAAATTAGCATAGCAATATAAGCAATGATGTCTGCAAGTGTTATATTGACCTATATCAATACTTTTAACACAGCCACAAACTTCTCTCTGTGTGTCATCCTTTTTAGCATTAACCTCATATGCAATGTTATATAATTTCTATTTTTTTATGAACTCCACATTCTACGTCTTCCTTATAACCAGTTATTGTGAATTGGAAATAATACTTATAGTCTTTAAGCTCATCTAAATGATTTAACATGGGCTTAGCATTTTTTGTCCAGAACACAAAGCAGTCAACAGTTTCAGGAGATAATATAACTTTACTAACTTGCTTTGGATTCATAGGATTTTGCACATAAACAAATCCCTCTTTCAACCTATTAAAAAACCATTCACTATAAAACGCTGGAATGTCAGTCCTTCTACTTACGCTAACAATCATAATTTTCCTCTTGACGTAATTCATCATCTTTTCTGCTATTAAATAAATTATAGATATAATTTAGGACTATTTTCTCATGAATCTTTCCTTCAATCTTAAATAGCAATTCATTATCTTCATAATAATATCTCATATAATCACCAATTTCCAAAATAAATTTATTTGCTTAGTTAATTTAATGTCTATATTGATTTTATTATACCATATTATGTAATTTGTCTGAATTAGAATGAAAGATTTGAATTTAATATTGTAGCATAAAAAAATAGTTGGCAGTACACCATCTATTTTACTTTTTCTTTCTATATTCTATTTTCCACATACCCATGCATATATATTTCTGTACTGCTACTAATAAAGCCTCGATTCCTAGCTTCAATCAATGTATGATACATGTTACCCCTACCAACTACATTGAGCACTCACGGAAACTCCATAAGTCCCATGCTTACTCTTTTGATAAATTTATTTTTTTCTTAATTCCCCCAATTTTTTTAGCAAAATAACTTGACAAATCATTAGAAATTTGCGGCCACAATTCCTAGAAATACTTTTTAGGAGTTGTGTATTATGTTAAAAAATTGGAGATCTCATGCTGAATATCAGCAATTTATTAT
>NZ_VULX01000016.1 GCF_009696465.1 Inconstantimicrobium porci | reverse complement strand
CTGAACAGCTCCTAGCTTAGCTCTTTCAGTAGATACTTTTTCAATTGCATTATTAACAGTTGTTATTGTACCTTCTGCAGCCTTTCTAGTTGAAACATTGCTTCCATGAATAGTGAATGTATCTCCACTAGTTAACTTATCTTTATTTAATCCTAAATCAGTAAGTTTTACTTCTTTTCCATCATTTGTCTTTATTTTTTCAGATGCTGTTACATTAGCACCATCTAATTCACCTATAAGTTCACCATCTTTAATTACATTCTTTCCTGAGAATTTATAAGTTCCAGTTGCTAATGTTGAATCAGTTTTTGTATTGTTCACTGTCATCTTTCCAGCTTTAACAGTTATAGAAGCACCATTATTTAATGAAACCTTTTCTAAACCTGTAGCATCAACAACAACTGCGTCTGCAAGATCTTTTATAGCTCCACCATCAACTTTAGCTACAGCATTTCCCTTTGAGTCAATTATTTTTTTATCTGTGTCTGATGAAACCTTTAAAGTATATTCTCCATCTGCCATCTTACCAGTAACATCTAAATCTTTAACTACTGTAATTCCACCAGTTAATCCTAAGCTGTTAGCGCTCATTGAACCAATAGATAATCCCATGTTCTGAGTTTCGTTTGCCCCTATTTGGAACTTACCATCAAAGCTACCATCTAATAATTTCTGAGTATTGAATTCAGTTGTTTTTGATATTCTGTTGATTTCTTCGTTTAACTGATCCATTTCAGCCTGGATAGCTTGTCTATCAGTTGCAACGTTTGTATCACTTGAAGACTGAACTGCTAAAGTTCTCATTCTTTGAAGAATTGAGTGAGTTTCATTTAAAGCACCTTCTGCAGTTTGGATTAGTGATATACCATCCTGTGAGTTTCTTGAAGCTTGATCAAGACCATTGATCTGAGCTCTCATCTTTTCAGATATAGCAAGACCTGCAGCATCGTCTCCAGCTCTGTTTATTCTAAGACCTGAAGAAAGTTTTTCCATAGCCTTTCCTGCCTGAGTATTGTTAGCTGTCATGTTTCTGTGCGCATTTAACGCATTCATATTGTGATTGATTATCATAAAATATTCCTCCTTGATTTTTAAATTCGGACTTCCTTGTCCTTTTTTATTTTACAATTCTTATATCGACTTCATTTTAAGAGACTTTATATCTTTTTTTAATTTTTTTCTTATTTTTTTAAAATTATTACTTTTTTGTAATTATAAATTCCTTGATCCATATTTATATGCTTTGCCAACTCATTTAAATTAAGAATTACATTAGATTTTTTTCTACACAGCTTCATTACTTCTAAAAAATAAAAAAAGCAGAAAACTCAAAAAATAAGTTTTCTGCTCTTTATTGATTGTTAATAGTATACTGAAAGAGTTCTCTTTACACTTCCAATTTTCAATCATCCATCTTCAATTTTTAAAGTAATCTTGAATAGACATTGGGAATCCTGTTAACACTTGTGTATCCATTCAATGCTTTCTGTCCCTTTTTAATATTTGCAATTTGTTTTTTTACATTCAGCATTTTGTCTTTAAGTAGTTTTCCAAGCCTAGCATCAAGATCCCCTAATCCTAATGATTCATACTCTTTTTTCGCTTCTAATTTATATTCATCCATCACAACAATCTTATTTACTATTTCACTTCTATCATCCATAAGTTTTATATATTCATCTGTATCATCTTCTAAAGACTTAATTATTTTTAAAGTTAAATCTTTATATTTTTCAAATAATTCTCTATACATTTTATGAACTAAATTGTGAAGTTAAATATGATAATTGTGAATTATATTTATTCATTGCACTTTCTAGTGTGGCATACTTAGCATATAAAGCCTGTTCTTTAGTAGTATAAGACTTCTGCATGTCTGAAATTTTTGTTTCAAAATTAGTAATCTCTAAAGTCATTGTGTTATTAGTAAATGTTGATGTATTTTCAAAACCAATTCTTTTAGCAAGAGATGAATTACTCTTAATCATTTCATTATTAATTGTATAGTAAAGCTGATTTAACACTCCAGTTTTGTCATCCCCAGCAAAGGTATTAATATTTGATCCTTTTATAAATAAATCCATAACACCTTCTGGATTTTTTTCGATAGCCTCTTTTAATACATTTTCATCAGCAATTGTAAATGTTCCATTTCTAGTACCTGCGTAATCTTTGACAGGTTTAATGCCTATGCTTTCAAGGCTTAATCCACTCTCACTCATTACAGTACTCATTGTTGTTTTTAGTGCATCAGCTATTCTAATAAGATCAGAATCTCTGTAAAGCTGGCCTTCTTCAACTTTCTCATTCCAAAGTTTTATCTCATTTTCAGACATTTCTTTTTTCTGCTCTGCTGTAAGCGGAGAATAATTTCTATTATGTTTTGTCATAGTAGCTTTATTTAAATCAGTTATAAGATTATTGTATTCATCGATAAACTTTACAATTTTATCTTTAAATTCAGTACCATCATTTGTACCTGTAACTTTAACTGGCGAATCAGTAACATTGTTAAACTTAAACTGAACATTATCAAGCGTTACATTATTGCTGCTTCCATTGTACTGATATGACTGTCCTTGTGAATTAACAATAGTAGCAATACAATTCTGTCCCTGAGTGCTTCTTTCTATCTTTGAACCAGATACATTGTACTCCAGGTCATTGCCATCTATATTTAATTTAATATTAGTAGGAGCATCCGCTGACACCTTAAATACTGCACTCTGCGCATCATATTGTACATTTACTCCAGAAACTCCCTGGTCCTGAAGCTCTTTATTTATTTTTTGTGCAATAACATCAGCAGTTATTACATCCCCACTTTCATTAGTTGCATCAATTTCAATGCTTTTACCAGCAATATTAATATTATATTTTCCATCTTTTATTGTTGCTTCAAAGTCACTTAACTTTATGCTTGTACCTGTAAATGCACCTTCTAATGATAATGAGAAAGACTGATCCTTTCCAGAATCTTTAGTACTTATTACAACTCCTTTAGAAAAGTCACTGTATGCAACTTCAAAATCCGTAATCTTTTTATCTGCTAACTCGTCTTTTATTGCCTTAACAACTTCAGTAGAAAAGGTTTGAGAATTCTTATCTATCCCTGAAATATCTACAGTAATAACTTTAGTACCTGTTTTTAGTGTTATCTTATCAGTCTTCTTAAGTTCATCATTACTTATAGTATCTGATGCTGCTCTTGCCATCTGGCTTACTTTTATATCATAGTTATCTACTTTTGCACCTGCAAGTCCTGTTACTGTAACTTCTTTTGAATCTCCAGCAGAGAATTTAACTGATGCATAATTTATAGAATTTAAAAGAGAATCCTTGCTTGATCTATCAAGGTATTTGTTAAAGAAATCATTAGCTTTCTTTACTAGTTCTCTCGCTTGTTTCTGCTTTATTTCAAGCACATCTTTCTTCTGAATCTGCTGATCAATCTTTGCCTGATAAGCCTTCATTGTTGTTTTTACAATCGAATCAACATCAAGTCCTGTGGCAAGGCCTGTAATTCTTGTTGCCATTTAAATCACTCCTTTATCCTAATCTTGATCTTTTATCTGCTTCATACCATGTATCTCTCACTTCTTCAATTAACGGTATGACTTCATCCATCACTTTAACATCTTTACTTATATTAGCCTGGTAAAGCTTCTCATTTATAAAAGTATATATATTAAACATATTTACAGCCCATTCACCTGCGCTCTGATCAATCGAAACTCTTAGTTCTGTAAATATATCTTCTGTCTTAATTATGTTTTCATGAGCCTTTTTAATATCTCTATCTACAATAGCTTGTCTAGCTATTTTGGCAAACTTTACTGCTCCATCAACAAGCATTAACAACAATTGATTCTTAGATGCATAAGTAACGCTGTTATTTTTATAAACATTATATCCTTGAGTATACATATATATCATCCTACTTTCTTGTATCTATGTAGAAACCTTTTTTTCTGCCGAGCTTATCTACCTGTGCTTCCAGTCGAGTTTTCACGTGTATTGTTTCTTTTTTCACCGCAGCAACTTTAATCTTTTTGTTTGCTTTATTAAGTTCCTCTGCAAAATCATGCTTATCATCTTGTCCGTTCTCTCTGCTTCTTTTTTCTTTATCAGCATTTACTTCAATCTTAACTCCATATTTGCTGTGGACTTTATCTTCACTTGTTTTTTCCTGAAGCTTTCTTCTTATGTTAGTGTCTATTTTATTAAGCTGAAACTCCATAATAAATGCCTCCAGCATTAAGCTTTTTTATCAAATATAACACCAGCTATTTCGCACATTTTGGCTACCATATCTATAATCTTCTTTGGAGGAACTTCCATTATTACTTCCTTAGTCTTTTTATCGATGATTTTTATCATAATATCATATCTAAATTTATTATGAGTACTTATTTCTGCATAAGCACCTTCGTCATAGATAAATTTATTAAGCTTATCAACACTTTTTTTAAGCTTTTCATCATAGTTTTTTTCTTCAGTTCTCTTAGTTAATTCATCATTTTTTTCATTTGCTGCAGCTGTATCCTGTGTTTTATAATAAGAATTCGCCGACTGTACATTATTTAAATTTCCCACTTCAACCATGATGTAAATCCCCCTATTTTTTAATATTTTTTAATACATCAAGATTTAAATTTACTGCATTTTTATTTTCATCTTCAACCTGTTTATAAATTTCTTTTCTTAATATAGTTATATCTTTAGGTGCAGATATTGCAAGCTTTACACTTCCATCATCTATCTTAGATACTGTAACTTCAATATCATCACCGATAAGGATACTTTCACCTTTTTTTCTTGTTATCACTAGCATAATTATTCACCTCTAAATATAGGCTGTTTTATCTTATAATTACTTTTTTCTAGAATTAGTTGTTCCCCATAATTGTTAGTAATATTAATAACAATTGGAGCCATAAAATTAGCAGTAATCTTTTTTATATCAGAATTAAGGTTAACTACATTATATAAGATAACATCTTCCGGTTTCTTGATGCTAAGTTCTTTTATTATCTCCTCGTTAAGTTTAACCTCATATTCTTTTATAACATCAAATGGTGATATGATTACAAGACCTATATCTGGATCATCTAGCGACTGAAACAATTTAAACAAATCATTATCTTCAATATCAACAATCACAAAATTATGTAGATCTGTAAAACCTGGTATGCCCTTTTTAAAAGTCAGAACATCTTTTTCACTATATTCAATTTCGCCATTGCATGTAGTATTAAATTTCATAGCAGCCTCCCTATAATTAAACGGATATAATCTATTATCTTATATAATCTAAAAGTGATGGTTGGATTACTTTTGCACTTGTCTGTAATGACGCCATATATACTGTCTGCATTACTGAATATTCCATTACCTTTTCAGTAATATCAATATCTTCTGTCTTAGATAAAACTTCTGTCATATTATAATTTTCAGTTTCATTCTTCTCCTGAGCAGATTCCATTCTGTTCTGCTTAGCTCCAACTTCTGATCTTATCTTAAGAAGGTTTGATATTGAATCAGTTATCCCCTGTAAATCTGTACTTGTAAGTTCTTTTTGTGCTTCAGGTGTATCTGTATCAAGATTTTTAACTATATTACTAAGCACAGCTCCTAGATTTACAGATTCTCCTCTTTCATTTGTAAAGTTGAATATATCAGTTGTTGTTACATTGTAATCCATTGTAACTCCCTGAGATATTTCAACACTCATTTTTGCAGAAAGCATATTTATCTGATCTGCAACATTAGCTTCAGTTGTTGATCCCTCAAAAAGTTCAGTACCATTCTTTCCTGACTGGAATATAACTGTATTGCCATTTTCATCAGTCTTTGTTCCTAATGGTTTTGATGTTACCTTAGTACCTCCAAAAAGATACTTTCCGTCAAAGTTAGTATTAAGTACCTGTGCGATTTCTTCTATTCTCTGATTAAGTTCATCCTTAATAGCTTGTCTTTCATCTGAGCCATATGCTGCATTACCTGCTGAAACTACAAGTTCTCTAACTCTCTGCAAATTATTTGTTAATTGGTTTAATGCTGTATCTGTAGCATCAAGCCAGTTAGATGTATCTTTAATATTATTGTTATACTGTTTATTAGCATTTATCTGTGAAGATAATTGCATACTTCTTGATACCTTAAATGGATCATCTGAAGGCTTGCTTATTTCCTTACCAGTTGAAAGCTGTGACTGTATTTTCTGAAGATTAGCTAAGTTTGTTCTCATATCTCCTAAGAAGTTATTAGCAAGCATTCTGTTTGTTACTCTCATACTCATTTTTTACCCCCCACTATCTCTTAAGTCCGTTAACAACGACATCTAAAAGTTCATCAACTGTTGAAATAACCTTAGCATTTGCTGTATATGAATGCTGATACTGAATAAGGTTGGCCATCTCTTCATCAAGACTGACACCAGATTCTGAATCTCTTCTCTGGTTTAATGCATCAAGAACATTTTTCTGGCTTGCTACCATATCCTGTGCCTTCTTTGACTGAACTCCTAATGTGTTTGTCATATTTTTAAAGTATGAATCTAAAGTCATACCGCTTATATTATTCTCTATAGTCATATAGCTGTTGCTGAATGTGCTTCCACCTCTTGTGAACAGCTCATTTCTGTTTGTGATGTTTATGCCTACATCCTGAACCAAAATTAAAGTATTTCTTAACTTGGCAATCGCAAGTGCTCTAGAACCATCACCTTCACCATCTACTGTATTCTGATCCGCTGTTAAGTAATTAAAATCTGTAGTCCTTGTTTTTATCTTCATAACATCGGCAATTATTTCTTTATTTACTGTAAGGTTTCCACCATTAATACCTGATTCGCTGTTTAGGATATCATAAATATTTGTCATATTCATATTCTTATCATATATAGCAACATCAGCATTAACAAAGAACGGCATCCCATCATAACCAGGTGTGCCTTTCTCATCGATAGGATTCTGCATACCACTATGAATTGAGTTTACTGCAAAAGCTAATGTCTTTGCAATCTTGTTAATTCCATCTATATAAGTGTCAATATCTGCCTGTATAGATGAGTTTCCTGCAACTTCTCCTGTTGTAGGTTTGAATATCATAAGTTCCGAAGCAGGAATAGTATCGCCATTTCTTATTGGGAATCCATCAGCCCTAGTTGCCGTTCCATCAAGGTCAGCCCATAATATTCTGTTTGTTTTTAAATCATTTAATTTATCAGGTGTAAGCCCTGTGACTGTAAGAGTCTGTTTGCTCTGCTCGTTATCAGTTTGTCCACATTTGTAGTATGTTATTTTATATGTGTTTCCAGATGGATCTGAAGGATCCTGTTCTATGCCTGACACATATGAAAATCTTGCCTGAGTTGAAGTAAGATCTGCCTGAATAAGTTCAGGAGTTACCATACCGTTTGTATCAACAGGTTTTACTGTAACACCATTATATAGACCTTTTTCTACAGTAATATTAAACTTACCGCTTAGTTCATCAAGCAGCATATCTCTTTTATCCATTAAATCGTTTGGGGTATTTCCTGACGCTGTAACACTGACTATCTGTCTGTTATAATCATCGAGTTCACTTAATATCGAGTTAATATTTTTAACACTGCTAAGCATTAAATCCTGAGCATTATTTCTTAGATTCTGCAGCTTATTATATGAACTATTAATTAAATCAGTTAATGCTAGTGCCTGCTGAGCAACTACTGTTCTAGCATTTGAACTTTGAGGCTGCTTAGAAAGTTCCTGCCAAGCATCAAAAAAAGTACCCAACTGAGTTGAAAGTCCTGAATCTGAAGGTTCATTAAATATCCCTTCAATTTCGCTCAAGAACTTTTCTCTTGTTGTATACTGCTCATATATACTATTTTCATTCCTTACCTGATAATCTAAGAATGTATCTCTTATTCTTTCTATGGCAGCTACCTGGACACCAGTTCCAATCTGTCCTGCAACGCCACCAGTTGTAGTCTGCGGAGCATTTGTTTTTAGCACAGCTCTCTGTCTTGAATATCCTTCAGTTGCTGCGTTAGATATATTATGAGATGTTGTATTGATAACCTGTTGCTGTGCTGACATACCACTTTTTGCAACATTAAATGTAGAAAATAATCCAGCCATATTATTACACCTCCATTTATCTTCTTACTTTTCCGTAAGAATTATATGTTTTCTGTTCTCTGCTTGGATTTATTATTGCTAGCATCTTATTTGTTAAAACAAGCTGCTGTTTAATAAGCAGTTCATTTGTTTCTTTCTGAAGTCTTATTTCTTCAATAACTTTATTAATTTCATCATATTCATTGCTCAAATCATAATCAGTTTTAATAACTTCTTTTAAAGATTTACCTGCAAGTTCTTTTCTCCTATTCACTTCACACTGAGCAACATTTTTATTGCTATCCTGTATTTTCGATACAATCCCCTCTAGCCCAAAAACATCATTTTTCATAATATACTGATACTGTTCTACCAGCATATCTTTTAAACCGCTAAGTGCTTCCCTTTCATCCTGCATTATCTTTAATAAACTCATTATCTTATCTCTGCTCCTTTATTGCTTTCACAATTCCTCCGGCAATAAGCTTTGCATCACATTTATAAGTTCCATTAGTGATCTGATTTCTTACTGCTTCAACCTTTTTTTCTCTATCTATCCCACATAAATCATCACTCATACTGCTAAGAACTCTTGCAGCATCTGAAATTTCTATTTTATCTGTATCAACTTTTTTAGTATGTTGTATCGAATTCACCCTATTCGAATTATATACTTTTGTAATATTGCTTGTACTTGCAATCTTATTTATGTTCATAATCAATCCTCCCACTTTAATTTTCCTACTTTATTATCGTGTTTATGTATCGTTTATTTATAGTCATATATGAATTTTTTGTAAGCAATATACTGCTACATTTACCAATTGAAAGTAGGATATCATGTTTTTTGTATAACAATAAAAAACCTGTAGACTTTATTTTGCTCAATAAGAGCAAACATTATACTCTACAGGAATTATAATATTATTTTAAGCTCTTTATTCTCTCTTCACCACTTATTACATTAGTAATTCTTACACCGAAGTTTTCATCAACAACTACAACTTCACCATTAGCAATCTTCTTACCATTTACTAATATTTCAACTGGTTCATCTGCAAGTTTATCAAGTTCAATTAAAGAACCATTACCTAAATCTAGTATTTCCTTAATACTCTTTTTAGTTCTTCCAAGCACTACTGAAATTTCTAAAGGTACATCTAATATCAAATCTATATTATTATGTACAGGCTTAACTCCCCCATTGGAAAGTGGTTCAAAATTAACTTTATTCACTTCAACAGGTGGCTGAGGTGCCATTTGTGGCTGAGATTGCATCTGAGGCTGCATCTGTGGACTTGCCTCAACATGAGGAGCTTCTTGGTAGGCTGCTGGCTGCTGTTCTATAGTTTTTGGTTGAGCAGGGGTAGCAGCTTGAACTGTGCTTTCCTGTACAGGTTCTTCAACTGTCCCTGTATCTTCACCCATCATAATAGCAATAACTTTCTTTGCTGTTTCCAAAGGAAGAATCTGCATTATATTTGAATCTATAAGAGTTCCAATTGTAAGCCTGAATGAAATTTTAACCACTTTTTCATCATCAGCTATATTATCTGATAATGGAACAGTATTTTCCTTCCATGTCCTTGATATTGGAGGTGAAATATTTACCTCTCTTGCAAACATTGTTGCCATAGAAGTTGCTGCTGAACCAATCATCTGATTCATAGCTTCCTGAACAGCACTTATTTCAATATCACTAAGCTGCTGTTCAGTATTAACTTCACCATTACCACCCATCATCAGATTTGCTATTACAATTGCATCTGTACTCTTCATAACAAGTATGTTCTGACCTACTATTCCAGATGTATACCCTACCTCTAAAACTATATTAGGCACTTCAAATTCTTTTCTTAATTCTCCTAAAGTAGTTATAGAAACAACTGGAGTTGTTATGTTTACTGGCTGATTTGTACATTGCGCCAGCGCTGTAGAAGCAGCCCCCATTGAAATATTACCTACTTCTCCAAGCAAATCTTTTTCAACTTCTGTTAAAAGACTGTTTTCATCACTATTTACAGCTTCTTCAGAAAAATTATCGACAGATTCTTCAGCAGCTGAACCATCATCAGATGATCCTCCACCATTCAATAGTGAATCAATTTCTTCTTGAGAAAGAAATCCATTACTCATCGCCTTCCACATCCTTCCTTATAGTATCTAATATTGACACACCAACTTTTTTACCAATGGTTCCTGGTTTTGCGCAGTAGCATAATTCATCTTCAATATATACCTTGATAGGCTCTGTTACCTTTTCATTAAGCATAAGCACATCTCCCTGTGTCAACTTTAAGAAGTCATCCACAAGAATACTTGTTTTTCCAAGTTCAGCTTCTACATTAACTGTAACCTCATCTATACCATGTCGTATATTTTCATGAGCTATATCATTATCACTACTGTCTTCAGCTCTAAACCAATTCTGCATAATAAGCTTGTCCAAGAACTTCTCTATGCTAAGGTATGGTATGCATAAATGCAGAAACGTATTATTGTCTCCTATTTCAGCGGAGAAAGTAATCAATGCTACTGCTTCGTTTGGCGCAAGTGTTTGATTTAGCGCCGGATTAGTATCTAATGTCTCTATCTCTGTATCAATGCTTAATACATCTTCCCATGCAAGTTTAAGATTTGCAATTATTCCAGACCCAATCTTATATATAATATTTTTATCGATATCTGTAAATTCCTTATTTACATGAACCTTATCACCACTTCCACCCAATAATATGTCTATGATTTTAAATGAAAATGTTGGATTCATTTCAAATAAAACTGAGCCATTTAATGGAATCATCTTGAATACCATCATTATTGTTGGATTAGGAACAGAATGTATAAACTCTTCATACGTAATCTGCTCAACAGTTTCAATTTTTACCTTTGTATTTCTTCTAATCTGTGCAGTAAGATAGTTTGAAATTATCCTTGCAAAGTTATCATGAATTACTTCAAGTGCTCGTATATGCTCTTTTGAAAACTTCTGAGGACTTCTAAAATCATATACCTTTACCTTCTGCTTTTCCTCCTCTTTAGGAAGTTCTTCAGGTTCTAACTCTCCAGCAGACAATGCAGACAAAAGAGCATCTATTTCACTTTGTGACAATACATCTGCCATACAATTACCTCATTTCCATATTAATTTTCCAGTAGTTTATCAATATCAATTAATGTGACTATTCTATCTGCAAAATTTAATATTCCCTTTATAAAAGGCTGATTTTTATCATCGCTCAACTTCTGAATTGTCTTTTCATCTGCGTTAATAACTTCATGCACTTCATCAACTGAAATTCCTACCTGTTCATCATTTACTTTAAGAATAATTATATTTTTAGCGTCATTTTCAGAATTATCATCATACATGCCTAAAAGCATTTTTATATCTAAAAGTGATAATATACTTCCTCTTAAATTAATTAAACCTTTTATATATGTTGGGGCTTTAGGCACTCTTATTACCTTCATAACATCTGTAATAGTCTGAATCTTTGAAGTTTCTACTGCAAACTGTTCGTTTCCTAAATTAAACACAATTACTTGCATGTTGTTTGCCCACCTTTCTTATAGTTCTATGCTAATGCCTTTTTCACAGCTTCTATTACTCTATCAGCTTGGAATGGCTTAACAATAAAATCTTTAGCACCTGCTCTTATAGCATCCATAACCATTCCTTGTTGTCCCATCGCGCTACACATTATAACTTTCGCATTTGGATCAAATGCTTTAATCTCTTTAACAGCACCAATTCCATCCATGTCTGGCATTGTGATATCCATTGTAACTATATCTGGTTTTTCCTTTTTGTAAAATTCTACGGCTTTTAATCCGTTATTAGCTTCTCCAATAACTTCAAATCCGTTCTTTTCTAATATATCCTTTATCATCATTCTCATAAATGCTGCATCATCAACAATTAATACTCTTGCCATTTAAATCTACCTCCATTAAATTACACCTATTGAATTTAGTATTTTTTCAAGTGAACCTGGCATTGGAATATAATAAAAATCGCCGCCTATTTTTTCACTTTGTTCTCCTAATAACATTGTTTTTATTTCCAGCACGCTGTCTGAAACCTGTGCAGTTTCTATAAACGTTGTTGTAAGAATTGCACTAAGCATATCATACGCTACAGCTGGCACTGAAGGCATAAGCCTTAGACTTGTAAGACTTGAAATTGCATTCATGTATGATGCTGAAATAATATTACCTATTTCGCATAATACCGAATTTGCCATTTCACCATCTAGTTCCTGTTGACTCCCCATTAAAATCTCAATTATATTTTCGGCTTCTTCCTGCCTAAATATAAACAATATATTTCCTGGAGCATCTCCAAGCACCCTAACTAAAATACCAGTAACTATCTCATCTTCAGGAATACCTCTATAAAAATCATTAAAATCAATAATATTTACAGAAGGTACACTCATATCAATTTTCTTATTTAGAAGCTGAGACAGTACAGTCGCACCATTTCCAGCTCCGATATTTGTTACCTCTTTTAATGCATCTAACTGCATACTATTTAAGTTATCATAATTCATAACTTCCCTCCAAGTTATACCTTATATAAGTGCTGCAACATCTAGTATTAAAGTAACAAGGCCATCACCAAGAATAGTAGCTCCTATATACTCTTTAAGTCCTTCTAATGTTTTTCCTAAAGGTTTTATTACTATTTCCTGCTGTCCTGAAAGACTATCAACTAATAATCCAACAGTTTTTTCTCCCACTTTTACTATTATAACAAAATTCTTTCCTTCGTGGGTAGTGTTAATTTCTAGCTTTTCGCTTAATCTAACTAGAGGAATTACTGCATCTCTGTAAATTATTACCTCCTTACCATTGGTTCTCTTAATGTTTTCTGCTTTATAGTCTATTACTCTATCAATAAATCCTAAAGAAATTGCTAGAGTTTCTTCACCAACCTTAACAAGTAATGCTTGTATAATCTGAAGAGTTAATGGAAGCTTTATAGTGAAAGTTGATCCTTTTCCTTCTTCACTAGTTAAGTCTACTGTTCCTCCTAGAGATGCTATCTTAGTCTTAACTACATCCATACCAACGCCTCTACCTGAAATATCAGTAACAACTTCATTAGTACTGAATCCTTGAGCAAAGATTAGGTTCTTGATGTCATAATCATTCATACCTTCAGTGTTGATTCCGTTTTTTTCAGCCTTAGCTTTAACTTTTTCAACATTAATTCCGGCACCATCATCTTTAACCTTGATTATAGCTTTAGTACCTTCTTGATAAGCCTGAAGTAAAACAGTACCTTTTTCATTTTTGCCAGCTGCTAATCTTTCTTCTTTACTTTCAATACCATGGTCTGCTGCGTTTCTTAATAAGTGAATCAGCGGTTCACCTATTTCATCAATTACAGTTCTATCAAGCTCTGTATCCTGTCCTTCTATAACGAAGTTTATTTCCTTATCAAGCTCAACAGATAAATCTCTCATCATTCTTGGGAATCTGTTGAATACTATATCTAAAGGAAGCATTCTTATTTTCATTACAAGATCTTGAAGATCTGATGTTATTCTTGCCACCTGTTCTAGAGTTTCGTTAAGTTCAGGAGATTTATATCCTATACTTATCTGTTCAAGTCTTGTTCTATGAATTACAAGTTCTGAAACCATGTTCATAAGCTTGTCTATTCTATCAAGGTCAACTCTTACAGACTGATGAACTTTTTTATGTTCTCCCTTTGATTGCTTTTTAGCAGTAGTACTCTTTGCTGGCTTTGCAGCTGGTTTAGCTGGAGCTTTTTCTGCTGGTTTTGCAGTTTCTGCCTTAACTATTTCCTTTGGCGCAACCTGTGCCTTAACAGAATTTATTTCAATCAGTTCTGTTACCACTTTATCAACTTCTGATATATTCATAACCAACTTTTTAAGTTCGTCGCATGATAAGTTTGTTAATGTAACTAATTCAATTGTAAATTCAAAGTTTTCATTTTCAATATCTTCTGCAGAAGGTAAAGATTTTATTATCTCACCATGTTCCTCTATATCCTGGAATATAAGAAACGCTCTTGCAGATTTAAGTAAAGTCTGCTCACTAAGTTCAATTCTGCACTTTATTGGATTGAACCCCTTTTCTATGCCCTGTGCTATAACGTCTTTATCATACTCGTTAAGCTGTAAAGATATTAATTCACCACTTTCAGCATGAGCTTCGTTTTCTGTAGAAGGAGTAGCACCTTCAGCATTTTCACCATTTTCTACACTATTTGTTATATTTTCTAGTGCAGTCATTATTGATGAAATGTCAACACTTTCATCAGTATCATCTGATATATTATCAACCATTTTTTCTAATGTATCGAGACAGTCAAATAAAGTTGTTACAACATCCTGGCTTACTTTAAGTTCACCTTCTCTAAATTCTGATAATACATCTTCCATTTTATGAGTCAGTTCAGCTATATCATTAAAGCCCATAGTTGCAGCCATACCCTTTATTGTATGTGCAACTCTAAATATTGAATTTATTTTATCTGTATCCTCTGGATTCTGCTCTAAATCTAATAATGACTCATTTAATGTTTGTAAATTTTCAGCTGATTCTTCCAAAAACATTGAAAGATATTGAGATGTATCCATATTATCCTCCTCCTAGTTCTTTCTATATATAAATGTGGATGATTTCTCCAAGTTGAATTCTTTGTAATTATATATGCTCTCAGTTGCTCCAACAAATAGATATCCATCCTTCTTTAAAGCATTATTAAACTTTCTGTAAATCTCATTTTTGACATCGGTATTAAAATAAATAACTACATTTCTGCAAATTATAAGATCAAAATCATTATCATATCTATCTAATATAAGATCATGTTTTTTGAAAGTCACCCTATTTTTAATCTCTCGATTAATATAATATTTTTCGTCCACTTTTTCAAAATATTTAATTAAATCTTCATTTGAGACATTTTTCATTTCATTTTTTGTATATTCACCTAGTTTTGCCTTACCTAAGATTGTATTATCTATATCAGTTGCTATAATAGTATGTTTAATGTTAGGATTAATCTTATGTAAAATCATTGCAACAGAATATGGCTCACATCCGATTGAACATGCAGCACTCCAAATCTTTAATGGTCTTTTTGCAGCCTGCATTTCATTTTTTAACTTATTTTCAAGATCCCTAAAAAGTTCTGGGTTTCTATAAAACTCAGTTACATTTATCGTAATAAAATCGAGAAACTTTTGTCTTTGTTCACTATTATTTTTTATAAGTTCAGTATATTCTTTCAAACTGTCTACTCCAACTCTGTTCATAAGACTTTCAATTCTTCTATGAAGCTGACTTGGTTTATATGCAGACAGATTGATTCCAATCTCTTTATATATCCACGATTCAAACTCTTTAAAATCCATACTTTCTCTCCTATCTGCCTCTAACTATTTCTACTATTCTTTCAGGAATCTTATCAAGCGCAACTACTTCATCAACTTTTCCTGTCTCATATGCTGCTTTTGGCATTCCATATATTACACAAGTAGATGCATCTTCAGCTATAGTACTTCCCCCAGCTTTTTTTATTTCAGTAGTTCCTAGGGCTCCATCTCTACCCATACCTGTTAATATAACCGAAAGTAGTTTTCCACCATAAATTTCTGCTGCTGAATAAAACAACTTATCAACAGCTGGTTTTACACCCCATATTGCATCTTCATCTGTAAGCCTTATTTCTTTGCTATTGCTTATCTTCATATGTCTGCCGCCTTTAGCAATATATATTATATTATTGCTTACTGCCATTCTATCTTCAGCTTCAACTACTCTCATTGCACATAAAGAATTTAATCTTTCAGCGAAGGCTTTTGTAAAACCTACCGGCATATGTTGAACAACAAAAACTGGAACACCTAAATCCTTAGGTAGTTTTGTAAGTACTTTCTGAAGCGCTCTTGGTCCACCTGTCGATGCGCCTATAAGAACTGCTTTAATATCATTTCTTTTACTTATAACCTTATTATATTTAGGCTCTTCAATACTATTTGCTTTTGTCATTCTTACAAAAAATTTATTATTGGCTTTTTCAACACTTCTTATTTTTCTTACTAATTCTTCCTTTATCTTTTCAATATCAAGAGATATAGAACCTGATGGCTTCATTATAAAATCAAATGCTCCAAGGTCAAGGCACTCTAGTGTAATTTTTGAATCTTCACCAGTTAGTGAACTTACCATTATTACTTTAGGATGATTCTTTTTCTCTTTTAATTTTTTAAGAGTAGTTATACCATCCATTACTGGCATTTCAACGTCTAATGTAATAACATCAGGAACATATGATTCAAGTTTATTCATTAATTCCTGCCCGTTTCTTGCTGTCGCCACAACTTCCATATCATTATTGCTATTTATCATATCTGATATTATTTTTCTCATAAGCGCTGAATCATCAACAACTATAACTTTTAATTTTTTCACCATTTCACACCACCTTTAAATTTCAATTAAGCCTTGACCCACTATTTTCAGAGTAACATTACCTGTTAATGAGTCTACAATCATGGTTCTTCCCTTATTACCACCTAAATGTTCTGCTAGTATTGGAATAGACATTTCCTTAAGTATCTTTTTTACCGCTTCGCCATTCCTTGTTCCAATATCACTAATCATACTTTTATCTGAAAATGCAAACATAGATGCACCACCTGCAATCTTAGCGGTCATGTTGCTTTTTCTGCATCCAGCTTTAATCATTTTGTCTACTAATATTGGGATTGCTAAATCAGGAAATTTTAAGGGATTATCTATTTTTTTAAATTGTGTACTGTCTGGCAGCATTATGTGCGCAAGCCCAGCAACTAAAGTTTTTTTATCATAGAGCATTATACCAATACATGAGCCTAATCCAATGGTCATTATCTTGTCAGGAGACTTAACGAGATTTAAGTCTCCAATGCCAACTTTAACTTCATTTTCAGCCATATTAACCCCTATCTTAATTTTTGCTTTTCATCATCACTAAAAATTTTAAGGATATCTAAAAGTATCACTATACTTTTATCTCTTTTTAAAAGCCCGCTGATATATGTTCTTGAATTTACTTTAGTTATAGCTGGAACATCATCAATTGATTCTTGAGATACATCTATAACTTCATATACTGCATCTACTATTATTCCTATCTTAAAATCCTCTTCTTTTATTACAACGATCTTAGTCTGTGAACCCACTTGTTTCCCAGGCATATTAAACTTTGTACATAAATTAATTACTGGAAGTACACCAGTTTCATAATCAATTACTCCTTCAACAAATTTATCTGAATCTGGAAGGCCTGTAGGTTTGGCATAACCAAGAATTCTTTCTACTCTAGCTATATCTATCGCATATTTCTCTGTACCAAGTTCAAAAACAAGAATTTTCCTTTCACTATTCATAATATTATTCCTCCTCCTATAAAACAAACTTATCCACTTGAATAAGATTACCTTCTCCTATGTAAGCATGTACATTTTTAGAGTCATTCTGGAGAATATAGTTTTTGCCATTAATTCTAAACATAGTATTTGCATACGCTATATCTGCATAAATATGTCCATCTCCGGTAACTTCTAGTACAGTTCTTACTCTCCCAACACTGCCAGCAATTTTACTCTTAATCACATTTCCTGCTTTAATGCATCCTCCTCTTAATACGCTTTTATCCATCATACAATATATAGCATTACCAGCTTGTACATCTGATGTATAAATCCCCTTACCATTAATCACTATATCACCAGAGCATTTGATAGTTGAATTCTGAGCATATTGAACATACATATTAGCATCAAGATTAATATCTTTAGACAGCATCTTAACTGCATTTTTTAATTCTTCTATTAATGGATCTAATTCAGATACTTTTTTAATTCTAACTGGAGCAAGTCCAATTATTTTTTCTTTTAACATGTCAACAATTATGCTGAATTTTCCTCCTTTTTGCAGGTTTTCTTTAATGAGATACATACATATTTTATTCAATCTGCTGTATTTTTTCTCAATCAATGTCTTTATTATCTGTCCATCTGTACAGTTTGCGCTATTAAAGTATCCAGACTGTAACTGCTGTACTGAACTTTTGAGTTCCTCTAATATATCACACAAAGTATTAAATACATCTATTTCATTTTTTTTGGCAATGTCTTCACCACCCACAGTTATTGTACTGCTTATTATGTTACCACTTACCTTTAAATCACCTTTTGTATGAACTTCTGCATTTTCAATGTTTCCTGAAACTTCAGCACCATTACCAGCATTTAGTTCCATACTCTCGTCTATGTTTCCTCTTACAATGACATCGCCAACGAAATCAATATTCCCTGTACTTAAATTTATATCGCCGTTAATCTCGTATACTTTAATAACTGAAAAAATATTATTTTTCCATGATGGCATTCCTTGTATTGTAGCAACTATTTTATTTTCCTGTATCCCTACACCTTCAGCTATTGAGTACTTTGCTGTTTTATGAGGTGCACATTTAATTTTTTTATTTTTTATGTTAATGCCGTCTTCCCCATCTTTTCCTGAAATAATTTCTGCAATTACATAACCTGGCTGGACAACACATATAGATTTAACATCCCTATAATCTATCTTAAATTCGTTTTCATCTTTCTTTTTAATTATTTCCTGTTCGAATTCTATTTTAATTACATCATCAACAGAAGGCACAACTTCTTTTCCCCTTGCTATAACGAACTTGTTTTCTCCCTCATCTTCGCACAGCTTCTTTACTGCTTCATTATCAACGCCGTAAAAAATATCCTTTTCTTTTATGATTTTCATTATTTCATCAACATTAAATTTAGGCGGATATTCATCAGTTTTCATATCTTTAATATAAGATACTCTTGCATATGCTTTCATACAGTCATCTGAAATTGTAATAGAAAGTATCCTTTTAGCTGTATTTTCAGTCTTTCCTTCTATTGTCTTAGCATTATTGTCATTCATAATATAACCCCCCATATACTACATATTACAACAAAATTATACCATAACTTATTTCCATTTTAAAACATTCATACCACTGTTCTTCTTTTTATAGTTTATCAAATATGGGTTACCCACAAGATCTAGTAATGGCTTATCAGACAACGAATCAGAGAACATATATGAATCCTTGAAATCCACCTCTATTCCCTCCTTCTTTAATACTTCACGTAACCTTTTTACCTTTTCTTCACCCTTGCAGTTTGCACCATCCATCTTTCTTGCAAACTTTCCGCTTTCAAACGAAAATCTTGTGCCGATTATTTTATCTACTTCCTCAATTGCATACATTTCATTTAAATAGAATTCAGGCGATGCAGAAATTAGATATATCTTATATCCTTTACTTTTAAGTTCTTTCATCTTATCTAGGGCATCTTTATAAAAAATCTTGCTCAGTCTCTCTTTATAATATTTTTTAGCAAGAAGCGCTAAGTCTTTCTCTTCAATCCCATGTATAAACTTCAAATAAGTTTCCTTTGTTTTTCTTTCATCATATATTCCAAGAACAAACATCAAACCACAGAATGTAATTCTAGGCAAAAATCTTAAGTTTCTTTTATCTTCCTTTACACAAAATTTAAAAAACTCCATCAGTGTTTCTCTTCTTGTTATAGTATAATCCACATCGAATATAGCTAATTTTTCCATAGTACTTCTCCTTGCTGTTAATTTATATCTTTTTATAAATTTTAACGCATTTCTCTACATAATAAAAGAATTTTAAGACCTTTTTGACTACTCCCGTCACAAATTCCAAGTCGTTTTTTTATAGGTCTTAAAATTCTTAATTCTTTATTTTGATTTAACTACACATTTAATCTTATTTCTATGCAATTTCCTAGCCATAACAAAACAATAGCAGGTAGGTGTTTTAAACCTTACCTGCTATGCACATTTTTTTATTATAGATTAGCTAATTCTTCCTGATAGTATTTAGTTACTTCCTCGAATTCAGCTTCGTCTGGAACTGAAAGCTCCCCTTCTTCTCCATGAGATTCAAATAAGTATACTGACGAATCCTGTGGATTCTGAACTAAAACATACTCTTTATCATTATATTCAAAAGCATCTACTACGTCGCAGCTTATTACATTGCCGTTTTCATCTTCTAAATCAACTACGAAAGATTCGTGTTCTTCTTCACCGCATCCACATCCACATTCATGGTTATGATCATGATTGTGATCGTGTCCGCCGCAGCCACATCCTTTACTTTCTTCATCATGACAATTACAATTATTTAATTCTTTTTCTGACATTAAATCGTACCTCCTTAATTTTTTATTCGGTATGGTTTAATTTTATCCTTTATTATTATTTTGTCAACGATTTAATTTACTAATTTAAAAAGAGTAGAGATAAGAGAAAAGGATAGGTTTCACCTCCAAATCTTTGATCTGGCATGTTCGCTTATGCCTTGGCTGGAAACTCCCTGAGGAGTTTCATCCGATTCTCTAATCTCTTATTTCTTAGCTCTAAACTAATAAAAAAATCCCTGATAGAGATTGCTCTCTACCAAGGACTTTTTCCTAAATTCAATCTATTTTTAGTGGATTACTTTCCAGCTAACTTTCTGTAATTTGCTAATCTTTCCATAGCATCTGCATGAGTCTTTTTAAATAATGCTTCTGCTTTTTCTGGGAATGCTTTAGCTAATGAAGCATATCTAACTTCACCAAGTAAGAACTCTTTGAAATCTCCTTTTGGTTCTGGATTAGAATCTAATGAGAATGGATTCTTTCCTTCATCCTTTAATGTTGGGTTAAATCTATATAAGTTCCAATATCCACATTCAACTGCTTTCTTAGCTTCAACTGGTGATTTACCCATACCAATCTTAATTCCGTGGTTAATACATGGAGCATATCCTATGATTAATGATGGACCATGGTAAGCTTCTGCTTCTGCAATAGCCTTTATAGCCTGGTTCTTATCTGCTCCAATATCAATCTGAGCAACATAAACATATCCATAGCTCATTGCCATCATTCCAAGGTCTTTCTTCTTAGTCTTCTTACCACTTGCAGCAAATTTTGCAATTGCAGCTGTTGGTGTAGACTTAGAAGACTGTCCACCTGTATTTGAATAAACTTCTGTATCAAATACCATAATATTTACATCTTCTCCACTAGCTAATACATGGTCAACTCCACCGTATCCGATATCGTAAGCCCATCCATCTCCTCCGAAGATCCAATTAGATCTCTTAATGAAGTATTCTTTATCTTCAAGTATAGCTTTTGCTTCTGGAGTATCAAGTGCTTCTAGTGCTTTTTCAAGTCTTTCAGCTCTTTCTCTAGTTCCTTCTCCTTCATTCATATTAGCTAACCAGTCTTCAACAGCAGCTTTAGCTTCACCGTCAACTCCTGCTTCTAATAGAATGTTCATGTTTTCTGCTATTCTTTCTCTTATAGCTTTAACTCCTAGATACATACCTAATCCAAACTCAGCATTATCTTCAAATAATGAGTTTGCCCAAGCAGGACCTTGTCCTTTATGGTTAACTGTATATGGAGTTGAAGGAGCAGAACCTCCCCAAATTGATGAACATCCAGTTGCATTAGCAACCATCATTCTATCACCAAATAACTGAGTTATAGTCTTAGCATATGGAGTTTCTCCACAACCTGCACAAGCACCTGAGAACTCAAGTAATGGTTTTTCAAATTGAGAACCCTTAACAGTCTTCTTATTCATTGGATTAGCCTTTGGAGCTACGTCATACATTAAATAATCCCAAGCCTCAATTTGATCATGCTGGCTTTCCTGTGGCTTCATAACAAGAGCTTTTCCTGGAGCTGGACAAATTTCAGCACAGTTTCCGCATCCTGTACAATCAAGAGGAGTAACAGCCATAACATATTTTAATGGTGTTTCTGTCTTTAATGCTCTTGCGTCTACTGCAGTAACAGAAGCTGGAGCTTTCTTAGCTTCTTCTTCAGTTAATAGAACTGGTCTAATAGCTGCATGAGGACAAGCAAATGAACATTGGTTACATTGGATACATTTTTCTGAATCCCATTCTGGAACATTAACAGCAATTCCTCTCTTTTCGAAAGCAGCTGTTCCTGGTTCAAATGTACCATCTTCCATTCCAACGAATGCTGAAACAGGAAGCTTGTCTCCTTCTTGTCTATTCATTGGTATTACTATATCTTTAACAAAGTCTGATGCATGCTTAATTGGAGCTTCTGGAGCATCTTCTGCAGTCTTCCAAGATTCAGGAACATCAATCTTAACTATTGATTCAACTCCCTTATCTATAGCAGCGTTGTTCATGTCAACAACCTTCTGTCCCTTTCTTCCATAAGAAGTAACAACTGCATCCTTTAAATACTTAATTGCATCATCAAGTGGAATTATGTTAGCAATCTTGAAGAATGCTGACTGCATAATCATATTGATTCTTCCACCAAGTCCGATTTCCTGAGCTATCTTAACAGCATTTAATGTGTAGAACTTAATGTTGTTGTTAGCTATAAATCTCTTATATGATGCTGGTAATTTTTCATCTAATTCTTCTGGAGTCCAAATTGTATTTAATAAGAAACTGCAGTTTGGCTTTAATCCATCAAGTACATTATACTTGTAAACATATGCCTGATTGTGGCATGCAACAAAGTCAGCCTTATTGATTAGATATGGTGACTTAATTGGTTTCTTACCAAATCTTAAATGAGATACTGTAATTCCACCTGATTTCTTAGAATCATAGAAGAAGTATCCCTGAGCATACATGTCTGTATGGTCTCCTATAATCTTTATAGCACTCTTGTTAGCACCAACAGTACCATCTGATCCTAATCCCCAGAACTTACATGCTGTAGTTCCTTCTGGAGTAGCATCTATATCTTCATGAACTTCAAGTGATGTATTTGTAACATCATCTGTAATTCCTATTGTAAATCCATTCTTTGGTTCATCCTGAGCTAAGTTTTCGTAAACTGCTGCGATATGAGCTGGAACTGGATCTTTAGAGCCTAATCCAAATCTTCCTCCAACTATTACTGGAGCATTTTCTCTTCCATAGAATGCATTTCTAACATCTAAGTATAAAGGTTCTCCATCGCTTCCAGCTTCCTTAGTCTTATCAAGAACTGCGATTTTCTTAACAGTCTTTGGAACTGCTGCTAATAATCTTTCAACTGAGAATGGTCTATATAATCTCACCTTAACTACTCCGACTTTTTGTCCATGTGCATTTAAGTAATCTACAGTTTCTTCGCAAACATCTGTTACAGAGCCCATAGCTATTATTACTCTGTCTGCATCTTCTGCACCATAGTAATCGAAGCAGTGATATTCTCTTCCTGTTAAATCTTTAATCTTAGCCATGTATTCTTCAACAATTTCTGGAACTGCCTGATAGAACTTATTAACTGATTCTCTTTCCTGGAAATAAATATCAGCATTCTGAGCTGTTCCTCTTGTTACTGGATGATTTGGATTTAATGCTCTGTTTCTGAATGCATTAAGAGCATCCCAGTCAACTAAGCTCTTTAATTCATCATAATCTAAGACTTCGATTTTTTGTATTTCATGAGAAGTTCTAAATCCATCAAAAAAGTTTACAAATGGAACTCTTGATTTGATAGCTGATAAATGAGCTACTCCTGATAAATCCATAACTTCTTGAACTGATCCTTCTGCAAGCATTGCAAATCCAGTCTGTCTTGTTGCCATAACATCCTGGTGATCACCAAATATATTAAGTGAAGATGTTGCTAATGCTCTAGCTGATACATGGAATACTCCTGGTAATAATTCTCCAGCTATCTTATACATGTTTGGTATCATAAGTAATAAACCTTGTGATGCTGTATAAGTAGTTGTTAATGCTCCAGCCTGTAAAGAACCATGTACTGCACCAGCAGCACCTGCTTCTGATTGCATCTCCATTATCTTTACTGTTTGTCCAAATATGTTTTTTCTTCCTTGTGCAGCCCATTCATCAACATGTTCTGCCATAGGAGAAGATGGTGTTATAGGGTAGATTGCAGTAACATCTGTAAATGCATATGATACATGAGCTGCTGCAGTATTTCCATCCATAGTTTTCATTTTTCTCATTTCTAAACCCCTCTTTCAATTAATTTTAGGTTTGGTTATCCAAACCTGTTATTTAAGTATTTCTAAATCGTTTAAATTTAGAAATAAAAAATACAATTTAACAGTTTTCCCCTATAATATTTCTACACATTCTAATTTCTTCTTCTGATCCAGAATCTTTTATAGCAATTTTTCCAACTACATTAAAGCCATAGTCTGTTAATCTTTTTTCCCATACATCTAGAAAATCATCTTCACTAAATGCGCATGTTCCATAAAGAATAACCTGCTTGTCCTTATTTTTTAAGTTTTTCAGATTGTCTACAAAAGGCTCCATATCATATTGTTCAATCATACCATCATTCATTGAAGGACTTCCAAGTACTATTACCTCTGCATCGGAAACATCGACCATTTCAGCATCCTGCACATTTTTCATTAAAACGCTTTCACCCAAGCTTTCAGCTGTTTTTTTCATTTCCTTTGCTAAAGTTTCTACTGCTCCACCACAACTCCAATAAATAATGCATATTTTTTTCATATGGCACCTCATTTCTTGTTAAATAATTAACAAATTGTGTTCACAGGAACGTTCTTTTGTTCCTGTATCCACAATTTTATTATACACTCAGTTTTTTATTTTTCAAGACTTAATTTATATATTATTCCAAAATATAAACTATTTTCTTTTTTATTTTACATCTTTTTACACTTCATTGATTCAATTATTACATTAACTATTTTCTCGCTTCCGTTGCCATACTCTGACTTTTCCATAGCCTCAATATAAGATGATTTGTTATTCTTAAGATTATCTATCGCACTCATAAGCTTTTCTTTTGTAAGTTCTTCTTCTTCAATAACTATGCTATAACCAGCTTTTTCAAATGATTTTGAATTCAATATCTGATCACCTCTTGAAGCATTTCTTGAAAGCGGAATAAGTATATTGGGTTTCTTGAGTGCAAGAATTTCAAAAATTGAATTTGCACCTGCTCTTGAAATAATATAATCAGCCATTTTAAATATATCAGCCATCTCTGCACTCACATATTCAAACTGCTTATAGCCTTTAAGACCATTAAGAGATTTATCAATATTTCCTTTTCCACATATATGAACAACATTCATATGCTTAATTACATCATTAACAACTGCCCTTATTGTATCATTTAAGAATTTAGACCCAAGACTTCCCCCTACTACAAGAAGAACTGGTCTATTATCTGTAAAACCACAAAATTTTCTTCCTCTTTCTGCATTGCCATCATAAAGTTCTTTTCTAATAGGTGTTCCAGTAATTATTCCCTTATTATCCTTAATATACTTAAGACTTTCTGGGAAAGTAACACAAAGTTTGCTGCAGAAAGGTGCTGCTAATTTATTTGCAAGTCCTGGTGTCATATCTGATTCATGAGATACAACTGGAATTCCCTTAAAATGCGCAGCCATAACTACAGGTACGCTTACAAAACCACCCTTAGAAAAAATGATATCAGGTTTTTCTTTTCTTAATATTCTCATTGAATCAAATACTCCCTTTATAACCTTAAAAGGATCTGAAAAGTTTTTAAGATCAAAATATCTTCTTAACTTACCTGATGATATTGAATAGTATGGTATATCAGTTTTTCCTATTATCTCTTTTTCAATACCGTTCTTAGAGCCAATATATTTTATCTCGAATCCCTTACTCTTTAATAAAGGCATAATTGCTATGTTAGGTGTTACATGCCCAGCAGATCCCCCACCAGTCATAATTATTTTATATTTACTCAAAATATTCACTCCTCATATTAATTTAAAATTTATAATGTAGAATGTATAATTCAGGATGAAATCAGTAAACTGATTTCTTAATTGCAATGGAGGATTCTCCTTCAAGCCTCCTGTGAAATTACTAAACGTAATTTCACCTGCTTTCATCATAATAAGAACTGCGCTTTAGCAAAGTTCTGTTTTAAGAACTCCCTTAAGGAGTTCAATCCGAAATTATACACTATAAATTATACATCATAAATTATAGTCTTATAGATTTTATGTCAAGCTGATAGCTTCTTATTCCATTATACTCATTTATACTTGGAACATAAATAATATCCATGTTGAAATCTGCATAGCTGCTGTCCAGTACTTTAAGCAGAGCTTCTTCACCATACTTTTCTTCATACATGCTCTTAAAGTTATCGATTATATTGCCAAATCCAATAGCATCAATTGTTTTGTAACTATTTTTCATTGCTATTCTGAACTTGATAACATTTTTATCTTTTCCAAGTATCCATACCCTTGTAACTCTAAGATTTCTTTCAGCCATTATTGGTGCAGGATTTCCTTTACCATATGGTTTTATGTTTTCTACGACCTCTATGATTTTATCATTAATATTTTCTATTGGAAATCTAAAATCAATCCTTACCTTAGGCATAAGATCAACTTCTGTCAGCCTGCAATTTGCAAGAAGTTTATTTCTAAGCTTTGACAAGTTTTCTTCTTTCACAGAAAGTCCTGCTGCCATAGGATGCCCCCCAAACTTTTCAAGATATTCCTTACACTTTGAAAGTTCTTCAAAAATATTGTATTCATCTATACTTCTTCCTGAGCCCTTTGGTATCGTATTTCCACGAGTCATAATAATTGTAGGTCTATAGTATTTTTCTTTTATCTTTCCAGCAACTATACCAGCTATACTTTCATGTATCTCCCCACTATAAACAAGCAACACTTTATCGTTCTGCATATTATTATCTTCAATATACTTATTAACTGATTCAATGCTGTCTGTAGTAAGTTCCTGTCTTTCCCTGTTTAGATCTACAAGTTTCTTTGATAATTCTTTTGCTTTATCTATATCATTGCAGGTAAATAATTCTACTGATATGCTTGCACTCTCAAGTCTTCCTGTAGCGTTTATACTAGGTCCAATAACAAACCCAAGGTGAGTAGCAGTTATTTTTCTGTCTTTTAAGCCAGTTTCTTCAATTAAACATTTCAGCCCTACATTATCAGTATTTTCAATTTGTTTAAGACCAAATTTGACAATCATTCTGTTTTCATCTTTAAGATCAACAACATCGCATACTGTTGCAATGGCAGCAAACTGTATAAGTTCCTTCCACTTATCATTATGAATATCAAACTTCTCATATAAACACTTGATAAGCTTAAGTGCAGTAGCTGCTCCGCAGAGATTTTTAAACGGATATCTGCAGTCTTCTCTTTTTATATCAATAACCGCATCAGCTTCTGGCATTCTTTTTACCATGACACCATCATCATCAAACATAGGAATATCATGGTGATCTGTTACAACGACTTTCATACCAAGTGATTTTGCAAGTGCTACTTCTTCAAATGCCGCTATACCATTATCACATGTAAGGATTACTTCACAGCCTTCTTCATTAAGTTTCTTTATCCGCTCACAGTTCATACCATATCCTTCAAGTTCCCTGTCAGGAATATGATACTTGAAGTCAGCCTTTAAAGTACTTAGTCCTTTATAAAGTATAACTGTGCTCATTACACCGTCACAATCGTAATCACCATAAATAGCAATCTTACTCTGACTTATAATTGCACTGCTTATTATATCAACAGCCTTATCCATATCTTTCATTAAAAATCCGTCATGGAATTCATTCATGCTAGGATGAAGAAAATCATATGCTTCAGTTGTATCTTTTATTCCTCTGTTAACAAGCAGTTTTGCAGTATAATAATCTATATTTATGTCTTTCATCAGCTTATCAATATATTCTTTTTCATCTTTTTCATTGATTAAAAACCACTTTTCTTTCATGAATAAATCTCCTAACTATCTTATTATCTGCACAGCCGATTTTCTAAACACATGTTTTACTATATCATTTAAATTACTGATAATATCATATCTGCCCTCAAGTTCATTAACAAGCTTCTGCTCATTACCATACATTATATTATATGTTGTAAGCCTTACAGCCATAATTATTCCACGTTCAACATCCATATTTCTTTTTCTAATAATTCTTTTATATAGATTTTTAATATCATCATTATTAATTGAAATATTTCCACACTGTACATCTTTTATTATATTATCTATTAATGCTTTTACGTCATTTATTTTATCTTTTGATGTACTAGCTTTTATTGTGAACAACTTAATGCCACTTTCATTCTTTACTTCAGAAGAAACATCATATACATAACCATGTTTAGTTCTTAGATTATCATAAAGAACACATGATACACCTTCACCAAAATATGCATTAAATATTCTCATTGCTTCAATTTCATCATCATTTAAATCACTTATATCAAAACAGTACTGTATTTTTGCTCCCGTAAAACCTTCAATGTTTTTATTAAAACATTGTGGATTATCAAATTCGTAATTATATTCATACTCTTTTTGATTTCCTCTTTTCATAATACCTATTGTTCTCTCTGATAATTTTTTAACCTCATCAAAATCAAGAGAAGTAACAACTGAAACTGTACAGTTTAATCCCACATAATACTTATTATAAAACTTAACCAATGACTCTTGAGTAATCTTTTCAATATCTTCTTTATCACCGATGATGATTTTTTTCATTCTTCTGCTTTTAAATGCATTATAATAAAGTTCATCTTCACAATACTGGTCAATATCTTCCTTCCATTCCCTGCTTTCTGTCCTTATAACACTCATCTCTTCTTCAAACGCAAAGTTCATTTTAGGATTAATTACTATATCACTGTATAATTCAAACCCTTCTTCAAAATCTTCATTGCTGCATACTCCGTAATATATGACATATGGAAAGTTAGTCATAGCATTATTAAAGGCAAAAAGTTCATCACATTTCTTATTTATTTCTTCTTCACTTCTTGAATCTGTACCTTTAAATACCATATGTTCAACTGCATGGGCAGCACCTATGCTGTCATTATCTTCTTTATCTGCCCCTGCATTAAATCCAATACAAAACGAAGTTAGACTACTCTCTGTTTTTTTATATATAAGCTTCACACCATTATTTAATATAATACTTTTCAAAATACATTCCCCAACTCGTTAATTATTTTAAAAATTTAAAATGCAAATTCTCCAGACACATGCGAGGAGAATTTGCAATACATATTAATTATATTATTTTTATAAATTATATAACATACCTTCTTTAAGTTCTTCTGCTTCTTTTTCCTTACCTATGGCATTAAGTATTTCATATGCAAAGGCTAAAGCTGTAGAAGGCCCTCTACTTGTAATAATATGATTGTCAATACATACAGTATCCTGACAGTATATACAGTTTCTAAGCTGGCTTTCAAATGAAGGATAGGATGTTATTCTTTTTCCTGCTATTATTCCTGCCTTGTCTAAGACTATTGGTGCTGCACATATTGCTGCTACAATCTTTCCTGTAGAATAATAATCCTTAACAGTTTCAACAACCTTTATACTATTTCTAAGGTTTACTGCTCCAGGCATTCCTCCAGGAAGTACAATACCATCATATTCACTTGTATTTACCTCATCAATTGAATAATCTGATCTAACTGTTATCTTATGTGATCCTGCAACATTTCTATTTTCATCAATAGATACCATATCACACTGAACATCTGCTCTTCTAAGTACATCAACTACTGTTAATGCTTCTACTTCTTCAAATCCATCTGCCAGCATAACCATTATTTTGTTCATATTCTCACAGCTCCTTTTTATACTATAGATACATCCTTTACGTAATCGTCAAAGACTAGCATTATTATGTTATTCCCTCTTCCAGCCCTATTTTGAAGCTTAATGTCATCAATTTTACATTCAGCCTTGACCTGACCATTTGAAGTAACCTCTAAAATACTGTCTTTGTTTATGCAAATCTTACTTTCATTATATTCATTTGACATATAATTTTCAATATCGCTTACTATATAGCTACCAAACATAACTTCATCTTCATCTTTAAGTGAAATACCAACTACACCTGATGTAACCTTACCAATAGCATTTAAAGAATCTGCATCAAATTTAATTGCCATACCTTTTTTAGTTACTATAAGCATATGACCTATATTATCATAGCCAAGTGTAACACTTATAAGCTTATCATTTTCATTTTTCACTTTATAACCAATCTGAACCATAGCTCCTGATTCAAATTCAGTAAGCATTGTCTTTTTAACAAATCCTCTTGAAGAAACAAAATACAGCGCCATATTTTTGTCATAATGTACTACAGGCAGTACACTGATAATTGATTCATCTTTGCCAAAGTCACCGACTATAGTATTTATGTTAACAGAGCCGCTGATTGAACTTAATAAATTAGCATTAACTTTAAAGAATCTGCCCTTATCTGTAAAGATAAGTATATCATCATCGTCTTCTGTATCAACTTTAATGAATGAATCTTTTCTTCTATTGGATGCTATCTTGATTTCTCCATTTTTCTTTACTGCAAGTATAAACTTTTTATACTCTCTTTCATCAACATATTGTGCACTAACAATTGAATCTTCTGCTGGAAGAACACACAAATCAGTTCCCAATATATTTCTATCAACAGGATCTATCACTGGTTCTTTAACAGTAAAACTGAATCCTTTTTCAGTTTTAACAGTAACATATTTTTCTCCAATATCCTTATCAATCAATCTCGCATCAACAACTTTTTCACCACTCTTTAGTTTAAGCGCTAAAAGTTTAGTATATGAAGTAACAAAGTTATCAAAACTTGTCTTCTTAATACTTCCATTACTTGTAATAAACTGCATGAACTGATTACTACTGAATTCACTTACAGATTCCATAAGAATAATCTTTTCTTCATCAAGGTTAAGTCCTCTGATTAATGTATCAAGTCTTTCACCTTTTTCTTTCCACTTATATTCAGGAACCGAATTTCCCTTAATCTGATACATATATCCTTTATCAGTAAACAACAATACATTTTCCGCTGTATTTGATTTTATCAGCTTATCAAGATAATCGCCTTCTCTATATTCAATAGCATCAGCATCCTGATTAGATCTATTATAAGACTTTAGTGGAACTCTCTTGATAAATCCATCTTTAGATAAAGTTATCATTACATCTTCAACTACGATAAGTTCATCTAAATCAATTTTTGCTTCACTATCATCTTCAACTATCTCTGTTCTTCTAGGATTAGCAAACTCTTTCTTTACTTCAGTAAGTTCTTTCTTTACTACTTTTAATAATTCTTTTTCACTTTCTAGAATCTTCTTAAGAGCCTTTATCCTCTTTTCAAGTTCTGAATATTCTTTTTTGAATACTTCAATTTCAAGACCTGTCAATCTATAAAGCATAAGTTCTAGTATTGCATCTGATTGTTCTGCAGTAAAGTCAAATTTATTCATTAAATTTTCTTTAGCATTTTGCTTTGAATTTGAAGCTCGTATTGTCTTGATAACTTCATCTAAAATTCCTATTGCCTTTATAAAACCTTCTACTATATGAAATCTCTTTTCAGCAATTTCAAGTTCTTTTCTACTTCTTCTAGTAACAATATCCTTCTGATGATTTATATAATGCATTATGATTGACTTAAGACCTAATGTTTCTGGCTTACCATCTGCTAGTGCAACCATATTGAAGCTTAAATTACATTGAAGGTCTGTCTTCTTAAATAAGTATTTTAATACCTTCTCAGCGATTTCTCTAGTTGTAGATTTCTTAAACTCAATTACTGCCCTTATACCAGTTCTATCTGATTCATCTCTTATGTCAGAAATTGATTCAAGCACTTTTGAATGTTTTTTATCGCCAGTCATCTCAGAAATCATCTGAAGTGTCTTAGCTTTATTTCTTCTATAAGGGAATTCAGTTATTACTATTCCTAGTCTATCATTTTCGAGAGTTTCTATAGAAGTCTTAGCTCTTAATGTGACTTTTCCTTCTCCAGTTTCATATGCTGAAAGAAGTGACTTCTGACCAATAAGGATTCCTCCTGTTGGAAGATCTGGTCCCTTCACATAGTTCATAAGTTCTTTAGTAGTAATATCATTGTTATCTATATAAGCAAGACTTCCGTCTATTACTTCTCCTAAATTATGAGGTGGTATGTTAGTTGCAAGACCAACTGCTATACCGAATGATCCATTTACAAGCAGGTTAGGATATCTTGATGGCAGAACTGTAGGTTCCATTTCACTATCTGAATAGTTTGGTACCATATCTACAACATTTTTATCTATATCCTTAAGCATTGTAAGTGCAATTTTTGATAATCTTGCTTCAGTATAACGCATGGCAGCAGCACTATCACCATCTATAGATCCCCAGTTTCCATGTCCATCTATAAGTGGTTCTCTAGTTGAGAAATTCTGTGCAAGTATTACCATTGCATCGTAAACTGATGTATCACCATGAGGATGGAACTTACCAAGTATGTCTCCGACTATTCTCGCAGATTTATAGTAAGGTTTATCAGGTAAAGCCTTTAGAAGATATGCTCCGTAAAGTATTCTTCTATGAACAGGCTTAAGTCCATCTCTTACATCTGGAAGAGCTCTTTCCTTGGCTACTTCAACTGCATATGGAAGATAGTTGTCTGGCATAAGTTCTTCCAATGGCATTGTAATTATATTATTATCTTTTGGTATGTTATTTACTTTCTTAGCCATATTTTTCTCCTTTCAATAAGACATATCATTAAAATTCAGCGTATTTATAAAGATATTTCTTACGAGGTTCAACTACATCTCCCATAAGAAGTGAAACCATTTTTTCAGCTTTTGCAGCATCCTCTATACTTACCTGATATAAAGTTCTTGTTTCTGGATTTAATGTCGTTTCCCAAAGCTGTTCAGGATTCATTTCACCAAGTCCTTTAAATCTCTGGATAAGAGCATTCTTTCCTATTTCCTTTCTTGCCTTTTCAAGCTCGTTATCAGAATATGCATAGACGCATTTATCTTTTCCTTTGACTGTCTTATATACCTTATATAAAGGTGGCTGTGCAATGTAAAGATGTCCATTTTGTATCAATGGTCTCATGTATCTATATATATAAGTCATCCATAAAGTTCTGATGTGATATCCATCGACATCGGCATCACTCATGATTATTATTTTATCATATTTAAGATCTTCTTCCTTATAGTTATCAAGAGTTCCTGTTCCGATAGCTGTGTTGAATATCTTAAGTTCTTCTGATGCAATTACATTTTCAAGTTTCTGCTTTTCAGTGTTCATTATCTTACCTTTTGAAGGCATGATAGTCTGGAATCTTCTATCTCTCGCTTGCTTAGCTGAACCACCGGCAGAATCCCCTTCCACTACTATAAATTCATTAACAGTTTTATCTTTCAAAGTACATACTGCTACTTTTCCAGCAAGCGGTGAAGTTCCTTTACCTATCTTTTTCTTTTCAGCATCATTTATCTTCTTTATTTTTTCTTTTCTAAGAGCTGCAGCCATAGCATTGTTAATAATCATAGATGCAATATCTTTATGATCTTCTATCCATTCGCAGAACTTAGTGTAAGATAAATCATTCATCATAGTATAAGCTTCATTGTTTCCAAGCTTAGTCTTAGTCTGTCCTTCAAAAACAGGATTAGTAATCTTGATTCTGACTATGGCTGTCATTCCTTCTCTTAAGTCATCACCTTCAAATTCCTTATCCTTTTCCTTGATAATGCCAAGCTTTCTTCCCCATTCTTTAAACGCTCTTGTCATTCCAGTCTTAAAGCCGCTTTCATGAGTCCCAGCTTCAGTTGTAGGTATATTATTAACATAGCTTGCTATGTATTCAGTTGTAGAGTCAGTAAACTGAAGGCATACTTCTCCATACATTTCAAGATTTCCAACATTTCTGAATCCTTCAAAAAGTATAGGTTCTGTATGAATTGGTGTCTTGCTTTCATTAAGATAAGCTATAAAATCAAGAAGTCCTCTTTCTGAATAATATTCTTTTCTAACTTCTTCGTCTTTTCTATCATCTATAAGTTCAAGTCTAACTCCTTTATTCTGAAACGCAAGTTCCTGAAGTCTTTCGTCTATAACATCGAATTTAAATTCAGTAGTTGAAAAAACATCTTTATCAGGAAGAAAAGTAACCATTGTTCCTGTCTTATCTGTCTTACCCACTTCCATAAGCTCAGTTACAGGAGTTCCTGGCATATCTCTCTTTAATTCTTTATCGTAAGCATATTCAAATCTCTGTTTATAAATCTTTCCGTGCTGATGAACTTCAACTTCAAGCCATTTTGAAAGAGCATTAACAACAGCCGCTCCAACACCATGAAGTCCACCTGATGTTTTATAGTTTTTATTATTAAACTTTCCACCAGTATGTAGTTCTGTATATACCATTTCTACACCTGAAATTTTCTTCACAGGATGTATTCCTGTAGGTATACCTCTACCATTATCGATAACAGTTACGCTTTTATCCTTATTTAAAATAATTGTTGCCTTATCACCATATCCGTTAGTTATTTCATCTATTGCATTATCTAATATTTCCCATATGCAATGGTGCAGACCTTTAGTTCCAGTAGAGCCTATATACATACCCGGTCTTACTTTAACGGGTTCAAGTTTTTCAAGGGATGTAAGATCTGTTACATCATATTCTTCATTCTGCATATCTTCGTTAATCATAATGCCCTCCGTTTTTTCATATTTCTTATTACATCTTATATAAAAATCATTTTTCTGTCAAAAATCACTTTTCTGTCATTAATGTTTATAAATCATATTTTAGTATATTATTTTTCAAAAATCATGTCAAACATATGTTCTTGTAATTATTAATTCATATTTCATAATACATAATTTCGGATAAAATTTATTTGTTACGCTCATAAATTTTTACATTATAATGGAGGCACATCCTCCTAACCTCCTGTGGGATTGCTAAACGCAATCCCACCTGTATTTTTATCTAAACTTATCTACTTTAGTAATACTGTTTAGTTCTTATTCTATTTTAAAATGAGAAGAGTTTAAAAGAGGATACCTCCTCTTTTAAGAACTCCCTAAAGGGGAGTTAATCCTTAATTATGCATTATGCGCTATGAATTATGAATTCTAAAATATAAATTATGAATTTGACGTATAAAAAAAAGCCCGAAGGCTTTTCTTTATACGTCACAGATTTCTATTTGTCTTACATGCTGTGTATGGTTCCATTCTTTATTATTCTTGTCAAGCATTCCCTGAATAGTTATTGGAATCCAAGTTAATGTATATAGTGAATATAGTAAGAATCTGAAGAAGTACATTACTCCGTTCTTACCTTCAAGAATTCCTGCTATAAGCATAAATCCTATTGTAAATGCTGCATTAGCTCCTAATATAACCATTAAATTCTGTTCTCCAGTTAATAGCCATGGAAGAACAATAAGATTTGTTGAATAAATAACTATAGTCCAAAACATCTTCTTAGACATCTTTCTATCAACTATTAAGTATAATGGAGTTAGAATAAACTGGAACATACAGAACAGTCTCCACACCTCATCATTAAATAAATAGTTTATAACGAATATATTCATTCCTTTTGAGTTATTCTGTATCAAAGTTAAAATTAAAGAAACTCCAAGAAGAAGTGTTGTAACTGGCTGTAATACATAAAGTGCACAGTCAATAGTCTTAAAATTTCTTTCTTTAATCCCCTTCTTTAAAAGCTTAAAGAAGTATCTTGAAGCAACGTCAGTAAATCCCTGCATCCATCTTTTTCTCTGATTCCATGACTGCTTAAGCTTAAGCGGCTTTTCATCATAAATTATGGCATCATGTGCCCAGCCAACCTGTTCTCCGTGTAAAACAAGCTTACATGTAAACTCAAGATCCTCAGTAAGGCAAGTTGCGCCCCAGCCAAGTTTCTTTAAAATATCAATATCTATTACGAATCCAGTTCCACCAATCTGATTTGAAAGTCCAAGGTTACTTCTTGAAAGCTGAAACGCTCTATTCTGTGACCAGAATGCCATTGAGTAACTCTGAGTTATCCATGAGTCATTTGGGTTCTTAGAATCAAGATATCCCTGAACAACTTTGAATCCATCAAGCATTTTTGAATTCATTTCTTTTAAGAAATTTTTATCTACTACATTATCAGCATCAAATATAGTTATTGCATCAAAACCTTCATCCATTTTGAAAAGTTTATCAAACATCCATTCTAATGCATAACCTTTTCCTCTTTTTTCTTTGTTAAATCTTTCGAAAACTCTTGCTCCATGTTTTCTTGCAATATCTGCAGTATTATCAGTACAGTTATCAGCAATTACAAAAATATCGTACATATCTCTTGGATAATTAAGCTGCTTAAGACTGTCTACACAATTTGCTATAACTACTTCTTCATTATGAGCAGCTACTATACATGCAAATTTCTTAGTTGGTGTATAATTTTTCTTTTCCTTTTTTCTAAAAAGACCTATAATACCTAAAACGATTGAGTATAATGTTAATGCAAATACTATAAGCTGAAATACAGCTGTAACATTTAAAATATACTTTCCCATTAATTTCACTCCCAAATTTATTAAATGCATATCATGTTTTTTTCACATTTTATAGACGTCTTATATACTATATTTCAAATAAATTAAAAAATCAAGTACAAGTCTTTATGTAGATATGTATAATTTTGTTTCTTTTTATCATTCAATAAATTTATTCATATTCCTTAGACAATTCAATATTTGTAAACGACATCTTTTATTTTTGTCATATCGCACTTCATGCTTTACTTTAAAAAGTAATAAAGAATTAATAAATGTACAACTAAAAATAAAGTATATATAACTTTAAAGTACCAGTGTTTAGTTTTATGATGGAAAGTGTACATACCTACCAAACACCCCACACTCCCTCCAAGTAATCCAATAAAAAACAAATTATATTCAGGTATTCTCCATTTATGCTTCACTGCTCTTCTTTTATCAATCATCATTGCAATAAATCCTATAAAATTAATAATAAATAGACATATTGCTATTAGTTTATCCATATTCTCTCCTATTTAATCAAAAAGACTGCCATAAAACTTCTTATTAGCTTTACAGCAGCCTTAAATTTATTTTTCTTTATAATTTTTATGAAAGCTATTGTAATCTTCAGCTGTGCATTCACTTTCTGTATACTTTGCTTTAATATAAATGTCTCTCATATTATTAAGACATTCTTTGTTAAAACTCTCTCCTGCCTTATTATTTATCTCTTTAGTCGTATCACTACAGGCAATTTTTATATTCTTTTTACTACAGTCTAAAAGCAACTTGTAATAGTAGTATCTTATCTTATCCTTATAACTGCCCTTCTTAAGCTTATCATATATGCTTAATCTATGTTTTCCTTTATGTTCATCACTCTTAATTGCTTCTCTTTTTTCTACAAAATCTGAAGTTTCTTTTTTTCTATTATACTGCATCTTGAACATATAAAGAAATAAGCTAACAACAATTATTACTATAATTGCCTTAACAATGAATGACTGCAAAGCAAGTATAGGCTGAATTCTCTTAAGGCCTTCATTTAAATCCTGGTTTTGATTTCTCTTTCCATATATCAGTTGAAAATTCTTATAGAATTTATCAACTGTTTCCTGTTTTATATGAAACTGTGGTAACAGCTTAAATAGAATGCATGAAAAGAAAAGACATATCTTACCTAGTATAAATGATATTCCATTATAAACCATCACCGCACCAGCTTTTGCAACACTTCTAATTTCTTTTATTGAAAGTACTGCCGAAAAAACAACTACAAATATTAAATAAAACATATTTATTTTTCTCAGCTTTTTGTTTACTGTATTATATTTATAATTTCTCATCGTTCTAAGAAGCATAATATCAAAAATAATAAACAATATAGCATAAGGAATTATATATTCATTTACGATTACGCTGTCTGCAGCCAGATATGAAAAAGCAATCATGATTATAATAGCTGTAAATGCTGCTTTTAGCTGATACAGTGCCTGATCATAATTTATTTCCAAAGCAAATTTCCTATGAAAATAAGTAAGCACTGCGCCGACAATAGCTACAGAAACTTTATATGACAATCCAGGCTCAAAAAATATAGGAACAAAAGTCAAAACACAACAGGCAACTCTCAAGATATTGCTGATATGAACTTCTGAGCACACAACAGCCATTATTATCAGCATCCATAAAAAAGTATAGCCATTTATACATTTTAGATTACTGATACAAAGTATGAAATTTGCAGTCAGGAATATGAGTGATAAATATGATATCATTTTTATATACTTTACTCGCATTAATTACCGCTTCCTATACATAATATTTTAAGTTGCACTAAACTACTTTTTTTATAACTCTTATGAAATATTTGAAAATCCTCTAATGTACACTCACTTTGTGTATACTTTGCTTTTATATAAAACTTTCTCATCTGATCTAGTGCTTTCTGCTTAAAAATCATCTCTGCTTTTTTATTTATCTCATAAGTAGTATCGCTTGCAATAACTTTCACATTTTTTCTTGAGCAACCCTTCAAAAATTTGTAATAATAGTATCTGATCTGATCTTTATAATTTCTTCTTTTTAGTTTCAAATATAGCTTTTTGTTACTTTTATTTTCTATATTTTCTCTCTTATATACCTTTTCTCTTGTTTCAACAAAATCATTACACTTTTTCCTCTTACTACACTGCAAACGATAAAAACAATATAATAAAAGTAATACATTTTATCTTCATATATTCTCACATCCTAATACGAATTTAACTATGTTGTCATCCAACTTTTCAATATTCTCTCCCCTCATAGAGAAAACTATATTCTTTTCAACATATGAAGCCAGCTTATTAATTTCACTAACACTTTCAGCTGGTATTACTGGTGTGACAATAACGATTGTCCTGCAGTCAAGATGATATTCAATTGTTGTATTTATAAGGCTTGTAAAATTCATTGATGTAATACTGCATGCAGTTCCAAGATTATTAAGCATCTCGAAGTAATGAGATTCGCCAAGAGATGGAGCAACATAGCCGTTTTTATTAATACCTGTAGCATTAGTTATAAAGCCATATTTAACTTTGGCTTCTTCAAAATCATCAATGAGAGTTCTTACAAGTGAGTAGCATTTTTCAATGTTTTCTTCATCAGTGCCTATCCATAAATCTTTATTCTCATCAATATTCAAGATGATAAACACAGAATTATCTGATGTAAAATCAAAATTTCTGACCATCAGCTGACCTGTCCTAAGTGATGAAGGCCAGTGTATGTTCTTCTCAGGTTCAACCCCTGTATATTCACGTATTCCCATTGTCACTATAGGGTCTTCAACTATCCATCTTTTTACTGATGTTTCTCCGATAAATTCTCCTATTTCATCCATATCATTATCTATATCCATAGGTTTGGGATATACTATTATTTCATCTTCAAAATCCTGACTCTTTGTAACAACATCAATTCCGATGAAATCTCCTGCTGTAATGTCTACTTTTCTTAAGTAATATCTTCCTCTTTTATCAAGAGATTTTTCATATGTCCTTGTGACTCTCTGATAAGGAAGAATCATCATATTGCTGCAGTTATATATTTTGCTCTCGCCAACATATTCCTTTACCTGCAGGAATGTTACCGGCAGCATCTTTCTGTTTTCAACGCTTGTTACAATATTAAATTTTTCCCCACACTCAACATATTTAGCACTTATGCTTCTGCTATAATGTACTTTATCAAGAGCATATTTCTTACATAAACTATTTAAAATAACTCCTACAATAATAATTATTATAAATATATAAAACATAATCTTTTACCCTAGATTTCTTCAGTTGGAACTGGAACTTTTTCAAGAAGCTCATTTATATTGTCATAGATTCCTTTTCCTTTACTGCCTCTGAATTTAACTCTATGATTTAGCACAAACGGTGCCATATGTTTAACATCTTCTGGAATAACAAAATCTCTTCCGTTAATTGCAGCATAAGCTTTGCTTGCTTTATATAAAGCTATAGTACCTCTAGGACTTATTCCTAAAAGTATATTTTCCTTGTTTCTTGTTGCGTTAACTATATCAAGAAGATAATTAACAACAACATCATTCATAGTTACTTCTGTATAATGCTCTTGAACATACTCTATATCTTCTTTAGAGACTACTGTCCCAAGTTCTGCTGATAAATTCTTATTATCACTTCTTCTTACAACTTCTGCTTCCTCTTCAAATGAAGGATACCCCATATCTATCCTCATTAAAAATCTATCAAGTTGTGCTTCTGGCAAAGGATATGTACCATAAGATTCTACTGGGTTCTGTGTTGCAAGAACCATAAATGGAGAATCGAGTTTCCTAGTAAGCTTGTCCACTGTAATCTGTTTTTCTTCCATTGCCTCAAGAAGACTTGATTGAGTTCTTGGAGTTGCTCTGTTAATTTCATCTGCAACTATTATATTTGAAAAAAGTGGTCCTTCCCTAAATTCAAACTCCATGTTTTTCTGGTTATAAAAGTTAATTCCTGTAAGATCTGATGGCAAAAGATCAGGCGTAAACTGAATTCTTGTGAATTTACTACCTATACTTCCAGAAAATGATTTTACCATTACTGTTTTTCCTACTCCTGGCACATCCTCAAGCAGCACATGTCCTCCACATATAAAACTTACTACTATAAGCTCTACAACATCATTTTTACCTACCATCACTTTTGATACATTTTCGACAATCTTGTCCTTAAATTCACTATACTTTTTTGTATCCATATATTAGCCCCCTGCTTCTTATTCCCTCTATTTTTCCAATATATAATATTTATTATATCACTATCTTCTTGCCTGTCAAAATATAAAACAACAACCTTATACTTACACAGATTGTTTTTTTATCAAAACCCAGCCATTTTATTGTAATTTTTATAAAATCATTAAACTCATTAGATATGCATTTATCATCTTTATATTTGCCTTAATGTATATCTGCCTCATCTTCTCAAAAAAATAATTCATGTGTTTTTTCACATGAATTACTCATCTAAATTATCAATCACCATTAGACATCATTATTTTTTACAGAATGTCTCTTAGCATTTTTGTTCTTATTCTGATTTTCTGTAGCTATTGTGGGACCTCCTGTTGCTTTCATCATTCTTGTAAACTTGTTATCAATCTGACTATCCTTTGCCATAACGACAACTCCTTTCTATATGATATATTTCTACTGATGTATAGTGAATAATTATTTAGAAACTCTCATGAACCTTTGCTCCGTTTCTATTAGTTATTTTAATTAACTATTCACTCATTATTATCTTTTGTTTATACAAAATCATTATTCATAGATTTGTCTGTAATAATTTTAAAATATTTCAAGTATACATAATATAAACATGTATCTATGGAGGAGTTAAAATTGATCACGTCATTCCCAAAAAACATCATATATTTAATTTTATCAATCGCTTTCGTCATATTGCTTGCATCACTTTTGCACTTTGCATATAAATTCAGTAAAGAATCAACTTTTGTCGGTATTTTAACACCAGTAAACGAAAGCATATGGGAACATTTAAAACTTGCTATGTATCCAACAACATTATGGTACATTATCTATTTTCTTATTTTTAAAAACAATCAGTCATTAGATATAAAGTCACTTTTTGCTCAGTGTACCAGTTCAATATTAATATCTATTATAATAGTAGTTACATTTTACTATACTTATACAGGTGCACTAGGAATTCATTCACTGATTTTAGATATTTTATCTTTAGTTTTGGGGACTTCATTTGGACAAACCTTTTCTTTTATATATTTCAACAAACATGATGTCACAAACATTAATATATACATTGCACTATATGTAATAATGTCGGTATTATTTACTTTGTTCACATTTATCCCCCCTAAACTTCCTATCTTCTTAGATCCTGAGACAAAAACATATGGAATTAAATCTATATAGACTTTTTATAAATGCTTCATATATAATTAAGTTAAAAATACTTTATAATATGCGGAGAATCAAATGAATAATTTAAAACTGAGTTATCTGCCTCTTTTTAAAGATATAAATAAGGACGATTTATCATCATTATTGAAATGTCTTAACGTAAAGGAAAAAAACTATGATAAAAATCAGACTATCATTGCTGAAGGATCATATATTGATAGTATAGGTATAGTCTTAGAGGGTTCTGTTCAAGCATCAAAGACAGATATCAATGGGCATAGAATTATAATTTCAAATATGCAGAAAAATGAAATGTTCGCTGAAGCAATTGTATGCAGTAACATTCATATAAGTCCGGTAAATGTAGAAGCTTGTGAGAAAAGCAGAATATTGTGGATACAGTTCACACGAATTGTATCTACATGTGCTTCTTCATGCTCATATCATACAAAATTAATTAAAAACATGCTTGAAATCATTTCACGTAAAAATATGTTTCTAAACAGTAGACTTCATGTTGTTGCTAAAAAAAGCCTGAGAGATAAAATAACTGAATATCTTATACAGCAGTCTATAAAAAACAAAAGCAGGGAATTTAAAATAGATCTTAATAGAAACCAGTTGGCAGACTACTTAGCTTCTGACAGAAGCGCTTTATCAAGAGAACTTTCAAAAATGATGAAAGAAGAACTGATTGAATATAAGGGAAATAACTTTATAATTCATGATATTTAAGATTAGTCTTTTTCTTTAAAAATTCCTTTTAAAAACTCTTAAATAAAATTGAATCTAGCAATTTCACAGGAGGTTTGGAGGGTATCCCTCCATTAAATTTGAAATTCACGAGCATAGCTTCGTGAATTTCATCCTGAATTATACATTATACAATATAAATTATACATTAGATTACTAAAACCCAGTTTATCGAAATCTTTTTAATTAATGATATAATACTATTTCTTTAGTATTCTTACTTCGTACTTTTTCAAAGTAACACTACCAGTAACTTTTTCATCATGTACCATATCATAGTATTCTGTATCTTTAAAGTTTACTGTCTTATCTTTTTCAGAGAAATTCATCACAAAAATATAATCATTTTTATCATTACTTCTCTTTGTTGCAGTTACTCCTTCAGGTAGTGTACTGTCTACAGCACCTTTTATACCAAGATCTTTAATTAGTTTTCCATAAAAATCAACATTAAAGTCCATTCCTGTTCTTGCTGCAATATAATATGCTTTCCCTTTACCAAACCTGTTTACAGTCAGACAAGGCATACCTTTATAATAGTCATCTTTATATGTTGCTAAAACTTCAGCAGTTTCTGCATGTATTACATCACAGTAATCCTTAATTTCATAAATGCTCTTAAGTCCGTTCATTTCTTTTATATTCATGTAATTTCTATCGCTGTCATATAATGAATCTATCTCTTCAGACCAAATGCCAGTAACTTTTCTTAATGGTCCAGGGAATCCCCCAAGGAAGCATAAATCATTTTGATTTACAATCCCGCTCCAGTAAGTAGTTACAAAAGTCCCTCCATTCTTAACAAACTCTTCAATTCTTTCAGCAACACCTGGGCGTATCATGTAAAGCATTGGTGCAATAACTACCTTATACTTAGATAAATCACATTCCATATTGATTACATCAACTGCAATTCCTTTTTTCCAAAAAGCTCTGTAGTGATCCTTGCATGTTTCCTCATAAAACTTTTTATTTTTCTTTAAGGCTTGTGCATCATCTATTGCCCATCTGTTTTCCCAGTCATATATTATTGCAACATCGCTTTTAATTGTTGAACCTTTAATTTCCTTAATTTTTTCAAGTACTTTTCCTACTTCAGTTACTTCCCTGAACACTCTTGTATTTTCATGTCCACAATGATCTACAACTGCACCATGGAATTTTTCAGAAGCGCCTCTTCCTTTTCTCCACTGAAAATATAAAACTGAATCAGAACCATGCGCAACACTCTGCATTGAGGAAATCATATGCATTCCTGGACGTTTTATCTTGCTGACAGGCTGCCAGTTCACAAGGCTTGGAGTACTTTCCATCATTAAGAAAGGCTGTCCATTTTTTAATGATCTGTTAATGTCGTGAACAAATGCTATCTCTTCAGCTAAATCTTCTGTACTCTCATAATCATTATGCCAGCTTGGATAGTTATCCCATGAAACTATATCTACTTCTTTTGCAAACTGCCAATAATCAAGTCCTGGATATACTCCCATAAAGTTTGTTGTTATAGGTACATCAGGAGTTATCTCTCTTAATGGTTTCATTTCATGCTTATAAAACTCAATAGTCTGATAAGTTACAAACCTCTTCCAATCAAGATTATGACCATGTACGTACATTTCCCCTAATTCAGATGGACTTTCTATCTGTGACCAGTCTGTAAATCTGTGACTCCAAAATCCTGTCCACCACTGCTGGTTTAATTTATTTATATCATTATCATATTTTCTCTTAAGCCATTCCCTAAAAGCCTGCTGACAAAGTTCACAGTGACATTCACCACCAAATTCATTTGAAACATGCCACATAATAAGTGCTTTATTATTCTTATATCTTTCAGCCAGAATTTTATTAATATTTCTTGTCTTTTCCCTGTAAACAGGTGATGTATAACAGTGATTATGTCTCTGTCCATGAAGATTCTTAGTTCTGTCACTATTAACTCTAAGAACTTCAGGATACTTTTGTGACATCCAAGCTGGTCTTGCACCACTTGGCGTTGCAAGTATAACATGTGTACCGTTTTTCTCACAGTTCTCCATAATCTTATCAAGCCATTCAAATGTATACTTTCCTTCTTCAGGCTCAATTGCACTCCATCCAAATATATTTATTGATACAGTATTGCAGTATGCAAGCTTCATGAGTCTGACATCCTCTTTTAAAATTTCAGGATAATCAAGCCATTGATCAGGATTATAATCTCCTCCGTGAAGAAACTCAGAAACCCTGCTTTTCACTGGTAATATCTCATTTTCCATCTTAATTCCTCCCATCTCATAACTTTTAGTTTACGTTTACATTTTACCACAATAATTATGCATTTTTTTATATTTATGACAAAAAACCAAAGTATTTTACATTTTTAAACATAACGCAGAAATAAAATGAAGCAGCTAAAGACTGCTTCTTCTATTTGTATCTTTTAATTTCTAATTACCTCTTAAGTAACTCATATTTTATTGTATCTTCATCATGGTCAATAAATAATCTTATATTTCTACAGTTATCTTTCAAAATAAGCCTTCGATTTCCAATGATAAATGTTGTATTAGCAAATGCTTCTTTTGCTTCTATAACTGCTTTTTCATTGCAACACTCGATGACAGTTTTTATTGATGCTTCTGAACCTACTTGACTTAATTTAATGTTTCCATCCCGTGACTGTAAAATTCCTCCACGGCATATAGCAGCTTCATTCTCAAATGTTATATTTCCGCCGGCATATATATTTGTCTGATAACAGCCAGATCCTGTTATTGTAATATTTCCAGTGGCCTTAATATTGCTTCCCTGGGCATATCCTACAGTGCAGTCAACTTTCAATTCTTTTTCTCTGCTTATGTCTTCAATAATATCTTTTATTACATTATGGAATCTTTTTATTTCATCAATATCCTTAATATTTACAGTCCCCATATTTAAGACCTTTGTTCGTATGAATTCCAGTCCTTCGCTATCTGTAATACCATTCTTTATATTGTAAGTAATTATGCTGATACATCTCTTTGTCAAACATTTATATCTTTGTTCAGTAAGGAACTGTACTATTGTGCCAATACTCTTCTGCCCTTCAGTTTTTTCTATTAGAATTTGAGTTTCTGATATTATATTATTAACATCATTCTCAACTTCTTTCAATACCTTTAAATATTCTGAACGCTCAATATTATATTCTGCTGCTAATATTACTGAATTTAAAACCACTGAATGAATTACAATATTGCCGTTTGATATTATTTTCGATCTATCCACCGCTCCTGAAACATCAAGTGCACAGCATCTTATTTCTGATCCTTCGTAGACTCTGCCACGGACATTTACATCACCAGCAAAATTAATATTACCTGTTTCAATATTTACAGCATCAACATTGATTACTGACTGTATTATTAATCTGTTTGCTTTAAACATAGGTCTGCCTGGCTGCACAGCAATAACATTTCTACCCTCTATCCTGCATCCACTGCCAATTAGATTTTGAGGATCTTTAATTGTTTTCTTCTTAAGTTTATTTCCAAAAACATCACAACCGTCATTTCCTTCAACTCTATCCTCTACAACTGCAATAGTCTGTCCACTTTCAACATTTGGCATCTGAATCATGTTTCTGTAATCTACAAACTCACTGTCTTCATTGTTCAGCTTTTTTTCTTTTGTATCAACAATCATTTTAAGTCTTTTAGGAATATCATCAATGCATTTCACTCCAGACGCAACAATGATACCATTTTCATCTGTACCATTGAGGCACATTAATATTTTGTTTATATGAATTCCATATACAACACCTTGCTCATTTAAATAATTCTTAATGTCGATAATACTATATTTTTCTCTACATTCAATTTCAACTTTCTCAGCTGCTAATGATATATTTTTACATATTGGACTATCTTGTAATTTGTATGTTAAACCATTTTTATACGTAATTATCAGTCTAGCTTCAAGTTTATCTTCTGACACAATAAGCTTCATCGATTTTGATGGCTGTTCTGTATAAGATGTATATTTTATCTTATCAAGTGATGTAATAGGATAGTTGACTCCATACGGAACTTCATTATCATTAACATATAAATTAATATTGTTACATGTTTTTATAGTAACTGTTTCTTCACACATAGCATCATTTACTACTATACTGCCGTTCTCAATTTTAATCCCAATTTGTTCTGTCATATAATCACATCCTGCCGATAAATATTTACTAATTATATCGCACCAATGTAATCGTTCTTTACACTTCCACTTTAATCGACAATATATCGGAACAAAAAATAAATTAATTTAAAATGTTATTAACAAAAAAGAATCAGCAGGTATAACACTACTGATTACTTAAATCTATATTAAATTTAAATCATTATTCATATAATTAAGTTAGAATTTAATACCTAACGGATAGTGCACAAAGAACAACGAAAAAAGCAGCTCTGCTAATTACAGAACTGCTTCGTATATATCCTTATTTATTTTTTAATAGAAATAAACAAGCTCTTCTTTCAGCTTATCAATCTTCCTAATATCCTTAGTATAAAGCACTGGAATTTCCTGATTATATTGTTCAAGCATTGTTTTATGAATGTCAGCTGTAATTTCCACCCAATCATTATGCTTTAATATGACATCATTCTTAAATCTTGCAATTAATCCAAGCTGACTAATATCATCTGCACAGCATGTCATTGCATCTCTTCCGAGTACACAGCATATACCTGGATATCTCTCAGGGTTATACGCTTTTAGTCTTAAACGTACAGTTTTGCCTTCATACTTATCTGGATTTGACATTAAATCTTCGAAGAAAATTCCAAAATCATAATCTGCAGGTTCTACTATATCTGAATTTATATCAAAAGGCATCTGTCCTGCTGTTTCTTCAATTTCTCCATTTTCATTTTCAAAGATAACATTAGCCTGGCTATTTATGGTTTTTACACTTGCTCTAAGCGCTAATTTTTTAGTATTTTCATTACATCTATTAAAAATTACAAGATCTGATTGTCTATACTGATTTACAATCATAGCTCCCATATTACTCATATAAACATTATAAGTTGATGAATCAATAGTAGTTATAATCTGCGCTATTACAAGTTCATCTGGAAGCTTATTATTAAATAACTCTTGTAAATCCCACATTCCGTTATATTCAAGAATTATTTTATCAGGCTTATGCTTCTTAACAGTATTGATTAAAAACTCCTTAGTGAAATCTTCCTCATCCTCAACAGTTACCATAACAGTATTACTATCAGATAGTATATTATATTCATATTCTTCTATTCCTTCTTCACAGACGATTAACAGATTTTTTTCACCCATTGTGAACCCATAATCTGTTAATATATCTTTGACAAAAGATGTTTTTCCGCTTTCAAGAAAGCCTGTAACAAGATATACAGGTATTTGTTCCATGTCTTCTCCTCCTAAATGTTGAATAACTCTTCTATCTTTTCAGTATTTAAATCTTTGCCAATAACACATAATCTACCAGTGTAATCAGCTTCTCCTTCACGTATTTCATATTCCTCTGGAACAAGATCAAAGTTTATCCACTTACCATCTGTAGCTTCAACTATTCCTTTAGCACGTAATATAAATCCATATTCCTCTGATGAGCTTAATTTATCAAGTATAGATTTCAATTCATCTCTGTCATACTTCTTAGGTGTTTCCTTACCCCAGCTTGTGAATACATCATCTGCATGATGGTGATGATGTTCATGATCATGGTCATGTCCACAGCAGCATCCATGTTCGTGGTCATGTTCCTCATGATGATGCTCATGTTCCTCATGATAATGTTCGTCATGGCAACAGCACTCCCCGTCATGATGGTGATGATGTTCATGGTTATGATCATGTTCTTCACAACAGTGATCATGTTCTTCATGAATATGCTTCATAACTTCTTCTTCAAGTCTATTCTTCTTTTCCATCGCTTCAATAATCTGCTTTCCATCTATTTTATCCCATGGTGTTGTTATTATTGTAGCTTTATCATTATGTTCTCTTATCATCTTTACGCATTCTTCAAGCTTTGCATCTGATATCTTTTGTGTACGGCTAAGAATTATTGTGTTAGCACTTTCTATCTGATTATTAAAGAATTCACCAAAATTCTTCATATACATCTTACACTTCTGTGCATCAACAACTGCAGTATAGCTGTTTAAATTTATTGCTATATCATCATCAACCTTTTCTACAGCTTTAATAACATCTGAAAGCTTTCCAACTCCTGATGGTTCAATAATTATTCTATCTGGTGAATATTTCTTAAGAGCATCTTCTAATGCCTGTCCAAAGTCACCAACTAAAGAGCAACATATACATCCAGAATTCATTTCTCTAATCTCAATTCCAGTGTCTTTTAAAAATCCTCCATCTATCCCTATCTGACCGAATTCATTTTCAATTATCATTAACTTTTCATTCTTTAAAGTATCTTCTACAAGTTTTTTAATTAGAGTTGTCTTACCAGCTCCTAAAAATCCTGATATTATATCGATTTTAGTCATGTACTACATTCCCTTCTTACTTTATTTATACTTTTTTTACTATGTTTATTATTATACCACTTTATAGAATTTTTAAGCAGTTATGCTACTATAATTTTATTTATTATGTAAAAATAAATTTTCTATTGTAAAATCTTTAAATTAAGTATATAATAATTGGCAATAAGATATTTATCAGCAATGATGAAAACTACGATTTATTATTTTCTTAAGAGAGCCGATGGTTGGTGCGAATCGGTGTAAATGTAAGTCTTTCCACTTTCTAGCTGACTATGATGAATAGTAAGGGTATGCCCTTTATAGCAGTTTAAAGAGGTCATTTTTAATGACAACTTGGGTGGCAACGCGGATAATACTTTCGTCCCATATTTATTTATGGTACGGAAGTTTTTTTATTTTATTAAATAATATTTAGGAGGCTATCATGTTAGATTTAAAATTCGTAAGAGAAAATCCAGACATAGTAAAACAAAACATAAAAAATAAGTTTCAAGATCAAAAACTTCCTCTAGTTGATGAAGTTATAGCACTCGATGAAGAAAACAGAAAGACTCAAACTGAAGCTGATGCTTTAAGAGCTGAAAGAAAAACTATCTCTAAGCAGATAGGTGGATTAATGGCTAAAGGACAGAAAGAAGAAGCTGAAAAATTAAAAGAAAAAGTAAATAGTGAAGCCGCAAGACTTTCTGCACTTGAAACTAAGCAGACAGAGCTTCAAACAAAAATAAAAGAAATAATGATGACTATACCAAATATCATTGATCCATCTGTTCCAATAGGAAAAGATGATAGCGAAAATGTAGAAATCGAAAAGTTTGGTGAACCAGTAGTTCCTGATTTTGATATCCCATATCACGCAGAAATTATGGAAAAATTAAATGGTCTTGACCTTGATAGTGCAAGAAAAGTTGCCGGAAGTGGCTTCTATTACTTAATGGGAGATGTTGCAAGACTTCACTCTGCAGTTATTTCATATGCAAGAGATTTCATGATTAACAGAGGATTTACATACTGCATACCTCCTTTCATGATAAGAAGCAATGTTGTTACAGGTGTAATGAGCTTTAGCGAAATGGATGAAATGATGTACAAAATTGAAGGAGAAGATTTATACCTAATTGGAACAAGTGAGCATTCAATGATAGGTAAATTCATTGATACAATAGTTGATGAAAAATCTTTACCTCAGACTTTAACAAGCTACTCTCCATGCTTCAGAAAAGAAAAAGGTTCTCATGGTATAGAAGAAAGAGGAGTTTACAGAATACATCAGTTTGAAAAACAGGAAATGATCGTTGTATGTAAACCAGAAGAAAGCAAAATGTGGTTTGAAAAGCTATGGAAGAACACTGTAGATTTGTTCAGATCTTTAGATATTCCAGTTAGAACTCTTGAATGCTGTTCAGGTGACCTTGCTGACTTAAAGGTTAAATCTCTTGATGTTGAAGCTTGGTCTCCAAGACAGAAGAAATACTTCGAAGTAGGAAGCTGCTCTAACTTATCTGATGCACAGGCTCGTAGACTAAAGATTAGAGTAAGCGGAAAAGATGGAAAGAAATACTTCCCTCATACTTTAAATAACACTGTTGTAGCTCCACCAAGAATGCTTATTGCATTCCTTGAAAACAACTTAAATGAAGATGGAAGCGTAAATATTCCAGAAGCATTAAGACCTTACATGGGTGGAAAGAGCAAAATCGAAGTACCTGCAGCTAAATAATTTCTCATAACTAAAAAAATGTGACTGCGTACTGTGGTTTTTTATCATAATACGCAACTATTTCAATATAAAAAACCGTATCAGATTAAGCATCTTGATACGGTTTTTTATTTAGTTCTTAAAATCCCTAACTAATTCAGCCATTGATTCATTAAATTCTTCCATTGAAGAATTCTTAAATACTCTAAGTTCTGGAATTCCCTGTGGCTTTTCAAAATTGCAGCCAGCTATGTACTCATCCCAATGAGCTAATTTCCATGTATCACGATCTGAATTACGTTCTATCATTCTCTGGTGGCATACTTCTTTATCAGTTTCAACCCAGATAACTACTAGCTGACAATCTTTTTCAGCTAACTTTTTCTTAAAGTTGTCCATATATTCAAGATCTCTAATTTCTCTTGTGAATGGTGCATTAATTAATACTGTATCACAGTATTCAATTGCTTCCATAGCCAAATCGATAACAACTTCATATTCAGTATTTCTTATATTATCTTCGAAAAACTGTGAACTTCTGTTGTTTTCTTCGCCTGCAACTTTAAATACCTGGTTTGATAATCCTATTAATGTATCCTTATCCAAATAAACAATAGGTTTTAGTGCTTTTGATATCTCTTTAGAGATAAAAGTTTTTCCACATGCTGGTGGTGATGTTACTAAAATTAATCTTCTCATGTGACATTCTTCCTTTTTTTTATTTTTTTATACATTGCTTGGACATATTATATTATAATGAATTTCTGACGAAAAACAAAGTAAATATTTGAATATTATTATTTATTTAGATATACTTTAAATGTTAATCCTGCATTTACAGATATAATATTATATTTTTCTAACATTATAACTAAACATAAGGAGGTTATTTTATGAAAGAATTATTAGAATTGTTTTGTGCCTTTTTTAAAATAGGTGCGTTTACTTTTGGCGGTGGATACGCAATGCTTCCAATGCTGGAAAAAGAAATTGTGGAAAACCATCGCTGGTCTACTAAGGACGATATTATGGACTACTTTGCAGTAGGTCAATGTACTCCTGGTGTAATAGCAGTAAATACTGCAACATTTATAGGTTTTTATCAAAGAGGAATTATTGGTGCAATAATAGCTACTCTTGGCGTAATTGCTCCAAGTTTAATAATAATCAGCTTAATAGCTGTACTTCTTCAGAACTTTGCTTCGCTTCCAATAGTTGCCCATGCATTATCTGGAATAAGAGTTTCTGTATGTGTACTTATCTTAAATTCAGTAATAAAATTTTGGAAAAACGGCATAAAAGATTCTTTAGGAGTTATCATCTTTCTGATATCACTTGCAATAGCTACTTTAACTCATATATCTACAGTATTTGTGGTAATCGGGGCAGGTATCATAGGCTTTACAGGCAAAAAAATCAAATTAGCTAAAGAGAAGGGCAGTGAAAAATAATGGGAATATTCATAAGACTATTTATAGAATTCTTTAAAACAGGTTTGTTTGCAGTAGGTGGTGGTCTTGCAACTATACCTTTCTTAAAAGATATGATAAATAAATTTCACTGGTTTTCTATGCAGAACCTTGCTGATATGATTGCAGTGTCACAGTCAACACCAGGACCAATCGGTGTAAATATGGCTACATATGTTGGTTTTATTACAGGTCTTAAAGATTATGGAATAGCTGGTGCGCTGATTGGAGCTGTAACAACAACTATCGGACTTGTCTTTCCAAGCGTTGTTATTATCTGCATCATAGCTCACTTTCTTAAAAAGTTTAAGGAAAATCAGTCTGTACAATCTATCTTTTATGGTCTTAGACCTGCTGTAACAGCACTTATTGCTTCTGCTGGCTTAAGCATAGTTGTGGTAACATTATTTAATTATGACTTATATAAATCAACCAGCAATGTTATAGATTTATTTAACATTCCACGCATTATTTTATTCATCATAGTTTTTATATCAACATTGAAGATCAAAAAACTTACACCAATAATGACAATAGTACTATGTGCAATAATTGGAGTATTACTAAAACTATAAATACATTTATATAAAAACGAACTTCCATGCTATTAACAGAAGTTCGTTTTATTAAAATCAAGCTATTTCTAATAACTTTTGTATTTATTATTTCCATAATTTAGTTTTACATTTTTTCATACTATAGCATTTTCCTTAATTGAATCTATCTAATATAGATTCTCCTATAGTGTTTTCAGGCATCTTTAATCCAAAGTTATCAAGAATTGTTGCTCCAATAACTGCAAATCCTTCATTAGTTTCCATTAGTCCACTTTCTTTCATTGAAGGTGAATAAGCTAGGAATGGTACAAATTCTCTTGTATGATCAGTTCCTGTATAAGTTGGATCATTACCGTGATCTGCTGTTATTATCAATAAATCATCGTCATTTAGCTTTTCAAGAACCTTACCAAGATTAACATCAAACTTTTCAAGTTCTTGTGCATATCCTTGAGGATTTCTTCTGTGTCCCCATAATGCATCAAAATCAACAAGATTTACAAAACATAATCCTGTAAAATCTCTATCCATTATTTCTATTGTCTGTTCCATTCCATGTACAGAACTCTTAGATCTATTACCTTCTGTTATTCCTTCGCCATCAAATATATCTGCTATTTTTCCAACTGATATTACATCGTATCCATTATCTTTTAATACATTTAATGCAGTAGGTCCAAAAGGCTTTAATGCATAATCATGTCTGTTACTAGTACGTGTAAATCCTATTTCCTTATTTCCTACATAAGGTCTTGCGATAACTCTTCCAACTTTCCACTCATCTTTTAAAGTTAATTTTCTTGCTATTTCGCAGCATCTGTATAACTCCTGAAGACCAAATGTTTCTTCATGTCCACATATCTGAAGTACTGAGTCTGCTGAAGTATACACAATCATATCTCCAGTCTTCATCTGATGATCTCCAAGTTCATCTAATATTTCTGTACCACTAGCACTCTTATTTCCTACAATTTTATGTCCAGTCTGCTTTTCAAGTTCATCAAGAAGCTCTTTTGGAAATCCTGTATCAGTAAATGTCTTAAATGGTTCTGTTATATGAAGTCCCATCATTTCCCAATGTCCAGTCATTGTATCTTTTCCATTACTTGCTTCTCTCAATTTCATGATATATCCTAAGGGCTTTTCAACTGGCTCTACATATTTTACTTTATCAAGATTAGCTATTCCCATCTTCTGAAGATTAGGAATCTTAAAGCTGTCAACTGATTCTGAAATATGACCTAATGTATTAACTCCTACATCTCCATATTTTTTTGAATCTTCCATTTCTCCAATTCCTAATGAATCAATAACTATAGTAAAAACTCTTTTATACTTCTTCATATTATCTACCTTCCAATCCTTTTATCTGCATTAATAAGATTTCTAAGCGCTTCAACTGCTGTTCTTACAGCTAAATCAGTATCATGAATTACTGGATTATCAAGTCCTGCCTTTTCACGTTCCTGATTTGCCATTACTAAGAATACTGATCCTACTCTTACTTTTAAGTAGCTTCCAACTACAAATAATGCTGCTGATTCCATTTCAGAAGCAAGGCATCCGCATCTCTTCCATGCTTCCCATTTATTAAGAAGTTCATAACTTACGGGTTTAGTTTCTGGTGAATGCTGACCATAGAATGAATCCTTACACTGAACCACTCCTGTATGATATGGAGTTTTTAAATCATTAGCTGCTTTAACTAATGAATTTATAACATCAAGATTAGCTACTGCTGGAAATTCTATCGGAGCATATTCTTTACTTGTTCCTTCAGCTCTAATTGCACTTGTAGCTATTACAAGATCGCCACCCTTTACATCAAGCTGCATACCGCCACATGTTCCTATTCTTACAAATGTATGCGCTCCACAATTAACTAGCTCCTCCATCGCAATTGCTGCAGATGGTCCTCCAATTCCTGTAGATGTAACACTTACCTTTGTTCCATCTAGGTATCCTGTGTATGTAACATATTCCCTATGATCTGCAACTAACTTTGCATTGTCAAAATATTTAGCTATTTTTTCACATCTTTTAGGGTCTCCAGGCATAATTACATATTCACCTATATCTCCTTTTCCTACATTAATGTGATATTGTTTTCCTTCTACTTCTGAATAATTCATATTGAATATCCTCCTTGATTTTTCACTTGTACGTTGTTCTACATAAGAATAATAATAAAAATCATAATATAAATCAAATTTAATGCCGATTTAAATAAAAAGAATTACTAAAGGATAAAATTGCATTATAGCATTTTTATTAATTAGTTTCTTCTACGGTTAGGTGCATTTTCTCCTTTGCTTCGTTCCATTTTACTACGTATCCTGAGCCATGACTGCAAAATACAGAGTCTGCTGTATTTTGCACATCAGCTTCCGGATTATAATTTTTCTCTGCTATTACATCTTCTGAATTACTGCATGGATAGTATCCAGCAAAGTTCAAACTTATCCTTCCTGTGCCTTTTGTAAAAATCATGAATTCTTTTACATAGCTCTGCATTGTCTTAACAGGACATCTGCCTTTAATTATAGTTACATTATTATCACATTCAGGTGTTTCATACTCACCACCTAGTTTCTTTATATCTATTAATACACGTCCAATAAATACGTCATCAGTACTTATCTCAAAATTAAACCAGGGCTCTAGAAGTACACTTTCTGCATACATAAGTCCATGTCTGATTGCCCTGTAAACAGCCTCGCGAAAATCTCCGCCCTCTGTATGTTTTATATGCGACCTTCCAGAAAGAAGTGTTATCTTTATGTCTGTTACAGGTGAACCTGTAAGAACTCCTTTATGCTGTTTTTCAAAAACATGAGTCCTGATTAGATTTTGATAATTCTGTGAGAGAATATCTACAGGACATACACTGTTAAATGTTATTCCACTGCCTCTGTCACCTTTTTCAAGCAAGAGATGAACTTCAGCATAATGTCTTAACGGTTCAAAATGTCCACAGCCTACAACATTATTATTAATTGTTTCTCTATATAATATTTCACTATCCCCAAATGAAATATCTATTTCAAACCTCTCTTTGATCATCGTTTTTAGTGTTTCAAGCTGCATCTCACCCATTATTTCAATATTTATATTATGAAGTTCTTCATTAAACGATACATTAAGAAGCATTTCTTCATCTTCTAGCTGCTTAAATACTGATAATATTTTATGAACATTTATATTTTTATCATAAATAACGCTAGCGCTCATAAGCGGAATAAGTGAAAATCCATGTCCTTTTTCTGAATTTTCGCCAATAATATCACCAGGTTTAACATCCGATAAACCTGTTACAGCACAAAGGTCTCCAACATTTGCACATTGAATCTGACATGACTTCTGTCCATTATACTGCCTTATATCATTTATCTTATATATTTTTTCTTCGTTATTTAACCCTACACATTTTATTTCATCTCTTGGTTTTAGCTTTCCCTTAATAACTTTAATAAATGTAATCCTGGTATTATTTTTATCATGTCTTACCTTATAAACAACGCCACTGAAATTATCATTATCATCTTGTTTTATACATTTATCATTAAAGAAGACACTTAATACATTCTTTAATAAATCAATTCCTGTACCATTTAATGCTGAACCTTTAATAACTGGATAAACAGCACTACCATTAACTAACTTTTGGCATTTTGAAATAAAATTCCTTACATCAATTGTTCCAGCTAAATAATCATTCATAATATCATCATCATAAAGTGCAAACTCCTCAATGATATCATCCTCTACATTTTCTTCTGTTAATGTGCTATTTATATTAACTATATTACACTTCCATGAATCTTTTATATATGAAATCACAACATCAGGATTAGCTGCCTCTCTATCTATCTTATTTAAAAAGATAATAAATGGCTTATTATGCTTTTTTAATAGCTTCCATATAGTTTCTGTGTGACTCTGAACACCTTCCACACTGCTAATAACGATCACAGCACAGTCTATAGCGAGAATACTTCTCTCCATTTCCCCGCTAAAATCCATATGTCCAGGAGTATCGATAATGCAATATTTATTTTCACCTATCTGAAAATGTGCTTCATCTGCAAATATTGTGATTCCTCTGCTCTTCTCCATATCATTGTAATCTAAGAAAGTATTCTTTTTATCAACTCTCCCAGCCTGTCTTATTGTACCACAGCTGTAAAGAAGCTGTTCTGACAATGTTGTTTTTCCTGCATCAACATTTGCAAATATACCAATAGTCGTAGTCATATTATCCACCTTTATTTCTCTATATCTTAATTAATTAAATTCTATTTTATTACTTTAATTATAATCTATATGTTTCTTATTCGCATCTCTTGAATTACTAAAGATGAATTTGCATTATATCATTTTTTGTATCAATCTGTAAATTCTTTGCTTTCAACGTTTTACATTATTAAAATTTTACTTTTTACAATGCACTAGACATTAAAAACAGACTCAGGTATGCTCAATCTGCTTTTCAAAAGCAAAAATATTGCAAAAAATAGAACACATGATATATTGTAATAAACTACAAACTAAAGAGATATTAACATGAATGAGCTTATAACTTATCTTGATGCTATAAATGATTATAACCAGACATTTGAAACTTGTTTAAGCACTGAATTTGTTATAAAGTGAACCCTTGCATGGAAAGTTGTAAAAAACTTATCTAAAGAAAAAATACAGACTGAAATTTATTCAATCTGTATCTCTAAAAGATTTATTCTTTATATCTTCTTTTACTCAAGTTGTTTCGAGCAGTAGGCTGCATCCAATCAGCTTTCACTTAATTATGAAGTTACTCCTCAGACAAGCTTCGGAGTAACGGCTTTCTCACTAAATTCAATCTTCACTTAGTTCGATTTCATTAAGTGTTCAATACCTCTTGGGCATTCCTTGCGCGAACTGTTGTAGAAAACTAACTAAAAACCTGCGGTTTTTGTTAGTTTAACAACAGTTTCGACGTGAGGTGTATTAGGGAACATATCTACTAATATAGTTTCCTCTATTTTATAGCCTGCATACTTTAGCTTTCCTAGATCTGATACTAGAGTTTTAGGATTGCATGAAACATATATAATATCTTTTGCTTTGAAGTTTATTACATGTTCCATCGCTTTAGGCATAACTCCACTTCTTGGTGGATCTAAAATTATTATATCAGGTTTATCCTTTAATGAATTTACAGTTTTAGCAACGTCACCAGCTATGAAAGTGCAGTTTTTAAGTGCATTCAAAGATGCATTTTCATTTGCTGCTTCAACAGCTTCTTCTATAAGTTCAATACCAATAACCTTTTCTGCTTTGCCTGCCGCAATCTGACCGATTGTTCCTGTTCCACAATATAAGTCAAAGACTATCTTATTTGAAGCATCTCCCATTAAATCACGTACAGTTCCATATAATACTTCTGCTCCTAATGAATTTGTCTGGAAGAATGAGAATGGTGATATCTTAAACTTAAGCCCTAAGATTTCTTCCATTATATATCCGCATCCAAACAAAATATTAACCTTTTCTGGCACAACTGCATCAGAGAAAGAATTATTTTCTGTATGAATTATAGTTACAAGTTTCCCCATATAAGTCTGACCTTTAATAAGATCAATCCATTCAGTAAGATCAAAATCCATTTGAGTTGTTGTTACAAGATTAACAAGAATTTCATTTGTATTCTTACCTTTCCTTACAATAAGGTTTCTTAAATATCCCTGTCTTGACATCAGTCTGTAATAAGGAAGTTGTTTCTGTCTAAAGTACTCTACAGTTAAAGATAAAATCTTTCTAAAATCTTCGTCAACAAGACAGCATTGATCTACATTAATAATTCCAAATGATTTACCTTTCATGTGCATTCCAAGAGTTAATTCTCCACCCTTTTCTTCATCACCAAAAGTAAACTCCATCTTGTTTCTATATTCCCATGTTATTGGGCTATGAAGTATTCCTTTATACTCTCCCATTTCAATACCAGCTTCAGCAAACAATTTCTTTACCTGTTCTTCTTTAAATGAAAGCTGTTTTTCATATGGTACAGTCTGAGAAGAACATCCTCCACAGATTCCAAAATGAGGACATTTCTGTTCTATTTCATAAGATGCTCTTTCCCTTATTTCTAAAGGCTTTATTTCAGCATAATCCTGTTTCTTCTTAGTTACCCTTCCAAATACCTTTTGTCCAGGAAAACAGTTTTTTGCATAAACCTTTCTGTCTTCATAATGAGCTATTCCCTTAGATGGGAACTCCATATCTTCGATTAGTATCTCTATCTCATTTCCTTTTTTCATTAATTATCTCCTTATTACTCTGAATTATTAAATTATTTAACTTTTAATAGTTCTTTTCCTAATGTCTTCTTTAGTTTAGTTGTTTCTGTTATAGGAACATATAGTAAATTAAGAACTACATATTCTATTAATGCCATTTGTGCTTCATATCCTTTAGCAATTTCTAGACCACATAAATATAATATTCCCTTTACTGCAAAAAATACTGCTAAAGTTAAAGCTAAAATTAAAACCTGATCTACAAGATTTGCTGTAAATCTTGCTACAAATCCAGACTTAACTTCTGTATTTTTAACTAGTTCCTTTATAGGTTCTTCTGTAAGTTCTTCTGCATCTGAAGAACTTTCTATTTCTTCTTTGTTAGGTAAAGTCTCATTCTGATCTTTACTTTCATCTACAGATACTGTTTCTTCATTTTCGACTGCATCCTGCGATAATTCTGTTTCTTCGTTTTTTTCACCGTTTTCTAACATCTGTAATATATCCTCCTTTATAAAGATAATTATTTATAAAGTAATTCTTTTCCCATCTACTTAATATACTACACTTCAACTTTTCTGTAAATAAAAAAGGGCGTAAAAGACATATTCCGAAGCCTCAGTCGACTCCACTCCAAGTCGTTTCTTCACATGCCTTCAGCCCCCTTAATGGTCCAAGAACAAAATTACATCTCATCAATCTTTTCCCAAACAAGTAGTCCTTTATTTCCAATGTTTTATACACAGAAATTTTTTATTACTATTAAATATTTAAACAACAAAAAAACTTGATAAACGAGTTCTTCATAAAAAATCATTATTTATCATGGATCGATGATCATTTTCTTATGAGTCTCATTTATCAAGCTAATTATATTAATCGATTATTCACTTAAGGCTATATCTTAGAATGCTGGCACGTATTTTCCGTTCTGCTTTTCAATGAACTTCTTTACTTCATCTGAAGTAAGTGCCTTATCTAAAGCCTTAATCTTTTCAGTATCCTTATCCTTAGTTCTGACTGCAACTACGTTAGCATAAGGAGAACTTGATTCCTCTACTACTAACCCATCTGTAAGTGGATTGAATCCTGCATCTATTGCATAGTTACCATTAATAACAGCTGCATCAACATCTTCAAGTGATCTTGGAACCTGAGCTGCTTCAACCGGCTTAAACTTCAAGTTCTTAGGATTGCTTGTGATATCCTTATCTGTAACAAGTTCACCATCTTTTATCTTGATGATGTTATTTTTAGCTAAAACCTGAAGTGCTCTTGCTTCGTTTGTTGCATCATTAGGAATTGCTATTGTTGCGCCATTCTTCAAATCTTCCACTTTCTTTATCTTCTTTGAATATAAAGCCATTGGCTCAATATGAACCTTAACAGTAGCTGTAATGTCCAAATTCTTTTCTTTAACCATCTGATTTAAATATGGTATATGCTGAAAGAAGTTAGCATCAAGCTCCCCATTGTTTAATGCCATGTTAGGCTGAACATAATCATTGAATTCCTTTATTTCTACCTTATATCCTTCTTTCTCAAGAATAGGCTTTGCAACCTCCATTATCTGCTTATGTGGACTTGGTGATACACCTATCACTATTGTCTTGCTGTCGCTTGCAGTCTTCTTGCCGCATCCTGCTATACCTACTGCTAATATTCCTGCTAATGCTATTGATAATAATTTAAATTTCTTCATATTTAAAAACCCCCATTTATTCTTATTACTTTGATAATTTTTTGTAAGTTAAATCTCCACATCCTTGTACAAGCTGAACAAGAATTATAAGTATTATTACTGTATAGACAGTTATATCTGTCTGGAATCTCTGGTATCCATAATTTATTGCTAACTGTCCAAGACCGCCGCCCCCAACTGCACCGGCCATTGCTGAATAACCAACAAGATTGATGATTGTCAGTACTATACCGCTCATTATAGACGGCATTGCTTCTTTTACCATAACCCTGATAATTATCTGTACATTATTTGCCCCAAATGACTTTGCAGCTTCAATTACACCAGGATCCACTTCCCTAAGTGCTCCTTCAATTACCTTTGTTACGAAAGGCGCTGCTGCAACAGTTAATGGCACTATAGATCCATCTGTTCCTATAGATGTTCCAACAATCAGTCTTGTTACTGGAACAAGTACAACTATTAATATTACAAATGGGAAAGACCTCAGTATATTGACTACAACATCAAGTACCTTATACAGCCATTTGACTGGATGCAGTCCATCAGGTGCTGTAACAATCATAATAATTGCAAATATTGAACCTATAATTACAGAAAAAACAGCTGACAAACCAACCATATATACTGTCTCAAGCAAAGCTTGTCCAAGCATTTCTAATGTATCCGCTGACATATGTTAAAGCACCTCCCATGTAATATTTTTCTCTCTCAAATAATTCTCGACCTTTTCTTTATTATCTGCTGAAAGATTAATTACAAGGCTTCCAAGTACATCTTCCCTGAACTTCTCTAATTTCCCCCATACTATAGAAAAGTCTATTTTAAGCTCTCTAGCCATTGATGTTATAAGCGTATCCTTGCTGACTCCACCATTGAAGAATATTTTTATATTAACGCCTTCATTTGGAAGTATTTCATCTTCTTCCTCATCACCAAGGAACTTCTTTAATGGTACACTTGGATTTAGGAATAAGTCTTTTGCATATCCTTCCGCCATTATCTTTCCTCCATCAATAAGTGCTACTTTCTCACACACCTCTTTTATAACTTCCATCTGATGAGTAACTATAACAATAGTAATGCCCAATTTTTTGTTTATATCAGATAAAAGCATTAATATATCTTTTGTAGTTTTAGGATCAAGTGCTGATGTTGCCTCATCACAAAGAAGAATCTTGGGATTCAGTGCTAATGCTCTTGCTATAGCAACTCTCTGTTTCTGTCCTCCACTAAGTTCCTTTGGCTTTGACTTTAGCTTGTCTGATAATCCTACCAGTTCTAATAATTCATGTACCCTCTTACTAATCTCCTCTTTTTCTTTTTTTCTATTTCCTTTTTCTCTCCATACCTGAAGTGGAAGTGCTACATTCTCATACACTGTTTTTCTCTCTAACAAATTAAAGCTCTGAAATATCATTCCTAAATTCTTTCTAAAAACCCTCAGCTCTTTTCCTGTTAAGTCACTGACTTCCTGACCGTCTACAGTAAGACTTCCACTGTTATACTGCTCAAGTCCATTTATACATCTTAAAAGCGTAGATTTTCCTGCACCGCTATGCCCAATAATACCATAAATCTCACCATCATCTATATTTATGGATATATCCTTAAGAACATCTATGTTATTTTCATAACTTTTGCTTAAGCCATTTATTTTTATCATTACCATCCCTCCTCTTAGCTGTAGAATCCATATACGAAACTATGCATCTATCTGATAAACAACAAAAAGTGCACTGCAGCCAGAAGCTCTGAAATTCATGACTATAGATTACTTAAAGTCGTATCAGGAGCACTTAACTACAATGCACTTTCATATACAAAAAAGCGTCAGAGAATAAACTCTGACGCTGTAAAATGCGCTTAAAGCTATTCCCTTATCTCTCAGTTATTTTTAGACATAACTGCAGGATTTGGCACCTTTGTAAATATTAAATGGAATACTTACCGGTTGCCGGGTTTCATAGGGCCAGTCCCTCCACCGCTCGTGATAAGACGATTTCGATATTTAATTACAAATCAATTATATAGCATATTTTCCTATATTGCAAGTTTTTTTAATTTTACTTATCAGTATATTTATTATTGGTGTACTTTATTAATAAACAAACAATATATACTTAAGCAACAACCTTTGAAACTATTAAAGCTATACCAATAAGCATTCCAGCAATAACTATAGCTACTGCAGTATTGCCCTTTTCTAATTCCTTATTAAAATCTGCAGGAATTACTTTGTCAAATATAACATAGCCTATAACCATTATAATTATTCCTAATAGTCCAAATAAAAAACTTATTCCTAAATTGCCCAATATGTCCATAATAAATCCCCCCTCCTTATTATTTTAGTAAATAGGGTTAAGCATAATTCTTAGCCCTTATATATCAAGGCTCTACAGAGCCAAGATTTCTTTATCACTCAAATTTTCCTGAATTATCTATGTCCGTTTGGATAATACTAATATTAATGGATATACTA
>NZ_VULX01000015.1 GCF_009696465.1 Inconstantimicrobium porci | reverse complement strand
GGATATTATGTAGATACAGTAGGAAGAAATAAAAAAGTAATAGAAGAATATATTAAGAATCAAATACAAGAAGATATTGCTTATGAACAAATGAGTTTGAAGGAGTATATAGACCCGTTTACGGGTGGTCATGACTAAAATATATTTAAAAGTATAGTAAAAAAGTATAGTGAGATTCATTATAATAGGTAATTAATAAAAATATAGGAGATACTAAACATAAATGAATGTTAATAATCATTAATTTATGGTATCATATAATATGTTAAGCTTAGAAGAATTGTTAAAGGAGAAATGACATGGAAAACAAGGTAGTTGCTATAGTAGCAGGAAAAGAAATTACAGACCAAGATATAAATAAAGTTATTGAGAGATATCCAGCTCAACAACAGGCAATGGCTAAATCAGAACAAGGAAGAAAACAGATTCTTACACAGATGGTTGGCTTTGAACTTGCAAATAAATTTGGAAAAGAAAATAATTATGAAGAATTACCTGAATATAAAGAACAATTAGAACAGATTAAATCTGATTTGTTAACTCAGACAGTAATAAACAAAGTGTTATCAGAAGTAACTGTTACAGATGATGAAGTAAAGAAATATTATGATGAAAACAAAGAACAGTTTGGAGAACCTGAGAGAGTATCTGCTAAACATATCTTAGTATCTAAAGAAGAAGATGCTGTTAAGATTAAAGATGAAATAGCTAATGGATTAAGTTTTGAAGATGCTGCAAGAAAATATTCTTCATGCCCATCAAAGGAACAGGGAGGAAACCTTGGAGAATTTTCAAGAGGAATGATGGTTCCAGAATTTGAAGAAGCAGCATTCAGCCTTCCAATAGGAGAAGTAAGTGAACCTGTAAAGACTCAGTTTGGATATCATTTAATTCAGGTAGATGCTAAGCATGAAGCTTCAACAAAAGCATTTGAAGAAGTAAAGCAGAATGTATTAAATGAATTAATTCAGAAGGCACAGCAGAAAAAGTATTTTGATTTCTTAGATGAATTAACAAAGAAATATGGAGTAGAATATAAATAATATCATAAATGATAGCACACTGAGTGATTTGGTGTGCTATTTACAATATTAGTATATTAAATGGAAATATAGGAGTTAAAGAAATGAAATTATTAAACTTAAGAACTGCACAGGTTAAGATGGCAGAGCTTTTAGTTGAGCTTGATGAAGTATGCAGGAAAAACGATATTAATTATTTTATTGAATCAGGTACTGCTTTAGGTGCAGTGAGACATAAGGGATTTATTCCTTGGGATGATGATATTGATGTTGGCATGCTTAGAGAAGACTATGAAAAACTTAAAAAGATAAATGAAGAAAAGTTATTACCCGATGATATGATTCTGCAGCTACCTGAAACTGACGAAAGAGCATGTGTTTCTTGGATAAAATTAAGAAGACCATATAATGATAATGGTGAACTTGATTATGATAAATATATAAGAATTGATATATTCCCATATGATTATTATGATGAAAATAAGATTGCTAAAAAACAGAAGGCAGCAAAAGAAATTCTGTTTGTTAAGGGAGTAGTTGAATATAGCAGAAATTCAGTTAAAAAGCCATTTTTTAAAAACTTAAAAATGAATGTTAAAATACTTGGCTGTCATCTTCTTAATAAAACAGTTGTTAGAAAGAATGATAGACAGTTAAGTCAGTATATTATAGATAAGACAAAAGATTTAATTAATGAACCTGTAGACATGAAAAGTGCACAATTAGGATATGGCGTAGAATGTATAGAGTATGGTGTAGATCCAAATTCTCATTACAACTATTACAATATTAGCGATATATTGCCAACTAAGGATATAGAATTTGAAGGTTCAGTATTTTTAGGTCCTAATAACTGTGATACTTATCTGTCTACTATTTATGGAAGCAACTATATGCAGCTTCCTAAAGAAGAAGATAGAGTGATACATGATCCGGAAATTTATGGACTATAGAGTTGAGGAGAAGCAAAATGGTTGAAGTAAGTATTATTGTGCCTATATATAATGTTGAAAGGTACCTTAACAGGGCTATTGACAGTATATTAAAGCAGACATTTACTGACTACGAAATTATATTGATAAATGATGGTTCTACTGATAATAGTTTTAGTATAGCACAGGAATATGTGGAGAAGTATCCTGAAAGAATCAGACTTATTACTCAGAAGAATGCAGGTTTAAGTGCTGCTAGAAACAGAGGAATTGACGAAGCTTTAGGCGAGTATGTTTGTTTCATTGACAGTGATGATTTTATAAAGCCTGATATGATTGAAAGATTATATAATCAGATCAGCAGTAAAAAAGCAGATATGGCTATATGCGGTGTTACTAAGTATATAGAGGAAACTGGCTATACATATGAGGATACACGTGACTATGATGAAGATAAGGTGTTTGATTCTGAATACTGTATAAGACAGTTTTTATTAGATCAGCAGGTGGATGGATATGCATGTAACAAGCTGTTCAAGAAGAGCCTGTTTACTGAAAATAATATCAGGTTTCCTATGGGCAAGATGTTTGAAGATGCAGAAACAACTATAAAGCTTATATTAGCTTGCAAGGGTATAGTATTCAGTGATTGTTATAGCTACAACTATGTTCAGAGAAACGGTTCTATAACAAAAGATGTTAATCCTGCAACTATAGAACATTTTGTTAGAAGTTTTGAAACTGTAAAGCAGATATTGGATAAAAGTGGCATAATTGATAAAGTTAAGGAGGAATATAAAAGATTCTTTATTAACAGATTAAACGTTGCATTTGTTATGCTTTATAACTATGAGTTTAATCATAAGAAAAGACCTGAGAATATTTATAACGAGTTGATAAAGTTATCAAAACGGGTTAAAATTAAAGAAGTTCGGCTAAAAAATCTTGGCAGAAATGATAAATTAAAGATAATATTTATGAAGTTTGGAATTTTTAAAACTGTTTTATTATTTAAGAATAAAATACATCAAGAGAAGTAAAGAAGGGATATCATGGGTAAAAGTTTTATAAGAAAAAAAGCTGCAAAAATGCTTTGGAACTACAGAAATTATAAGAAGAAGCAGGCATTTAAAAAGTACGGAGAAGAAACATTAAGAAGAACATTTAAGGCGTTTAAAGATATAGACAAGACAATGTGGCTTGACTACGGAACACTGCTTGGAGCAGTAAGAGATAAAGACTTTATAGAGTATGACGCTGACCTGGATGTATCTACATTTATTGGAGATGCTGACAAAGTAGAAAAGTCTATGATAAATAACGGTCTGAGAAAGATCAGAGAATTTGAAGTAGATAATAAGATAGTTGAACAGACATATCAGTACAATGGATCATCTATAGATATTTTTTATAATACTCTTGAAGGTGATAAGGTGTGGGCGTATGCGTTCTACAGTAATCCAACATGTGATGTTACATTTGATAAGACACCAACTATGCTTACTTTCAGAGGATGGAAAACAACAAAAGCTACTTTTACATATAAGGGCTTTACTAAATTGAATTTTAAAGGCTGTGAATTTGATGTTCCTGCAGATACAGATTTATATCTTACTGAAGCATATGGCAACTACAAGGTAAGAATTAAGGATTACGATTCGACTACTCAGTCACCTAATATAGAGGAATGTGAATCAATAAGTCCTATAGGAAGGGAATACTATTATTAAAAGATATTATACAGTAGTCCTTAAGCATAGAATGAATAGGAGAAGAGAAAATGAAAGTTAAAAAGATTCTGCACATAGTTGCAACAAATAAATTAAGTGGAGCTGAAAAAGTAGTTTCAGATATTTGTACTAATTTAGATAATAATTATACACCTATAGTTATATGCGCTGGGGACCCACTAAGAAAGTACTATGAGGAAAAGGGAATAAAAGTATACTGTGCAGATATAAGTGGCTTAAAATTATCAGAAATAAAGAAGATTAAAAAAGTTGTTGAGTCAGAACAGATAGATATAATACATGGACATGATGTTAAAGCATCAATAGGTGGATACCTAGCAGGAAGATCAAGGGGGATACCTGTAGTGTCTCATATGCATACTCCATACGAATGGATGAAGGGCAGAGGTCCTCTAAAGTATATTGATAGATTCTTCAGGAGGAAGTATGCACTGTCAATTGCATGTTCTAAGGAAGTTAAGAATTATTATCTTGAGCATAACAATTCAGTAGATGCTGAAAAAGTTATTTATATGGATAATTCTTTTAACTTCAATGAATTCAATAAGTATAAAATAGCTGATAAAGATGAGTTTAAAAGTAAGTTTAATATAAAAGATAGTATATATGTTTTTGGTTTTTTAGGGAGACTTCTTGAAATAAAGGGCGCTGACTTAATGATAGAAGCATTTAATGAGATTAAGAATAAAGCTGCAGATTCAGTGCTTCTAATTGTTGGTGATGGAGAAGAAAGAAAACGCCTTGAAAATCTAGTTAAGCAGTTTAACATAGAAGACAGAGTTATATTTGCAGGATATCAGAAAAATGTTTATGATTATATGAATGTTTTTGACTGCTTTATTTTGCCATCAGTAAGAGAAGGCCTACCTATGGCTGTACTTGAAGCTATGGCTATGAAGAAGCCTGTAATTTCTACACCAGTATCAGGTCTTAAGAATCTTATAACTCAGGAGTATAACGGATTGATTCTTGATGAAAGAACTAAGAAAAAGCTTGCTGATGCAATGCTGAGGATGTATTCTGACAAGGATATGGCAGATAAAATTGCAGAAAATGCATATAGTTATATTTTAGATAAGTATAATATAAACAAATATATGCAGCAACTACAGGAAATTTATAATAAAATATAAATAAAAAAAGTAATCAGACATCTATAGGTCTGATTACTTTTTTAACGTCTAGGAAATTGCATTGAAAAATATCGTTTTTTAATTTTTTATAAGAAGTTCTCTATAATCTTTAATTGAATAATCTGATAAGCTTTTAATTAAAGACCACTGGTCTTCGTTCCACGCATCATAAATGCCTACTACTTTCATGTTGCCTTTTTTAGCACCTTTTATAGCAGTTGGTAGGTCCTCAAATACAAGACAGTTTTCAGGAGCTACAGAAAGCTTTTTAGCAGCTAGAAGGTATACATCAGGAAATTCTTTATTTCTTTCAACTTCAGATGTAGTTGTTATGGCATCAAAGAAATCATAAATTTTATTTGCTTTTAAAGATGCTTCAAGAAGATCATTAGAATTACTTGTAGCTAAAGCAATTTTGATATTTGAATCTTTTAAAAATTGTAAGAATTCTACAACACCTTTTTTTAATTTTATGCTTGTACAATAAGCATCATAGGCCATGTTGTGCCAGTCAGCCATAATTTTATCAAGAGAATCAGGTATATTAAATCTATCTTTAAAATAAGCAGCAGTTTCCTGAAAATTTAAATGGCATATATCATCCTGAAGTCTTTCAGGAACTGCAAGATTAAATTTTTTTAAGTAATTTACGTCGATACTATTCCATAATCCCATAGAATCAATAAGAGTTCCATCAAGATCGAAAATAGCAGCTTTTATATCTGAAAACATTAAAATTCCCCCCTAATTAAATTTGTATACTATATTATAGTATACTATCATATAATATTTTAAAAGAAAAAATAAATAGAAGGAAACAAACATGATTGCTATTGGTAATATGTGGTAAAATATAAATTGTAAATAGATGCATAAAATTTGAAAAGAAGAGCAATATAATAAATATGAGATAAAAAAAGGGTGATTATTATGTTTATAATTATATTAGTAGCAATATTTTTTATAGCAGTGGATATAGTGTTGGCACTTGCGTTATGTAAAGCAGCTGGAAAGGAAGATGAACTTTATTATAATAATAAAGAAATAATTAATGATGGAAAAACTAATAAATAAAAAAGAATTGCAAACAGCAATTCTTTTTTTATGGTCGGGGTGACAGGGATTGAACCTGCGACCTCATGGTCCCAAACCACGCGCGCTCCCATCTGCGCCACACCCCGGCAACAAGTATTATTATAAGATAAAGAAAAAGGAGTGTCAACCCCTTTTCTTCATTTTTGTCTTTTATTCATTATTTTATTACGAACTTCCTTGAATTTAGGAAAAGCTTTCTTATATAGGTTATATATAAGTGGATTTACAACAAGATCAAATTCACCTATAAATTCTACAAAGTTTCCATTAAAGCCTTTCTTAAATTTATATAGACCATATAGTGGATTTTCGGGATTAAGATCTCCTGATACACCTCTGAAATCATAAATAGAGCATCCAAGATCAATACTGTCCTGAATCATTGCCCACTGCATTAAGAAGTTAGGCATTGTGTCTCTAAGGGTATTGTCTGATGCGCCATATAGATACCATGCCTTATTGCCATAATAAAGGTATATAGAGCCTGATAAATATATTTCCTGTCCCTTGAAAGGTTCTATTTCAGTAAGTTTCTTTTTGAAGCCCTCAATTTGTCTATCTGATTCCTTAACCTTGTTTTCCTGTTCTTGAAGCTTCTTGCTTAATCTATGAAGTTTATCTTCATCTGTTTCCTCAGCAATTTTAGCTTTGAATTCATCAATTCTAGGAAGTGCCTTTTCACGAATAGATTGTTGCTTTAATATCTTTTCATTTAATCTAGCAGCATCTTTTTCATAGCTGTATTTTATCATATAAAGTCTACAGTAAGGATCAAGATCAACAATCATATCTTTAAAGTATTCTCTATGTCTTACAATAAAATTATCTCTCTTTCCTGTTGTAACCATGATATCATGGAACTTTGTAAGTACATCTTCATTAAGATTACTGTTATCATATACTTCTACAGATAAGCCTCTATCTTCAGCTACCTTTATATTATATCTAGTTTTTGAAGAGAAGTTTTTAAATGTAGCCTTTTTGATTTTTTCTTTATCGCCTTCAGTTTCTAAAGGAAGTCTGAAAACAAAATTTGGTTGGATGCCTTCAAAGTTTTTAGAATCTGTATTTTTATAACCGATGCTTTTTAAGAAGTTTTTAGTTTCAAGACCATTGTCAACGATAATTTCATTTTCATTTAAATGTATATCTGGATCAACTGTTATAAATGCAATTTTATTTCTTTTCGCAAATTCTCTTAAAAATTCTGTGAAATCAATAAGTAGCTGATTATTGCTATAATCACATACAAAACCTCTTGGTATATAACCCATGTATGTGTTTATATATGGTGCTTTTCTTAATATTATAGTGGCAGAAAGCACCACTTCATTATTTTCGTCATAACCCATAATGAATTTATGGCTCCAATCTTTTTTTAGATCAGCCCAGTATGAAGTTTGAAAGATATGTCCCTTACTATTGTTCTTGTTAAAAGCATTTATATCAAGTTCGTTAGCTTCTATGAATTTATACAAATAGTATTCCTCCTTAATCATAGGGTTTTAATTATATAATTTAATTATACATTAATCATTGTAATACAATATTCTTCTTCTTTTCAAGGGAAATGTAGTTTTTAAGAGGAAACTACTATGTGAATAAAATGTAAAATTAGTATGAAAATTAGAAATGTTAATTATTTACGTTGTCGAAGATAGGTATTTAGTGGTATAATAACTTTTGTAATCAAATTGTAATAATAATAACTGGGGGAGGAAAAATTCGTTAGATTAATCATAAAGGAACGAATTTATATGAATATTATGAAAAAGAAGTCGATTTCAACTCTTTTAGCGATAACTCTATTAGCGGGAACATGTTTTACAGCATATGCAGAACCGTTAACTAATGCTCAAAAACAAGAGATACAGCAAAATAAACAGAAATTAGATGAAGTAAATAGCAAAATAAACAAATTAACTGATAAAATAGATGCATTAACAACTCAGATTGAGCCATTAGTATGGAAGGTTCAAGAAAATGATAAGAAGATTGAAAATATAAAATCTGATATAGTGTTAGTGGAGAAAGATATTAAAGTAGCTCAAGAGAAACTTGATAAGAAGCAACAGGCTTTTGGTGAAAGAATGAGAGCTATATACAAATCTGGAGGTAATGAAAGTTACATATCAATTTTATTTTCTTCAACAAGCTTAAGTGACTTAATTGATAAAGTACAGGCTGTTGGAAAGATTATGAAGCTTGATAAACAGATAATTTCAGATATAGAAGCTCAGAAGAAGGTTCTTGACAATAAGAAGAAGGAACTTCAGAATAAGAAAGATGAAATTAACAAGATAAATGAAGAAAATAAAGTTAAGATAGAAAAACTTAACAAGTTAAAAGCAGAACAACAGGTTGAAGTTGATAAGCTAAAAGAAGAAAAGAAGAAGGTTACTGTTAATTTAGCAGATAGTGAAAAGCCTTTAATTGAATATCCAATTTCAATAATCAAAAAAGATTCAAGCAGTATTTCAGAATTAAGAAATGCTATTGAAATGCTTAGATCTGCTAGAACTCAGATAACAACTGATGAAATTGACAATCAGGCTAAAGCGTATATTGAAAAAGCAAAAGATATTATATCAAGCAGACAGCAAAGCAGTTCATCAACAGCAGGATCTACTAGCACTGGTTCAGGTGTAAACAGAGGACAAGGTGGAAGTACATCATCGCTATTAGCGTATGCATATCAATTCCAGGGAATACCATATGTTTATGGGGCAACAGGACCAAGTTCTTTTGATTGCTCAGGTTTTACATCATATGTTTATAGTAATGCAGCTGGAATTTCAATTGGTAGAACTACTTATGATCAGATGGGAGTTGGTAAATCAGTATCATACTCAGAACTTCAGCCAGGAGATTTAGTTTTCACTAATGGTGGTGGTCATGTTGGTATTTATGTAGGTAATGGAAACATGATACATGCTCCAAGAACAGGGGAAAGCGTAAAGGTAGGACCAATATATAATTATTGTGGTGCAAGAAGAGTTATTGGTTAATAGTTTTAAAATAAAAAGAATTTAAAAGTATACAGACGAAGGTATCGAGCGATACCTTCGTTTTTTATGTGTAGTAAATAGCATGGAAAAAGGTTTTAAATGTGATTTATAAGAAACATTTACAAAAAGTTAATATAAGATAAACTATAAAAAATTGTATTTTAATGATTATTATGGAATAATAGTGATATAATAATATTTGTAATCAAATTGTAATAATAATAACGAGGGGAGGAAAAATTCGTTATTTTAATTTTAAAAGAACGATTTATAAAAAGATTATGAAAAAGAATACGATTTCAACTCTTTTAGCAATAACTCTACTGGCCGGAACAAGCTTTACAGCGTTTGCAGAACCATTAACAGATGCTCAAAAGCAGGAGATGCATTATAATAAACAGAAATTAGATGAAGTTAATAGCAAAATAAATACATTAACCGATAAGATAGAAGTATTAGATGCTCAAATAGAACCATTAGTAAAAAATATTCAAGAAAATGATAAGAATATTGAGGATATAAAAGCTGATATAGTTTTAGTACAGAAAGATATAGATAAGGTAAAAGAAAATTTTGAAAAGAAGCAGCAGGCTTTTGGTGAAAGAATGAGAGCTATATACAAATCTGGAGGTAATGAAAGCTATATATCAATTTTATTTTCTTCAACGAGTATAAGTGACTTAATTAATAAGGTACAAGCAGTTGGTAAGGTTATGAAGATTGATAAGCAGGTAATTTCAGATATTGAGAATCAAAAGAAGGTTCTGGATAATAAAAAGCAGGAACTTCAGGACAAGAAAGATGAAATTAACAAAATAAATGAAAAAAACAAAGTTGAAATGAAAAAACTTAATAAATTAAAAGCAGAGCAGCAGGTTGAAGTTGATAGGTTAAAAGAAGAAAAGAAAAAGGTTACTGTTAATCTAGCAGATAGTGAAAAAACTTTAATTGAGTATCCAATTTCAATAATTAAAAAGGATACAAGCAGTATTTCAGAATTAAGAAATGCTATTGAAATGCTTACAGCTGCAAGAGAAAGTATAACAACTGATGAAATTGATAATCAGGCTAAAGAATATATCGAAAAAGCAAAAGATATTATAGCAAGTAAGCAGCAAAGTAGTTCATCAAATGTAACAGCAGGAAGCGAAAGTACTGGGGTAAGTTTAAATAGAGGAACATATAGTGGTAATGTTTCATCAATAATAGCATATGCATATCAATTCAGGGGGAGACCATATGTTTCAGGTGGAAAAGGGCCTAATGTATTTGATTGTTCAGGTTTTACATCATATGTTTATAGAAATGCAGCTGGCATAGAAATAGGAGGCTGGACAGGAGAACAGTTAAGAACAGGTAGATCAGTTTCATATTCAGAACTTCAACCAGGAGATTTAGTTTTCACTAATGGTGGAGGACACGTTGGTATATATGTTGGCGGTGGACAGATGATACATGCTCCAAGAACAGGCGATGTTGTTAAGGTAGGACCAATATATCATTATTCAAGTGCAAGAAGAGTAATTGGTTAATAAGCGAGAAAATAATAAAAGTTTAAAAATACAGAGGCGGAAATATTATTTGATATTTCTGCCTTTTGTTTTATGATGTATAATTTATATTGGATATTTACAAAAAGATTATTGTAAATTTAGAAAATAGGAATATAATTTATTCGTTAAATGTATTTTGATATTTTTATAAAAAGTTAATAAATTATTAGATAGGATGTGTAGAATTGAAATTAAAAGCAATGTATAAAGATGCTTCTGCGCCTGTAAAGGCATCATTCTGGTTTATGTTTGCTAACATTGCACAGAAGGCAATAAGTGTCATAACAACAATGATATTTACTAGAGTACTGACTAAAGGCGATTACGGAATAATGAATACATTTCAGGCTTGGTACGGTGTTCTGAATGTAATAGTCACGCTTTGTATTCCAATAGGTGTATACAGCAATGCCATGATAGATTATAAGGATGAACTTGATGAGTTTACATCATCGATGCTGACTTTGATTACAATCAATACTGCGTTTGCTGCGATTATATTCTGTGTATTCAAGGCTCAGCTTATAGGACTGCTGAATATTCCGACATCAATGGTATATCTGCTGTTCCTTTCAATCTGGTTAAATCCGGCATTGGATTTTTGGTTTGTACAGCAGAAGTTTAGCTATAAATATAAAAAATCTGTATTTATAAGTTTGTTTACTGCCGTTGGTGGTGCGGCACTTGCATATTTATTTGTAGTATATATGCCTTTTAATAAAGCGTTTAGTAAAACTTTGGGTGGATCTCTTTTAACATTTATAGTATGTTTATATCTATATATTATGATGATTAAGAGAGGAAAGATAGGAATCAATAAAAAATACTGGAAGTATGCTCTTGTATTTAGCATTCCACTTATACCACATTTTTTATCAAATCAGGTTTTATCATCATCAGATAGAATAATAATAAGTAAAATGGTAAGTAATGAAGCGGCAGGTTTATATGGAGTTGCATATTCAGCTGCAACAATAATCCAGATTGTATCAAGCTCTGTTAATGCATCATGGATACCATGGACATATCAAAAGCTTGATAAAAAGGAATTTGATGATATAGGTAAATTATCTAAGCCTATAATTATTGTTTTTGCATTAGCATGTTTTGCATTTGTAATTTTTGCACCAGAGATATTACATATACTGGCTGATCCAAAGTATAAAGATGCTATATGGTGTATGCCTCCGATAATATTAGGAGTATTCTTTATATTTATATACTCATTATTTTCTAATATTGAATTCTTCTATAAGAAAACTAAGCTTATCATGATTGCTACAAGCTGTGCTGCGGTTTTAAACATCGTACTTAATATTATGTTTATACCTGTCTTTGGGTACATTGCAGCAGCTTATACGACACTTGCGGGTTATATTGCATTAAGTGTAGCACATTACTTCTTTATGAAAAAGGCCCAGAAAGCTAAAATATATGATGTTAAGTTTATTGTATTAGTTTCAATTGCATTAACATTAAGTTCGTTTGTGATGATGGCGTTTTATGAACATTTTATAATAAGATATGTAATTATATTTATAATTGCTATTATAGTATTTATAAAGAGAGACTATATTATTTCAGTTATGAAAAAACTAAAAGCACAATAAATAATAAAAAGCGGACTCTGTATTTTGTATGCAGAATCCGCTTTTTTAAAATTATAGATATATATAATTTAAACTTTAGTTTATAATAGAATAGAAAACTATAAAGAAGTAGGTTGGATTTACAATGGATTTAGTAAGAGAAGATGAAACATTAGATGATTTACAGCTGAATGGCATAAATATAATTCAGAAAAAGAAAGCCTTCAGATTTGGAATAGATGCTGTTCTGCTGGCAAACTATGCAAACGTGAAGAATAATCATACAGTTATTGATCTCTGCACAGGCACAGGTATTGTACCTTTTATAATTGCAGGAAAGACTAAAGCAAAAAAAGTATTAGGAATAGAAATTCAGGATGAATTTGTAGAAATGGCTCATAGAAGTGTTGAAATAAATAATCTGCAGGATAGAGTTGATTTTATGTGTGCAGACCTAAAGGATACAGCGGTACTTAAAAAGCTTGAAAGAGCTGATGTGGTAACGGTGAATCCACCATATAAGCTTATGAATGCTGGCATAAAGAATGCCACAGATAAACTTACTATAGCAAGACACGAGGTTCTATGTAACCTTGAAAATGTTATAGCTGCCTCAAGAATACTGCTGAAGGATAATGGAAGACTTTATATGGTTCATAGACCTGAAAGGTTAGCAGATATATTCTGTCTTATGAGGAAGTATAAAATAGAACCTAAAAGAGTACAATTTGTGCATCCTAGTGCGAAAAAGGCTCCTAATATAGTGCTTGTAGAAGGTCAGAGAGATGGAGGTTCATTCTTAAAATTTGAAGAGCCTTTATATGTCTATGATGATAAAGGATGCTATACAAAAGAAATAGATGAAATATACGGAAGGGGATAGAATGATGGGAAAATTATATATAGTTCCTACACCAATAGGAAATTTAAAAGATATGACTTTAAGAGGACTTGAAGTATTAAAAGAAGCTGACTTTGTTGCAGCAGAGGATACAAGACAGACACTAAAGTTACTAAATCATTTTGGAATAAAGAAAAGTCTTATAAGCTATCATCAGCATAATGAAAACGGCAAGAGTCAGGATTTGATTGATCTTCTTGAACAGGGTAAAAACATTGCACTTGTAAGTGATGCGGGAACTCCTGGCATATCTGATCCGGGATGTGTTGTAATTAGAGAATGCATTAAAAAGAATTTGAATTTTGAAGTTCTTCCCGGGGCTACAGCCATTACTACAGCAGTTGTTAATTCTGGTTTAGATACAACAGGTTTTACTTTCAAGGGATTTCTTCCAAGAGAAAATAAAGACCGTACAGCTGTAATAGAAAAATTAAAAAACTCACAGGAAACACTTATATTTTATGAAGCACCTCACAGGCTATTAAATACTCTACAGTTTCTTCTTGATAACCTTGGTAACAGAAGAATGGCTACATGTAGAGAGTTAACTAAGATTCATGAAGAGATATACAGAAATAATATAAAAGATGTAATAGAATATTTTAAGGATAAAAATCCACGTGGTGAGTTTGTATTGGTAGTAGAAGGTAAGACTGATGAAGAGATTGAAATGGAACAGAGATCTTCATGGGAAAATATGAGTATAGCTGAACATATACGAAAATATATTAATGAAGGCTTAAGCAAAAAAGAAGCTGTGAAAAAAGTAGCGAAGGATAGAAATATGCAAAAATCAGAAGTGTATAAACATTCCATAGAACTTTAAATCTTATTGTAAAAATAAGTAATATTTTTCGAACACAAAAATAGTTAAAAATTTACATGATAAATATATAAAAAAAGACGCTTATCAGTAACAATATGCTGATAAGCATCTTTTTTAAATTATTATCTTCCTTCTTTGATTTCGTGAAGACAGTTCTTGCAGATGTTTTTACCTTTGTAGTTTATAACATCTCTAGCATCTCCACAGAATATACAAGCTGGTTCATATTTCTTTAATATGATCTGCTCTCCGTCTACATATATTTCTAAAGCATCCTTTTCTGCGATATCAAGAGTTCTTCTTAACTCTATTGGAATAACTATTCTACCTAATTCATCTACTCTTCTTACTACACCTGTTGATTTCATTTTTTTTCTTCCTCCTTGATTTACATGTTTCGACAAAACATAATACAATATTAACAAACCTGTAATTTAAAGTCAATATAAAACTTTCAACTTATTACATTATTTTTATTCATTAAAGTTTACAAATAAAATATACTACCATTATTTTGTAAAGTCAAGTGAAAAAAAATTAGAAATCTTGTTTTTAACTGTGCAGTTTAGTAGTTTGTACACCTTTTAAATGACAAATTATTAAAGACATACGGGAATAAAAATGGAAATCAAAAAAAAATAAAAAAATAGTAATAAAATGGACAATAAAATATTGAATGTCGAAAATATAGACAAGTATAAGAAATTAAGAACATGTGTATAATATTACTGTGACAAAAAATAATATGATTGTTTGGAATATGTGCAAAAAATATAAAGTATTGCACAAGGTATAAACATCTTATTCACAGGAGTCTGTGGATAATGTGTACAAGTTATATGTATTTTAAGTTCTATGCATAAAAATCAACATAATATATATAGTTATCAACAACAATTGTGCACAATATGTTGATAACTATACATGATTCTAATAGTAATTATAAATGAAAAGATTAAAATAACTTGTAAAATGGTTATGCATACTATATAATATAAAATAAGAGATATTAATAACGAGAGGCGATAATATGAACGATACTTTTACAACTAGAGACTTTATGAAATTAGCAGAAGAGATATCTAATAATAATTTAATACCATATGAAGATCTTCCTAAGTATGACTTATTTTTGTCTCAAGTTATAGACTACTTAAATGATAAGTTTACTGATGAAAAATACACTAATAATATAGTTCAGAATTATATTAAGAGTGATGTTATTTCAAAACCGGAAGATGGTAAAAAAAGAGGATACACAAAAATTCATCTTGCACAGCTTGTATTATTAAGTTACATGAGGCCTATTCTTACAACTGAAGAAATAAAGAAAGTAATAAGATTAGCATTTAATGATATCAATGATAGAAGCGATGACATAATATCATGGCAGGATGCGTATAAGATTTTTGCAGAAATACAGACCGAAAGTTTTTCAGACTTTTTAACAGCGCCATTATTTAATCAAGAAAAACTTGAACATAGAGTTAAGTCACTTAATCTTGATGAAAAAGATGAAGAGAGAATAAGAATTTTTCTTATGGTAATGACTCTTATATCACAGGCATCTGTTATAAAGAAGCTTGTACAAAAAATAGTTAATGATTATAATACTGAAGAATAGCAAAAGAGCCTGCCGGATTAGTAGTTAAAAACTGCTATCGGCAAGCTTCTTTTTTAATGTCTAGGAAATTGCATTGAAAAAGGTGGGGTTTTAATGCTGTAAAGCGTTGAAAACAAAGGGTTTACACATTTGTATAAAAGAATGGTAGGAGGCAATTTCAGCCTTCAGTAATCTGAAGGTTGCAGGACATATGAAGAAACGACTTGGAGAGACCGCTGGGAACGACGGAGGCTTCGCAATATATCCTGCAACCTTTTTTATTTTATATCTTCAAATTGGACATTTAGCAGAGGGTAACTGTCTGCATTAGAATCATCAAAATGCCACCATTCTGTTTCTATTGTTTTGAAACCGTGTTTTACCATTACTGAAGTAAGCAAGTCCATATTTTTTTTTGCTGTGGAACTCATAGAAGTACTGTTTCTGTAGGAAGCAGTGGTGAAGTTATCAAAGCCTGTAGGCATTTCTAATTCATGCCCCTGTCCATCAACAAGTGTTATATCAACAGCTGCACCTCTATTATGACGAGAACCGTGATAATATGGGTTGGCTATGAATCTACTATCGCTTACGATGCTCCATAAGTGTTTTTGAACATCATAAGGTCTGTAGGCGTCCCATATTTTTATTCTATAGCCATATTGTTTGAATTCGTTATTTGCATTTATTAATTTTCTTAAGGTATCTTTCTGTAGAAGACATGTTTCACTGGGATATATTTTCTTTCCTGTGAAGTTAGTATCTTTTGCATAATGAAGATCTATTACAAAGCTTGCATCAACATCAGCAACTGCTACGAGACCATTGTATGATGATGGCTTATTATATATGTTAGTTTTATGGCTTAATGGCAGGTTATAAGTTGTAGTCAGTAATTGAACTGCTGTCTTTTTATAGTAGATTTCTGCTGAACTTAGTCCAATAAAAACAGCAAAAGAACTGACCAGGATTGCTAGTATAATATGTTTTACATCTTTTAAAAATAACATAATTAAAATTGAACCTTTCTATAAAATAAAATTAGATTATAATTAATTATCGTAAAGAATTTTAAAATTATAAATTATTAGTTTTAAAGGGGAAATAAAGATGGTTATAGCGATATCTGTAAGAGAAATAGTAAGTTTTGCGCTATCCAGTGGCAGCATTGATACAAGATATGTTAGTCATTCTCGTGCTATGCAAGGAACAGTGATTCATAAAAAAATTCAGGAAGAAAATTTAAAGTTAATTAAAGGATACAGTAAAGAAGTATACCTTACAATGGATTTTGATTTTGATAAATTCACTTTAAAAGTTGAAGGAAGAGCTGACGGAGTGATTGAAGATGGTGGAGTAATTGTAGAAGAGATAAAATCTACTAACACTAACCTTGTATATATAGATGAAAATTTCAATGAACTGCACTGGGCGCAGGCTAAGTTTTATGCTTACATATTATGTGAACAGAAAAATCTTAAGAACATAACAGTAAGGCTTATTTATTATTGCTTATTAAATGATGAAACTAAAACATTTGAAAAAAAATATACAAAAGATGAACTTAAAGAGTATATAGACTTCATTATCAAGCAGTTCAAAGATATCGCTGACTATAATATTGAATGGAAAGATAGAAGAAACGGGTCTATTGATGAGGCTGGTTTCCCTTTTAAAGAATATAGAAAGGGCCAGAGAGAGCTGTCTGTGGCTGTTTATAATACAGTTAGGGAAAAAGAAAAGATTTTTATAAAGGCGCCAACTGGAATAGGCAAAACAATATCAACTATTTTCCCTGTAGTTAAGGCACTTGGACAGGACAAAATTGATAGAATATTTTATCTCACATCTAAGACTATTACAAGAACTGTGGCTGAAGAAGCCTTTAAGATATTGAGAAAGAATAAGATGAATATCAAGACAATTACGCTTACTGCCAAGGAAAAGATATGTTTTAAGGATGAACCTAAATGTAACCCTGATGACTGCATATATGCTAAGGATTATTATGATAAGCTTAAAGGGTCTCTTTACCATATACTGAAGGATAATGATGAGTTTTCAAGAACGACTATAGAAGAAATAGCTGAAAAGTATAAAATATGTCCTTTTGAACTGAGTCTTGAAATAGCTAAATGGTGTGATGCTGTAATATGTGATTACAATTATATTTTTGATCCTACAGCTGCACTTAAATATATATTTGAAGAATGTACAGATAGAATTAGTATTCTTATAGATGAAGCTCATAATCTTGTGCCTAGAGCAAGAGAAATGTATTCTGCAGAGATAAGAAAAAGCGACATATATAAAGTTAAAAAACTTATGACAGGAAAAGCTCCTAAGCTTTCAGGTATTTTAGGTAAAATAAATTCGATTATGGTTTCCTATAGAAGAGAATTGGAAGATGATCAGATTGTTCAGAAGATAATAACTTCTGTACCTAAAGATTTAAGCAAGATGCTGAAATCATTTATCAAAGAAGGTGATGAGTTTATTGCTAAGAATCAGGGTGTAGAGGGAATAGATGAAGTAATGAATCTTTATTTTGAGATTAATGGATTCCTCAATACATTGGCAGAGGTTGATGACTGTTATATTAATTATGTAGATACTTCTGATCGGGATGTAATTATAAAACTTTTTTGTATAGATCCTAGTACAAGAATAAAGTATAAGATGAATGCGGCAAAAAGCTGTGTGCTGTTCTCGGCAACAATGACGCCCATGGATTACTATATTTCGCTTTTAGGAGGTGATGAGAACAGCTACAGAATGTTTCTCAAGTCACCATTTGACAGCAGTAATTTAGGTATTTCGGCAGTGCCGTTATCTACTAAGTATAAAGACAGAGAAAATACAATTGGTGATATAGTAGAGATTATTCATGATACAGTCTCTTTAAAAAAGGGTAATTATATAGCATTCTTTCCTTCATATAAATATATGGAAAATGCATATAAGCTTTTCCTAGAAAAATATGATGATATTAATGTAGAAATTCAGAATAATGATATGAATGAAAAGCAACGTGAAGAATTTTTGAGCAAGTTTGAGGATAAAGAAAAAAATATACTGGCGTTTTGTGTTATGGGAGGTATTTTCTCAGAGGGAATAGATCTCAGAGGAGATTCTCTTATAGGAACAATCATAACTGGAGTTGGGCTGCCTCAGGTCTGTTTTGAAAGAGAGATAATAAAGGATTACTATAATAACTTTAATGGACAGGGATATGATTATTCATACACATATCCAGGAATGAACAAAGTGCTGCAGTCTGTAGGGAGAGTAATAAGGACTGAAACAGATAGAGGCATAGCAGTACTTATAGATGACAGGTTCTTTACAAATAAGTATAAAATGATGATGCCGAGAGAGTGGGAAAACATGAACTTTGTAAGAGATAAGAAGGAACTTAAGAAGAAAGTAGAAGAGTTTTGGAAAAAAAATTAATCCTATTTTCTTATATCTCTAATATATTAAATAAAAAAGCGCATGTTGAAATGCACTTTTTATTTAATATATTATTTATTATTGTGGTTTTACGTCATCAAAGATGTAGTCACGAACTAACTTCTTATTAGCTTCAATATCAAATACCCAGTACCAGACTTTGTTTATTATTTGTCCCTTTGCTTTGTCTGGAAGAGGGAATTCCATTTGTTCAAGATTTCCAAGACCATTTTGTAGTGTGCTTATACCAAGACTTATTATATCAGTTGAACTCATACTTGTTGTAACGTAAGGTAGAAGTTTGCTTACTATGCCTGGATATTGTGAAACACCAGCAGATTTTATTTTTTCAAATATTGCATTAAGAACTGTACGTTGTCTTTCAGTTCTTTCAATATCACCATTTCCAGCATATCTTACTCTTGAATAACCAACAGCCTGAACACCATTAAGAAGCTGCTTGCCTACTGATACTGATTGGGCTGTCTGTTTTGTTTCTTTTGCTACATCGTTAATATATTTATTAACCTGATTAACTTCGTAATCTTTTATAGTTATTTCAACACCGCCTAAAGCATCAATTACTTGAGAAAGCTGTGCAAAATCAACTTTTACAAAGTCTTTAATATCAAGACCAAAGTTCTGGTTTATAGTTTTTATTGAAAGTTGAGGGCCTCCATAAGCATAAGCGTGGTTAAGTTTTGTCTGACCATGACCATCAATAGAAACATATGAATCTCTAAATAAAGAAGTTAATTTTACTTTGTTATGTTTTTTATCTACAGTTAGTACCATTGTAGCATCTGAACGTCCAACATCTCCTTCTCTTGAATCAACACCTAAGAAGGCAATGTTAATTATGTCTTTATCAAAAGATAAATTTTTATCTATTCCTAAAGAAGCTGTATCCTTTTTAATTGATACTTTATTCATTTTGCCTAAAGAAGAAAATACGTATGAACCCGCAGCAACAATGATAAATAAGATTATTGCTAAAACTGATAAAAGTATTACTTTTGATTTGCTTTTCCCTTTCTTTCGAGTATCTTTTTTCTGTATATGTTTTCCAGATGAATGTTTTCCCATAAAATGTGACTCCTTTCAACATTATTAGCAATAATATTATACTACTAAAGTATTTATAAATAAATATCGAAAAGGTAACAGTGTGGTAGCTTATGGAAAGATAAAATGCATTTTAGTATTAAATAATAAATATTATATTAATCATAGAGGATAATAAATATAGTGTAAATAAAAAAAATAATAAGGAGCTGCTTTATGAACTCTTCAGAAAATAAAAATAGAAAAAGAAAAAATAGAATTATTCTTTTTGTAATAGAACTAATAAAAAGAATTTTTGATCATGATATTACTGCAACAGCAGGTTTTCTTGCTTATAACTTAATGCTGGCATTTGTACCTTTTCTTATGTTTTTGCTGACTCTTATAGGATTAAGCAATCTAGATGTAAATCAGGTACTGGAAGCATTAAGCTATATACTGCCAATAAAAGCTTATGATCTTATTAAATATACAGTCATAGAGGTTTTGAAAGGACAGGGTACAGGCATAGTGTGGATAACTATTTTTCTCGCAATATGGGCTGCGTCAAATGGATTTGGTGCTGTTATAAGAGGCATGAATAGGGCTTATGGTGTAAGAGAAAAGAGAGGATATATTTCAAGAGTTGTAAGATCTATTGCTTCTACTGTTATACTGGCACTGCTTATTATATTAACAATGGTTTTGCTTGTGTTTGGTGATGTTATAAAGAATTTTGTAATAACTTATATTCCCGTAAGTAACTTTATTACAATGTTGTGGGATCTTATGAGATATATAATTCTTGTATTTATGATGGTGGTCATATTTGTTACAATTTATAAATATACACCAGCAAAGAAGGTTTCTTGGGTTGAGGCTTTTCCAGGTGCGTTTTTAACTTCCTTAGGATGGTTGATATTTTCAAGTTGTTTTGCATTCTATGTAAATACATTTTCAAATTATTCAAGGCTTTATGGTAGTTTGGGAGCTATATTTATACTTATGACCTGGTTGTACTTATCATCATTTATAATACTACTTGGAGGAGAAGTAAATGCCATGATTTCAGAAAAAATGAATAAGTAAGTAGAAAATAAAAGTAAATAGTAGTAAACTTATACTATATTTGATAAGGGAGATGACAAAATGAGGGCAAGGAAGAAGAAAAAGAGGAAGATATTACCAGTAATTTTGCTGATAATATTATTTATTATAGTATGTTTTGGTGTGACAGCTTTCAGTTATCTTAATAAGATAAAAACTGTAAAGATTAATGATAAAAATCTTGGTGTTACAGAAGAAAGCAAGATGCCATTTAATAATGTAGAAGGAAAGCATAAAGTCAAAAATATACTTTTAATGGGTGTTGATAATCAGGAGAATGCTTCTGATTCCAATATTGTATTAAGTATAGATTCTACTGCAAAAAAGATTAAGATGTCTTCACTTATGAGGGATACATATGTTGATTTGGGTGAAGGGCGACCAATAACAAAGTTAAACTATGCATACCATTATGGTGGCTGTGATTTATCTGTTAAGACAGTAAATGAGTTATTCAAACTTGATATAACTGACTATGTAAAAGTAGACTTTGAAGGACTTATGAAGATAATTGATTATGTTGGCGGCCTGGAAATCAACGTTAATGAGCAAGAGTTTAAATACTTAAATAGTTATGCAAAAGATATAGCTAAAATAACAAATACAAAGTATACACCGATAAGTGCACCTGGAAAGCAGCTGCTTAACGGCCAGCAGGCTACAGCGTACTGCCGATTTAGATATGATAATAATTTCGATTATGGAAGAACAAAGAGACAGAGAGATGTGCTGTTTAAGCTGTTTAATAAGTTTAAGGAAATACCCGTAACATCATATCCGGACACTGCGGCAAACATACTTCCTAATTTAGAGACAAGCCTATCACAGCTTGAATTAATAGAGCTTGGAGTAAATGCTTCTTTATATGGCAAGAATGGAATTGCCGAAACAAGATGTCCTTATGATGGACTTAAGTCTGATGCAACTATAAAGGGTATATACTATATGAAATGGGATCAGGATAAAAATGTAGAAAAACTTCATAAGTTTATATACTTTGAGTAATATATAATTTATAAGGTATAATGTATAATTTCGGACGAAACTCCTTTTGTGGAGTTTCAGAATAAGAGGACAAAATCCTCTTAATAACTCTTTTGGAGGAATGATTGTGGAGGTTTGGAGGCAAGTCTCCATTTATTTTAGAAATTCATGCAGCTATGCTCATGAATTTTATCCTGAATTATACATTATAAAATATACATTTTAAATTTTACTGATAGTTTAGCAGCTAAATTAAAATAAAATATCAACCTTCTGTATAAACGTGGTTATTGTGGATATAATTCATAACGTGACCATAGCAGGAGGTTGTTTTTTATGAATAAAATAATTATATTGGGAAGATTAGTTAAGGATCCAGAACTTAAGACAACACTAGATGGAGAAAAAACATATACTAGATTCGTTATGGCTGTGGAAAGAAACTTTAAATCTAAGGATGGTACTATAAAGGCTGATTTTATACCAATAATAGTATGGGGAAAGAAAGCTGAGATTATCTGCAAGTACTTAACAAAAGGCAGTTTGCTTTCAGTAAGCGGGAGACTGAGTGCTTATGGATATGAAGATGCTAATGGGACCAGAAAGTATGTAGCAGAAGTTGTTGCAGACGACTTTAAATTCATAAATATAGGAAACAAAAATCATTCAACAGAAGAAGCGTTATAAAAAAGTAAAAAAATATTGAAAACGTTTATGTAAGTTGTTATAATAATTATTGTAATGATAACGTATTCTATTTCAACTATGGTATTTTGAGAAATTAAATTAAGTAATATGGTCATGAATAAGAGTCAGGGAAGGGTGCTGACTCTTATTTTTTTGATTTATTGTAAATTGCATGGAAATAGGTATAAGTTTAATGATATGAAGCAATGAAATAAAAGAGTTTATGGAATAATCCCAATAATGGTATGATGCAATTTTGACCATAAATATAAAATTTATTTATTGAAATAAAATCATCATATTAGAACTAATATCGACAAGAAAAATTTACTATTTGTAGTTATCCACAGGAAGTTATCCACAGAAGGGTTGAAAAAAAGTAGTACTTTTACTGTATTTAAGGAGATATGTCGCAAAATGAATAAAAAAAAATACACAGCTTATCCACAAAACGACAAAAAAGTTGTTGATAAAGTGATAATATGATATTTGTAAATTGATGTATTGAATAGAAGATTTGTGTTTTAGTTTTGAATAATGTTTTTTGGAGGAATTTGTATGAAAGTAGAAAAAATATTAGAGACAAGATTATCAGATGCTGATAGGATATTTAATTATACTTATAGATTAATAAAAGGTCAATACGAAGGAATTGTTTCATATGGCATTGAAGCAGAAATGAATGAAGTAAAAGATGGACAAGTTGTGGACATTGAAAGAGATGGAATTAATGTAATTTCAAATAATAAGGCTAAAGTTGAAAAACTTTTAAATATTTTGGCAGACAATAAAGTTTCGCCAATACATTTTATAGATGTTCTTGGAGAATATATAGATGAATATGCAGGAGATTTTGATATTGTGCCAGCTGAGCTGTAAAATATATTTATTGTGATATGATAATATATAAGAAATATGCAGCAGGAGTATAAATATGATAATTGGAATAGGAACTGATATTATTGAAATTGATAGAATAGAAAAAAACATTAAAAGAAATGATGCTTTTTTAAAGAAGTGTTTTACAGCAAAAGAAAACGAATTATTTAAGATTAAAAATATGAGATCTGAAGTGATAGCAGGGAATTTTTGTGTCAAAGAAGCAGTAAGTAAAGCATTAGGGACTGGTTTTAGAAAATTTTCTATCAATCATATAGAAGTATTAAGAGATGAACTTGGAAAGCCATATGTTAATCTTTATAATGAATGTAAAAAGAAAGCGGATGAGTTGGGGGTAAAAGAAATATTTGTATCTATTTCTCATAATAGAACAAATGCAATAGCATACGTAATAATGGAAGGAGCAGAATAATGAAAATTGTTACACCAGATGCCATGAGAAAAATTGAAGATGAATATATAAATGGATATGGGATGGATAGTTTTGCTCTTATGGAGACAGCAGTAATTTCTATAATGAAACATGTTAATATCAAAGATAGAAATATTGTAGTTGTATGTGGTTTTGGCAATAATGCAGGTGATGCACTTGGTGTGGCACGGCACTTAATAGTATTACATAAAATAGTTAAGATTTTTATATGCAGTAATGGAAGGGAATTGTCACGAGACTGCATAAAAAACATGAACATATTATATAAAATGAATGCTTCAATAGAATTTATAAGAAAAACTGAAGATTTAAATTCTCTTAATAAAAGTATATCTGAAAGTGATGTCGTAATAGATGGACTTTTTGGAACAGGATTATCAAGGCAGCTGGATACCTATTATACTGATATTATTAAAAGTATTAATACATATAGCAAATATGTATTATCAATTGACATACCATCGGGTATGAATGGTGAAAATGGATATATAATGGGTGAATGTGTAAAAGCAAATAAGACTGTAGCTCTTCAGTTTTATAAAAAGTGTTTTTTCTGCGATAAAGCAAAAAATTATACTGGTGATGTTGTAGTTGAGTCATTAGGTATACCAAAAGAAATAAGTGAGAAATATGATGAAAAAGTATATACATCTGATGAGATTACAGATAAAATTCTTCCAAAAAGAAATAAATATTCACATAAAGGTACTTTTGGACGAACAACAATTGCTGCTGGAAGTGAAAAGTATACAGGTGCCGCATATATTGCGGCACAGGCCGCTGTAAAAACAGGTGCAGGTCTTGTTACTCTTGCTACTTCTAAAGAGCAGGTACCTATAATGCAGTCAAAACTTGCAGAAGCTATGATATGTGACTATGAAGATAAGTATTTTGTAGAGATTATCAAAAAAAGCAATGTTGTTGCATGTGGACCAGGCCTTGATAGTAATGATAGTAGTCTTAAGATAGTTGAAGAAGTAATTACTAATTCAGAATGCCCGATAGTATTTGATGCTGATGCTATTAATGTTTTATCTGCCCACAAAGAGCTTCTTTTTGGAAGAAAGGAGAAGAATATTGTATTAACACCTCACCCAGGTGAGATGGCAAGGTTCTGTGGTTGTAGCATAGAAGACGTTAATAATAAGAGAATCGAAATAGCTAAAAATACTGCTATTGAGACCAACTGCATCATAGTGTTGAAGGGATATAATACAGTTATTACAGACGGAGAAAAAATATTTATAAATACTACTGGCAGTAGTGCGATGGCGTCAGGAGGTATGGGAGACTGCCTTACTGGCATTGTAACAGGACTGATATCTCAAGGTTTAGATCCATTTAAAGCTTCGGTATTGGGAGTTTATATACATGGATTTATAGGAGATTCTTTATCGAAGCAAATGTATTCTGTTACTGCTACAGATATAATTAATAAGATTTCTTTATATTTAAAGGAATTTGAAAGTTAAATAATTTAAGAATATTTTAAATAACAAAATAATATTACTATTATTAGAAAAAAATTTTATATGGAGTTAGTATGAAAAAAATTAAAATCCCATTAATTATTATTCTAGTAATAGTAGGAATAATATCCTGCTTGGCTTTTTATCAGAAGTTATTTAAAGAGACACCGGAGAACATAATGACACGATTTAAAAAGATGAAGTCATATAGCTGTAATGTTGAGTATACTATTAAAAATCCAAGATGCACTACAGTTCAGAAGGCCACATTAAAATCTGAAGGACAGGGCAATATTGAATTAAAATTTGATGATGGCAGAATATTTAAGTACAGTAATAAGGATATTGTGTTAAGTAATGAGAATACTAAGGAAAAATTTACTCTGAGTAAAGAGTTCGATAAATTCTACAAGTTGTCATTCATGGAAAATATAAGAGAACTATTGCTTCTTAATGGAGAAAATATGAAAGTTATCTATAATAAAGAAAAAAGTCTTGGTTACTTAGAAATTGAATATCAGTTATATGATAATAATAAGGAACTAAATAAATGCAAATTATTTATAAATACCGAGAATAGCATACCAGTAGAAATGATTATTTTTGATGATACTGGAGAAGAGAGAATTAAAGTTGATTACAGTAATTTTGTTGTGTCAAAACTTGTGAGATAAGCAAGCTGAGACTAAGGGGGGTGATTAAGAAAATAGACTTTACTTGTTTTTTGTGGAAATGTGCTACATAGTAATAATAAAACACAGTCCAACATATAAAATAATCAAAAAAAGGAAGAAAGTAAAATAAAAAGTAGAAAACTGAAGAGATGCCTTTGACATATCGACATGATTTGCTATATAATGTAAATATACATAAACTTTTTACATTAGGAAGGTGTGAAATTATGTCATATGCAATGTATATAGAAGCGTTTGGAAAAGAAAATTATAAAAATGAAGAAAAAATGCAACATATCGAGAAATCATTAATATCATATAGTAAAGACATAAATGAAGATGAATATGATGAAATGGCAAAAGGATATAAGGAAATGGCATCTTTAAATCTTGAATACGCAGAAATGGGATCAGACGGCATAGGATTTAATGAGTATGTCAATTGGCTTAGCGGAGAGTGAGTTTAATATGGCAATAATATCTAATGTAAAAAGAGGAGATATTTTCTATGCTGACCTAAGCCCTGTAGTAGGATCCGAACAAGGGGGAATCAGGCCGGTTATTATCATACAGAATAATATAGGAAATAGATATAGCCCTACAGTTATTATTTCGGCTATAACTTCTCAGATAAATAAGGCAAAACTGCCTACACATGTAGAAATATCATCAGAAGAGTATGGACTTAATAGAGATTCTGTTGTTTTATTAGAACAGATACGAACAATTGATAAAAAAAGATTAAAAGAAAAAATTGGACATATGACAGAAGAAGACATGAACAAAGTTAACAAAAGTCTTCTTATAAGTTTAGGTTTAGTTTGAATTTATAATGTGAATAAAAAAAATATTAATATATAAAATAAGTTAAGATTGTTTCTTAACTTATTTTTTTAGCATAAACAGTTTAGCTTATAAATTGTTTGTGATTTAGTAATCTATAAATTCTAATTTTTGGTTTGGATAAACTAGTGTTAGTTAAGATATTAATATATTTTATCCTAAAGAAACAATATAAAATACAATATTATACATATAAACTAAAAAGTATAACACAAATAATTAAATAGACTATACAAATTTAAAAAGATATGTTAACATTAGTTTAGTGAAAATTTTAGATTATTTAGTATATAAAATTCAGGAGGAATTATACATAATGAATGTTAGTGAATTACAAAATACCGCAAAGACAATTCGTAGAGATATAGTTACTATGCTTACAGAGTCGGCTTCAGGTCACCCAGGCGGATCTCTTTCAGCAACTGATATTATTACTACTCTATATTTTAAGGAAATGAATATAGATCCAAAGAATCCAAAGATGGAAGACAGAGACAGATTCGTGTTATCAAAAGGACACGCTGCTCCAGCATTATATAGTGCGCTTGCAAGGAGAGGATTTTTTGATCCTGCCAAGTTAAATACATTAAGAAAATTAGGATCAGATCTTCAGGGTCATCCTAATATGAATGATGTAGCAGGAATAGATATGTCTACTGGATCATTAGGACAAGGAATTTCTGCTGCAGTAGGAATGGCTTTAGCAGGAAAGCTTGATAATAAAGATTATAGAGTATTTGCGCTTCTAGGTGATGGTGAACTAGAAGAAGGACAGGTATGGGAAGCTGCAATGTCAGCGGCACATTACAGTCTTGATAATCTTACAGCTTTTGTTGATTTTAACGGACTTCAGATAGATGGAAAGATAGAAGATGTAATGAATCCAGGTCCAATAGATAAAAAATTCGAAGCTTTTGGATGGAATGTACTAAATATAGACGGACATAATATAGAAGAAATAATTAAAGCTGTAGATAAGGCAAGAAACTTTAAAGAAAAACCTACTATGATCGTATGCCATACAGTAAAGGGCAAAGGTGTATCATTTATGGAAAATCAGGCTTCATGGCATGGAACTGCACCTAGCAAAGAACAATGTACACAGGCATTAAGTGAAATTGGAGGGGATAACTAATGGGAAAGAAGATTGCAACTAGAGAAGCATATGGAAAAGCTCTTGCTAAATTAGGAATGGAAAATAAGAAAATTGTTGTATTTGATGCGGATTTGTCTAAATCAACAAAGACAGCTGATTTTAAAGCAGTATGTGAAGACAGATTCTTTGATATGGGAATAGCAGAAGCTAATATGGTTGGTGTTGCAGCAGGAATGTCAACTTGCGGAAAGATACCTTATGTAAGCACATTTGCAATGTTTGCTGCAGGAAGAGCATTTGAGCAGATAAGAAACTCAGTATGTTATCCAAACCTTAACGTGAAAATTTGTGCTACACATGCAGGACTTACTGTTGGAGAAGACGGAGCGTCACATCAGTCAGTTGAAGATTTATCATTAATGAGAAGCATACCTAATATGACCGTTATTAACCCTTCTGATGCAGTAGAAGCTGAGGCAGCAATCAACGCTGTAGCAGAATATTACGGACCATGCTATGTAAGACTTGGAAGAGCTGCAGTTGATGTCGTTAATGATTTTGAAGGCTATAAGTTTGAAATAGGTAAGGGTGTGCAACTTAGAGAAGGCTCTGATGCTGCTATCATAGCAACAGGAATAATGGTTCAGGAAGCTATAAAGGCACATGATATGCTAAAAGCTGAAGGAATAAATACAAGAGTTATTAACATTCATACTCTTAAGCCTTTAGATAAAGAAATTATTGTAAACGCAGCTAAAGAAACTGGATTAATAGTTACAGCTGAAGAACACAGTATCATTGGTGGACTTGGTTCAGCAGTTGCTGAAGTTGTATGTGAAGAATGCCCGGTAAAAATGAAAAGAATCGGCATAAAAGATGAATTTGGTCAGAGCGGAAAGCCAGATGAACTATTAAAATTATATGGATTAACTGCAGATGATATAGTTAAGGCAGTAAAAGAAGGATTAAATAAATAATAAAATATTAGTAATTGCTACTTAAAAAATCTCCACAGCAATATATTTGTGGAGATTTTTTCTATAGAGTGAATTTGAATTCTAAAGATTATTATAGAAAATAATCAATGATCGATGATCAATGAAGGAGGAAATTCATATCGTTGTGCTTATGAATTTCTGAATTTAATGGAGGCAGATCCTCCAAGCCTCCTGTGAAATTACTGGGCATAATTTCATATAAAATTGTAACTATATAAATTAGATATAGTAGTATTTAATTATGTAAGCGAAGATGCATATTAGCTAATCTTAGCGTAGGCTTGTATTCTCGAAAGAAAAATATCGGCCTTTGGTTTACTCTTAAATTCTTTGATGATCCTTTACAAGACATGAAGTTTTTGTATAAAATAAATTGGAGAAAATAGTGGAAAAATAAAATAGAATTTTTTTAAAAAGGAGATTTTTTATTATGGGTAGAAAAGAAATTAAAGAATATATATTTATTACATTCGGAATAATACTCGTTGCATTGGCATTTGAGTATTTACTTGCTCCTAATAATCTGGCTGCAGGCGGAGTTACTGGGCTTGCGATAGTTATCAATCACTATTTTCCTTTTATTTCAAATGGGATGATAGTAATGATAGTTAATATAGTGTTATTTGTTGTTGCGTTTATTGTTATCGGTGGGAATTTTGGAGCAAAGACAATTTATGCATCATATGGACTTTCACTTGTTATGTGGATTATAGAAAAGTTCTTTAAGCCATTTGCTTTGACAAGTGATTTGATTTTAGCAACTGTTTTTGGAACACTTGTATCTGCAGTAGGTATGGCTATTGTATTTAATTACAATGCTTCTACAGGAGGTACGGATATACTTGCAAAAATACTTAATAAGTTTTTTCATATAGCAATTGGAAAGTCACTCCTTATAGTTGATATGATTATCACATTGGCTGCTGCTGTTACATTTGGTCTTGATATAGGACTATATGCACTTGTCTCAGTTATAGGGCTAGGTATAACTATAGACAGACTTATTGAAGGTATTAATACAGTTAAAGAAGTGAAAATTGTTAGTGTTAAGGGCAAAGAAATCAGCGAATTCATAATGAATGAATTAGGAAGAGGATGTACTTTTTTAAAGGGGGTTGGAGCATACAGTAACAAGGATATGATGATTGTTTATGCTATTCTTGGAAGAAATGAATTTATAAGGCTAAGAGAATTTCTAAAAGAAGAAGATACAAATGCATTTATTACAGTTAACGAAGTACATGAAGTTCTCGGCGAAGGATTCATGGATTTGAAAGCAATTTAATATTGAGGATATAATTTTTATAGCAAGCATAAAAGGTAAAATTAATAAACTATTAAAAAATTAAAATTTTATTGATATACATGTTATGGTATAATTATAAAGTATATAAACACGTATATGTGAAACAAAATATTTAAGGAGAGTATAGTGAATGATAGAATTTAGAGGTGTCAGCAAAGTCTATGACAATAATGTAAAAGCATTAAATGATATAAATGTTGTTATTGAAAGAGGCGAATTTGTGTTCCTAGTTGGACCGAGTGGAGCTGGAAAATCTACTTTTATTAAAATGCTTTTAAAAGAGGTAGAACCTAGCGAAGGAAGTATAGTAGTTAATGGCACTAAGCTTGAAAAGCTTAAGAGAAATGAGATTCCATATTATAGAAGAAAAATAGGTATGGTATTTCAGGACTTCAGACTTATTCAGACACTTAATGTGTATGAAAATGTTGCGTTTGCAATGAGAGTAGTTGGTGCATCAGCCAAAGAAATAAGAAAGAGAGTGCCAATGGTATTAGCATTGGTAGGGTTATCACATAAATATAAGATGTTCCCTAATGAGCTTTCAGGAGGAGAGCAACAGAGAGTATCAATAGCAAGAGCACTTGTTAATAATCCTCAGGTCTTAATTGCAGATGAGCCTACAGGAAATCTTGACCCTGATACTGCAAAAGAAATAATGGCATTAATAAGTGATATAAATAAGGCTGGTACTACAATCCTAATGGCAACTCATGCTAAGGATATTGTTAATACAATGAAGAAGAGAGTTATTGCTATAGAAAAGGGAGAAATAGCCAGAGACGAAGAAAAGGGAAGGTACGAACATGAGAATGAGTATATTTAGTTATTTTTTAGGTGATGCGTTTAAAAGTCTAAAAAGAAATAAGACAATGAGTTTGGCATCTATTATAACAATATTTGCAACACTTTTTGTTTTCGGTATATTTCTTTTGATTGGATTAAATATTGATAGCGGAGTTAAGAGTGTAGAAGATAAGATTGAAGTTAAAGTTTATATGAATAAAGATATTTCAATAACTGAAAAAAATCAGCTTAGAGAAAAACTTTCAAGTTCAACAGGAGTAAAGGAAGTCGTATTTGAATCAAAAGAACAGGCACTTCAAAATGCAAAGAAGCAGCTTGGAGAATATTCAAGTGTACTTGAAGGATATGAAGATGCAACTAAAAATCCATTACCATCATCTTACATAGTAAAATTAAATTCACCAGGTGATGCTAAAAACATAGTTAAGAATTTTGAAAAAGCAGATGGTGTTGAATCTATTGGAAATGATCAGGAAATAGTAAATACGATATCTAGAATTGCAAAAACAATAAGATGGGTAATAGTTGTGTTATTTGCAATATTAGCATTTATATCAGTTTTCTTAATAGTAAATACTATCAAGCTTACAGTTTTCTCAAGAAGAAGAGAAATAGGTATAATGAAGTTTGTTGGTGCTACAGACTGGTTTATTAGATGGCCTTTTATTATAGAAGGTATAATAATTGGACTTGTTGGTGCAGTTATTTCTGAACTAGTATTATATGGATCATATAAGTGGTTATATGGAAAAATAGCTACTCAGTTTATATCTGTTCAAATAATTAAGCCTACTTATATGTTAACTACAATGTCTTGGCAGTTTGGATTAGCTGGAATAGTAATTGGTGTATTTGGTAGTGTTATAGCATTAAGAAAATTCCTAGCAGTGTAGTTGATGAATTTTATAAAATAAACGATAGAAAGGCAAATATTTTTCGGAATATTTGTCTTTTATCATAGTATAGAAATTGTTACAAAATTATTGATAAATGTTATATCATTTTAGATAAGTGGCAAGATTAAAAAGATCGGAGATTTGAAATCAGAGATTAGAGAATGGGGATTTGTCTCTTTATATCGAAACTCCCTTAAGGAGTTTAATCCGATTCTCTGCTCTCTTAGTTCTAATCTATTGTGATTATATTAATGGAATTAGCACATTTTTATAGAAGGGAAGTAAGGTTTATATGGAGAACGATAAAAAGTCACCAAAAGGTAAAGTTACAAAAGTAGTATTTATAGTTCTGCTATTTGTCATTACTAATGTGGCATCTTTTTTTGCTGGTGGTATGCTGAGTTTCAACAAGATAATGCCATGGATCAGCAGTACACAGTTTGCAAAGGAATTTAGTCAGATAAAAGATATAGGTAAATATAAAGAATTGTTTGCAGTAAGGGAAACATTAATAAAAAGGTTTGATGGCGATATTGATGATTCAAAACTTGTTGAAGGTGCTATAAAAGGCATGACAGCAGCACTTGATGATAAGTATACTTATTATATGAACAAAGATGAATATAAACAGTATAAGGAAGAGGTTGATGGAAGTTTTGTTGGAATAGGAATAAGAATTTCAACAAAAAATAACAAGATTTATGTTGCTGAACCTATAAAGGGATCTCCTGCAGAAAAGGCAGGAATAAAAGCTGGCGATTACATTATAAAAGTTAATGGCAAAGAGTATAGTGGAGAAGAAAAAGATAAAGAAAAAGCTATATCTGTTATGAAGGGAAAACCTGGAGAGAAAGTGACACTTACTATTGAAAGAAACAGTAAGACTTTTAATATAGATGTTGTGCGTGGGCAGATAATCAATCCTTCTGTAGAAGGTGAGATGCTGAATAATAATATAGGTTATATAAGTGTGTCTGGCTTTGAGCTTAATACAGCAAAAGATTTTAATGCAAAGCTTAAAGAGCTTAAACTTAAAGGTATGAAGGGGTTGATAATGGATTTAAGAGATAATGGTGGTGGATATTTAAATGTCAGCGTAGATCTTGTATCAAATTTCATACAAAAAGACAAACTAGTAGTGTCTACAATAGATAAATATAAAAATAAGCAAGAAAGTTTCTCGAAAGGCGGTGATGCAATAGGAATGCCGCTTGTAGTACTAGTTAATGGTAATTCTGCAAGTGCATCAGAAGTTGTTTCAGGAGCACTTAGAGATTATAAGGCAGCTACTTTTGTAGGAGTAAAGACATTTGGAAAGGGTATTGTTCAGACAACTTTTGAGAATAAAACAAATGGTTCAGCATTAAAGATGACAATATCAAAATATTATAGTCCTTTAGGTATTAATATTCATAAAAAAGGTATACAGCCTGATGTAACAGTGGAATACCCTAAGGAACTTATTGGAAAGAAATATGATAGAAGTAAAGATCCTCAGTTTAAAAAGGCTTTAGAGTTAATTGAGGAGAAAACAAAATAGGAGGAAAAATAGGTTATGGATTTATCAAGATATATTTTAAAATCCATAGCTGCTGCAGTTACAGAACCTGGTTCAGTTATAATGCTTGTAGTTTTAAGTATTATTTTATATGCTAAGAATAAAAAAATAAGTTTAATGCAGAAAATGATTATGGGAGAATATATACATTCTCCATTAGAGCTTACGTTATCACAGATGGTGATTGGAATTGTATTTGGTTCAATAGGAAGCTCTATACTGGCATATTTAGGTGTGGCGTTTGATGGGAATTCAGGCATATGGATATTGTTCATAATATCCATAATACTGATGCTTTATAATCCGAGATTTTTCTGCTTTTCTTATTCAGCTTCTATACTGGGTTTTGTATCTGTGATTATAAATATCTTTTATAAAGATACCATGAGTGAAATACCTATAAGTATAAATATAGTTTCACTTATGACTTTTGTTGGTATTATGCATGTTTTAGAAGGTTTTCTTGTTATGTTTGATGGCGCTAAGGGAGCAATGCCGGTTTTTACAAGTAAGGATGGCAATGTTGCAGGAGGGTTTGCCTTGAAAAGGTACTGGCCTCTGCCTGTAGCTCTGATTATAATAATGAGTGGAAATGCTGATTTTTCAGTTAAACTTACAAGTTGGCCTGGTTGGTGGCCTTTAATACAGCATGGAATTATGTACACGGTATTGACAACAGCAGCTATACAGATGATGACCTTATATGGTGTTATTGGTTATTCATCTTATACTTTTAAAATGAATAAAAAACAAAAAACAAGGTTTTCAGGTATATGTATACTGATATATGGATTGGTGCTTACTGGAGTCGCTCAATTTGGTGAAATAAATATTATTTCTCAGATTGCAGTAATTATTTTTGCGCCTGTTGCTCATGAATTTATGTTATATATTCAGAGAGTAATAGAAGCGAAAAAAGATTATATCTATGTAAGCGATGATGGAATATGTATTCTTGATGTTATGAGGGATTCACCTGCTGAGAAGATTGGGATTAAAAGTGGAGATAAAATTTTAGAAATTAACGGTGAAATAGTTGATAATGAAAAAAGTCTTTTTGCAACTCTGAGAAAGAGATATATAAAAATGGACTTCTTAATCAGAAGTATTAATGGCGAAATAAAAACTATCAGCTGTGATAATCTTAATGGAAGAAGATTTGGGATAGTGGTAGTTCCCAAAGCTGTGGAATTAAATAATATTATTTCAGCAAAAAAAGACAGTTTTCAAGAGATATTAAGTAAAAAGAAAAAAGAAAATCACTAAACTATATAAATACAAGGCGGGGGACAGAAGTAAAGATTTGAACTGTCTACCGTCTTGTTTTTTTGGAAAGAATACAAAAAGGTAATGATCATTGATCAATGTTAAAAAAGTAGATATTATGTAAAAGAGGACGTTGATTATATATGACCAAAAGAGTATAATGAGAACATACATTTGGTTAGGCGAATAAGGAGGTTTTTATGGGTAAATTAAAAATAGTGTCAAAATTTAAACCTACAGGTGATCAGCCTGAAGCTATTAATAGTCTTGTTGAAGGTATTGAAAAGGGAGAAAGGTGTCAGACACTTTTAGGAGTTACTGGTTCAGGTAAGACTTTCACAATGGCTAATATTATAGAAAGAGTTCAAAAACCAACACTTGTTTTAGCTCATAATAAAACTCTTGCAGCACAATTGTGTAGTGAATTCAGAGAGTTCTTTCCTGATGCAATAGTTGAATATTTTGTTTCTTATTACGATTATTACCAGCCTGAAGCTTATGTTCCTCAGACTGATACATTTATAGAGAAAGATGCATCAATAAATGATGAAATAGATAAGCTTCGTCACTCTGCTACATCAGCACTGCTTGAAAGACGTGATGTAATTATAGTTGCATCTGTATCATGCATTTATGGACTAGGTAATCCTGAAGAATATAAGAAATTGACTGTTTCTTTAAGGGAAGGAATGGAAATAGACAGAAATGAAATAATGAGGAAACTTGTAGATATTCATTATGAAAGAAATGATATTGATTTTTCAAGAGGAACTTTTAGAGTAAGAGGAGATTCTCTTGATGTTATACCCGCATCAAAATCTAATACTGGAATAAGAATTGAGTTTTTTGGTGATGAAATAGATAAGATAAAGGAGTTTGATGTTCTTACTGGTAAGATTTTAGGAAGCAGAACGCATGTATCTATATTCCCAGCTTCCCACTTTGCAACATCAGCAGAAAAGATAGATAAATCTATCAGAATTATAGAAGATGAACTTGAAGACAGACTAAAGGAACTTAATGCTGAAGGAAAACTTCTAGAAGCACAGAGATTAAAACAGAGAACAAATTATGATATTGAAATGATAAGGGAAGTAGGATATTGTCCTGGTGTTGAAAATTACTCAAGAATATTTGATGGAAGAGCACCTGGAACTCCACCAGAAACTCTTATAGATTATTTCCCGGCAGATTATTTGTTATTTATTGACGAAAGTCATGTTACTCTGCCACAGGTCAGAGCTATGTATGGCGGCGACAGATCAAGAAAAGACTCGCTTGTTCAATATGGATTCAGACTTCCTTGTGCATATGATAACAGGCCATTGAAGTTTGATGAATTCGAGAAGAAGATAAACCAGGTTATATTTGTTTCTGCTACGCCTGGGGATTACGAACTTGAAAGGTCAGAAAATGTTGCTGAGCAGATAATAAGACCAACAGGGCTTCTTGATCCACAGATAGAAGTTAGACCAGTAGAAGGCCAGATTGATGATCTTTATGGTGAAATACAGAAAACTATAAAGAAAGGATTCAGGGTGTTGATTACAACACTTACAAAGAGAATGGCAGAGGATCTAACAAAATATCTTAAGGATTTAGGCGTAAAGGCAACTTATATGCATTCAGATATAGACACTATAGAAAGAATGAAGATAATAAGATCATTAAGACTTGGAGAAGATGATGTACTGGTAGGAATCAATCTTTTAAGAGAAGGGCTTGATATTCCAGAAGTAGCACTTGTAGCAATACTTGATGCTGATAAAGAAGGTTTCTTAAGATCAGAGACATCACTTATACAAACAATAGGTAGAGCTGCAAGAAACTCTGAAAGCAGGGTAATAATGTATGCTGATACTATAACAAAATCTATGGATAAAGCTATATCTGAAACAAATAGAAGAAGAAAAATACAAATTGAGTATAACGAAAAGAATGGTATAACACCTCAGACAATTATTAAAGATGTCAGAGAGGTTATAGAAATTACTACAGTTGCGGAAGATAAAGAAGAATATAATATTGCAACTGAAGAAAAACTACCAGTTAAAGATATTAAAAAGATGATTAAGAAACTTGAAAATGAAATGAAAGATGCTGCTAAGAATCTTCAATTTGAAAGAGCAGCCGAACTTAGAGATGAAATTCAGAAATTAAAAGAGAAGGGGGAAAAATAATGAATGATAAAATTGTTATAAAAGGTGCGAAAGTACATAACTTAAAGAATGTAAGTGTTGAGATACCAAGAAATAAGCTTGTAGTATTTACAGGACTTTCAGGTTCAGGAAAATCTTCATTAGCATTTGATACATTATATGCTGAAGGACAAAGAAGATATATGGAGTCTATTAGTGCTTATGCTAGACAGTTCCTTGGACAAATGAATAAACCAGACGTTGAGTATATCGAAGGATTATCACCAGCAGTATCAATTGAACAAAAGACAACAAGCAGGAACCCAAGATCAACAGTAGGTACTGTAACAGAAATATATGATTATTTAAGACTTCTTTATGCAAGAGTTGGTACTCCACATTGTCCAAAATGCGGCAAGGAGATATCACAGCAGTCAGTTGATCAGATTGTTGACAGAGTGATGCAGCTAGATGAAAAGACTAAGTTTCAGATAATGTCTCCTATTGTAAGAGGTAAAAAAGGAACTCAGGAAAAGACACTTGAGCATATTAAGAAAAGCGGATATGTAAGAGCAAGAATAGATGGTGAGATTTACGACCTTACTGAGGAAGAAGTTACACTTGAAAAGAATAAAAAGCATAACATAGAAGTAGTTATAGATAGACTTGTAGTTAAAGAGGGTATAGAAGTAAGGCTTACTGATTCAATAGAAGCGGCTTTAAAGCTTGGCGAAGGTCTTGTAATTATTAATGTTATAGGTAAGGGTGACACTTTATTTAGTGAAAATTTTGCATGTCCTGACTGTGGTATAAGTATAGGAGAAATTGCACCAAGATTATTCTCATTTAACTCTCCTTGGGGAAAATGCGACCATTGTGATGGGCTTGGAACTTTAATGGAGATAGATGAAAATCTTGTTATACCGAATAAAGATTTGAGTATAATGCAGGGAGCAATTTCATCCTGGGGAGATGGCAGACTTAAAGAAGATTCATGGACTTATGCAGTATTAACAGCATTAAGTGAGAAATACGATTTTAGCCTTAATACACCAATCAAAGATCTCCCTAGAAATATTGTTGATATACTTCTTTATGGTACTAATGGTGAGGCTGTTGAAGTACATTATATAAAAGATGGAATTGGGAAAAAATACAATTATACATATGATGGTGAAATAAATTCATTGAAAAGAAGATATGTGGAAACTGGTTCTGAGTACATAAAACAAGAAATTGAACAATACATGAATGATAATCCATGTCCTAAATGTAAAGGAGCTAGATTAAAGCCGGAAGCTTTAGCTGTAACAATTGGTGGGAAAAATATTAATGAATTTACTCAAATGTCTATAAAAGATGAACTTGAATTTATTAAATCATTAGAATTCTCAGAAAAGAATCAGATTATTAGCAGACAAATAATTAAAGAAATAAATTCAAGATTACAGTTCCTGGTTGATGTTGGACTTGAATATCTTGATTTAGCAAGAAGCTCTGGTACATTATCAGGAGGGGAATCACAAAGAATAAGGCTTGCAACACAAATTGGTTCTCAGCTTATGGGAGTACTTTATGTACTTGATGAACCTAGTATAGGACTTCATCAGAGGGATAATGATAAACTTATAGCAACTTTAAAGCATCTTAGAGATATAGGAAATACAGTAGTTGTTGTTGAACATGACGATGATACTATTAAAGAAGCTGATTATATTGTTGATATAGGGCCAGGTGCTGGAGAAAGAGGCGGTGAAATAATTGCTGCAGGTACTGTTGACGATATAATGAAATGTAAAAACTCTATAACAGGGCAGTATCTTACAGGAGAAAAGAAAGTTGAAGTTCCTAAGAAGAGAAGGAAGGGTAACGGAAACTTTATAACTGTAAAAGGAGCAAAAGAAAATAACCTTAAGAATATAAATGTAAAATTCCCACTTGGAGTATTTAATATTGTAACTGGAGTTTCTGGTTCTGGTAAGAGTACGCTTGTAAATGAAATCCTATATAAAGGTGTTTCAAAAGTCGTCAGCAAAACAAAAGCAATACCAGGAAGACATAAAGAAATACTTGGCTGTGAAAATATAGATAAGGTGATAAATATTGATCAAAGCCCTATAGGAAGAACTCCAAGATCTAATCCTGCTACATATACAGGAACATTTGATATTATTAGAGAATTATTTGCATCAACACCAGAAGCAAAGATGAGAGGATATAAGCAGGGAAGATTCAGTTTTAATGTTAAAGGAGGTAGATGTGAAGCATGTTCAGGAGATGGAATTATTAAAATCGAAATGCAATTCCTTTCTGATGTTTATGTTCCTTGTGATGTATGTAAAGGAAAGAGATATAACAGAGAAACTCTTGAAGTAAAATATAAAGGTAAGAATATAGATGATGTTCTTAATATGACAGTAGAAGAAGCTCTTGAGTTCTTTGAAAACATACCAAGAATAAAGAATAAGATTCAGACCTTATATGATGTTGGACTTGGATATATAAGACTTGGCCAACCGTCTACACAGCTTTCAGGTGGAGAGGCACAGAGAATTAAGCTTGCTTATGAACTTTCAAAGAGAAGCACAGGAAAGACTTTATATATTCTTGATGAGCCTACAACAGGTCTTCATGTTGATGATGTAAATAGACTTGTTTATATTCTTCAAAGACTTGTTGATGCAGGTAATACAGTAGTAGTTATTGAGCATAATTTGGATATGATAAAGTGTGCAGATAATATTATAGACCTTGGACCAGAAGGCGGAGATAAGGGTGGAACTATAGTAGCAACAGGAACACCAGAAAAAATAGTTAAAGTACAAGAGTCATATACTGGACAATACTTAAAGAAGTTTCTTGAACAATAAAATTCAAAGAAGATTAGAGATATGAGAGCAGAGATAAGAGAACAGGAAGCAATTATAAGATATAATTTTGAAACTCCCAAGGGGAGTTTCATCCTTTTCTCTAATCTCTAGTCTATTAAATTCTTAAGATTAGATGAATAAAAATTAATAGGGTATGTCCAGAATTGTATTTTAGTGTATAATCAGTAGTAGTTAGTTTTATACTGACGAAGAAGATAAACATTTTTTATGAGGTGAAGTTATGAGTCTTAATAGAATAACAAGCTTTATATTTGGCATAATTTTCATTGTTATATTGTATAATATTATTTATTATGCGTTAAAGGTAATGTATAAAGACGTTAGAACTGGGAAGAAAGGTAAAAGAAGAAGGGTTATACAGGCACATGGTTTAGAGATAATAAAGTCTACGCCAAAAGAAAGTTTAAAAAATGGATCAATTATTCCAGTAAGAGAAACTTTGTCTTTTGGTAGAAAAGAGGATAATTCAATAGTCTTAAATGATGAATTTGTGTCTGGATATCATGCAAAGATATACACTAAAAACAATATATTTTTTATTGAAGATTTAGGTAGTACGAATGGAACATTTGTTAACGGCACAAAGATTGATGGCAGAGTAAAACTGAGTGTTAATGATGAGGTGAGATTAGGTAACATAGTTTTTAAGGTTATAGATTAATGAGGTGAATTATATGGATTCAAGAAGTAAGTATGAAAGAAGATTAATGTACTTAATCTTTTTATTCTGTATGTGCTTATTTATAAATCTGTCTATAAAAGAAGATCCTATAGATAAGGTTCCATTAGTCTTAGGCGGAGTACTTATTGTTCTTATTACTTTTGGATACTTTGTAATACGAAAATTTTATCCTGATGGTGATAAGTATCTTCTTATATTTGCAGCTGTATTATCAATAATAAGCATTGCTGTTTTGTACAGATTAAATGTCATAAAAGCAGATCAGGGTAAATATTTAAAGCAGCTTGTTTGGTTTTCGGCAGGAATAACTGCCTACATATTAATAGTTGTTCTAATACCGGATTTAAAGTCATTTGTTAAGTATAAGAAGGTATATATGATAGGAACAGTTATATTTATGGCTATGCCGTTTATACCTTTTATAGGTAAAACGGTTAATGGATCAAGAAACTGGGTAAGAATCGCTGGCTTTGGTTTTCAGCCTTCAGAAATTGGTAAGATTTTATTCGTCTTATATTTAGCATCAGCTTTATGCCATTATGAAGATAAAGGGGATTTTATAGAAGATACTAAGCAGCTTATAGAGCCAGCAGTCATAGTAATGATTTGTCTTGGACTGCTTGTACTTCAAAGAGATTTAGGTTCAGCACTTATATTTTTTGGTATATCAATGACCGTGCTTTATATATCTACATCAAAAGCAAAATATCTTATTACTTGCCTTGGACTATTTAGTGCAGGCGCATATATTAGTTATAAGTTATTTGCACATGTGCGTTTGAGAATACTTGTTTGGAGAAATGTATGGCAGTATGCAGGCACTAAAAGCTATCAGCTTGTTCAAGGATTATATGCAATATCATCAGGTGGGATATTAGGCGTAGGGGTAGGAAATGGAATGCCTTCAAGTGTTCCAGAAAGATCTACAGATTATATTTATTCAGTTATATGTGAAGAGTATGGGATTGTTTTTGCTATAGGTATATTGCTTGTATATTTCCTTTTATTCTACAGAGGAATGAGAGCATCACTTGCTACTGATGATAAGTTCTCACAGCTTGCAGCTGTAGGTTTTAGTACCATGATAGTAATGCAGGTACTTGTTATAGTTGGTGGTATATTCACAATTATCCCACTTACAGGTATAACTCTGCCACTTATAAGTTATGGTGGTACATCTATGCTTACTATGTTCTTTGCATTAGGAATACTGCAGAAGATATCAGAGGAGGGTGCTTAGATGAAGAAGACAGAATTAAGTGTGTCAATACAACGTGTTATGATAGTGTTTGTATTTTTACTTATAGGGCTAATATCATATATTGCTTATTTTCAAGTGTTCAAGGCACCTGAGATAGCTGAAAAACCAGGTAATATACGAATTGCAGCTAAAAGAAATGAAGTTTTGAGAGGAACTATTTATGATAGAAATGGTGTGGCACTTACTAAGAGTGAAAAGGTAAATGCTACAACACAAAAAAGAACTTATACTGAAGGAAAGTATTATGCAAATATACTCGGATACGTAGATACTAAATATGGAGTATCTGGTCTTGAGAGAACACTAGATAAAACACTTATAGAATATAATAGCATAACTTTAGGGAAACTATTAAGATCATTAAATTTTAAAGATGCTATTAAAAATAGAAATCAAAAGGAAGATAAAGTTGGAAACAGCGTGTTTACTACTTTTGACAATAAAATACAAAAAGCTGCATATGATGCATTAGGTGATCATGATGGAGCTGCAGTAGTGCTTAATCCTAAGACAGGAGAAGTACTAGCGATGGTATCAAAGCCTTCATATAATCCTGAAGACCTTGAAGAAGTAATGAAAAAGGCTAATGCAGGTGAAATAAAAGGTCATCCTTTGATGAATAAAGTTGTTTCAGGAATGTATCCACCAGGGTCAACATTTAAGTTAATAACACTTTCATCAGCACTTGAAAATATTCCTGGTGTTGAGAACAGAACATTTAATGATAATGGTAAGATTGTCTTTAACTCAAAACAGTCATTAAGAAACCAGCATGGCACTTCTTATGGAAAAATTAATTTAAGAACAGCACTTGAAGTATCAAGCAATGTTGTATTTGGTACTCTTGCTGGAGAGCTTGGAAATGAAAAACTTAAAGCTACTGCTGAAAAATATGGTTTTAATAATAAAGTTCCGGCAGAAGGTCTTGCCGTTGAAACAAGTGAGTTCCCTACTCTAAGTAAAAGTGAGCCTGGAAGTATAGCACAGTCAGGTATCGGACAGAGTAAAGATCTTGCAACACCTATGCAGATGGCACTTGTAGCATCAACAATAGCAAATGAAGGTACAATGATGCAGCCTACTGTGATTAGTAAAGTAGTAAATAAAGATAATGATTTTGTATCAAAGGGATCATCAAAAGCAATAAGAAGTGATGTTATTTCAAAAAGTGTTGCTAATACTATAAAGGATTATATGACAACACTTGTTGACAATAGAGCTAAGAGAGATTGGGGAGTGTTCAGAGGACTTAATGCAGCAGGAAAGACAGGTACTGCTGATTATGTACTTCCTAATGGTAAGGATGGAACGCCTCATGCATGGTTTGTTGGTTTCGCGCCAGTAGACAATCCACAATATGCTATTGCTGTTATAGTTGAAGCCGGTGGAAATGGTGGAGAGGTAGCAGCGCCTATAGCTGGGCAGATTTTAAGATCAGCACTATCTAAATAGGAGGTGCCTATAGATGTTTGATTTTGAATTACAACTAAAAACTCTTCCTAATAAGCCTGGGGTGTATATTATGAAAAACACCCTGGGCGAAGTTATATATGTAGGAAAAGCCAAGATATTAAAAAATAGGGTAAGACAGTATTTTCAGAACTCAAAAAATCATTCTGAAAAAGTAAAGGCTATGGTGAGAAATATTGCAGAATTTGAGTATATTGTGACAGATTCTGAAATGGAAGCTCTTTTGCTGGAATGTAATCTGATAAAAAAGTACAGCCCTAAATATAACATAGCATTAAAAGATGATAAGTTTTACCCATTTATTAAGATAACTACAAACGAAGATTTCCCAAGAGTATTTGTTACAAGAAATTATGCAAAGGATGGCAACAAATACTTTGGACCTTATACAAATGCAGGAGCAGTTTATGAAACAATTGATCTTATAAAAAAACTATATCCACTTAGAACATGCAGAAAAAATATAGTTGAAGGGCAGACAACTTCAAGACCATGTCTTAATTATTATCTGAAGCTGTGTAGTGCTCCATGTGCCGGCTATATATCTAAGGCGGATTATGGTGTCTACATAAAGAATATAATAGGAATTTTAACAGGTAGAGATAATGATATTATTGCAGGCTTAAAAAAGCAGATGGAAGAAGCATCTGAAAACTTAGAGTTTGAGCAGGCTGCAAAATATAGAGATAAAATCATGGCAATCAAGAGCATAGTTCAGAAGCAGAAGATGTTTACTGCAAAAGAAGACGATGAAGACTTTATCAATATGTACTCTGATGATAAGGATGTCTGTGTACAGGTATTCTTTGTAAGAGACGGAAAAGTATCTGGCAGAGAACATTTTGTTATTGAAGACAGATCGGGAGATGACAGGGCAGACATATTATCAGAATTTATTTCATCATTTTATAGTGGAACTGCCAATATTCCTAAAAACATATATGTTCCAGAAGTTTCTGATTCAGAACTGCTGGAGAATTTCCTGACAATAAGAAGAGGTTCTAAAGTATGGATTAAGATACCACAAAAAGGCGAAAAGAAAGATATGCTTTATATGGTTTCACAGAATGCTAAAATCACTATGGAGAATTTTAAAGTGAAAATACTTCAGGATAAGGAAATCAATAAGACTTCCTTAAATGAATTAGCTGAACTTCTTGAACTTGAAGAAATACCATTAAGAATTGAATCTTATGATATTTCTAATATACAAGGAGTAGATTCGGTTGGATCTATGGTTGTATTTGAAAATGGTAAGCCTAAGAATTCTGATTACAGAAGATTTAAGATAAAAACAGTAAAAGGTGCAAATGATTATGACAGTATGAGAGAAATACTTCAAAGAAGATTTAAAAGAGGACTTGATGAAGTAAAGGCAATAGCAGAAAGAAATCTTGAACTGTCAAAAGGAAAGTTTTCATTCTTTCCAGATCTTATTATGATGGATGGCGGTAAGGGTCAGGTTAATATTGCACTTGAAGTACTTGAAGAATTAGATATAAATATACCTGTCTGTGGTATGGTAAAGGATGATAAGCATAGAACAAGAGGTTTGATTTACAATAATAAGGAAATAATCATCAATAGGGGAAGTAACCTGATGCATATGATAACAAGAATACAAGATGAAGTTCATAGATTTGCAATAACATATCATAGGAGTTTGAGAGATAAGAAAACACTTCATTCAATCCTAGAGGACATTCCCAATGTAGGAGAGAAAAGAAGAAGAAATCTCTTAATTAAGTTTGGTAGTGTAGAAAATATCAAAAATGCGACTATGGAGGAACTGCTTGATACAGAATCCATTGATAGAAAAGCAGCAGAGAGCATAATTTCATATTTTAATGAGAGCAAAAAAAGTTAAAGCAAATTATGGTCAATAAAAAATAAATTTTCACTTGATAATGAAAGCAAAGTTATCATATACTTATTAAGGAGTAAATAGACGTAGCGACAAATATCTGTTTTTATTTAAAAAATCAGGTAATTTTTGCCTGCTTATATTTATAAAATATGAATGAGGAGCTAAACAATGAATTATAAAGAATTCTATAACGTATTGTTAAATGTATATGGAAAAGAGCAGATAGAGCTAAATTCGCCTATGAGCAAACATATATATTTTAAAGTAGGAGGACCTGCAGATATTTTAGTTAATCCTAGAAACGTAGAGCAGATAAAGAGAACTATAGATTTATGCAAAGAAAATAATGTCCCATACTTAATACTTGGAAATGGCTCTAATATGTTAGTTAAAGACGGGGGCATAAGAGGCGTCGTAATTAAATTATGTTCACTTGATAATATAGTCGTTAAAAATAATGAGATAAAGGCACAATGTGGAGCATTACTTGCAGATGTATCAAAGAAGGCACTTGAAAATAATCTTACAGGATTTGAATTTGCGTGTGGTATACCAGGAACTGTAGGTGGAGCTGTTTTTATGAATGCTGGTGCATATGATGGTGCAATTTCATATGTGATTAAAGAAGCAGAAGTAATAGATGACAATGGAAATATCATTAATATAGGCTGTGATGAACTAGAACTTGGATATAGAACAAGTATAGTTATGAAGAAAGGATATGTAGTAGTATCTGCTACATTTACCCTTGAAAAAGGTGAGCATCAGAAGATAGAAGATAGAGTTAATGATCTTACAAAGAGAAGGGAAGAAAAGCAACCACTAGAATATCCATCAGCTGGAAGCACATTTAAAAGACCAGAAGGACATTTTACTGGAAAACTTATTCAGGAAGCAGGCCTTAAGGGATTTTGTATTGGTGGAGCAGCTGTTTCTAAAAAACATTCAGGTTTTGTGATTAACAAGGGTGGTGCTACTGCTAAGGATGTACTGGATGTTATAAAACATGTGCAAGATACAGTTAGAGAAAAATTTAATGTTGAGTTACAGACAGAAGTTCGAATAGTTGGTGAAGATTAGATATGAGTCCGTAGTTATTTTAGCTGCGGACTTTCTAATGTTTTATTAAAAACTAAAGGTTCTATTCAAAAATGTTTTTAGTTGATATAATAAGTATATAGTGTTACGAGTAATTGGGAGTGATATTTATGCGTTTTGTAATAGTAACAGGGTTATCAGGAGCAGGAAAAACACAGGCAACTAGAAGTTTGGAGGACTTAGGATACTTTTGTGTCGACAATCTTCCACCGAAACTTATCTCAAAATTTGCTGAGGCATGTATGCAGAGTGATGGAAAAATTGATAAAGTTGCACTGGTTATAGACATAAGAGGCGGAGTATTTTTTGATGATTTATTCGAAAGTCTTATGGAACTTAAGAAGAGTAATTTTACATATGAGATACTATTTTTAGAGGCATCAGATGAAGTACTTGTTAAAAGATTTAAGGAAACTAGAAGAAGTCATCCCTTATCACCAAACGGTAGAGTTATAACAGGAATTGAAGCTGAAAGAAATAAGCTTAGAGAATTAAAGAGCAGGGCTGATAATATAATTGATACATCTAAATATGCAATAAAGGATTTACGTGCTAAGATTAATCTTTTATATGGAAATGGTAAAGTTTCAGGTAAGCAGCTTAACTTAACTGTATTATCTTTTGGATTCAAATATGGAATACCTACAGATTCAGATCTTGTTTTTGATGTGAGATTTATTCCAAATCCATTTTATATTGAAGAATTGAAACCTTTCTCAGGAAATGATAAACCAGTACAGGATTATGTATTAAATCATGATGAAACAAAACAATTTATAGCTAAACTTGAAGATATGCTGAAGTTCCTGATACCTAATTATGTTAAGGAAGGAAAGAGACAGCTTATCATATCAATAGGATGTACAGGAGGAAGACATCGTTCTGTTGCTATAGCAAATGCGCTTTATGAAAGACTTAAGCAGACAGAGTACGAAGTTACAATTGAACACAGAGATATAAATGAGGATGTCAACAGAGGTGCAAGAAAACTATGAAGATGATTGACTGGCTTAAGCCAGGGATAAAGGTTAAAAGATGGATTAGCTATGCAATACTTGGTATTCTGATGATAGCTTTTGGATTAAATGAACTCGTGACAAAGAGAGTTTACAATGCATATTATCTTATATTTTTTATATTTTTAAATGTAACAGGAATACTGGTAATATATGTTTCTGTTACTGAAGGTATAAAATCGGTTATCGCACTTATTAATAAAGGTTATATAAAAATTTCAATTGATAATAAAAAGATGGAGAATCTTATTTATGAAAAAAGACTGCTTATAAAAGGACCTAAAATTGTAGTAATTGGTGGAGGAACTGGCCTTTCAACAATGCTTAGAGGATTAAAATATTATACTTCTAATATCACAGCAATTGTAACTGTAGCGGATGATGGAGGTGGTTCAGGAGCGTTAAGAGAAGACCTGGGAATTCTTCCACCTGGAGACATAAGAAACTGCATACTTGCACTTGCAGATACAGAACCTCTTATGGATGAACTACTTCAATATAGGTTTACAGATGGTAGGCTTAAGAATCAAAGCTTTGGTAACCTGTTCCTTGCAGCAATGAATGGAGTATCAGACAACTTTGAAAGTGCTGTTCAGAAAATGAGTTCAGTACTTGCTGTAACAGGAAAGGTTCTGCCTGTTACACTTGAAAACATGCATTTAAAAGCAGAACTTGAAAATGGCAATATTGTTGAAGGTGAATCTGATATACCTAAGGAAGCATTGAAGCAGAAGAGTAAAATTAAGAAACTTATGATTACACCTGAAAATGCTAAGCCACTTGAAGATGCGCTTCAGGCAATCAAAGAAGCAGATGCCATAGTTATGGGACCAGGTAGTCTTTATACAAGTGTAATTCCCAATATACTTGTGAAGGATATCGCTTCTTCTGTAAGAAAAAGTAATGCTATAAAGATTTATATATCTAATATCATGACACAGCCGGGAGAAACTGATAATTTTGCAGTTTCAGATCATTTAAAAACATTAAGAAAATATGGCGGAAGAGATATTGTAGATTATGTTATTGCAAATGTAGACAAGGAATCTCTGGAAAATGCAAACCAGTATGAATTAGATGGAGCTCAGCCAGTAGAACTCGACAAAGAAAATATAGAAAAACTGGGAATTAATATAGTTGAGGCTAATCTTGTTAAGTTGAAGAATGGCCTTGTAAGACATGATTCAGAGAATTTAGCTGAAATATTAATTCAGACAATAATGGAGAAAAAGTTACTTTTTGATAGAAAGAAAATACTTGAATATATGTATTTATCTCAAAGAGTGAAACAAAAAGAAAAGAAGAATTGAAAGGAGTAAATATGTCTTTTTCATCAAAGGTTAAAAGAGAAGTATGCAGATGCGCAGAAATGTCATATGATGAAGCACTGTGTGAACTTTCAGCCATAATGAAAGTTAGTGGTACACTAGCATTTAGCGGCAGAAAGCTTAGCTTTAGGATAACTACAGAAAACCCTGCCCTTGCAAGACTAGTATTCCTTTTATTAAAGGATCATTTTGATATTCATTCAAAATTAATGGTCAAAAAGAGCAACTCACTTAAAAAGAATAATATATATATGGTATTAATTACTGAAGATATGGGAGTTAAAAAGCTGCTTGAGGCAACTGGAATTCTTAAAGTTATTGATGGAATCATATCTCTTGATTATACAATAGATCAGGAGATGGTCAAGGATGATGCCAATGCAAAAGCATATATTAGAGGGTCATTCTTAGGCGGGGCAAGTATAAGTAATCCTGAAAAAACATATCACCTTGAGTTTGTAACTCATAGGGAAGAATATGCTCAGGATTTATGTAAGCTTATAAACAGATTTGGCCTTAGTTCAAAGGTTATACAGAGAAAGAGTTCATATATAGTCTATATAAAAGAAGGAGAACAAATAGTTGATCTTCTTAACATTATTGGCGCTCATACATCATTGCTTGAACTTGAGAATATCAGAATAATGAAAGAAATGCGTAATAATGTAAACAGACTTGTTAACTGTGAAACTGCTAATTTAAGCAAGACAGTTAATGCTGCTGTAAGGCAGGTAGAAAGTATTAAACTTATACAGAAGGAATTAGGGCTTGGAAGACTTCCTGACAATCTGAGAGAGATTGCAGAGCTTAGAATGATGTATCCAGATGAATCACTGAAGGAACTTGGCGAAATGCTTGTTCCGCCAGTTGGTAAGTCAGGAGTTAATCATAGACTTAGAAAAATAGAAAAAATCGCTAATGAAATACGAAGCGAACAAAAATTAAAATAATGGAGGATGAACGAATGTTTACACACATAGTATTTTTTAAACTTAAGGAAGCAACAAATGAAAATGTAGAAAAGGCAAGTGAAATTTTAAACAGCATGGAAGGACAGATTGCTGAACTTAAAGGTCTTGAAGTTGGAATAGATGTTGTAAGAAGTGAAAGAAGCTTTGATTTAGCTCTAGTTACAAGATTTGATTCAAAAGAAGATTACGAAGTTTACGCTGTGTCAGATTTTCACGTTAATAAGGTGTTAAAGAACTTAAAGCCAATGCTTGAATGTTCAAAAACAGTTGATTATCAGCTTTAATATGTTAAAAAAAGATGGTTTATAAGCCGTCTTTTTTGAATTAAATTTGTGGATAATAGGAAAAGTGTGCTATTATGATACTAGAGTAATATAAAAGGGGGATAAAATATGATTAATAAGGGTAAATTAACAAAATTAAGACTACTGGCTTTACTTGTAATCCTGGTAGTTGTGGGCATATTGAATGGAATCTTCTATGTTATAGCTGGAAGCAAATCTTTATCATTAGGAACAATGTATTTGCTTCAATGGCTGATTATTAGTTTAGTTGTAATGGTTCTATTTTTTATTGTATCAAAAGTTATAGTTAGCAATCTTGAAAACATAGCTGGAATTGTTAAGAGGATAGCAATAGGAGATGTAAATGACGAAGTTGATAATGAAAGAGCAAAAAATTTTGAAAAACTTGCAGCTAAAAATAGTGCAGTAGGACAGATATTTAGAAATGTGGAGTCAACAAGAAAACATATAGTTGAAATAATTCAGAGCATTAATACTGGAAGCAGGGAAATTTATGAATCATCTAAGACTGTAAATCAGGCAACAAATGAATTTGCAGACACAACAAGTGGAATTGCAGCTTCTGTTACAGATATAGCTTATGGGACAAATGAACAGGCATCAGAATTAAACAGTATTACTGAATCACTAAATAAATTCAGCGATGAACTTAATGCTATAACTGAAAAGTTTAGTAGTATATCATCTCTTTCAGACAACATCCAGGATAAGACAATTAAGAGCAGTAAATCAACAAAAGATGTTGTTTCTGTATTCAACGAAATTATTGATAGTTTTAAGGAGTTTCAGAAGAAAGTAGATGCAACAGTTGATAACATAAAGCAGGTTAATGAAATAATTGCATTGATTAACAAGATTGCAGAACAGACAAATCTTTTAGCGCTGAATGCTGCAATTGAAGCTGCCAGTGCGGGGGAAGCAGGAAGAGGCTTTGCGGTAGTTGCTGAAGAGGTAAGACAGCTGGCAGAGCAGAGCAAGGTTGCAAGTTCTAACATAAAGGGTATTGGACAGAGTATACTTGAAAATGCTACAGCAATGAAGGAGCAGTCAGTAGGTATTGAGGAGGGTCTTCAGGGTCAAAATAAAGTACTTAATGAATCAATAGCTGTATTTGATGTTGTAGCAGACGGTATAAATGATATTACACCTAGAATAGGAGAAGTTAATTCTTCAGTAATTAAGCTCAAGAATGAAAAGGATACTATAGTTGGAAATGTAGACAAAGTTTCTGCTATAGCAAATAATATAGCATCATTATCACAGGAAGTAAGTGGTGCTGTAGAAGAACTTACAGCAACTTCTGAAGAAGTAAGTGCATATACAAAAAAACTTGACGAGATGGCAGCAACACTTGAAGAAAGCATAAACTCATTTAAAAAGAAATAAATAACTTAAAAAGATTATATTGAAAGATGATGGGAGACCATCATCTTTTTGTTTATATAAAGTAATAAGTTTGAAATATAATGTAGAATGTATACGTTATAAATTTTACATTGTTGAAGAAATGCCGTAGTAAGGATATAATTAATAGATAGAAAAAGAGAGAAAGGGAGTGAAATCTGATGGAAAAAAACTTTGTGCATTTACACTTGCATACAGGCTACAGTCTTCTTGATGGTGAAGGTAAGATAAAGCAGGTAGTGGCAAGGGCTAAAGAACTTGGGATGTCAAGCATAGCAATAACTGACCATGGAGTTATGTATGGCTGTGTTGATTTCTATAAAGCAGCAAAGGAAGCTGGCATCAAGCCCATACTTGGATGTGAAGTTTATGTTGTTGCAAAGTCAATGAAGACAAAGAGCAATGAAGATGGCAATGGAACTCATCATCTTGTTCTGCTTGTAAAGAATGAGACTGGATATAATAATCTGATGAAGATAGTATCTACAGCATCTATTGACGGATTTTATTATAAGCCAAGAGTTGACCATGAATTTTTAAAACAGCATAGTGAAGGAATAATTGCCTTAAGTGCATGCCTTGGTGGAGAAGTGCAGTCGTGTATCCTTAACGAACAGATTGAAAAAGCAAAAGAAGCAGCTTTATTTTATAAGGATACATTTAAAGATGGATTCTATCTTGAACTGCAGTATCACGGAGTAGATGAAGAGAGGAAAGTAAACGGAGTACTTGTACAGATGTCAAAAGAACTTGATATACCTCTTGTAGCTACAAATGATGTTCATTATATAAAACAGGAAGATGCAAAGGCACATGATGTACTTTTATGTATACAGACAGGTAAGACTGTTGATGATGAAAAGAGAATGAGATATCCATCAGATCAATTTTATTTAAAGTCACAGGAAGAAATGTATGATATGTTTTCATATGTGCCGGAAGCACTTGAGAACACAGAAAAGATTGCTGAAATGTGTAATTTTGATTATCAGTTTCATGTTTCAAAACTTCCTAAATTCCCACTGCCTGAAAATGAACATGATCCATATGAATATTTAAAAAAGTTATGTTTTGCAGGGCTAGTAGAGAGATATGATGTTTTTAAAGATTTTATGGGAAATAATTTTGACATAGATAAAGTTATCAAGCTTGGAAATGAAAATGAAGAAGCAAAAGTGTATGTAGACAGACTTACATATGAGCTTGGTGTTATAAAGCAGATGGGATATGTAGATTATTTTCTTATAGTATGGGATTTTATTAAGTTTGCAAATGACCATGATATACCTACAGGACCAGGAAGAGGTTCAGGAGCAGGATCTATAGTAGCCTATACACTTGGTATAACAAAGATAAATCCTATTAAGTACAATCTTATCTTTGAAAGATTCCTTAACCCGGAAAGAGTCAGCATGCCCGATATAGATTCAGATTTCTGTTATGAAAGAAGACAGGAAGTAATTGATTATGTTGTCAGAAGATATGGTAGCAGCAATGTTTCACAGATTATTACTTTTGGTACTATGGCAGCAAGAATGTGTATAAGAGATGTAGGCAGGGCTATGAATTACTCATATGCTGAAGTTGATAAAGTAGCAAAAATGATACCATCATTACAAGGAAAGAATATTACTATTGAAAAAGCTCTTGAATTAAATCCAGAACTTAACTCACTTTATGAGTCAGATAATAGAGTTAAAGAACTTATAGATATAAGTAAGAGTCTTGAAGGTCTTCCAAGACATTCATCAACACATGCAGCAGGTGTTGTTATAGCTTCAAAACCACTTATGGAATATGTACCGCTTCAGAAAAATGAAGATAACATAGTAACGCAGTTTGACATGACAACTCTTGAGGAGCTTGGACTGCTTAAGATGGATTTCCTTGGGCTTAGAACACTTACAGTTATGAAAGATGCTGTAGAGATGATTAAGCAGAATAGAGGCATTGACATTGATCTAGATAAGATAGATTTTGATGATCAGGAAGTTTATAAGATGATAGGTGAAGGTAAGACAGTTGGTATATTCCAGCTTGAATCACCAGGAATGACTTCATTCATGAAGGAACTTAAGCCAGACTCACTAGAAGATATTATCGCCGGAATTTCACTATATAGACCAGGTCCAATGGCTGAAATACCAAGATATATTCAGAACAAAAATCATCCAGATAATATACAGTACATAACTCCAGAGCTTGAACATATTCTTAACGTTACTTATGGAGTTATGGTATATCAGGAACAGGTTATGCAAATAGTTAGAGATCTTGCTGGATATTCACTGGGAAGATCTGACCTTGTAAGAAGAGCCATGTCAAAGAAGAAACATGCGGTAATGCAGCAGGAAAGACAGAACTTCATACATGGAATTGTTAATGATGATGGCAGTATTGAAGTACCTGGATGTATAAGAAACGGCATTTCAGAAGAGGCTGGAAACAAGATATTCGATCAGATGATGGACTTTGCTTCATATGCATTCAACAAATCGCATGCGGCTGCATATGCAGTTGTAGGATTCCAGACGGCTTATCTTATGAGATATTATCCTGTTGAGTTTACAGCTGCAATGCTTAATTCAGTTATGGGTATCAACGAAAAGGTTGCATATTATATAAGATTTGCTGAAAGCTCTGGAATAAAAGTGCTTCCACCAGATATAAATAAGAGTTATTCAAAATTCACAGTAAGTGGTAATACCATCAGATTCGGCTTAGCTGCTGTAAAGAACGTTGGAGAAAATGTGGTTGAAAGTATTGTAAAATGCAGAAATGAAAAAGGATTATTTAAGGATCTTCCTGACTTCTGCAATAAAGTAGATACTACAACTATAAATAAAAGAGCTGTAGAAAGCCTAATAAAAGTTGGGGCTTTTGATGAATTTGGCGTATTTAGATCAAGACTTTTAGCTGTTTATGAGAAGTTACTTGATAGTGCAACAAATCAAAAAAAGAAAAATATAGAAGGACAGATGAGTCTTTTTGGGGCTGATTTTGGAGGAATAGTAGAAGAACCTAGAATACAGTACCCTAATATAAAAGAGTTTAATAAAAGGAATATTCTTTCTATAGAAAAGGAAATGACTGGTTTGTATCTTAGTGGTCATCCTCTTGATGATTATAAAAAGAGTTTAAAGATGCAGACTAGTGTTGATATAGAAAAAATACTACAGACATCAGAAATGATGGATGAAACTGAAGAATCTGCGCTTATTACTGATGATAATACTGTATCAGATGGTCAGAGAGTAATAATCGGTGGAATTATTTCTGCTGTTAATAGAAAAGTCACTCGAAGCAATGACATAATGGCTTTTATGATAGTGGAGGATCTTACAGCATCAATGGAAGTTATAGTTTTTCCTAAAACTTTAAAAAAGGTTAATTCAATGGTAAATGAGGATGAACTAGTTGTGGTAAAAGGAAGAGTAAGCATAAGAGAAGACGAAGAACCTAAAATTTTATGCGAAGATATACTACCACTTGAAAAGATTGATTCATCTAAAGTTTTTCTTAGAGTGGAGAGCGCTGAGAAGCTTAAAGAAGCAATACCGGCACTTAAGGTACTTCTTATGCCTTACAGAGGATCTAGTCCATTATATGTTTATGCAGAAAAACAGAAACAGAAATTTAGAATGGGTAAGGAAATGTGGCTTGACATTGAGAGTGATGGCATCGATATGCTTAAGGAAAGATTTGGAGAAAGCAATGTCAAAGTGGTAGATTAAGGTATGTAAAATAATGTAATGGTATTTTGCATAGATAAATGTTAAAATAAAAATAGTACATTGAAAATAAACCTTATTTTAATGATGAAGGTCATATAAAATTGTAAATGGGGAATAATTTTTAATGTGATTAAGTACAAATAAGTACTAAAATTAATTTTAAAGTCTAAATTAGGTTGAAAAATTTCAGTAGTTTTTGTAAAATCAATATGGTAGATTAATGTAGGATAAATAATACTAAGCGTGGGACAAAACTTGTCCATGGTAAGCATAGGAGGTATTTATCTATGAGCATTAATAAAATTGCGGTTTTGACAAGTGGTGGAGATGCACCAGGTATGAATGCTGCTATAAGGGCGGTTGTAAGAACTGCACTTCATAATGGTTTGAAAGTCATGGGAGTCGAAAGAGGCTATGCAGGACTTTTGAATAATGAATTGAAGCCTATGAATAGAAGTAGTGTATCAGATATAATTCAGAGAGGTGGTACAATCCTAAGAACTGCCAGATGTTTGGAGTTCAAGCAGGAAGAGTATAGAAAAAAAGCGGCAGATATCCTTAAAAAAAATGGGGTAGATGCACTTGTAGTTATCGGTGGCGATGGATCTTTTATGGGAGCCAAGCTTTTGTCAAAGCTTGGAGTAAAAACTATAGGACTTCCAGGTACAATTGATAATGACCTGCCTTATACGGATTATACCATAGGATTTGATACAGCTCTTAATACAGCGCTTGATGCTATTAATAAATTAAGAGATACTTCAACATCACATGAGAGAGTTTCTGTTGTAGAGATAATGGGTAGAAATTGTGGTGATTTAGCTCTTTATGCAAGTGTTGCAGGAGGCGCGGAATCAGTACTTTTACCTGAAAAGGAATATGACAAAGATGAATTATGTGGATTGATAAAAAGTGGAAAGGCTAGTGGTAAGATGCATAATCTGGTTCTTGTTGCTGAAGGAATAGGTGGAAGCGAGGAACTTGCAAAGTATATCGAATCAAGAACTGGTATAGAAACAAGAGCAACAATTCTTGGGCACATCCAAAGGGGCGGAAGTCCAACAGCTTGTGACAGGGTACTGGCATCAAAGCTTGGATTTAGGGCAGTTGAACTTCTATTAGAAGGAAAAACATCAAGAGTAGTTGGTATCAGAGACAATAAGATAATTGATGATGATATTGATGATGCACTAGCAATGAAAAGAAAATTTGATGAAAAGCTATATGAGATATCTAAGATTATTTCATATTAGTAACAACAAATTATTTGTAATTTAGTTATTCTTAATTTTAAATTATGTAATTTAAAATTATTAATATATTTTGGGATTAAAAAACTAGAATAAGGAGTGTTATTTAAATGAGAAAGACAAAAATGGTTTGTACAATCGGACCAGCAAGTGAAGATCCAGCAATATTAAAGCAAATAATAGAAGCAGGAATGAACGCTTCAAGACACAACTTCTCTCATGGTGATCATGAAGAACATAGAGGAAGAATAGAAAGTGTTAGAAGATTAGCTAAAGAATGTGGCAAAGAAGTTGCTATAGTTCTTGATACTAAGGGACCTGAAATAAGAACTGGTAAATTCGAACCAAATAAGGTTGAATTACAAAAGGGAACTGAATTCACTATATATGCTGGTGAAAAAGCTATGGCTGAGGTTGTAGGTGATACAACTAAGTGTGCAGTTACATATGAAAATTTACCTAACGACGTTAAGCCAGGAAACACTATTTTAATAGATGATGGTTTAGTTGGATTAGAAGTTAAGTCAATCGAAGGAAACGCTGTTAAGTGTGAAGTTATGAACACTGGATTAGTTGGAACTCATAAGGGAGTTAACTTACCAGGAGTTAAAGTTAACTTACCTGCTATGACTGAAAAAGATAAGGCAGACTTAATCTTCGGATGCGAAATGAAAGTAAACATGGTTGCTGCTTCATTCGTAAGAAAAGCTGAAGATGTTATAGCAATAAGAGAAGTATTAAAGGCTAACGGTGGAGAAGACATAATGATCTTCCCTAAGATAGAAAACCAAGAAGGTGTTGACAACATAGATTCAATAATCGCTGTTTCAGATGGTATCATGGTTGCTAGAGGAGACCTTGGTGTTGAAATTCCAATAGAAGAAGTACCAGCTGTTCAGAAGATGATAATCAGAAAGTGTAACGAAGCAGGAATACCAGTTATAACTGCTACTCAGATGTTAGACTCAATGATTAGAAACCCAAGACCAACTAGAGCAGAAGTTTCAGATATAGCTAACTCTATATTTGATGGAACAGATGCAGTTATGCTTTCAGGAGAAAGTGCTAACGGTACTTACCCAGTAGAAGCTGTTAAGACTCAGGCTAGAATATGTGAAGCTGCTGAAAGAGAATTAACTTACAAAGTTTCAGTTTCAAACGCTAAACATCACGTACCAGCTGTAGCAGGAGTTATTGCAAGAGCTACTTGCAACGCTGCAGAAGAATTAGAGGCTTCAGCTGTTATAGCTTCAACTCAATCAGGCGCTACTGCAAGAAGAATTTCTCAGTGCAGACCTCTTTGCCCAGTTGTTGCTGTTACTCCAAACGAAAGAGTTGCTAAGCAGTTAGCATTCTCATGGGGTGTTTTACCAGTAGTTGCTGACGAATTTAAGTCAACAGACGAAATGTTAGAAAACTCAGTAGAAATAGCTAAGAAGGCTGGAGTTGTTAAGGCTGGAGATACTGTTGTTGTTGCTGCTGGAGTTCCAGTTGACAAGACAGGTTCTACTAACTTAATGAAGGTTGCTGAAGTTAAATAATTTAACTTTTAATAAAAAGGACTGGAAACAGTCCTTTTTTTACGCAAATTTATTTATGCAGCAGAGAATATAGTAGCTATGTATGACTGTGATATTGCTCAGATGAGTTATGAATAATATGTAATAATGCATAACTGAATAATAATAAGTTGTGAGAATAAACAAAAAAAGGTCTCTAACAACTAAAAAAAAATAAAGTTAACAAAATGTTAACATTTATTTATACGAAAGTTGTATTATAATGTATATTACAATTGTTGTTGTGGCAACAATGATAATGTGGAATCAATGGCAACTGATTCTAAGAATAATCTATTACTTGCACCTCATTTGAGGTGTTTTTTTTATGCACAGGAAATTGTGCTAAAAGGTAAAATTTATAAAAAGATATTGACTTTTGTTTTTTTTTTAGAGTTAAATTAGACATGTATTAAACACGTTTAATAAGAACAAGGAGGTTATTGTATAACAACTAAGTTAAATAGCAAGTATAAAATATAATTATATAAAAAGGAGAAATTAAAATGGCTATAGTAATGAAATTTATGAATTATATATCTATTATTTTATTAGTTTGTACTTTGATATGCGGCGCATGGATTGAGAAGCATCCGAAAGGAAATGTGCATTTTCATGCTGTTTTTTCTGCAATATCTGTTATAATTTCATTAGTAGTTATAATAATGAATATGCGTAAGTGTAGACATTGTAAGAAGGGATTATAAATGGAAAATCAATACACTAGGAATAAATTAATTGAAGTTACACAAAAGATGCTTTTAAATGGGGTTAATGTAAAGCAGTTAACAGCTAGAAGAATATCTAGTGAAGCAGGGACAAATCTTGCTATGATTAATTACTGTTTTAAGTCAAAGGATGAACTTATTAAGATTGCTGTTGATAATATTATTTCTAGAGAATTTAAAGAATATTATCATAATGATGACAATGGATCTGCAAAAATTAGGCTTCGTAATCTGCTAATATATACAAGTAGGATAACAGTTAAGTATAAGGAATTAACTAAGGCATCAATGCCATATTTGCTTTTACAAGAAGAAATTAAAATTCCACTTAGAATATTATCGCTTATAAAAAAACATTTTAATTCTACAAAGACCGATAAAGAATGTAGAGTTATTGCTTTTGATATAGTTTGTTTATTGCAATTAGTTTTTTATAGAGATGAAGAGTTTAATAGGTACGCAGGAATTGATATAAATGATGAGAAACAACTTACTGAATTTATTGATATGCAGCTTGATTTACTTCTACCTGAAGTATAATTTTAAATAATCTATTATATGATTATTAATGGCTGAAGGGCATCCAAATTAAAGAGATTTAGAATTAAAATATGTCTTTCAGCCATTTTTATATAAAGAAGTAAGGTTATTTATTTAGTTTATCTATTCTTTCTACTAGATTATCGTAAATTTTATCTAATATAGAAAAGTCAGTGTTTTGGATGTAGAATTTTTCAAGCTGATCATGAAGCTGTTTTGCATTTTTAAGGTATGATATTGCCTCAAAAGTACATTTTGCATATCTTGATTTTATATTATTTATCTTTTTAGAGAATTTCTGATCAGTATCTTTATTTATCAGTTCAGAATAGAGATCAATTACTGTATCAGATGGTCTTGATACTTGATATTCATGCGGTGCAGTGCTGTCGAATATGCATAATTCAAGTTCTGGGAACAGAATCATATCAAGACTATCTGGGTCAAATCCACAGTGATAAACTTCTGTAACAAGTCCTTTGGCTTCTCCTGCCTCTTGTATTTTTTTTAGAAGAGTGGATTTGCCAGAACCAGGTCTTCCTTTTAGAAAATATCTTTTCTTTAAAGGCTCAGTTATATTTTCGACATAGTCTAGTGCACCTTTTGGTGTTGAACCACCAAAGAAACGATGATAAGTTACACTTTGTTTTGGATAAGATACAGTTCCTAGAAGAGTTCTTATTATATCGTTTGCCAAAGTATTAGCTTTTTTAAAACTCATATTTGAAATATATACTGACTCCCATTCGTCATGAATATCAAGAGCTTCTGAAAGCTTTTTATAAGTCAGTTCATAAAGAGGGTGAATTTTTTTGTTTATATATAGAATTTCATCAGTATATTTTGCAAGTTCATCTGTATTCCAAGCTACACCTAGGTTTATATACTCCTCTAAGGCTCCAGGCGCTGTTGGTTCTATAACATGAGGTGAAGTTCCATCAACAATTGCCACACCCATACCACGTATTATTACGCCATCTAGAGAGTCAGGATCAGATGAGCAGTGAATGAATTCTATATCAAAATCTTTAGCACAATAAAGGTTTCCAATCTTTTTCATAAGAGTAGATTTACCAGTACCAGGGCCTCCTTTAAGAATAAAAACCTTTTTTATGTTCTGAAGATTAGATGAGAAAAAGTTTTTGAATCCTTTAGATGTATTAGCACATGCAAAATAGTGTTTTATTTTACCAGCCATTATATTACTTCCTTTAAATAGATTATATACATCAATATATTATGATAAAATTTATGTATGCGTGATAACATAACAAAGGAATATATCATCAAATAATGAATAAGCTAAGAAATACTCGATTGCCTAGTAATTATATATACTTTATAATTAAGAAGCAAACAATAGTGCGTTACTACAAAGCATGTTAATTGTTAAAACATATACGTTTAGTTAATATACTATTATTAAAGAATAAAGGTGAGATTGATTTGTTAGAAAAGAATAAAGAATACATATTAGATATAGTGTCTCAGGGTTACGAGGGGGAAGGTATTGCCAAGGTTGATAATACATATCCTGTTTTTATAGAAGGCGCTCTTCCTGGTGAAAGAGTTAAGGTTAAAATAATCAAGGTTAAGAAGAGTTTTGCTTATGGTAAACTTGTAGAAGTCATCAAAAAAAGTGAACACAGAGCTAAACCTGTATGCGGAATATATAGCAGATGCGGAGGATGCAGACTTCAACATGCTTCTTATGAAAGTCAGCTGCAGTTTAAGAAGCAGAGAGTTGTTGACTGTATAGAAAGAATAGGTAAGCTTGATGGAAGTATTGTAAAGGATACTTTAGGAATGAGCAATCCTTACAGATATAGAAATAAGGTTCAGTTACCGGTTGGTGTTTTTAATGGTGAGCTTAAGATAGGATTCTTTGCTGCAAGATCACATAACATAATCGATATGAATGAATGTAATATTCAGGATGAAACTGCTGATAAGGTAATTGAGATAACAAGAAATTGGATAAAGAAGTATCGAATTAAGCCTTATATTAAAGATGGTGAATACGATAAAAGCGGAGTAGTAAGACACATCATGGTAAGAAGGGGCTTTACAACTAATGAAGTCATGGTTGTAATTGTAACTAATGGCAGTAAAATTCCTCATAAAGAAGAGTGGGTAGAAGAAATTAAGAATAATATTGATGGAATACACAGTATAATTCAGAATATAAATACTGAGAAGACTAATGTTATAATGGGTCAGAAGTGTGTAACTTTATGGGGTGAAGATACAATCAGTGATTATATTGGAGAATTTAAGTTTAATATATCTCCATTATCATTCTTTCAGGTCAATCCTGTGCAGACAGAAGTATTATACTCTAAAGCATTAGAATATGCAGATTTAAGCGGAAATGAAACTGTATTTGATGCATACTGTGGTGCGGGAACAATAACTCTTTTCCTTTCAAGAAAAGCCAAGAAGGTTTATGGAGTTGAAATAATAAAGGAAGCTATCGATAACGCTAATGAAAATGCAGCAGCTAACAATGTTGATAATGCAGAATTCTTTGTTGGTGAATCAGAAGTAGTGATTCCTCAATTATTAGACAAGGGAATAAAACCAGATGTAGTGGTAGTAGATCCACCAAGAAAAGGATGTGAAGAAAGTCTGCTTCATGCTATCGCAGGTGTAGGACCAAAGAGAATAGTTTACGTATCATGTGATCCATCAACACTTGCAAGAGATTTAGGAATATTAGATACATTAGGCTACAAAACAAAGAAAGTACAGCCAGTAGACATGTTCCCACAGACAAGTCATGTTGAGACCGTAGTATTGATGTCAAGGGTTGATAAATAGGAGTATTAAAAACGCTGATAAATGAAGGATTTCAAAGGTTGGAGGATTTTTTGCCCGATGTCTGGCAGTGCCTTTTAATCTTGGAAGTCCTTATTTTTATTTATTGAGGAAACAAGTCGACATTAAAAAAGTGCTTAGGGTTGAGTTGACAGATTAGATTAATTTGTGGGGTTGTAGAGATAGGATAGATGTTAACTAGAATTAATTTTTCTTGTATTGAGAAACGAATATCGTTATGATATAATGATAAATGTTAATTTATAACGAAAACCGTTATTTAATCCCCTTGAGGTGATATTGTTGATTAGAATAAAATTATCAGAGTTATTAGGTAAAAACAAGATGACAAGAAAAGCCCTTGCAGAGTTAGTTGGTGTACGCCCAAACACAATTGGTGATTTATACCATGAGAAAGTTAAAAGGGTCGATTTGGATTTGCTTGATAATATTTGTAAGGTTCTCGGTTGTGACCTAAGTGACCTACTAGAATATCAACCAGACGATGAAGAAGAAAAATAGCACAACTAGAAAAGGTGATAAAGTGAGATATTTAGGCAGCAAAGTAAAATTGCTGAATACTATAGAAGATATTATTGAAAAGTATGATATTGATGGGGAAACATTTGGAGATTTATTTGCAGGGACTAGTTGCGTTGGAGATTATTTCAAAGATAGGTATAAAATTCAGGCCAACGACTTTCTATATTTCTCCTATGTTATAAGCAAAGCAAAATTAAATAATAGTAGAATTCCATCCTTTTCAAACTTTACTAAAGAGTATAAAAGGAACATTTTTGATTGGCTAAATTCCCTTGAATTTACTGCAGACAGCAATTATTTTATTTATAACAATTATACCCCGATTGGTGAAAGAATGTTTTTTACGGAAGATAACGGAAAAAAAATTGATGGTATTAGAATAAAGATTGAGGAACTTTATAGAGAACAAATTATTTCTGAAAATGAGTATTTTTTCTTACTAGCGTCTCTTATTGAAAGTACCACTAGGTTTTCAAACACTTCTGGCACTTACGAAGCATTCTTTAAATTCTGGGACCCAAGAGCAACAAAAGACTTTGTCTTGGAACCACTTGAAATGAATGAACAAGAACTTTTTGCTAAAAATGATGTTTATAATGAAGAAACGAATAGTTTAGTAAGGCGAATTGAAGGCGATATAGCTTATATTGACCCTCCATATACCGTAACTCAATATGTTTCAGCTTATCATATGCTAGATACTATCGCTAAGTATGATTCACCCGAAATAAAAGGCGTAGGTGGAAAACGAGGAAGGGGTAATAAAAACTCATTATATGCTCAGAGAACAAAGGCATTACAAGCCTTTGAGGATTTATTTAGACAGATTAATTACAAGCATATACTGGTGAGCTATAGTAATCAGGGACTTGTTAGTATAGACGAACTGGTTGAATTGGCAAAGATATTTGCTAAGGACGGCAAGGTATACATAGAAAGTACCGATTACAGGGAGTACCAGAATCATAGATCAAGCAACAAGAGGAACGGTAAATCCCTCAACGAAGTAGTAATATATTTTCAAAAAGATATGTCTTTAAATAAGTCCCCACTTAATTATTCTGGCAGCAAGGACACTTTGCTTCCTGCTATAATCAAAGAGCTTCCTCCTTCTGTTAATACTTTTGTTGATGTTATGGGAGGCGCATTTAATGTCGGGGCAAATATCATTGCTACAGACTGCGTTGTTTATAATGAACTTAACCCTTTTATTTACGAAATTATTGAATGGCTTCTAAAAACTGATAAAGCTGAAATCATAGAAGCTATAGAGGAAGGGATAGCTAAATATAAGTTGGAAAAAGGAGAGAAGGAACCATTTGACAAACTTCGACGAGATTATAATGAAGTGGATAATTCCCCATTAAATTTGTATTTGCTCCACATGTATTCATTCCAAAATATGATCAGATTTAATGGAAAACATAAATTTAATACACCGATTGGAGTAGCAGGTTACAGTGAAGATATAAAGCAAAGAATACTTAACTTTAAAGTTAAAGCGAAAAATCTAAAAATGATGAATGATGACTATACATCAATAAATTGGAGCGAGTTTCCTTCAGACACAGTTTTTTATTTTGATCCACCTTACTTTATTACAAGTGCTGCTTACAATGATGGTAAGAGAGGAATGAAAGGTTGGTCTGCAGATGAAGAGGTAGAGCTGTTAAATATCCTAAGCCATATTGATTCATTAGGATATAAATTCATGCTTTCAAATGTTATGCATCACAAAGATAGAACAAATCATTTACTACAAAAATGGGCCGAAGAGCATAAATACCGCGTGATTGATATAGGAACAAGTGGATGGCGTTATGCAAAAAATGAAGTCCTAATAGTGAATTATTAAGGGGGATATTAATGAATCATATTCTTGTTTTGCCAGAAGAATTTGAAGCTAAACTGAATAAAGCACATGCAGATAATGATATTCATGCAAAATGGCTTCAAATTGGTGTCGACACAGTTCAAGATATGATAAATAGGGTCATATCTGAACTGAACGAAAGATTTCCTAAATTAGAAATTACCAATTATAGGGCTGATAATAAAGATAATATAAAAGAGACTATTGGAAATAGATGGAGTGATTCTATATATTCTGGATATTTCGAAACTGAAGATGGTAATGTAGACGGGCTGTTTTTTTATATTCCACCTTCACTTAACTCGGGAAATGATTTTCTAACCAGACAGGTTATGCCTAGTTTGTTAGGAATCTATGAAGGAATATCTCAGGATATGGTTGATTTACATTTTAATAATAGACCAGTATATATTGTAAATATAAATGAGACAAATAGATCAGAACAGAGAGCCGTAAAAGTAAGTTTTATATGTGCAGAATTACTTGGGTTTAAATATCTGGATATATTCGGACGAGAGTTCCAAGATGTTATAACGAGCCTCAATGAGGGAGATGATGAATTTCAGATATCTTCTTTAGCTGATTTTAATCAGTTATTTGCAACGAATGGTAATAATGAACTATTCGTGGTTAATGATGAGGAGAAGGTATTGCAGCTACTTTCAACTAAAGTTACTACGTCATCAAATCCATCTGCTGAAATGTATAGATATCTTTTGAAGGTATTACCAGCAATCTATATGGCAATTGATGCGGGGTACCAAGTTAATATAGATGATTTTGATAATGTACACTTGAGTATGTTTGATGTCATTAGAACCTATATTTCTAAAATTTAACGCAAGAAAATTGGGAGGTAAAATAAATGCAGATAATTTATTATGGTGCCCCAGGTACAGGAAAAAGTTATAGTGTAGATGAACTGGTAAAAGCATCTGGTGTTGGTGATGATAGAATTTTTAGAACTACGTTCCATCCAGAGTATACATATAACGATTTCGTAGGACAATTGCTACCTAAAGTCGAGAAAACAGCTAGTGGTGCCACTAATATCAGCTATGAATTTACAAAAGGAGTATTTACAATAGCATTAGAAAAAGCATACGAAGATACTGCAAAAGAGGTATTTTTAATAATTGAAGAAATGTCAAGAGGAGACTGTGCAGCCATTTTTGGGGATATTTTTCAATTATTGGATAGGGAATCTCAAGGTGTAGATAAAGGTTTTAGTAAATACTTTATTAATAACGACATCATTGCTAAAGACATAATAGCAATCACTGATGATAAAATTAAACTACCACCTAAATTCAATATTTTAGGAACTGTTAATACGAGTGATCAGAATGTATTTGTAATGGATACTGCTTTTAAAAGAAGGTTTGAATGGCATTATATAAGTACTAAGCCGGAACCAATAGGGGGCCCATATAAAAACAATATCGACATCGAAGTTGTTTTAGACAATGCAGGTACAAAAAAAACTGTTAAGTGGGTTGATATTTATGGCACTTTAAATAAATTCATTTCGGACTCACGATTTTTAGGACTTGGTGAAGATAAGCAGTTGGGCCAGTTCTTTATAGAATTTAAAATTGGTGGCACACCAAGCGATTATAAAAATCAATTTAAAAATAAACTATTACATTATTTATGGAGTGATATTCATAAATCAAGTTATAGCACTGAAATTAGTTTGTTTGATTCATCAGTTACAAGTTTTTCCGAACTGTATGATGCTTATGAAGATGATAAAAAGGTTTTTAGCGATAAGTTTTTAGAATGCATAGAGCTGTGGCTAAGAGGTAGTTTATGATTTCTTGGTGAATAGGGGTGGTGCTAATCTAATGAAATTTCATTATGGACAAGATTATTATAACGTTGATGGCATAGATGTATCACCTTTTGGCCTTGAAAAAGGTGATACAAAATATTTAAAATCTGCTAATAAAGAAGTGTTTGATTTTGTAGGGTTTGTTTTAGATGAAGGTAATTTATTATCTGTTTTCCCGAAACATTTTTACAGTGATTTAGAGTTAAAAGATTTGAATCGTGATAAAAAGACGAATTTAGAAGATATTAAGCTGTTATTTGACGTGTTTGTAAAATATACAAAGGAAGTATCTACTACTGCCAAAGCGACTAAGTACATCGGAGCAAAACCTGAGTTTGTATCTGATTACCCTTTTGCTTCTTTTTTCGAAGTCTATAAATATTTTCGTCAGTATGGTATTTATCGTGAAAATAATATTGAAGTTAAACCCAATGCAAATGGATCAGTAGCATGGAAAAAAACTATTCAAAAGGCACAGGTGATAGTTAGTAATGGTAACTTAATTTTCTCTCCCCTTTATAGAAAGAAAAAAAGGCAACAGAATGTTTTCCTTAGTGAATGCATGGTGTTTGTTATCGATCATACGATTAATAGTTTTCCATATTTTATTCATTTACCAAAAACTGGTTACAAAATAAGTTCTTTTGACTTTATCAAACATCGAGAATATACATTGCAACAATTGCGACAAATTAATAGTAAAACCTTTAAAGATACTCAAAAAAAATTGATAGCGCACTTAATTAATTTTTTTGAACAATATAAGAAATCGCCAAAAGGCGGTAATATCCATATCAAAATTAATTATTTTGATAAAATTTGGGAGCAGATGGTTTCAAAGTACCTGAATAAATATTTTAAATGTGTTGACGAAGTTTCCGATTCTATCACATTTGATAAAAGTTTAGTAGCATCGCCCTTGAGATTTGAAGCTAAAGAATTTTCTATCGATGATTCTCCACACCGGTTTAAAATACGGTTAGATCATTATGCAAAACAAGATGATTCTATTTATATTTTTGATTCGAAATATTATTACAACGTCTCGGATTTAAATTATAAACAATTTTCATATAATGAGATACTTAGAGGTGGGATTTCGAAGAGCACTAAAATATATAGTGCCTTAATACTACCAAATAATTCTATTTGTTCAAACTTGCACTTTTCATTATCTCCTGCTTATTTAGGTGGCCGAAAAATAGGAACAAAAATTATTGAACAGTATCTTAATGTAAAGGAAGTAATGCAAACTTATATATCAAATTGATTGTTGATGAGGGGGGAGTGTCTTGGCAGGTAATCGTTCATTTAAAGATTATGTGGCAGAAAGATTCTATAATGAGATGTTTGCTACCGTACAAAGTTACATCTCAGATAATTACGACACCCTAGACTTACGATTATACAGAGTTCAAAACATTGGCGGCATAGTGGAGCTAGAATATAAATAGTACAAGTTAAAAGTGGATATTTCTCAAAAAGAGTTATAATAAAAATATGATGAATTGGAGGAATTGAAATGAGTAAACAGTATGATAAGGAATTTAAGGAAAATGCA
>NZ_VULX01000014.1 GCF_009696465.1 Inconstantimicrobium porci | reverse complement strand
ATCTAAAGTTTCCAACACTGACTTCATTAATTCGCAAGCGGTATCGCATGCATATTTATAAATTTTCTTCTCTAGCTCCTTGAAACTTATTCCTTTTTCATTTAAACTTAAATCATACATAAACTCATCTCCATTCATTTAATCTCGACAATTAAATTATAATGGATAATTTATGTATTGGGGAGATGTTTTTACATCTCCTTTATTTTTTATCAATTTTCCTGCCTACAAAAATTATACTCTAACATTTGTTACTTTTTTACCACTTAAATCATATTATAAAATAGGAAGCATTTTTTCGTGAGGATTTTTAAATTATGAAATCTAATATTTTGTTGATTTATACATTTATAATAACTATCTGTTTTATATTTATGCTCATAATCAAATTTATAAAATACAAAAATTACAAAAACACAGATGATTTTATTCAGAAAAAGATAATAATGCTATTAAACAAAGAAAAACTAGATGCAGCTTTAGAACTGCTAAATACATCAAAAGAGAGACTGCCCAAAAACTTTTATTACGGCCAGCTTATATATATACTTACTGAAAAAAAAGAATTCAATAAAGCCACAGATGCATGCTGTGAAGCATTAAAAATTAAGAACATCTCATCAGAACTGTACAATAATATAAGCTGGTGTTGTTTTGAAGTAAATCAATATGAGAAAGCAATATTTTATGCTGAAAAATCAATAGCATTAAATAAAAATGACTGTTACCCTTATGTAAACAAAGGTAATGCACTTATTGAACTAAACAGGGCTGATCTTGCAATAACTGCCTTTAAGTGTGCTCTTGATATAAATCCAGAATTCAGATATGCAATTTCAGGCATGGGTATATCGCTCTACATGAACAATGAGTTTCGTGAATGCATTCCTTATTTAAAAGAAACATTAAAATACGAAAAAACAAACGCTGGCATTATAAAATATCTTGCTGACAGTTATTTTGTCCTAAAGCAGTACGACGACTGCATTGATATGTACAAAAAGCTTATCAAAGCCGCACCTGCCAGTTCATGGATGTTCTGCAATATGGGTGATCTTTACTGCTACAGTGGCGACTTTAAAAATGCCTTTACGTCCTTTAATGAAGCAATAAAGATTGATCCATTATGTACTACTGCCTACTATTATAAAAGCCGTCTCTATAGCTTATTAAGGCAGAGTGAAAATGCGTTAAAATGTCTTGAAAAAGCAATTTCATTAAATCCTGATTACAAAAAAATCGCCTTAAATGACGAACTTTTAAATAATATAAAGCTTTATACAAGGTTCAAAGAACTAGTAAAGCTATAATCTTTTAAAATATAGTAACCTTACTTCTTGTATTCTTATCTATAAAGTGTTGAAATATTAAAACTGGTTTGTTTCCTCTTGCAGTAGCTGTGACTTTTACAGCTGCCTCAAGAGTTTTATTCTTCACTAAATTAAACAAGCATCTTGAGCTAAGAAATTTCTTAAAAACGCACCATAGATATAATAATTTTACATTATTTAAAAACATTTTCTATATTTTTAGTAAATTTAAATATATATATACAAATCTTCATTTTTTGTTCGATAAATAAAACTATGTAAACAAAAACGGAGGTATTTATTTCTATGTCAAAAAATGATATTTATAATATAAAGAAAGTTCATCTTGTTAACTTGGTTGTTTTAACAATATTAGAACTAACACTTTCTTTATTAGCATTAAAAGGATGTAATACAAGACTAGGTCTACTTTGCTTCGCTACTAATGCTATATTCACAGCAATATCTATAGGCTTATATTTTTCCCCAATTAAAGATGAAATAAAAGCATTATTCTTTACATCAATTCCAATAGTTGTATCAGTATTCTTCATCTTAACTGATAGTATAACAGTAATCTGCAGTCATTATATGATATTTTTATCAATTGCAATGATTGCATTATATTTTAATAAAAATCTAATTAAATTTTATCAGGTAATAATCAACATATTATTTCTTACACTGATTTCTGTAAAAGGCTTATCATTATTAGATAGCTCAACAAAGAACGTAAACATATGGTCATTCATTCAAATTATTGTGTGCATAAATTTTGTTCTTATACTTCTATACTTCTTAACAAAATGGGGTAATCAACTAATAGAATCAGCTGAAGAAAAAGAAAAAATTTCTACAGAACTTGCTGATAAATTAAATAACTCTATGAAAGAGATTCAAAAGAATTCAGATATACTTAACACAAACTTAATAATGTTTAATAAAAACATTTCTTCTTCTAAAGAAGCAATTTCAAACGTAAATAATGCTATATCTGATATTTCAGACGGTATTAATGATCAGTCTGAAGATCTTAAATCTATAAATGAAAAAATGAATAACTCATCAGAGAACATAAAAAAAAGTCAAATCGTTTCAGACAAGGTTTCAACCCAGTCCGCTGAAATGAATGAACAGATTGAACAAGGACATGAAAGAATTGATGATATGAACAAACAGATGGAAATTATCTATCAATCTGTAAGCAACTCAAACGCTACCATCACTGAACTTCAATGCAGCATAGAAGAGATAAACAAGTTCCTAGATGTTATTACTGCAATTTCTGCTCAGACAAATATGCTTGCTCTAAATGCCGCCATAGAAGCCGCAAGAGCTGGAGAACATGGTAAAGGCTTTGCAGTTGTAGCTGATGAAGTAAGAAAGCTTGCAGAAAACAGTTCTGATACTGTAAATGACATAAATAAAATAATAACTTCAATTAAAGATAAAACAAGTTTAGTAGTTGAAAAATCTCATATTGGTGAGGAAGCTGTAAAATCAGGTATAGAACTAATATCAAAGGTAAAATCCACATTCGATATTATAAAGAAAGCTGCTTCAGCTAACTCAGAATATCTTTCACAGAATGCCGAAATGAACAGCCGCACTACAACTGAATTTATGATGATATTAGAAAAAATAAATAAGATTGCTGATATATCTCAAAATCAAGCTGCTGCAATAGAAGAAATATCTGCTACTATGGAAACAACTACCGAAGATATTACAAGCATAAATAATTCAGTAGATGAGTTAAAAAACTTAAGTGAATCATTAAATAAAATGTCTAAATAAATGTATTTCCCAGGAAAGTTTTTATCGTTTTATCACAAACGTGCTTTCCTAAATAACATATTACCTTAACGAAAGATATACTTTTGTATCTTTCGTTAATTCACAAATCTAGTAGCAGCTAAATAATTATTTTATTTAACGTCTACCATACATAGTACGTACCCATACTGGGCACATAAAAAAGATGCTATACAGTTATATAGCATCTTAATCTAAAGGTTTTAGAACTAATTATTTTTCATTCATTATATTAAGTTTTTCAAACACTATAAATAATAAACTCATTACTATTGCTACTACTGACGCAAGTCCCATACCTTTTAATGAGCATACTACTTTACCTGCATAAGGTATATCTATTGTTATTCCACTTAATCCTATTATTAATACTACTGAAGTTAATATTAAGTTTCTTGATTTTGAGTAATCAACCTTGTTTTCTATGAATGATCTTATACCTGATGTTGCTATACTACCGAATAGTAGTAATGAAACTCCTCCGATTACTGGTGTTGGTATTGTCTTAATTAATGCTGCAAGCTTACCTGAGAATCCAAGTAATATTGAAAGTGCTCCAGCTCCCATGATTATCTTTGAACTATATACTTTAGTAAGTGCCATAACACCTATGTTTTCACCATATGTTGTTGTTGGTACTGAACCAAATAATCCTGATAAAGCTGTTGATAATCCATCACCTAATAATGATCTCTTAAGACCTGGATCTCTTGCTAAATCTTTACCTACTATATCACTTGTTACAGCTATATGTCCTATATGTTCAGGAATTACTACTAAAGTTGCTGGTAATATTGCAAGTATACAGTTTAAATTAAATTCTGCTAAGTGCATCTGTGGTAATGAGAAGAAAGGTGCATCTAGTACTGGTTTAAAATCTACTAATCCCATTGGTATTGATACACAATATCCAACTACTATACCTATTAATATTGGTATAATCTTCATAAACCCTCTAAATACAACTGAGCCTATTACTACTGTTCCTAATGTTATCATTGAAACCATAACCCAAGTTGGATTAAATACTTTTGTATTAGAACCTCCAACTGCAAAACCTGCCATATCTGCTGCTGTTGGTGCAAGTTCAAGACCTATTATTGTAACTATTGAACACATTGCTGCTGGTGGAAAAACCTTGTTTATCCATTCTACGCCTGTATAAGCAACAATTACTGCTATTCCAGCAAACACAAGACCGGATACTACAAATCCTGACTGTATTTGTGCAAAGTTAAAGCCACTTGCCATAAGCATCTGAACTGGTGCTAAAAATGCAAAACTTGATCCTAAAAATGCTGGTATTTTCTTTTTTGTAAGTATTCCAAACAATAAAGTACCTATACCATTGAAGAATAGAACTATTGCCGGGTCAATATTAAAAACTATTGGAACTAATACTGAAGAACCGAACATTGCAAATAAATGCTGAAAACTAAGCGGAATTGCTTTTCCTAAAGATACGTTATCTGTAACGTCTATGAATTGATCTTCATCCATATTATGGATCTCTTGATTTGAATTAACCATTGATTAATCTCCCCTTTTTGTTTATTTTGGGGAAGCTTTCGCTCCCTTTTTAGTCTCACAGGACTAATTTAAAGTCTCGCTTTGAAAGTTTATTCAAGAATCAAAAGCCTCTGATTCATGAATTATATTAAATTTTACAAAGTTTCTGTTTTGTAGTTTATCATATTTAATTTCAAATTTCAACATCTTTTATTACATTACTCTTTTTATTTTAATATTATCTAATTTCAAAGCCTAAAAAACAAAAAACGTATCAAACATAAATTTGATACGTTTTTTATTATCTTAATCTTTCTTTCATCTGTCTTTCAATATCACGTTTCTGTGCTTTTTCGATTAATGCATCTCTCTTATCGTAATTTTTCTTACCTCTACATACTCCAAGGTTAACTTTAACCTTGCCATTCTTTAAGTATAAAGATAATGGTATAAGTGTGAATCCTGACTGCTTTAGTAACCCTACAAGCCTTCTTATTTCTTCCTTATGAAGCAATAGTTTTCTATCTCTCATAGGATCAACATTAAATATATTTCCCTGCTCGTAATGACTTACATGCATATTTCTTATAAAAACTTCACCATCTTTTATCTCTGCATAACTATCTTTTAAGTTAGCTTTACCTGCTCTAAGTGACTTTACTTCTGTACCAACTAATTCGATTCCTGCTTCCATAGCTTCCTCTACAAAATAGTCATGTCGTGCTTTTCTATTTTCAGATAAAGTCTTATTTGTTATTCTCTTTGCCATATTTCTCACCTACTATGGATTTATTTATATAAATTATAATCCATTTATATATTAAGTGTCAAAAAAATCAACTTTTAAGATATATGGAAAAAATTACTGATACTTATTTTTTGTATTACTTACAAACCAGTATGGTATAGCTAAAAATATACCGCCACCAATGATATTACCTAAAGTCACCCAAAACGTACTTGTAGCAGCACCTGCTAATGTTATTGATGTTCCAGGTGCAAATAATGCCATAAAGAATACTGCAAGGTTTGCTATACAGTGTTCGTATCCAGCTATACAGAACGCAAATATACACCAGAATATTACAATAACTCTTGATGTCTCTTCTTTCATTCTTATACATATCCATACTGCAAGACACACTACAAAATTACATAGTATTCCTCTGAATACAGACTGCATTGGTGTAAGCGCAACTTTTGCTGCTGCTGATGCTTCTATAAAGTGAAGAGTGTCACCTGCTGCTGATCCACCAATTAAGTAAATAATCGCAAATAATGCTATACCTGCAAAATTTCCTAAGTAGCATACTATAAGAACCTTTAACACATTCTTAAATGTAACTTTCTTCTCAAGAAGTCCAACGCCTAAAATGAAACAATTTCCTGTAAATAATTCTGATCCTGCAAAGTAAATCAAGTCAAGTGCTATGGAAAATGTCAAAGCAACCGCCAATTTTCCGTACATTTTTCCAAAATGTTGAAAAATACCACCTGTCGTATAAGCTATTGCTATACCAATTATTACAAAAAATCCTGCTATAGCTGATAATGCGAAATACTTAAATACACTTTCATCAATATATTTTGTTTTCTTAAGAGCCAATCCGCCTACTTCATCAATTTCCTGTCTGAACATATTTCATTCTCCTTTGTTATTCAATCCGATTTTTCCAACTTTATCTTTTGAAAATACCCTTTCTACATTTTACACAGATTCTTATAGCATTTCAACTATGATTCAACATTTTTTTAAACGAAATTTAGCCATGTTTAAGTTTACATTATATATTTTCTTCTTATAGGAGTTTACTTTTCTCCTCTGCTATATTCATCTTCTACAAGTGTAAAGTATATTTCTCTATTTTCAATGCTTACTCTATCACATTTAACTTTAACAGCATCTCCAAGTTTATATGTCTTCTTTGTTCTCTCTCCCACTAATGCAAGCTGAGCTTCATCATATACGTAATAATCATCGGTTAAATCATTCATTCTTATAAGACCTTCAATTGTATTCGGAAGCTCTACAAACATTCCAAATGATGTTACAGAAGATACTATTCCCTCGAATTCTTCTCCAATTCTATCTCCCATATACTCTGTCTTCTTTAAGTCATCAACTTCTCTTTCAGCATCCTGTGCTACTCTTTCCATTTCTGATGACTGCTTTGAAGCTGCATCTACAATTCCTATAAGCTTAGTTGAACGCTTTTCATCTATTTCACCATGTAAGAATTGCTTAATTATTCTGTGTATCTGAAGATCTGGATATCTTCTTATTGGCGAAGTAAAGTGACAATAAAATCTTGCTGAAAGTCCAAAGTGGCCGCTGCATTCAGGAGCATATCTAGCCTGCATCATGCTTCTAAGTAAAAGTGTAGAAACAACAGTTTCTTCTTTCTTGCCCTTAACAAGTTCAAGAATATGCTGGAATGTTGCTGGATGTAATTCGTTAGTCCATTTTATTTTATATCCAAGGTTATACATAAACTCTTTAAATTTTTCAAGTTTCTCTTCGTTTGGATCTTCATGTATTCTATATACAAATGGTATCTTTGTCCAGTACATATGTTCAGCAACAGTTTCATTACATACAAGCATAAATTCTTCTATCATTCTGTTAGCTATTTCTCTTTCATAAGGTTTAATTTCTATTGGCTTGCCATATTCATTAAGGATTATCTTTGATTCTTCAAATTCAAAGTCGATAGCTCCTCTTTTAATTCTCTTTGCATTTAATATCCTGCATAACTCTTCCATAGCCTTAAAATCATCATAAAGATAATCATATTTCTTTATAAGTTCTTCATCATGATCTCTTAATATCTTAGTAACATCTGTGTATGTCATTCTTTCTGAAGTTCTGATTACAGTTTCTGCAATCTCATGATCTAATACTTTACCTTGTTTATCTATTGTCATAATGCAACTTAGCGCAAGTCTGTCTACTCTAGGATTTAATGAACATATTCCGTTTGAAAGCTTTTTAGGCAGCATAGGAATAACTCTATCAATAAGATATACAGATGTAGCTCTCTTAAATGCTTCCTTATCAAGTGGATTATTTTCTCTAACATAATGAGAAACATCGGCTATATGAACACCTAATTTATAGTTCCCATCTTCAAGCCTTTCAATTGATACAGCATCATCAAGATCCTTCGCATCTTCGCCATCTATAGTTACCATTCTTATATTTCTAAGATCTTTTCTTCCTGCTATCTCCTTTTCAGATATCTCATCCTCTACACCATCTGCATACCTTAATACCTTAGGTGGGAACTGTTCAGGAAGACCATGCTTCTTAATTATTGTAAGAATGTCTATTCCTACATCACCCTTTTTACCTACAACTTCTTTAATTTTACCTTCAGGTTTTTTATCAGCCTGTGCCCATTTTGTTATTTCGACAATTACTACATCACCATCAGCAGCACCATTTTTGTCCTTTTTTGAAATAAAAATATCCTTTGGTATTCTCTTATCTTCAGAAATTACAAATCCGAAATTTCTGCTATCCTGATATACACCAATTACATTTTTATTTGCTCTCTCTGTTACAGAAATAATTTCACCTTCACATTTTTTCTTTGCTGTATCTTCTTTAAGAATTTTTGCAACAACTCTATCACCATTCATTGCACCATTTATGTTATTTATAGGTATAAATATATCCTCTTTTTCTTCATCATCAGGAATAACAAATCCAAAACCTTTTGGATGTACTTGAAGTTTACCTTCAACTGTACCTTCTTTTGTTGCACTGCCAATTCTTCCTGCTTTATCTCTTACAATAAGGTTTTCTCTTTCCATAGCTTTTATAACTTTTTTAAATGCATTATATTCATTCTTGTTTATATTGAAGATCTGGGCAAGCTCCATTATCTCCATTGGTTTATATGCTGGTTCATTTATGAAGTTTAATAATGTTTGTTTTATTCCCATACTACTTTCCTCCTTCAAGGATATATATATTATTTTGTACGTATTACATAATTTAATTCAACTCAAATTATTCTATACATATTTTTCTTCTTTGCCCACCACTTACTATTATACTATATAACATGATAATGTAGAATTTATAATGTAAAATGTATAATTCTAAAAAGATTAGAGATATAAGAGCTGAGATAAGAGAATAGGATGAAATTTACTCACTTATGCCTTGGCTATAAATTTTTAAGTTTTAATGGAGGCAAATCCTCCAAATCTCCTTAATTATATAATTATAAGAGTTTTTAAGAGGAATTCGTCCTCTTATTTTGAAGCTCCCTCAAGGAGTTTCATCCTTTTCTCTTCGCTCTTATCTCTAATCTTTCTTGTGCAAAAAAGAAAGACCTTCTTAAATCAGAAAGTCTTTCTTTATATATTAATTATTGTATTTAGTTTTACTTGAAGATGTTGATTATTATTCCACCATACTGTGCGATTACTGGTGCAAATACTAATGAAACTATTGTCATAAGTTTTATAAGAATATTCATTGAAGGTCCTGAAGTATCCTTGAATGGATCTCCCACTGTATCACCAACAACTCCTGCCTTATGAGTTTCACTGCCTTTACCACCATAGTTTCCTTCCTCAATATACTTTTTAGCATTATCCCATGCACCCCCTGCATTTGCCATCATTATTGCAAGAAGTACACCTGAACCAACACACCCTGCTATTACACCTGCTAATGCCTGTGCTCCAAAAAACATTCCCATTACTAGTGGAATTACTATTGCTAGAATACCAGGAAGAATCATATAGTGAATTGCTGAAGCAGTTGAAATATCAACACATTTCTTATAATCTGGTTTTTCTTTACCATCCATTATATGTGGTCTTTCCTTAAACTGTCTTCTGACTTCTTGTACCATTTCTGTTGCAGCTTTACCAACCGCCTTCATTGTGAGTGAACCATACAAGAATGGTACCATTGCTCCAATAAGGAATCCTACAAGAGTTAATGGATTCATCAAATCTATAGCTTTAAGACTCGCAGCCTCAGTAAATGATGCAAACAAAGCCAACGCAGTAAGTGCCGCTGAACCTATTGCAAATCCTTTTCCTATAGCTGCTGTAGTGTTACCTACAGAATCAAGTTTATCTGTAATATCTCTTACACTTTCAGGAAGATTAGACATTTCTGCAATACCGCCTGCATTATCTGCAATTGGTCCATATGCATCAACAGCAACTGTTATACCTGTTGTTGCAAGCATACCAACTGCTGATAGTGCTATACCATAAAGTCCAGTAGTAACATTTGCTTCTCCTCCTACAATGTAGTAAGAAATAAGAATTCCTATACAAATTAAAACTATTGGTAATATAGTAGATTTCATACCTACTGATAGTCCAGATATAATATTTGTTCCAGCACCAGTCTGTGATTCTTTAGCTATCTCCTTTACAAACTTATAATTTGCAGAAGTATATATTTCTGTGATTTTTCCAATTAAGAGTCCTACTATTACACCTGAAACTACTGCTCCAAATGGTGCAAATGTATCAAATAATACTTTTGATAGAACAGCTGCTCCTATAATCATTAGTGCTCCAGCAGTATAAGTTCCTGTATTTAATGATTTCTGTGGATCATTTGTCTTTAATACTTTAACTACTAAAATTCCTAAAATAGATGATATAATGCCTATACTTGCAATTGCCATTGGAAATATACTTGCTGCTTTATCAGTACCAAGTTTAACTACTGCCCCCAATGTAATAGCTGAAATTATTGCTCCAACAAATGATTCAAAAAGATCGGCTCCCATTCCAGCTACATCTCCAACATTATCTCCAACATTATCTGCGATAACTGCTGGATTTCTTGGATCATCTTCCGGAATTCCTGCTTCTACCTTTCCAACAAGGTCTGCTCCAACATCAGCTGCTTTTGTATAAATTCCACCACCAACACGTGCAAATAATGCGATTGATGATGCACCTAATCCAAAACCAGTTATATATTCAATATTTAAATCAAAGATTAGTCCTAAAATAGCTAGTCCAGCTATACCTAAGCCAACAACACAGAGCCCCATAACTGAACCGCCTGAGAATGCAACTTTAAGTGCTTCCTTAATATCCTTCTGTGCTCCCTGTGTAGTTCTGACATTTGCCTTAACAGCCACTGTCATTCCAAAGAACCCTGCAAGTATTGAGAATACTGCACCCACTACAAAACATAATGCTGTCTGTGGATGTATAAAAATTGCAATTACAATTGCTACTATAACTATGAAGCCTGCTAAATACTTATATTCTGTTTTTAGAAATGCCATGGCTCCTTCTTCAATGTAACCTGATATTTCATTCATTCTTTTGTTTTTTACTTGAATTTTCAAAATTGAAGCTCTTAGTAAAAATGCCACTAGTAGTGCTGCTATACCTACTATTACTGCAACATATAAGTAGTTCATGTTAAGACCCCCATTTAAATATTTTCAAATATATGTTTCTATGGTTTTTATACACGTGTACTTTAATTATATATTGTATTTTTTATAGATTTATTCCAACATGTTTGTAATAATTACTTTATTTCCTTAATATTTCAATATTTATATCAGCTTTGTAAATTGCTCTTATATAAAAAATAAAGCCTCTGCATAAATCACTCCAAATATGCATAAGCTTTATTTTTTATTTCTTATAACTTGATATTAAATTATGAATTTCTTAATCATATCATTAAGCTTCTGTGCAAGTTCTGCCTGACTTTGTGCAGTAATTGCAACCTGTTCAATTGCTTTAGATGTATCGTTTATATTTTCTTTTATAGAATTCACCTCTGCGCTTGACTTCTGAGCAGCCTCAGATCTACTTTGTAGCGCATCATTAACCTGTCCTATTGTTGCTGTAATTTCTTCTGACATAATACTTACAAACATTGACATTCTTTTAGCAAGTTCCATTATATTATTCAGTGGTTTCATAATTGCTCTTCCAACCATCAGACCACATACTATGACAAAAAACAAACATATAACTATATATGCAACTATAGATATAGAAAATATAGTTAAATTTATATTATAATTTTTCTATAAAATAAAAAAGATCGTCACCTTCGCAACAATCTCTTTAACTGTTTATTTTACTAAATTAAGTGCAAGTGTATTTACAGCAAATAAAATAGCTGATACTACTGTTAATTTTACAAGCATTGATTCTTTTGTTCTACTCTTATTCTTTGAATAAAATGTTTCTGTCTTTCCTTGAATAAGACCACTTAACGCATCTGCCTTTGAAGGCTGCATTAATATAAAAGTAACAATTAATATACCCAAAACTGCTTCAACAACTAATAAAGTTATTTTAAGACCTGACATTTAAGCCACCTCCTATATATTCTCAAACTAAATTATTATAATTTCATTTTAAAATCACACATATTATAATAACATAAATATTTTTATAATAAAAGGAAATTTGGATATAAAAAAAGGCCTTTCGGCCTTTTTTACTTTATATTGAAGAAAGCTTTTCTTCCTCTATACTCTGCAACATCTTCTAGTTCTTCTTCTATTCTTATAAGTTGATTGTATTTAGCCACTCTTTCTGATCTTGCTGGTGCGCCAGTCTTAATCTGTCCTGCATTAACGGCTACGACAAGATCTGCTATTGTAGTGTCTTCAGTTTCACCGCTTCTATGTGAAACAACTGCTGTATATCCTGCTCTGTTTGCCATTTCTATAGCATTAAGAGTTTCAGTAAGAGTTCCTATCTGGTTAAGTTTAATTAATATAGCATTAGCAACACCTTTATTAATTCCGTTTTCAAGTCTCTCTGTATTAGTAACAAATAAATCATCACCAACAAGCTGAACCTTGCTTCCAAGCTTTTGAGTTAAAAGTTTCCAACCATCCCAGTCTTCTTCTGCAAGACCATCTTCTATTGATATTATTGGATATTTTGTTACCCAGTTTTCGTATAAGTCAACAAGCTGTGCTGCATCAAGTGTTTTTCCTTCATGTTGAAGAACATATTTACCATCTTTATAGAATTCAGATGAAGCTGCATCAATTGCTATAAACATATCTTTTCCTGCTTCATATCCTGCTTTTTGTATTGCTTCGACAATTATCTGAAGAGCCTCCTCATTAGATCCTAAGTTCGGTGCAAAGCCACCTTCGTCTCCAACACCTGTAGCATAATTCTTTTCATTTAATAATTTCTTTAAAGTGTGATATACTTCTGCACACATCTGAAGTGCTGCGCTGAAGCTCTGTGCGCCTACAGGCATAATCATGAATTCCTGAAGATCCACTGAGTTATCAGCATGTTCTCCACCATTTAAGATATTCATCATTGGTACTGGAAGAACCTTCGCATTTACTCCACCTATATATTGATAAAGGGGAAGACCTAAATAATTTGCAGCAGCTTGTGCTACAGCTAATGAAACACCAAGTATTGCATTAGCACCAAGTTTTCCTTTATTAGGAGTTCCGTCAAGAGCTATTAATTCTTTATCTATCATAGTTTGGTCAAAAACATTCATCCCTATAAGTTCTGTTGATATTGTCTCATTAACGTTATTAACAGCCTTTTCAACAGACTTTCCCATATACTTAGATTTATCTCCATCTCTAAGTTCAACAGCTTCATACATTCCTGTAGAAGCTCCTGATGGCACTGCTGCCCTTCCACATGTTCCATCCTCAAGTACTACTTCCACCTCAACAGTTGGAAAACATCTTGAATCAAGAATCTGTCTTGCAACTACATCTACAATTTCTACATATTGTTTCATTTTTATTCCTCCCTAATTAAATCTTTACTGAATTAAGTTTCTGCATTATTGAACTTATTTATTCACATTTTTTACTCTATAGAAAGTTTCTTATCTTTTATAAATATAATGCATCAATGTATGTGTAACATTATTCCATACTATTACATATTATTTATTAAGTGCATAATATTGAAGTAAAGATAAGGAGGATGTCTCAATATGTCTTATAAATGTTCAAATGATAATAACGTAGAAAGTGTAATATCTGATTTAACAAATGGTGGCTGTAACTGCCCAGTATATAACTGTCCACCTAAACCTAATACTTGCTGCAATGGTAACGGCTTAAAAAATGTTCGTTTCAATCCTAACAATATTCAGCCTATATTAACTTATGCTGATACAGTATTTGATGTTAAGAATGGCGAATCTACATCTATCGGAGTTCCATTTAGAATTCCATTAGGTGGTCCTGGTGCAAGAGATTTTGATACAGTTATACACTATACTGCATGCGACCAATGCTGCAATATGTGTAATTTTGTTCCTGGCCCAGATGCAGAATTCAATGTATGCTCTGCTGAAGCAAGAATTTTAAGTGTAGAGCCTGCTAAACAGCTAAGCTCTAATGATATAAAAGTAAATTGTGACAGTCTATTTGCTGATCAGTCTTTAGACAAAGAATCTGCAAATTTCTATGAATTATATTTAGGTACTTTTGATCCATCAGTTGACAATGCTGTATGTCCAACAACTCAAGGAAGAAATGCTAGCATTTCAATTAAACCATATAAATTAAAATATATAATTCAGTATACAATCTGCGGTACAGTTACTGACGAAGGCCAGACTTATAAATTCTTTATCCAGACAAGAAATAAGAGACCTTTCGTAACTGAGGATTCTGTATTAAATTTCGTAAGACAGATATGTATTCCAAAACAGGCATCAATTTTTGCTCCTTATGTAAATCTACTATTTAACTATGAAGTTGAACTAGTAGACTGCGTAAGAATCAAAGAGGTTCGCAGAGGACCAAAACCTGGCTGCAATTATTTACAGATGGATGAAGAAAACGGTAACTATGGCGAATGTGGAGATGCTCATGAAAACTTTGGAGAAATCCACTATGAAAATGATGTTGATGATATAGACGACATCAATGCTCTAAATCTAGGAGGTCATGAAGAATTCGGTTTATCAGATGATGACTTAGAGGGCGGCAGAAGAAGACGTGAAGGAAGATTTGAAATTGTTGGTACAGCAATACTTGAGCCAACACTTCATGCTGAAGCTGTAAGGCCTGAAAAAGTTGTTACTATTGCAAATGTTATACCTGATCCTAACTATCCAACTACTATAGCACATTCAGGTAGAAACTGCAGAAAGCAGAAAATGAATTGTTGCTGCAGAAGATAATAACAAAAACTAATAGTATTCTAATATAATTCTCTAAGATAATAAAAGAGGAAGTATTCCTTTAGCACTGCTAAAGGATATACTTCCTCTTATTTAATATAAACAATGAAATTAATAATTATTTCATTAAGTTCTTTCCAGTCATTTCAGCTGGTACTTCAAGTCCCATAGCTGTAAGCATTGTTGGAGCTATATCAGAAAGTCTTCCGCCTTCTGCTAAAGCTTTACCCTCTGCATTTTTTGATACCCATACAAATGGTACTGGATCAGTTGTATGTGCTGTGAATGGATTTCCTGTTGAGAAATCAATCATTATTTCTGCATTTCCGTGGTCAGCAGTTACAAATAATGTACCTTCTTTTTCTAATATCTTTTCAGCTACTCTTCCAAGGCAAGTATCTACTGCTTCAACTGCCTTCTTAGCCGCATCGAATACTCCTGTATGTCCAACCATGTCTGGGTTAGCATAGTTAACGATAATCATATCATACTTGTCTTCATCTATCTTAGCAAGAAGCTTATCAGTTAATTCAAAAGCACTCATTTCTGGTTTTAAGTCATAAGTTGCAACCTTTGGAGACTGAACTATTTCTCTGTCTTCTCCTGCATTTGGCTTTTCTACTCCGCCATTGAAGAAGAATGTAACGTGAGCATATTTTTCAGTTTCTGCTATTCTAAGCTGGTTTAATCCCTTAGATGCAACATATTCACCTAATGTATTAGTGTAGCTTTCAGGTCTGTAAGCTATATCAATTCCAGTAAAGTCTTTGTTATACTGAGTCATACATACAAATGATATGTTTAATTTTTCTCTGCAAAATCCATCAAATGAATCTTGAGTCATTGCATTTGTAAGTTCTCTAGCTCTATCTGGTCTAAAGTTAAAGAATACAACTGAGTCGTTGTTCTTTACTGTTGCAGTTGGGTGACCATTTTCTAATATTACACATGGTAATACAAATTCATCAGTCTTGTTATCGTGATATGAGTTTTCTATAGCTTCTACTGCAGAAGTTGCAGTTTCACCCTTACCATTTACTATTGCATCATATGCAAGCTGAACTCTTTCCCATCTGTTATCTCTGTCCATTGCATAATATCTTCCTGATATTGTAGCAATCTTACCACATCCAATTTCCTTCATGTAGTTTTCTAGTTCTTCTATGAAAGATTTTCCTGATGATGGTGCAACGTCTCTACCATCCATGAAAGCATGAACGTAAACATTCTTAACGCCCTTCTTCTTAGCCATATCTAATAAACCTTTTAAGTGATCTATGTGAGAATGCACTCCACCATTTGATAATAATCCCATAAAGTGTACATCAGAGTTATTCTTTACTGCATTATCCATAGCATTGCATAATGCTTCATTTTCAAGAATAGTTCCTTCTTCAACTGCTTTAGTGATTCTAGTTAATTCCTGATATATTATTCTTCCTGCACCTATATTTAAATGACCAACTTCTGAGTTACCCATCTGTCCGTTTGGAAGACCAACATCCATTCCTGATGCCTGTATCTGAGTATGTGGATATTTAGCAATTAATTTATCAAAATTTGGTTTTGAAGCTGCTGCAACTGCATTTCCATCAGATGCATCTGCGATTCCAAATCCATCTAGTATCATTAACATTACTGGTTTCTTTGCCATGTATATACCTCCAAATATTTTATTCAATAATAAACAGCTCAAGAATGTGTGCTGTTTATTAAATATTATCTTATCAAATTTCTACTTTTTATTACAAATTCATTATACTATAATCGCACTTAAAGTGTCAAAGAACTATTATAATGATATTATTCCTCTTTTGTAAAAAACTTATTTATAAGCTTAGATACTTATTTTACTATTGTCGCTTATAGACTAATTGTTTGTCACAAATAAATAGGGAGCAATACAAATGATGTCTCACTTTGTACAGCTCCCTGTATTTTTTACTCTATATTTTAGTAGTTAACTATAGCAGCAAAATCAGATGCAACTAAGCTAGCTCCACCAACTAAAGCTCCATCGATGTCTGACATAGCCATCTGGTCTTTAATTGTGTTTGGTTTAACTGATCCACCGTACTGGATTCTAACCTTATCAGCAACTTCTTGTCCGTACATTCCAGCAACAACTTTTCTTATTGCAGAGATTGTTTCGTTTGCTTGTTCTTTAGTAGCTGTTTTACCAGTTCCGATAGCCCAGATTGGTTCGTAAGCTATTACAACTTTTTCAGCTTCTTCTTTAGTTAATCCAGCGATATCAACTTTGATCTGGCAAGCTATAAAGTCATCAGTAACTCCAGCTTCTCTTTGTTCTAAAGTTTCACCACAGCATACTATTGGAGTTATGTTGTGAGCAAATGCAGCTTTAACCTTCTTGTTTATAGCTTCATCTGTTTCGTTGAAGTAAGTTCTTCTTTCACTATGTCCTAATACAACATAGTCAACTCCGATTTCTTCAAGCATCTTTGGAGATATTTCTCCAGTGAAAGCTCCTTTTTCTTCGAAGTGCATGTTCTGAGCTCCAACTTTGATGTTAGTTCCTTCAACAGCCTTCTTTACAGCATCAAGACATACAAATGTTGGACATACAACTACATCACATTTAGCATCCTTAACTAATGGCTTTAATTCTTCTACTAATTTAACTGCTTCGCTAACAGTATTGTTCATTTTGTAGTTTCCAGCGATTATTGGTGTTCTCATAGTTTTTTCTCCTTCTATATAAATAATATTATTTATCGTTTAATGCAGCAATTCCTGGTAATTCTTTTCCTTCTAAGAATTCAAGTGATGCTCCACCACCAGTTGAGATATGAGTCATCTTATCTCCGAATCCTAAAGTATTAACAGCAGCAGCTGAATCTCCTCCACCGATTACTGTAGTCGCATCTTTAGCATCTGCTAAAACTTTAGCAACAGCTACAGTACCTTTGTTGAAGTTTTCAAATTCACAAACTCCCATAGGTCCGTTCCAGATAACTGTCTTAGCATCTCTAACAGCGTCAGCATATAACTTTTCAGTCTTAGGTCCGATATCAAGTCCCATGAATCCATCCTGAATATTCTGATCTTCTGTAACAACAGCTTCAACATCTTTAAATTCAGGTGCAACTCTATGGTCAACTGGTAATAAGAACTTAACGCCCTTCTTAGCAGCCTTTTCCATCATTTCTTTAGCATATTCCATCTTATCATCTTCGCATAGAGATGTTCCAATTGTATATCCCTGAGCTTTTAAGAATGTGTAAGCCATTCCTCCACCGATGATTAATGTATCAACTTTTTCTAGTAAGTTGTTTATAACGTTAATCTTATCTGAAACCTTTGATCCACCTAATATAGCAACGAAAGGTCTAACTGGATTATCAACAGCGTTTCCTAAGAATTTTAATTCCTTCTGGATTAAGTATCCACAAGCAGCAACTGGTAAGAATTCAGTAACTCCAACTGTTGAACAGTGAGCTCTGTGAGCAGTACCGAAAGCGTCGTTTACGAATACTTCAGCAAGTGAAGCTAATTCTTTAGAGAATTCAACACCGTTCTTAGTTTCTTCTTTTCTGTATCTTGTGTTCTGTAATAAAACAACGTCTCCGTCTTTCATTGCAGCAACAGCAGCCTTAGCATTTTCTCCAACAACGTTGTCATCAGCAGCAAATACTACTTCTTTTCCTAACATTTCGCTTAGCTTTGCAGCAACTGGTGCTAAAGATAATTCTGGCTTTGGTTCTCCCTTTGGTTTACCCATGTGTGAGCAAAGGATAACTTTAGCTCCGTTATCAACTAAGTATTTGATTGTTGGAAGCGCTCCGTTTAATCTGTTAACATCTGTTATAACGCCATCTTTTAGAGGAACATTAAAGTCACATCTAACTAATACTTTTTTTCCTTTAACTTCTATATCTTCAACTGTCTTTTTATTATAGCTCATTCTATTCACCTCATAATTTTTTCATAATTTTAAAATGAGCCCGGTCTTATAAGTATGCCTTAGAGACCGGACCCATTATAGGATCTTATAAGAATGCTTTGTTAAGCAATTAATCCTTATTGAATATCAAATTATGCTAATTCAGCAAAGTATTTGATTGTTCTAACCATCTGGCTAGTGTATGAGTTTTCGTTATCGTACCAAGAAACTACTTTAACCATAGTTGTGCCATCGCCCATATCCATAGTCTTAGTCTGAGTAGCATCGAATAATGAACCGTAAGTGATTCCTACGATATCAGAAGAAACTAATTCTTCTTCAGTGTATCCGAATGATGCAGACTGAGCAGCCTTCATAGCAGCGTTAACGTCAGCTTCAGTTACTTTTCCTTCAACGATAGCAACTAACTGAGTTAATGAACCAGTTGGAACTGGAACTCTCTGTGCGCATCCATCAAGGATTCCGTTTAATTCTGGGATAACTAATCCGATTGCTTTAGCAGCACCAGTTGAGTTTGGTACTATGTTAACAGCTGCAGCTCTAGCTCTTCTTAAATCACCTTTTCTCTGAGGTCCATCAAGAGTCATCTGATCTCCAGTGTAAGCGTGGATTGTAGTCATGTATCCCTTCTTAATCTTAGCTAATTTGTTTAATGTATCAGCCATTGGAGCTAAGCAGTTTGTAGTACAAGAAGCTGCTGATATAACAGTATCTTCCTTAGTTAATGTATTTTCGTTTACGCTGTAAACTATTGTAGGAAGGTCGTTTCCAGCTGGTGCTGATATAACAACTTTCTTAGCACCTGCAGCTATATGAGCTGATGCTTTTTCTTTTGAAGTGTAGAATCCAGTACATTCTAAAACTACGTCTACATCTAATTGTCCCCATGGAAGATCCTTTGCATCTTTTTCTGCATATATCTTTATAGTTTTTCCATCAACTGTTATTGAGTCTTCTCCAGCTGTTACTGTATCAGCTAAAGCATATCTTCCTTGAGCTGAATCATACTTTAATAAGTGAGCTAACATCTTAGGGCTAGTTAAGTCGTTGATTGCAACTACTTCATAACCTTCTGCTCCGAACATTTGTCTGAATGCAAGACGTCCAATACGTCCAAAACCATTAATTGCTACTTTTACCATTTTGTAATTCCTCCTAAAAAGACTAATTTATTATATAAAATATTATTTAAATATTTTTATATCATTATTTAACTGTTATTCTGCTTAATATGCTCAACAAGTCTTAATGCTGCACCTTCATCTGTAACTAGTACACCATTCTTATTGCCAAACTTTGTTGATAAAATTGCCTCAACTTTATTTTTACCAGCCGCAACTGCAATATGTAAGTTAAGATTATTTATATCATTAATATTTATTCCCAATGTTGGAGTTATCCACACCACATTGGAATCTTTATCAAAATAACATCCAAATGCTTCACCCACAGCACCTAATTCATTCAACTGCTGTAGTTGCTTTTGTGACAATCCTCTTTTCATGCCCATCTGCTGTGCTCTACCTATACCATAAATCAGTATATTAGCTTTATGAATACATTCGATAATCTCCTGTATCTCTTTCTGCTGCACAAGAGTTTCTAAAATCTCATCACTGAGATTTTCTGGTACATGAAGCATTTTATATGTACCATTTAGTTTTTCTGCAAGTTTTGCTGATAATGTATTTGCCTGTGTTTCCACTTTCTTACCCATACCGCCTCTTGCTGGTACCACTAGTACATCTTTTATGCTGTTTACTTTGGGGAAATTATCAATAACAGACTTTACTGTACTTCCACCTGTAACTGCTATAATATCGCCAGAATGAATATGTGACTTTGCAAAGTTTGCAGCAGCTTTTCCTATTTCTTTCATGATACTAGGATCTTCTTCTACATCACCAGACACTACGATTACATTCTTAAGATTAAGAAATTCTTTTATTATCTCTTCTACTTCAGACAATCCTTTAATTTCATGAATATATCCTTTAAGTTTCTCAAGAACTTCTCTTCCTTCGTCTGTAACGCTCATTCCCGGAGAACTTATTGCTATAAGTCCCTGATCATTCAGGAAGCTTATCTCTGTTCTGACAATTCTCTCACTGAGATTTAGATAACCAGCCAATGTTCTTCGACCTATTGGTTCATTATAATATATTGTTCGTAATACATTATATCTTTTTTCTAATAAGTCTACAAGTTCAGGAATTATTTTTTTCTGTAATTTTAACATTTCCTGCACTTTCAACACTCCTTTTGGTCATTTAACGTCCCGCTTGTTTTTTTTCTGTCCCACAAATATTATTATAAAACACTAATGATGATTTTTAAAGCCTTTTTAGTAACTTTTTTTATTTCTTTTTAAATTCTTCTTCTTCTGCTGGAAGATTCTATACCTAATTCCTCTCTGTACTTGGCAACCGTCCTCCTAGATATCTCAATATTGTAATCATTTAGCATGAAACAGATTACCTGATCTGATAACGGCTTCTTTTTGTTTTCCTTTTCAATAATACTTTTTATTTTATCTTTAACTGTATCAGTACTTATTTCTGTATTTCCTATATTTAATGAAGAAGTAAAAAGTTTTCTTATTAATATGATTCCATTAGGAGTATATATATATTTTCCCTTAACAGCTCTACTGATAGTTGAATCGCTTAAGCCAAGATCTTCAGCTACCTGTTTTATGCTCATAGGCTTCAGCTTTTCTTTACCATACTTAAAATATCTCTTCTGATTTTCAAGTATGTATTTTAGTATTCTAACTAAGGTTTCTTCTCTTTTGTCAATACCATTTAGTATATTGCGTGCCCTCTCGGTTTTTTTATCAATATATTCTTTAACCTCTTTCTCACATGCAAATTTCAGAAGCTTTCTATATTCCTTATTTATTTTTATCTTAGGAATTATTCCTTTTGTCATTTTTATCTTAAAGTCATCGTTTTCTTCATAGATTTCAGCTTCAGGTATTACATATTTTGTTTCTTCACCTGTATAAAAACCTCTTGACGGCTTAGGCTCAAGGTTTCTTATTATTTCACTACATCTCCTTGCCTTAGCAACACTTATACCTGCCTTTTTAGCTACAGCCCAATACCTGGCATATGCAATATCATCAAGACATTCTTCTACAACTATCTTCATTTCCTTCGTAAACATATTTTTTTCTTTAAGCTGTATAGCAAGACACTCTGTTAAGTTCCTGCTTCCAATACCGCACGGATCCATGGACTGAATTATATTAACTGCTGATTCTACATCTTCCCTACTACAGCACAGTTCTTCTGCGCCTTGAGCACTAGAGATTGGTAGATACCCACGTTCATCAATACATTCTATTAAATAGACGCATATTTTTCTCTGACTTTCGTCCAGTTTCATTTCTCCCAGCTGTTGCTGTAGATGGTTTCTCAGCGTCTTTTTTTCAGATATGAAGTAGAATGGTGTAATACATTCAGTTTCTTCTTTATAATCTTTGTCTTTAAAGCTATAAAGATTTTTTTCTACATACTCTTTTATCTTATAACTCTCATCATATCCAATAGTATACTCATCACCGCTGCAATCAAGTAGAGGATTTTCTGAAAGTTCCTTTTTTATAAACTCATAAAGATCAACTGAATTCATTTCAAGTATTTTAATGGACATTGACAATGATTGAGTCAGAATCAACTTTTGTTCCTGCGTCAAGTTCTGATTTAACTGCACTATATTACAACTCCTTTGCTCACAACTTCCTTCACTAATAACCATTTTTATTATAACATTAATCTAAAATCTACTTAAAACACTTTTTATTGTATTAACCTGTAAATCTTTTTGTTTTCAACGATTTACTGCATTAAAATTTCACCTTTTTAAATGCAATTTTCTAGACATTAAAAAAGAGTGGCTATACCACTCTATTTTCTCTTGATTTTCTACTTTTATAACAAACTCATTTTAATGACTGCAGATATTCTATAGCTGACAATGCTGCTATATTCCCTTCACCTGCTGCTTTAATATACTGATAGGGTTTTCCTACAGCATCACCTGCTGCAAAACACCCTTTTATGTTAGTTTGCATTAATCTGTCCACCGCAATATGATTTTCATTCATTTTCAGCCCTGGTACTAGCTGAATAGGAGATATTCTATCTCTAAGTATAAATACATAGTCAGTCTTAATAGACTCATTCTTCAATTGTACTTTTGCAGCTTTATATCCGCCCTCAATACTTATAACTTTATCTTTAATTACATGTATTTTAGAATTAACTTTCACATCTGCTTTATACACTGGAACATAAAATACTTCAGATGATATTCCAAGTAAAAATTCAGCTTCTGTTTCATATTTACTGCTGTACGATATTATTGTTGATACTTTATTTTTGCAAAGCTGCGCATCGCATGTAACACAGTAACTTACACCTCTTCCTAAGTGTTCCTTTTCTCCATCAATTGCTCCTTCAAAGCTTATTCCTGTTGCAAGAATTACTGTTTTAGCTTCATATGTTCCTTTATCAGATACTATTATGAAATAACTACCCATAGCAAATACAGTATTAACCTTCTCTTCTGTAACAACTATATTCATTAGCGATAGCTGTTTATCTATTTCATTTTTAAACTCTACACCGCTTTTCCCTGACAAACCTAAATAATTATTTATTTTTACTGCTTTAATAAGTTTATCACTGTAGTTCTTATTTCCAAATATAATGAATTTCTTCTTTCGAACACATGCATTAAGTGATGCAGACAGACCAGCAGGTCCGCTGCCCACTATTGCTATGTCGTATCTTTGTACCATAGTACCTCCTAAATAAATCATAAGTTATTTACAGCTGAGATTCTATATTTTTCTTTATTTCATCTTTTGGTAAAAAACCTATTATGGCTTTCTTATTTTCTCCATTCTTAAATACCATAGTTGTCGGGATTGACATAATTTTAAGTTCATCTGCAAGTTCAGGATTTTCATCAACATCAATTTTTATAAACTTTGCTTTTCCATCTAGTTCTTTTGATAATTCGTCCATTACAGAAGATAACATTCTGCATGGGCCACACCATGTTGCAAAAAAATCCACTACTACAATGCCTTTTTTTACTTCGCTCTTGAATTCTTTAACATCAACTGTTTTGACCATTGAACTGCCTCCTAATTATTTATTTTAAATATCAAAATCATAGAATTTTTTTCTTAATGTTCATTATATGCAGAGGCAATATCAAATGTTACTATTTATATTTTTTTATACAACTAGATATCAAGACGTTAAAAAAAGGTTTCTCACCAGAACTTCTGATGAAAAACCTTTTGTAATTTCTTATTTTTATTAACGAGAACCTTTTTCGTAAGGAACTCCATCTTCTTTTGGTGCTGCTGAACGTCCTACGAATAATATTAAAATTATTATTGTAAGTACATATGGAAGCATTGCAAGTATTTCTGAAGGTATTGCAAACTTTCCTCCACCAAGTACTACTGTAAGCGCTTGAGCAAACCCAAAAAGTAAACATGATCCGTATGCACCATGAGGTGTCCATTTACCAAATATAACTGCTGCCAATGCTATGAATCCCTGTCCACTTATTGCTGTTGGTGTGAACTGTGGAATAATAGCTAGTGTCATTGCTGCGCCACCAAATCCGGCTAATATTCCTGATATTATTACACATGTATAACGAGTCTTCTCAACACTTATTCCAAGTGTATCTGCAGCTGCAGGATGTTCTCCTACTGAACGTATACGAAGTCCCCATTTAGTTTTATAAAGAACAAACCACATTATAACTGTAGCAGCAAGTGCTAATATAACTGTTGCATCTACACTATTAAATATTTTAGGTATTTTATGTGATACAGGTTTTGTCATTGTTGCCTGCTCAAAAAGCAGTCTACATAAGAATAATGCAAGACCTGATCCTAAAAAGTTTATTGCGATACCTGATATTGTCTGGTCAGCTTTAAAGGTTATTGATGCTATAGCATGAAGTAAAGCTATAAGTCCACCAGCAATACCTGCTGCCATAAAACCTATCCATGCATTATTAGTAAAGTATCCTACTGAAGCACCTACGAATGCTCCCATAGTCATCATTCCTTCGATTCCGATATTTATAACTCCTGAACGTTCTGATATTACACCGCCAAGCGCTCCAAATATCAATGGTGCTGAATACATTAAAGTAATTCCTATTAATAATCCAATACTACTTAGCATTCTGTTCACCCCTCTTTTCAAGCTTATCAGCAAGTTTTGGAACAATTGCTGTTAGTGCTACAAAGAATACTATTGTTCCAATCATAATGTTGATTATTTCTGATGGTGCTCCAACTGTAAACTGAACTGATTGTCCACCATATAAAAGTCCTCCGAAAAGAAGTCCTGCAAATATACAGCCTATTGGTGAACTTCCTGCTATAAGCGCTACTGACATACCATTGAACCCAGCATTTTCAAATGCTGCAAGTGTTGAAATCTTATGTGGTTCTATTCCAGTTATAATAAGTGCACCTGCAAGACCTGATATAGCTCCTGCTATAACCATTGAAAGAATTATATTCTTATTAACATTTATACCTGCAAATTCTGCTGCATCTTTGTTAAATCCAACTGCTCTTAATTCATATCCCTTTGATGATTTATATAGTAATACCCATATTAATATTGCTACTATTATTGCAATAATTATACCTATATTAACATCTGTTTTAACAAACATTTCGTAAAGCCATGGCTGGCTTGAAAGAGCCTGCTGTCCCTCAGCTGTTTTCTTCCACTCTCCAAGTATTGTTGTAAAACCTGATGGATTTATGGCAACTGTACTTGTTGAATCTGGTTGATGGAATGCTTTCATATTTACTACAAAGTTACATAAATAAAGTGCAATCCAATTAAGCATTATACTTGTTATAACTTCATGTATTCCGAATTTTGCTTTAAGCAATCCTACTATTGCACCCCATAAAGCTCCAGCAATCACTCCAGCAAGGATTACTACTGGTATCTGTAAAACTGGTGGAAGATTTAATTTTATACCCACAATAACTGATGCTATTGTTCCTACTATATACTGTCCTTCTGCACCAATATTAAAAAGTCCAGTTTTAAATGCAAAGGCCACACTTACCGCTGTAAGTATTAATGGTGTAGCCTTAATTATTGTATTTGATATATATTTAGGCTTTGAAAACACACCTTTAAATAAAGCTGAAAAACATGCTATAGGACTATATCCTGTAAGCGCCAGTACAATTGATGCAACCATAAATCCGCAAAGTATTGCTATTACTGTTGCTGTAAAAGGCTTCTTAAGAATTTTGGCTAACTTTTTCATTCTTCTTACCTCCTGCCATTAACAAACCTACTGTATTTTCATCTACTTCGCCTTGTTTAAATGTGTTAACTATGTTTCCATCATAGATTACGGCTATTGTATCAGATACATTCATTACTTCATCAAGTTCAAGAGAAATTAAAAGTACTGCCTTACCTTTATCTCTTTCTTTAACAAGTGCCTTATGAACATATTCTATTGCTCCTACATCAAGTCCTCTCGTAGGCTGTACTGCTATAAGTAAATCAGGATCATTATAAACTTCCCTGGCAATTATAACCTTCTGCTGATTACCGCCTGATAAACCTCTAACTTTTTCATTCTCACAACCATCTGGCCTTATATCATACTGTTTAATCATTTCAGTAGTATGTTCTATAATTTTAGGCATATTAAGTATTCCTTTTTTGCAAAATGGTTCTTTCTTATAATTTTCGATAACCATATTTTCAGCAACTGTAAAATCTAATACGAGACCTCTCTTCTGTCTATCTTCATGTATTGTTGATATTTTATGTTTTATTACATTTTCAGGAGTTGTATTCTGTATTTCTACTCCATTTATCTTAATGGTACCGCTTTCTGACTTTGTAAGACAAGTTATAGCCTCAACTAACTCTTTTTGTCCATTTCCATCTATTCCTGCTATACCAACGATTTCGCCTCTATGAACTTTAAGTGATAAATTCTTTACTGCATCAAGTTTTCTTTCATCTTTAACATTTAAGTTATCAATCTCAAATACAACATCTTTCGGTTTAGCTGGTGTCTTATCTACAACCAACTTAACAGCATGTCCAACCATCTTTGTTGCAAGTTCTTCCTCTGTAATATCACTTACTTTAACAGTATCAATATATTGTCCTCTACGAATTATTGTACAAACATCTGATGATTTTTTTATTTCTTTTAACTTATGTGTAATAATAATTATTGTTTTTCCATCTGCAATAAGATTATGCATAATGTCTATAAGATCATTAATTTCCTGTGGTGTAAGCACAGCTGTAGGCTCATCAAGTATAAGAAGTTCAGCACCTCTATAAAGAGCCTTAAGTATTTCAACACGTTGTTGCATTCCAACAGAAATATCTTCAATTTTCGCGTCTGGATCCACTTCAAGTCCATACTTTTTAACTATATTAACTACTTCTTCACGTGCCTTTTTCATGTTTAAGACACCAAATTTATTAGCAATTTCACTGCCAAGGACGATATTCTGTGTTACTGTAAAGTTGTCAACAAGCATAAAATGCTGATGAACCATACCAATCCCGTTTTCTATAGCAACATTAGGATTCTTTATGTCTACTTTTTTACCATTAAGACTAATGTCTCCGCTGTCAGCTCTGTAAAGTCCGTATAGGACATTCATTAATGTACTCTTACCGGCACCATTTTCTCCTAGAAGCGCATGAATTGTACCTTTCTTAACATCTAAATTTATATTATCCAGTGCGCAAAATGAACCAAATGTTTTAGTGATCCCATGCATCTGAACTGCATACTCAGGACTAATATTCACAATAAATCCTCCTTATTAATTAGGGAAATACTCAAAAAATATTGAAGTATTTCCCTAAAATCAAACTTTATTTAATTAACAAATAAATTATTTAAGATCCTTAACAAATTTTTCGTATGAATCCTTGCTAGCTGGTGGTGTTATTTTTCCTGCTTTGATTTCATCCTGAATCTTCATAGTATCATCATATACTTTTTTATCTAGGTTGTCATTCTTTTCAGGAATTCCAACAGCACCTTCTTTTAATCCATAAGTGAATGTTTGTCCACCTATTTTCTTACCACTCATAGCATCTTTAGAAAGATTTTCAACTGCAACATTAACATTCTTTAATGCAGAAGTTAATACATTCTTTGGAGCTAAGTATGCCTGGTCTCTATCAACACCGATTGCAAACTTGTTAGCTTCTTTAGCAGCTTCAATAACTCCTACTCCAGTACCACCTGCAGCGTGGAATACTATATCACATCCCTTTGAGAACATTGAGTTTGCTATAGCTTTACCCTTTGCTGCATCATTGTAACTCTGAGCATACTGAGATTGAACTTCTATAGTCTTTCCTAATTCTTTAGCTGCATATTGTGCACCAGCTTTATATCCATATTCAAATTCATCTATAACAGCACTAGTCTGTCCACCTACAAATCCAACTTTTCCTGTCTTTGTAGTTTTACCAGCAATATATCCTACCATGAATGATGATTCTTCAGCTTTAAACATTACACCAGTAACATTACTTAGTGTATCCTTTCCATATGAATTATCTATAATAGCATAATTAACGTCAGGATTTTTCTTAGCCGCATTTGTTAAAGCATCAGCCATAGCATAACCTACACCCCATATTAACTTACATCCACTATCTGCTGCTTTATCAAGGTTAGTAGCATAATCAGATTCTTGTTTAGATTCTAAATAACTTACCTTTACATTTTTATCTTTAACATCTTTGCTTAACTGTTGTAGTCCTTCCCAAGATGACTGGTTAAATGACTGGTCATTAACTCCACCTGTATCAGTTACCATTGATACATTATAATTTTCTTTAGTTGCACTGTCGCCACTCTTTGCAGAATTGTTTGATGAACCACAGCCCATAAACATTGTTGTAGCAACCGCAATAGCTGAAATTGCAGCCATTAGTCTCTTCTTTTTCATTAAAGATTCCTCCTAAGCCCATTTTAAATTTTTATCACTGCTAAATAATAGCAGGTATAAACCTATATAATATTCGTAAACACATTTATTAGCATTTACAGCTTAATTTTATATAATTTTCTGAACAATTTCAATGTTTTTTTCTATTTTTTCGTTTTTTTTTGAAAAACATGCATTTTAAAGTCCAAAAATATATATTATTTAATTAAATATGTTATATCATTTTACTTTTAAAGAATACATTTTTTTAATTTCATTAAATTATACGTTTTATATTTTCTATTCACGGGTTATTGTTCGCATATTCAACTATTACCTGTAATATAATATGTATTTTGGGTTAGCTTTATGTCTATTTTAAAATAATATAAAAGGAATGTCCTTAAAATATATTTCAAAGACATTCCTTTTATATTATTTGTTATCGATAAAGAAAAGACCTGCCGCCTTAGGACCTGAATGTATTCCAACAGTACAGCCAACTTCTGTATCAATATATTCTATTTTGTTTTCGTTAAAATATTTCATAAGACCTTCACGTATATCCTTATTTTCAACATGAAACAGTACAATTGGTGTACCTTCCTTATGCCCATATTTCTCAAAATCTTCTATAATACGCTTAACAGCTTTTTTTGTTCCTCTAACCTTATCCTTAACAGCCATCATTCCATCTTTTACTTCAAGAATAAGTTTAATATTAAGTACACTTCCTATAACACCAACAGTTTTAGATATTCTTCCTCCTCTTACAAGGTTCTCTAAACTTTCAAATGCCAATGAACTCTGGATATGACCTTTTATTTCATCAAGTTTATCCTTGATTTCATTTATAGTAAGACCCTGTCTGCTAAGCTCCGCTGCCTGAATCACAAGTATTCCCAGTCCAGATGTTACAGTCTGAGAATCAACAACAACAATATTATCTGTTTCAAGCATATCTTTCGCTATACATGCTGACTGATATGTTCCGCTCATATTTGAAGATAGATGTATCGATACTATCTTATATCCTTCATCAAGAAATTTTTTATAGCACTCTGCAAATCTATTAGGAGTCACCTGTGCAGTTGTTGGAAGAACATTTTCTTCATTAATTCTTTTTATAAGCTGCTGAAGGTTAATATCCACACCATCTAAATAGCTTTCTTCTCCGAAGTTAATTAATAGAGGCAACACTTCCACATCATACTTTTCAAATATTTCCTTAGGTAAATCTGCTGTGCTATCTGTAATTATCTTTATTTTTTCCATGTTAATTACCCCCTATTTCATCCCTGGAAAACCAATTTGTCTAAGCGCTTCATATGCAACTATTGCAACAGTATTTGATAAATTAAGTGAACGCGTACTAGTTTCAAGCATTGGTGTTCTAATACCTTGGATATCATTATGAACATTGTCAGGAACACCACATGACTCTCTTCCAAACATTATAAAATCTCCCTGCTTAAATTTAACATCGCTATAAATTTCTTTTGCATGTGTTGATGCCAGAAACATCCTCTTATCCTTATTTATCTCCATAAATTCTTCATAACTTTCATATATCTCTAACTTTAAGTCTTTCCAATAATCAAGACCTGCTCTTTTTAAATGCTTCTCATCAAGACTAAATCCTAAAGGCTTAATAAGATGTAGTGTTGAATTTGTAAGCACACAAGTTCTTGCTATATTACCTGTATTCTGTGGTATCTCTGGTTGATATAAAACTATATTAAGATTCACTATAGTGTCCTCCAAATTACTAATTAATATTAATCATATTGTTTAATTATTATAATATTTAATATACACTACCTTTTACATTTAGTCAAAATAGCTTAAATCTAAAACAGGAAAAATTGCTTAACATAAAATTCAAATTCAATTTCATCTACTATTCTCCTCTTTATAGCGAGCAGAAGTAAATAGCCCTCTGAATTACCACAGCCCTCATAATCTGTCTTTATGCATACATTAGGTATTGTTATTATAAGTTTGTTAAGTATCTAATATAACTTTTAATATATCATCAACTACTTCTTCTTTCCCTGTAATTACTTTAGAAATATTTTTCTTAAGGCTTTCAATTTTTGTCATTTTCCCTTCCCCTAAATTGATAATATAACCCAATATAATGATTATATATTATTTTTTAAAATTTTACTATATATATCCATTATTTATTATTTTTTATAAACTTGTAAATAGTATACAACTATCTTTAAATTAAAAAAGCCGATACAAAATGTATAACACTCTTTTGTATCAGCTTTTTTCGTATAATTATATTTATTGTTTTGCTTCAGTATTGTTGTTTTGTGTGGGCTTTTGTTGCGCAGCCTCTGGCTCCTGCTTTTTCTTAGCTTCTTCTTCTGCCTTTTTCTTAGCTTCTTCTTCTGCCTTTTTCTTAGCCTCTTCTTCCTGCTTTGCCTTTTGTACAGCATCATTGTTTACCGTAGGCTGCACCGCTTTCTGAGTACCCACTCTCTTTACTCCATCTACTTTTGAATAAGTGTCTTTTGCTACAAATTCCTTAGCAATCTGGCTACCATTTTGATAAGTTATTCTGTAGGAATTTACCACTACACCATCTATAGCTTTCTCATCCCAAACTACCTGGCCTTCCTTTAATGTGGAATCCTTAACAGTTTTAGCTCCTGCTGGTATATTCTTAACTTTTTCTGCTACAAGATCATAAGTTTTTCCACCCATACCGGCCTTGTTGCCATAGACATTAAATATAACCTGATTTGATGTAGTATATCCTTGAATATATATAGGAAAATCATATGTATTCTTAAACTTGTAATCAAGATATCCCCATGAAACAGTAGCATCAAGTCCGTAATCTGAATATGTAGCTTTTAATGAATGATTATGTCTTTCTGTTGACTTTATTCCAGCACCCATAATCGCTCTATATAAAGTTGTAGATACCTGGCAGACGCCACCACCTACATCCTGTTCAACTTTATTATTAATATAGACAGCCCCATTTCTAAAGCCTCTCTCTACAGTTCTTTCACCAACAGTATCGTTATATGAAAAAGTATCTCCAGGCATTACTACTGTTCCATTTATAAAACCAGTTGCTATTTCAAGATTCTTGCTTCTATCAACATTTGATGGATCAAACTGTGTTGAAAATCCAGAAATCTTTCCATCTATTTTAGCAAGATCTGCTTTTTTTACCTTAGGTTCAGTAACCTTAGTAGGTATCTCTATAGTAACTGATGTATCTTTTTCAGAAGTAATACTATCTTTAATAAGTTTGTCAAGCTTGTCTATGTCAACTGCTATACCTGTCTTATCATCAGTAACTGATATGCTGCCACCATTTAAAGCTATTGTCGCATTCTTTACAGATACATTTAAATCTTTTGAAATTTTATTTTCAAATGATTTTATTGGCTCAGTATTATAATCAAACTTTAATGTTAAATCTTTTGCCACTCCCTTTTTGATAAGCTTATGTTTTTCAAACACGCCTTTGTCTTTTCCATATTTAAAAGCTTCTTCAACTGTATCATCAACATTGAACTTTGGACTCAAGTCTGAATACTTTAATTGGTACGATTTATCACCTTTTTTAGCTGTGATTACTTTTCTATTTATAGCTTCTTCATAAGATAGTAACTCTTCTTTTGCTTGCTCTTTAGTTTTTCCAGATAAATCTATTCCTGCCACCTTAACACCAGAATAAATTCTGTTTTCCCAATCAGCAACACTATGCTTAACTGATAATGTATATCCTACTCCACATGCAGCTGAAACGGCTAAAACCGAACATGCTATAACTGCATATCTCTGCATCTTTAAGTTTTTTTTAGATTTTTTCTTCATCGACTTTCTCTCCTCAAAATTCATCACCATTTATTATACTATATATATTTTCCTATATGTATATAAAATTAGTTTTTTTACTCTTTTTTTATTATAACTTTTATATTTTTACACTATGTTACATTTTAACTACAATCTATTTCATAAGTTCTAATATTTTACTCAATAGCTATTCGACTCAGAACAATAAATTAGACTTTCACACCTTGAATGCAATTTTCTAAACTATAAATAAGGAATCAGTATCAACGTGAACTGATTCCTTCCTAAAGCTTATTTTCTTAATTCTACTCTCAACTTTCTTAATAATAACGCTACTCATTATAGAATTAACTTACAGTGTAACTTTTGCTCTTGTCTTTGATACTTCGCCATCAAAATCAAATGCTTCAATTGTAACATTTATAGGTTTATTCTTTTGCAAAGTGAGTTTGCTATTTTTAATTACAAAACTTGTAGCATCTCTGTCAACAGTACCTACCCAGTAATTATTTACGAATATATTATATCCAAGAAGATCTTTGTCGCTATTCTTGTCCCATTTAACATAAATATTATTGTTATCCATTGTTGCCTGAAGACCTCTTACAACCCTTGGCTGAATAAGGAAATCTATACTATCAGGTCCCCAATTCAAATCTACAGCTGAAGAAATACCCCTTATTCGTCCTTTTTCTGTATACTGCCACATCTTCCATCGCTTCCATCCCCCTATATCAGGCGGAACAGCTGGATTTACAGGCACATCTCTATACATTGCAATCCATAGAGGCATATTACTTAGTGGATAACCTTTACCTGGCACATTAAAATTGTTATATAACTCAATAAAGAAAAGCCCTGTATAAAGCATCAATCTTCTTCTAGTCTTTGATTCAAATCTTTTTCTAAATCTGTCAACCCAGTTAATTAAAGCTGTAGTTGAGATTGATTTATCAGTAGGTGCTTCAACATCAACTACTGGGAAAAGTTCTCCATAATCCTTTACTCCAAATCCCTGCTGAAGTGCATCTATAAAGCCATCGCACTGCTGATCAGCTGTAGTCAGATCATATGATGGCACTGCATAATGATAAGCTCCGCATGGTATTCCATAATCCCTACATGATTTTGCGTATTGAATAAACTTTCTATCTATTCTAAACCTCCCTGTAGCTGATCCAGATGCTCTTAAGTATATAAAATCTACTGTATATGCAAGAACACTAAAATCTGCATTCTGTGTATATTCATTAATGTCCGGTCCGAACGTACTTTGTGGATTGTTATTCTGCATATTGTCCTCCAACATAAAAATACTCATATTAATATAATATAAATATGAATACTTTATGTTACAATCTGCTATTTAATTTTATTTAGTTCAATTATGAAAATAATCTTATCATTAATATACTCAGCCCATATCTTTCCTTTATGAAGTTCAACTATATGCTTACTTATCGCAAGCCCTAATCCACTTCCTGTTGCCTTTACTGAGTTTCTTGAATCATCAACCCTATAAAATCTATCAAAAAGCCTATCTATTTTTTCTTTAGGTATAAACTCACTTCTATTAGCAAAGGTTATCAGCACTTTTTTATCTTTATCTCTTATTCCTATCTCAAAATCACATGGTTTTGAAGCATACTTCACAGCATTTGAGAACATATTTTCAAACACTCTAAGCATTTTATCTACATCTATATTAACAAAGATATTCTTATCAATGTTTCTTACAACATTCAAGTTGTTTTCTACAAAAACAGGAATGTATTCTTCTATAAGCTGAGATATAAATTCATTTATATCTATCTTCTGTTTTTTCAGTGTTATCATATTATTACTTAATTTTGTATATTCAAAAAGATCTTCCATCAATACTTTTATTTTCTGTGACTTTACAAACGCAATATTAATATATTCCTCCATCTGATTCATATCTGTATATTTTCTTTCCTTAATAAGTCCAAGATACCCCATAACAGATGTAAGCGGAGTTCTTAAGTCATGAGATACATTAGTTATCAGATCATTTTTTGTTTTTTCTGCTCTTCTTTCCTGCTGCATCCTTCGCTCAATTTCTCTCGCCATGTTGTTTATATTCTTAGCAATCTTGCTTATTTCGTCGTTTCCAAGTTCATTTATTCTATAATTCAGATTACCATCTGCAATTGTACTCAGCCCTATCGATATATCATTTAAATATTTCATTTTGTCCCTTGTAAGCTTCAAAAATGACATGGCAAAAACGATGACAGCAATCATTACAGAAAACATGCTGATACCGCTGTTATAATATTCATCCTTATTTGTAACTTCCGCATCAGCAAAATAAAATACTATTGCAGGCTGGTTATTAAACTTTATGTTTGAAAATGATACAAGCTCCTCTTTAGAGAAATTTGCAAAATATCTTCTTGATATCTTATCTTCATCACAAGTCTTTTCAGATATCTTCATCATTTTGCTGATATCTATTTGGGGCTCTGGTATATTTCCATACTTATAAAGAACATTACCATCAAAATCAGTAACTGCAATTCTCCTGTTCCCAACAAGATCCATATTCATAATAATGCTATTCATATCATTGCTTTTTATCGAAGAAAACTTATTCTTTGTGTATGAACTGTATGAATTCTCAAACGATTTCTTCATATTTGCAATTGCAGTTCTATCTACTATCGTGACAGTTCTGTACTGGTTATGCCCAAATATTGTATTGGATATCATGAAGGTAACTCCTGCAAAAAACAGACATATACCAAACACAACAATTATTGCAAATCTAATATTTTTGTCCATATTTCTTTTTGTCATTTTCACAACAAGTCTTATTGGTGCCATTATACGTTTATTCCATAACCTTTTAACCAGCGACTGCTGTGCTATTTTATTTTTCAATTTTATATCCAACTCCCCAGACTGTCTTTATATATTTAGGCATTCTAGAATTCTCACCAAGTTTTTCACGTATCTTTCTTATATGAACCATAACTGTATTATCTGATTCCATAAAATCTTCTTTCCATACACTTTCATATATGTTTTCTATAGAAAAGACCTTCCCCCTGTTTTCTGCAAGCAGTAATAAAATATCAAATTCTGTAGGAGTAAGCTTCTTTTCCTCATCACCTACAAACACCTGATGATTTACAACATTTATTTTTAAGTCATCTATAGTAATAATCTCATCATTCTTAACTTCTGCAGCAGGAGTCATATTGTTTAATCTTGTGTATCTTCTAAGTTGTGACTTTACTCTTGCTATAAGTTCAAGCGGATTGAATGGCTTAGTCACATAATCATCTGCTCCTGTAGTAAGTCCTAGTATTTTATCCATATCCTCAACTTTAGCTGACAGCATTATAATTGGAGTATTAATTTTCTCCCTTACCTTCATACATACACCTATACCATCAATCTTTGGCATCATTATATCAAGAATTATAAGATCTATTTTTCTCTCTTCAATATATTTAAGCGCCTCTTCACCATCTTCAGCAAGGATAGTGTCATAGCCCTCTCCTTTAAGATATATATTAATAAGATCCCTTATCTCCTTTTCATCATCTGCAATAAGAATTGTAGCTTTATTTCCTTCAGACATTAACTTTTCCCCTTTATCTTTATTTTTACTTTTATGTCTACCATTATATTATAATATTAATCTTAACACTAACTGTAAGATTTCTGAATATTTTCTGAATAATTATCGCAATCAACTCTAGAAACTAAAAAACACTAAATTAATCACTTATATATTAATCTTCAAAACAGATTGTCTCCCAAAAAATGTATAATTGCAGATAATCCTTCGATACATATGTTTCTTAATTATGGTTTTAAAGAAGTAAGCCATAATACAGATCTAGTTCTAGTAAAAAAGAAGGAACCCAAGTTAGAATCTTGAGTTCCATGAAAAAGAGTCTTTCTAATTATCTGTCTCTTTTAATGATGTTTCTATGATGTTTTCAATAAACTGCTTAAATTCTATTCCTAATCCTTTTGCACTCTTAGGGAAAAGGCTGTTTGCAGTAAGTCCTGGTAAAGTATTTACCTCTAGTACATAAGGCACACCATTGCTTATTATCATATCAACTCTGGCATAAACTCCACATTTTATTCCTTTATATGTGGCAAGTGCAAGCTTCTTAACTTCTTTATATAAGTTTTCTTCTAGTTCAACGATAAATTCATCTGATCCGCCATCAGCATATTTTGCTGTGTAATCAAAGAATTCTGCATGAGGCTTTATTGCTAATACTGGATACATTTCTCCGTCAAATATAGGACATGTTATTTCATCTCCCTTGATGAATTGTTCAATCATAACTTCATTATCCCACTTAAGACCTTCACGTACTGCATTTTCAATTTCTGACTTATCCTTTAAAACAAAAGTTGCAACTGAAGATCCTCCATTGTTAGGCTTAACAACTATTGGAAGTCCAAATTCTTCAACCTTTTTATAATCTATTTCTTCTACAGAACGAACTGTAAACCAGTCTGCTGTTCTTATATCACAGGCTTTTAATACTTTCTTTGTCATATCTTTATCCATGCATATTCCACTACTTAATGGACTACATCCTGAATAAGGTATTTTCATTGTCTGAAGAACTGATTGAACTGTACCATCTTCTCCAAATTTACCATGTAGAGCCAGAAAAGCAAAATCAATTCCTTTTACTTTTTCAACAAGCTCCTCAGTCTTTTTTATATCTATTGCAACTACTTCGTATTTACTATCTTTTAATGCGTTTATAACAGCTTCTCCAGATTTAAGTGATATTTCTCTTTCTGAAGAAATTCCACCCATTATTACTCCAACTTTCATATTAAAATCCTCCTAAATGACTTTCTTTACATCTTCTACAATGATTTTAACAAATAAAATATTTATTTTTAAGTACCACAGTGTCACGATTTATAAACATACGTGGACTACATAAAACTAAACTGTTATTCATAAATATCTGAGAACTCGACATTGATAGTTTCTATATTACTATTTCCTCTTTGTATAATATTTATGTTGCTGCACTGATCCTTGTTAGCATCTATTGGCAGATTGATGATAAACTCACTACCTTCACCAACTTTACTCTTAAGTTCTATAGTACCTTTATGCAGTTCAACAAGCGATTTAACTAAGGACAATCCTATACCACTTCCTTCATTTTGTCTTGTAAGAGACTTGTCCACTTGTCTAAATCTTTCAAAGACTTCTTCTATCATATCGCCAGGTATTCCGACTCCATTATCTTTAACGCTTATTACTACATTATTTTTTTCCTCGTCTATTGAGATAGTAACAATAATTCTTCCTCCTCTTGGAGTGAATTTTATGGCATTTGATAAAAGGTTCAGGATAATTCTTTCAACTTTATCAGAATCACAGTAAACCATTTTTTCTTCCTCATAAGTATCAAATACAAGGCTCAGGCCCTTAGCTTCAGCATAAGGAACAACTGACTGGGTCATATTTTCTATAAGACTTACAATATCATACCTACTAATTGTAAGTTTTAAGAAACCTGAATCTATCTTTGTAATATCAATCAAATTGTTAATAAGCCTCAAAAGCCTGTAGCAATTCTGTTTTAACGGTTTATTATACTTTTTAAAGTAATCTTCTGTACTATTATTTTGAAGTTCAGTAATCTGCAAAATAGAGAAAATAACATTTATAGGTGTCCTTAATTCATGCGATATATTTGAGAAGAATTCAGTCTTAACCTTATCATATTCAATAGTATCCTGTAGTTTCTTTGACTCACATTCTTTCTCTTCTTCAGCCTTCTTCCTTCTTGTTATATCTCTTGCACTTAAAATTACTCCATTATTATAATCAGCACCATTTAACGGACTTATAACATATTCAACCCATATGCACTTCTGACTTAACGAATCCACTATCATCTCACACTGATTTGTAACAGTATCTCTATGCTTTACGCAAGAATTGATATCATCAATAACCTGCATTATATAGTTTTCACGTATATTATGTATCCATGATACACCTATATAATCCTGATACAGTCCACCGAACATTTTTGTATAAGAAGGTGAGCAGTATGTTATCTTGCCACTCTTATCAAGCTGACATATAAGATCTGATATATTATTAGTAATATTTCTAAACTTTCTTTCACTATTTACAAGATGTTTTGTAAGAAGTATATTATCAGTTTCATCTGACAACAGCATTACAAATGTATTTTCACCTGTAAACTCATTTTTTATCGGATAAACAGACATATCATAAAACTTTTTGCCTTTTACATCATTAACTATAGTCTTAACTGCTACGCCATGATTTTTAATAGCTTTATCAAAAATCTCCTTGTAAGAAGAACTGCCCTTAAAATCGAATTTCATTTCAGAATAATTTTTTTTATTATAAAAATTTAAAAGTCTTTTAAACGCAGGATTAAGATATTCAGGATTATTGTTTTCGTCAACTATAGCTATAAGGTTGCCTATAGATTCAATAATACTGTAATATTTCATAAGTTTATTCTGATAAATTCTCTCTTCCTCTATTTTCATATTAAGAACTTTTATCTTTATTATAAACTCGCAACATATACCAATTACTGGCACAGAATATGAAATTATATCATATATGTTACTAAGATACATAAAATTATCAACAAAAATCCTTCTATTCAGTCTAAAGATTTCAGCAATAATTGTAAAATAGTAGCTTATGCATATTGTATAAACATAAATACTTCCGCTTTTTCTATAATCTTTATACAAAAAATACAAGATAATAAAATTAAATAAGATAAGAATAAAACTTAAATAGAACGGAACACTAAGCTCATTATTCACATGGATTATTTCAAGCCAGTTATAATCAAGAAAATATAAAAATGCTCCAAAAAAAGCACATGAAATCATTATTTCTATTATTCTTTTTGTGGCTATCATCAAATTAGAATTTCTCCGTATATTTGAGCCTAGTATTATACAGGCAATTATTAGATTAGATATAAGGGTTTCTTCACTGAATCCTCTGTTCGCTGCGACTATGGCCAGAGAATTGCGTCTTGAAAAAGAATTTACAAGAGCTGTAAACCAAAGTCCACTTGAAATTGCAAACTTAACAGCAAGAGCTAAAATTAAAATATCTTTTTTGTATAAGTAATATGATACATTTGCAAGACACACAAGAGATGATAGTATTAGTAAAGAACTATACAAATATATAACATTGGTCTGTGTAGCTATACTTCCCAAACCTAACCTCCTACACACCAATAATGTTATTATTGTAAAAATAGCCAACATAAAATTTATTAAAGCTGTACCTTTTTTCATTAATTGCACTTCCCCATGAATCTAAAAATAATATATCTAATGCTCCTCTACTTATTATACCATTATTTTACCGATTTACCTATTTTTATTTCCTTACCTTTTTAAAATATTTGCAGTATTCTTTTATTCCGCAATTGTCACATTTAGGATTTTTGGCTGTACAGCATCTTCTGCCATGAAATATTAAGACATGGTGCATCAAAGTCCATTCAGATTTTTTAATTTTCTTCTGCAACTGCATTTCAACATCATATACATCATCTGAATTTGCCAGTCCTATTCGGTTTGAAACTCTAAATACATGCGTATCCACAGCTATTGAAGGTATACCAAAAGCATTTGAAAGTACAACATTAGCTGTTTTTCTGCCAGCACCAGGAAGAGATGTTATTCCCTCCATTGTCTCAGGAACTTCTCCACCAAAATCATTTCTAATTTTCTCTGCTAAAAGTACAAGATTTTTAGCTTTATTTCTGTACAGTCCTATTACTCTTATTTTATCTTCAAGCATTTCCTGTGTAAGATTTGCAAAACTTTCTGCGTCAGGGTAATCCTTAAATAATTCCTTAGTAACTTCATTAACCTTTTTATCAGTAGTCTGAGCTGACAAAACTGTTGCTACAAGCAGCTGGAATGGAGTTTCATAGTTAAGCTCACATTTTGCATCAGGATACATTTCCTTTAATTTTTCAATAATTATTTTATTCTTCTTTTGCATAATTTTCTTCCTTTATTTATTTATTCATAGACTCCCCTGTAAGATTCCGGAAGCATAACTGCAATTTTTTTCATAAGCATCTCAATACATCTATCGTCATATTCATGCTTTGTTTCTTCCTTTACCTTTTTAGGCATATCTATTGCTTCACCTATATTTACAGTAACTTTTCCTATCTGCCACTTTTCGTCTCCCATATTTCCGTTCTTACTTATTGGAAGGACTTTTTCACTTCCACAGATTGATATAGGTACAACATTAGCCTTTGTAAGTCTTACAGGTAAAAGTACACCCTTTTTACCTTCATTCATTGATGCAGTTCTACTTCTTGTACCTTCCGGGAAAATGAGCATATTATTACCATTTTTAATCGTACTTATCATTTGATTTATTGCTTCCTTATCAGGTGTATTAGGATTTATATTTATTGTTTTTACTACTTCCATACCAAAGTTAGTTACAGGGTCCTTTGTAAGCTTTATTCCTGCAACAAAATATGGTTTCTTTTCCTTAAGTACTTTATTTAGAATAAGTGCATCAGAATTGCTCAAATGATTACATACAAAAATAATGGGTCCTTTTATATTATTAAGTTTTTCAAGTCCATTTATTTCAAGGTCAACGTATTTTTTTATATACCACTCTATTGCTTCACTAACTATCTTTGTCCTTAATGTCTTTGGTAATAATGATAATAACTTTACCTTAAAAGGTGACATCATAGCTAAAACACTCCCCTTATATATTTTTTATTAAGATATAACAACTATTTGATAAATGAAATTTGAGATATAATGTTAAATTTATAATTTCGAATTGAACTTCCTAATAGGAGTTCACGCCAAGGCATAAGCGAACATACCAAATCAGAGATTTGGAATGCCTGCTTGGTCGAGACGTAAGCGAACATACCAAATCAGAGATTTGGAATGCCTGCTTGGTCGAGACGTAAGCGAACATGCCAAATCAAAGATTTGGAATGCCTGCTTGGTCGAGACGTAAGCGAACATACCAAATCAGAGATTTGGAATGCCTGCTTAAATAAGAGGAGCTTTGCTCCTCTTTAAAACTCTGTAATTATACAATTTAAGAAGTTTGGAGGTACCCTCCATAAAATATAAAAATCCATTTACGGATTTCATCCTGAATTATACATTATACAATATACATTCTACATTATTTAGTAAATTCTCATTTATCAAAAAGTTTATACTATTATGTATTACTATCAATTCTATATCATCATTTATCCTATATATAATTATAGAACACAAAAAAAAATCACACAACGGTGATTTTTTTCTTATAAATTTATATTGTCATATTGTTATAGATTTTATTCTTTTTCCCTCTATAATCCTCTATTTCGATAATTTCAGCACTAGGTTTTTGAATAATCTTTGCTGGTATGCCAACAGCAGTAGCCCCAGCTGGAATATCCTTAAGGACTACTGAATTAGCACCAATATTAGAATTGTCACCAATTTTAATATTGCCTAGAACCTTTGCTCCACATCCTATTAAAACATTATTTCCTACAGTAGGATGTCTCTTGCCTTTTTCTTTACCTGTTCCTCCAAGTGTAACACCATGATAAATTGTAACATTATCTCCAATTTCGGCTGTTTCTCCAATTACTACTCCCATACCATGATCAATAAATAGTCCTTTTCCTATTTTTGCACCAGGATGAATTTCTATACCAGTAAAATGTCTTGAAAGCTGAGATGTTAATCTTGCTATAAAAAACATTTTATGCTTATAAAACCAATGTGCTATTCTATGACTTATAAGTGCATGAACACTGGGATAAAGAATTAATACTTCAAGTTTGTTTCTTGCTGCTGGATCATTATCAAGCACTCTTTGCAAATCATAATTAAGATTTTTAAACACCCGAAAACACTTCCTTTGTAAATAAATTAGTATCTAGTCATATAAACCCATAGAGATATACTTTTCTCCTCCATCTGGTGCTATAGCCAATACTTTCTTGCCTTTTCCAATTTCTTTAGCTGCCTTTAATGCTGCCTTTAATGCTGCACCAGCTGATATCCCTATAAGTACTCCTTCATTTGAAGCAACTTCTCTTGCTCCTTCAAATGCTTCATCATCTGTTATCTGTATAACCTTGTCTACAACATTCTTATCATATATCTCTGGAATAAATCCAGCACCTATACCCTGTATTTTATGAGCACCTGGAGCGCCTCCTGAAATAACTGGTGAATTCGCTGGCTCTACAGCTATTATAGTTATATCTTTCTTCATTTCCTTAAGCTTCTTACCTACTCCTGATACAGTTCCACCAGTTCCAACACCTGCAACAAACACATCAAGATCAGGTATATCCTTTAAGATTTCTGCTGCTGTTGTTTCATAATGCTTTTGTGGATTTGCTGGGTTTGTAAACTGCTGAGGCATAAAGTATCCTTTTTCTTTTACAAGTTCTTCAGCTTTTGCTATTGCACCCTTCATTCCTTTCGAACCTTCAGTTAATACAAGTTCAGCTCCATAAGCTTTAACAAGACTTCTTCTTTCCTTACTCATTGATTCAGGCATAACTATTACAACTTTATAACCTTTTAATTTTCCTATCATTGCAATACCTATTCCCATATTTCCTGAAGTAGGTTCAACTAAAGTATCTCCAGGCTTAATCTTTCCATCCTTTTCTGCTCTTTCAATCATACCAAGTGCTGCTCTGTCTTTAATACTTCCTGCAGGGTTGTACTTTTCTAACTTTAAAAATACGTCTCCTCTTTCTCCTGCATCTATATTACTAATTTTTAATACTGGCGTACTTCCTATCAAGTCTAAAACATTGTTAAATACCATAATAAATTCCTCCTTATATTTTATTATTACATTTTTTATTTGTTCCCATTAATAACGACATACAAGCAATCCATTCGATACATATTGTGTAACTACTAACGATGATCATTGATCATCAATGATTGATCATTCTTCAACCTGCCATTACAGCAAACAAAATCGACTAAAATTCATTATTAAATAGAATAGAATATATAAAAAAGCTCCGTCTCTATAATTTAGAGACGAAGCTTAAACTCCGCGGTTCCACTCTACTTGAATATGTCCACCTTATCAAACACAATAATGTTCTATTACTATAACGGGTAATCCCGGGATACCATACTACAATTTCCGGCTCCTGCTCAAAAAGGGCACTTCACATAAATTATTGATAAAAGCTCTCAGCAACACTTTCTCTCTGTAATCATCCTTTATGATACTTTCCTTTATCACTGCATTTGAATTCTTACTAATACGATATGAATTACTATATTTATAGTATATTACTTGGTAATTTATTGTCAACACTTTTTAATTATTTATTTTATTCTATTTTTCTTTTTCCAAATAGGATATAATGTTTCATCAACAATATCATGTATAAGCACTGATCCAACAAGCTTTTTTTCATCATCTACTACTGGTATAGCAAGCAAATCATATTTATCAAGCAGCTCAACTGCCTCACTTATATCTTCTTTATAATTTATTGTCTTAAATTTTGTATTAGCAAATTCGCTCAGTTTCCTCATATTATCTTCTGCACCACTGTGAAGAATTATATTCTTATAACCAACATATCCTTTTATCTTATTATCATCATCTGTAATGTAAATTGTATTCATTACTTCCTCATCAGGATCCATGTCTTTTAAAAGCTCTATTGTTTCTTTTATTGTAATATCAAGACTTATAGAAATATAATCTGTATTCATTATCGAACCTACAGTTTCATCTTCATATTCAAGTAGTTCTTTTACTTCTTCTGCATCCTCATTCTGCATATTAACAAGCAGCTTCTCTCTTTCTTCTTCATTAAGGTCATCAAGCATATCTGCTATTTCATCGTTAGGCATACTTTCAAGAACTTCAACTACCTTTGTATCACTAAGTTCTTTTATTATTTCACCCTTCATTTCCTGATTAACCTCTTCAAGAGTATCTGCTATAAGATCTTCATCAAGATTTTCGAATATTTCTTTTCTCTGCGTAACATCAAGATCTTCGATAATATCAGCAAGATCTGCAGGATGCATTTGTGAAAGTTTATCAAATCTTTTTGAGATATGATACTTATCCTGTGACGAATCTATAACTTCTATTTCATCACAGCGTAATATTTTACAATTTATATTTTTACCAATGTGAAATAATACTCTATCCATTATATTGGTAAAAGTAATCCCCTCATATTTAGGTATATCTTTGCATTCAACTTTTCTTATTCTTATCTCTCCTGCTATCTCTTCCATAAATAACTCATTTACTTTAACAACAGTTTTTGTAGTAAGGTCAACAACCTTTTTGTTAAGCAAATCTCTGTTAAGTAAATAACTGTATGTTCTCGGAAGAATCTCTCTGCTTCCTTTTGTAACTATCTTTATTCTACCATTATCTTTCTGATAAAAACTTATATTTCTAAATTCATAATCAAGTATCAGACTTCCTTTTTTTATCTGATACCCAATAACTCTAAGAGTCCCACTTTCAGATGTAGTATAGATATCTTTAATTTCGCCTAAAGATCCACCAAATTCATCAAGCACACTTTTATTTAAGATATCGTTAAAACCGAAAGAACTTAATTTAATCATTATTCTTACTCCTCCATTATGAGAAAAAGAGAAACAATAATAATTAAATATTAACCTTACTGTCTCTTTTTCTATTTTTTCAATCTAATATAAGGCCCCGAATCCACTTGTATATCACTCTCCCTTTTTTATGTGAATTAAACCTTAATTCTGCTTAACGCAAAATTCTACACTATATTTTATCATTAATAGTATATACATATCTACTCAAAATATATTTTTCTTATTATTTTTATGAACATATTTTATCCATTTTTTCAACTTGTCCACAACTTTAGCATAATGGTTGTTATTTAAATTTACTCTTTCTTATGTTACTATATGTAAAGATAACTAAATGTCTTACATGATTATTTCTTATTATTTTAATTTTGACATTTCAGTCAACATACTCTTTATAAGAAGGAGAAAATATATGAACTTAGCAAAAGATTTTCTTCCTATATGTAAGGAAGATTTAAAAAAGCGAAATATAGAACAACTTGATTTCATTATTGTGTCTGGCGATGCCTATGTAGATCATCCATCATTCGGTACTGCAATAATTGGAAGAACGCTTGAGGCAAACGGATATACTGTTGGTATAATTGCACAACCTGACTGGCATAATGCCGAAGACTTCAAGAAGTTAGGTAGACCAAAGTATGCTTTCCTTGTAAACTCAGGTAATATAGATTCAATGGTAAACCACTATACTGCTGCCAAAAGAAGAAGACATGATGATCTTTATTCTCCAGGTGGAAAATCAGGTTACAGACCAGACAGAGCCGTAATTGTCTACTGTAATAGAGTCCGTGAAGCATATAAAGATATTCCTATAGTAATCGGTGGAATCGAAGCAAGTCTTAGAAGATTTGCGCATTATGATTACTGGGATAACAAAGTTAGAAGAAGTATCCTCGTTGACTCTAAGGCAGATCTCTTATCTTATGGTATGGGCGAAAAGACAATAGTTCAGATTGCCGATATGATGAAATATGGTATGTCAATCGACAAAATGACTGATATTAGAGGAACATGCTATTTAACAAAGGATATTTCAAAATTACAAAACTATGTGGAAGTTCCTTCATTTGAAGACGTCTCTACTGATAAGATGAAATATGCAGAAAGTTTCAGAAAAGAAGCTCTTGAACAAGATTCTATAGTTGGAAAAGGCATAATACAAAAACATGGTGACTGGTATCTCGTTGAAAATCCTCAGCAGGTTCCTTTAACTGAAGAGGAAATGGACTTTACATATAATCTTCCTTACAAAAGAACATATCACCCAATATATGAACCTCTAGGCGGAATACCTGCCATCAAGGAAGTTAAGTTCTCAATCACAAGCCATAGAGGTTGCTTTGGATCATGTTCCTTCTGCGCTTTAACTTTCCACCAGGGAAGAGTAATTCAAAACAGAAGCGGTGATTCAATAGTAGATGAAGCAAAGCTTCTTACTACACTTAGCGACTTTAAAGGATATATACATGATATAGGTGGTCCTACTGCTAACTTCAGACATAGAGCATGTAAAAAGCAGGAACAGTTTGGCACATGCAAAACTAAACAGTGTATGTTCCCAAAACCATGTAAAAACTTAATTGTAGATCATTCTGAATATCTTTCAGTTTTAAAAAGAGTACGCAACATTCCTACAATAAAGAAGGTCTTCGTCAGAAGTGGAATTAGATATGATTACCTGATTGAAGATAAAAATCAGGAATTCATGCGTGAACTTTGCAAATATCATATAAGTGGTCAGCTTAAGGTTGCTCCTGAACATGTAAGTGATAAAGTTCTTACTCAGATGGGTAAGCCAAGCAGAGCTGTATATGACAGATTTGTTAAAAAGTATTATGAAACAAATAAAAAGGTTGGAATGAACCAGTTCCTAGTTCCATACTTAATGAGCTCACATCCAGGAAGTGACCTTGATGCTGCCATTGAACTTGCTTTATATATAAGAGATATGAAGTATATGCCAGAGCAGGTTCAGGACTTCTACCCTACACCTGGAAGTCTTTCAACTACAATGTACTATACAGGAATCAACCCAATGACTGGCGAACATGTTTATGTTCCAAAAACACAGGAAGAAAAAGATATGCAGAGAGCACTTCTGCAGTTTAAAGTTCCTAAGAACTATAACCTTGTAAAGAAAGCACTTTTATTAGCACATAGAGAAGATCTTATTGGTAAAGGACCAAACTGTCTAATAGATTGGAATCCTCCAAAAGAAAGCAGATACAGTGACAAAGGAAAAGCCCCTCATGGTAAGTTCAAACATATAAGCGCTGGTACAGGTTCAAAAAGTAACAGAAGAGCTAAACCAGAAAATGATAAACGCAGCTCATCACACAGCAAAAAGAGCAGATTAAAAAATAGCAGAAGAAAAACAAGTTAGTCTAATTTAAAATTGTATGAAAGAATCAGTAGGCGCTGCTTACTGATTCTTTATTTTATGGAGGTTCTACCGCCAAACAACCATAGTCTTTGACCTGTGACCTATAACTTATTAAAGTTGTCATTTATAAGAATTATTATACCAGTATTACTTTTATCCCTTTATCTTTAATCTTCTTAATTTCTAATTTATCAGCATCTTTATTTGTAATAAGAATACTGATTTTTTCAATTTCGTCTACTACTGAAAAGCCAGTCCTTCCAATTTTATAAGATGGTACCAATACAACACTACTTATGGAGTTTTCGATTACAGTCTTATGTAAAGCCGCTGTATTTATTGATGTATTACTCAGTCCATATTCACTGCTTACACCATATCCTGTTAAAAATCCCTTATCAAACCTCATTGCCTCTAACTGTCTTAGAGTCATCATATCATCGCAGACACCTCTGCATCTCATTTTTCCACCTAAAACATATACATCAATATTATCATGATATGACAGTTCATCTGCAATACGTACAGAATTAGTTACTACAGAGTAGCGAAAAACATGTGGATTTTATCTCTCTTTTCAGTCCATCTATAATTGTTTCTCCATTCTCAATTTCACCGCCAGGATACTCCCATCCTTTTCTTGGGTTCTTGACAAGCAGTATTTTATTTGCTTCGTTAAAAATAATTCCACCTGCTGCTACAATATGGGTTGGTAGTTCCATATTATCATCTCCAAAACTTATAATTTATTTTTCTTTTATACAATTACTATATCTATTCCTTGATTCCTTATTTTTTCAACTTCATCTTCAACAGCTTCACAATCAGTAATTATTCTGCTGATGTCTTTTATATCTGCTATCTTTGATAAAGACTCAACGCCGAACTTTGTATTTGGTATAAGCCATATAGTTTCTCTTGCAGAATTCATTACAGCAGTCTGCAGTGATGCTGCTTCAAATGAAGTATTGCTCAAACCGAACTGTGATGAAATGCATGGCCCAGCAATAAATGCTAAATCAATTTTGATGTTTTGCAAAAACTGAAGTGTTAAAGAGTCACGCATATTGCCGTGGCCCCTCACTTTTCCCGGCATAATATACACATCAACATTTTCAAATTTTCTAAGCTCATCTGCAGTTATTATGGAATTTGTTATTACAGTGTATTTAATATTCAGTGGCAGATGCTTAATCATCAGATAATCAATGCTTGTCCCGCCAATATAAATCGTTTCTCTTTCTTTAATATAATAACATGCTTTTTCTGCAATAGCATCGTAATAAGGATTGATATCTTTAATATCTCTTCCAAAAACTACCTGAGGATACTTTAAACATAATTCAAACATTCCTTGTGTCTTAGCCAATATCCTTCTGCTGTTTTTATTTAAATTAACTAGTACCAGTCTTTCAGTACTATTATCAGACTCCTGACATATAAGAAATCCTTTTTCTATATCCACATCAAAATTTATTATCTCTACATTTTTACCTTCTGATAATTTATTAGTGTATATACTTTGTTCATTTTTATTTTCTATATCATACATATATACTCTGAATTATTTATTTATATCCTTTAATTTCAAATATCTGACATTGTCATTATCTTTCCAGAACAATATATCTCCGCTGATCATTTTTACATCCTCGTTATTAGGATCGTTCACAAACCAGCCGTTAGCTGTCTCATACAGTTTCTTATCCTTTATAGAGTATATAGAAAGCTTGTCATCATTCCATATTACATATTCATCTTTTATTATAGTATTACATGGAATTTTCCCACACTGAAGAACAAAATCATCTTTTTTCTTTTCGATATTGTATGCATGAATCTTGTCTTTAATCTGGAATGCCACATTAGGATAATGTATTGAAGTACTGATTTTCTCTGAAGATTTTGCAAGCAGTGTCTTCTTTTTATTCTTAATGTCTAACAGTGTAAGCAGATTAAAAGTAACATTCTTTTTATCACTACTTCTTGCCCCAATAATCATATATCCATTCTTTAGATCAATATCAAATGAATACATACCTATTAAATCCTTCTCACTAAAATTAATCTTATAAATTGTACTTACTTTATGACTATATATTCCGTACTCAAATCAAAGCCTTCAATAACATCTGATTTTTTTGTTTTTCTGTCGGCTATCTTAAGCTCAACGTTATTTCTTCTGTAAACAACTTTATCATCTGATATTCCTATAATATCTTTGGTATCTCTTACGTCATCGCCTAATGATAAAGTCTTTATCTTATCACTAGGAACTTCATCACCCTTTAGTCTCTTCTCCTGCTTTACAGCTTTGTTTATATCTGCTTTTTTAGGTGTTTGTTTAGTGAACATAAACCCATAATAAGCAATTCCTGCTATGCATATCACTATTATAGCAGAAATAAGAACAATAAAACTCTTCTTTCTATCTCCCATAATGCCTCTCACCCCTGATATACCAATTACTTATCTAAATTCATATAATGCAGAAACATCTCCACCAAATTTAACAACCTCATCTTTAGTTTTATTCTTTTCATCTTTCAGATAAATTGACCGGCTATCGTTATAGACATAGTTGCTGCCATCTATGATTTTACACAAACTTCTTTCATCTTTTATATCAATAACCTTTCCTGTCTTAAGCTTGTCCTCCAGATCATTTAAATAAAAAAAGAGTTGCAAGACATATTACGAAGCCTCGTCGTTCCCTACGGTTTCTCCAAGTCGTTTCTTTATATGTCTTGCAACCCTTATATTACTAAAGGATGAAATTTCATTATATAATTTTTTATTAAAATCATTTTTACAAGTTGTAGAATACCTCAAAAGATTTCATTGTATAATAATGATCTTTAACTCCACAAAGTTCTCTTATAGAATGCATTGCAAGTAATGCTGTTCCCATGTCAACAGAACGTATTGGCAAATGAGTTGATGATATAGGTCCAATAGTTGAACCACCTGCCATATCTGATCTATTAACAAATTTCTGCACTGGAACCTTTGCAACTCTGCATATTTCTTCATATACTGCACTTGAATCAGCATCTGAAGTGTAACTCTGAGAGGCTGCTATCTTTATTACTGGTCCACCATTTACTACTGGTCTTACAACTGGATCCTGTTTTGAACCATAGTTAGGATGTACCGCATGTGCAACATCTGATGAAATAATGAATGACTTTTTAAGTGCTCTAAGGTAATCTTCTTTATTTCCTCCAAGAACAAGTACAATTCGCTCAAGAAGGAAAGCTAAAAAGTCAGAATCAGCTCCTTGCTTAGTTCTAGAACCAACTTCTTCATTATCAAAACATACAAGTACATTTGTAGCATCAACTTTTCTTGAATTAAGAAGAGCTTTAAGTCCAGCATGTACAAGCTCAAGGTCATCTATTCTTGAAGAAGATATAAATTCATCATTTAATCCTATGATTGAGCCTTTTTCAAATTCATAAAGGTATAAATCAAAATCAAGTACATCTTTTTCATTAACATTAAGTTCTTTAGCTATAACTTTTACAAGGAAGTTATCCTTTTCGAATTTTTCGTTAATCATGCTTAATAAAGGAAGTGTATCAGTCTGTGGATTGATTTTCACTCCATTATTAATATCTCTGTTCATGTGTATAGCTAAATTAGGTATTATCATTATTGGCTTCTTAATATTTAATAATCTTGTTTCAGGTCTTAATGGATTCTTTCCCCTTAGCATAACTCTTCCTGCAAGTGATAAAGGCCTGTCAAACCATGTATTTAATATTGGCCCGCCGTAGACTTCAGTATTAAGCTTTAAATACTTTCCTTCTGGAGTCATTTCAGGAATTGGCTTGATCTTGAATGTTGGAGAATCTGTATGTGCTCCGATAATCTTAAAACCTGCTTCTTGAGGATCTTTCTTACCAACAACAAATGCAGCTATAGCAGAATCATTAGTTGTCACATAATACTTTCCGCCATTTTTAATATCCCACTTATCTCCTGCATCAAGTTCATTAAATCCTTCTTTTTTAAGTATATTTTTTATATTACTTACTGCATGAAAAGCAGTAGGTGAATCATATAAAAAATCAATAAGCTCCCTAGCTAGTTCTTTTTCCATTTAACTTCCTCTTTCCACAATAATTTTTCTTACTTAAATTATCTGTATGTAATCTGTTTTAACGTATCCATCCTTGATAGATCCGTTGACTTTAGCTTCTATGTAGTACCATCCGTTAGTAGTATTCTTTATCGTTACTTCTGATCCTGGAAGAAGATAAGCAACTACTGAATAATTCGTTCCTGCACCTTTTCTCACGTTCAAGTTTGTTGATACATTTACAACCTTACCCTTTGATTCCTTCGAAACACTGCTACTTGATGAAGTAGCACCTGAATTAGTAGATGGTATTATGTTTATATATTGTTTTGCAGCATATCCTTCTTTACCATCCTTCAATCTTATTTTATACCAGCTTCCTTGTTCTGACAATATTGTAACTTCTGTATTGTTCGTAACATATGCTACTACAGAATAATTAGTACCTGCACCTTTTCTTACATTTAAGTTTGTTGATACATTAACTACTTTTCCCTTTTTAACAGAGGATGTTGCTGAATTATTATTAGTGTTATTAGAGTTACTTCCATTATTATTTGCTGAAGAACCTGAACCTGATGAAGTGTTTCCACCAGTAGCACTTCCTGTACTGCTTATTATACTTATGTAGCTTTTGCTTACAAAGCCAGTTTTATTAGTATTAAACGTTATATTATACCATCCATTCTGCTCATAATTAACCGTAACTTCCTGTCCATTTTTCAGCTGTGCTACTACTGAACCGCTTGTTGATGCAGAGCTTCTAACATTAAGGCTTGTTGATATATTTACAACTTTACCTTTCTTAGCTGATGTTGTTGTATTATTTGAACTGCTGCCGCTGTTTGTACTTCCACTATTAGTACTTCCACTGCTACCGGAAGATGAATTTGAGCCTGATGAAATACTGCCGCTTGTATTACTTCCTGAACTGCTTGTTATGCTTATGTAGTTTTTGCTTACAAAGCCAGTTTTCTTTGTATCAAACGTTATGTTGTACCAGCCGTTTTCTTCGTAATTAACTGTAACTTCTTGTCCATTCTTTAGATATGAAATTACTGAACCATTACTTGATGCTGAATTTCTTACATTAAGGCTTGTTGATACATTTACAACTTTACCCTTCTTGACTGATGTTATTGTATTATTTGAGTCACTTGTACTGTTATTGCTTCCTCCACTGCTTGTACCATTATTTGAAGATGAGCTGTTTACTGTAATATAATTCTTGCTTGCGTAACCAAACTTTGTTTCACCATAGCTTGAGTATGCAACTTTGTACCAGCCATTTTCTTCTCCATATATGTTAACTGTACTGTCCTTCTTTAGACTTCCTACAACTGCTGATGATCCATTTGCAGACTCTCTTACATTTAAAGTTGAATTTACATTAACAACTTTTCCTGTATATAATATCTTTTCATCTGATATACTGCCAGCTGAACTACTGCCACCTGAAATAACATTTTTAAAATATGTCCATAACCCCGGATTATCCTGTATCATCATTTTAGGGCATATTTTTCTTGAAACATCATAATGTCTGACTACTCTTTCTGCAGGAATATTATATTTCTGCATAAGATACTTTGTAAGAGCTATACCATTTTCAAGTGTCTTATTAAAATCATTATCAGCATTAACACAAAGCTCAATTCCTATTGTATTAGAGTTATTTATAAGTGGATTATTTCCATCTCCAACGTGCCATCCTCTCCAGTTGTCCTCAAGACACTGAATAATATTAGCCTGGTCTACTGTGTAATGTGCTGATGCCTTTGCATCTACATGATTGGCAAAATAATTTCTATTTGCCATCGCATTTGCTCCAACTCTTCTATTATCTGTATCATGAATAACTATATATTTCGGTACAATAATTACTCCTTTAGAATAATTTCTGTTTATTAGCTGTTTATTAATTGTAATACCATTTAGTGTCGGCATTATCGTTTTAGCTTGATGATCTTTTATGTCTTCTACTGCACTAATTGAATTATTATTATTTGTATCGGCAAGTACAGTTTTAGCTGCTGTTACGTTCATAGCAACTGTGGATGTAGCTATTATAGCTGTTATCTTCTTTTTATCCACTTGGTCTCACCTATCTTCCTTATTTAATTTTATATTATGATTATATCATCTACTTTTCTTTATCGGAATACAATTAGTACTAATAAAGGATTTTTTGCATTTTTTCCTCTGTATTTTATTTTGTATATGTATGATATAATTATTAAAAACACTTAATGAAAGGACCGTTAATAGATGTTTGCAAATTATATAATTAGACGTATTACAAATGATAGTAATGACATTAAGAGTGAAAAAGTCAGAGTTAAGGTCGGATATATTTCAGGAATAGTAGGAATAATTATTAACTCACTTTTATTTGCAGTCAAGCTATTCGTAGGAATGATATCAGGTAGTGTGGCTATAATGGCAGATTCCTTTAACAATCTTTCTGATGCCAGTTCCTGTATTATTACAATAATAGGCTTTAAACTTTCAAGTATGCCTGCTGACAAGGAACATCCATTCGGACATGGACGACTTGAGTATATCTCGGCGCTTATCGTTGCTTTTATGGTAATGGTTGTAGGCCTTCAATTTGTGAAAACTTCTTTTGAAAGGATTTTTAATCCTTCTGAAATTACTTTTGAAATGATTCCATTTATATTACTGCTTATTTCTATTTTATTTAAAGTTTTTCTAGCTATGTTTAATGGTAGCTTAGGAAAGAAAATAGAATCAAGTGCGTTAAAAGCATCTGCATTTGACTCAATAGGTGATGTAATAACAACTTCTGTAGTTGCCTTATCATTCCTTGCATCAAAATTCACTAAGATACCTATAGACGGTTACATAGGTCTTATAGTTTCTCTTATAATTTTATATTCATCATTTAGTCTTATAAAAGAAACTTTAAATCCACTTATAGGTGAAGCTCCCGATGAAAAACTTGTTGCCGGTATAAATGAAGGTGTTATGGCATTTGATCATATAATAGGTGTTCACGATCTTATGATTCATAATTATGGTCCTGGTAAAATTATGGCATCAATTCATGCAGAAGTTCCTGCAAACCTTGATTTGATAACAGTTCATGAAGTAATTGATGATGCTGAGAAGAAACTTTCTAGCAAATTCAATATAATTCTTGTTATCCACATGGATCCAGTTTCATTAGATAATAAAGAAATTAATGAAACAAGAGCAGAACTTGAAAAAATTATCAAATACAATCCTCTAATTGAATCTATGCATGATTTTAGAATGGTCGGAAAAGGTGAACATAAAAATTTGATATTTGATGTGGTTGTTTATAACGATAAAGTTAAGAAAATATCTTCTGAAAAGGAGATTATTGATCAGTTGACTGAAGCAATAAAAGATATACACCCATCCTATAACTGCGTAATAACAATAGATAAAAAATATGCATAATAGATTAGAGATATGAGATTAGATTGAATAGAACAGGATGAAATTAGTTCTCTTCGATCACTAATTTCTAAATCTTAATGGAGGCAAATTCTCCAAACCATCTAAATAGTGATACTTACTCTATTTAAAAGACCATACCAAATATTTGACTGGTATGGTCTTTTGCTTCTTGGCTTTGAAACTTCATAAGAGTTCCATCCCTCATTGATGAATGCCCTTGTTCCTTGTGTCTAAGCTTTTATCATGAATAGCCCTTTTCACTTTTATAATACTTTTGATAAAAAATCTTTTGTTCTTGCATTCTTTGGATTAGAAAATATATCTGCTGGTTTTCCTTCTTCAAGTATTTTTCCATCATCCATAAACAGGATTCTGTCCCCAACTTCTCTTGCGAATCCCATTTCATGTGTAACAACGACCATTGTCATCCCCTCTTTAGCAAGGTCCTTCATTACGTTTAATACTTCTCCAACCATCTCTGGATCAAGTGCTGATGTTGGTTCATCAAACAGCATTACATCTGGCTCCATAGCAAGAGCTCTGGCTATTGCTATTCTCTGTTTCTGTCCCCCTGATAAAGAAGATGGATAAACATTAGCTTTCTCACTAAGTCCAACTTTTTCCAAAAGGCTATATGCCTTCTTTTCAGCCTCTGCTCTGGTAAGACCTTTTACCTTAATTGGAGCAAGCGTTATATTTTCGATAACTGTTTTATGCGGAAACAGATTAAACCCCTGAAAGACCATCCCCATGTTCTCTCTTATCTTATTAATATCTGAATTTTTATCTGTTATATCTTTTTCTTCAAATACTACTGTTCCCTCTGAAGGTTCTTCAAGCCTGTTGAGGCATCTTAAAAAAGTGCTCTTTCCTGAACCTGAAGGTCCTATTATTACAACAACTTCACCTTTCTCAACATTTTCCGATATGCCCTTTAGCACCTCATGACCATTAAACTCTTTATGAAGATTATTGATGTGAATCACTCTTTTTCAGCCTCCTTTCAAGCTTTGCAAGACCTCTTGATAAAGAAAATGTAATTACAAAGTAAATAGCAGCTGCCACATATAATGGTGGAAGTCCATTATATAAAGTTCCGCCAACTGTCTGTGCATTAAACATCAATTCACCAACACCTATTATTGATACAATTGCTGATTCCTTAATTACTGCAATAAACTCATTTCCTAAAGCAGGAAGTATATTTTTTAAAGCCTGTGGAATTATTATTTCCCTCATAGCCATACTTTTTTTCATTCCAAGACTTCTTGCTGCTTCCATCTGTCCAGTATCCACTGCCCCAATTCCTGCTCTTATTATTTCTGCAACATATGCTCCAGAATTTAATGAAAGTGCTATTATTCCAGTAACAAGGTCAGGAAGATTAAGACCTATATTAGAAAGTCCTAAATATACTATCCATATCTGAACAAGTGAAGGTGTACCTCTTACAAATTCTATATAAGCACCTGCTATAAACCTTAATATTTTGTTTTCTGACAATTTCATAAGGCTTAATAACAAACCTAACACTGTCCCAAATATAACTGCAAAAAAAGCTATTACAATTGTTATCCCTGCACCTTTAAGAAAGAATGGATAATAGTCTTTCATAAATTCAAAGCTCACTGCTCTCTCCCCTTTATTAGATAGTTTTAATTATTCAGCCTGACTTACTGCATCATTAAAGAACTGCTCTAGTTTTCCTTCACTCTTTAATTTTGCTATAGTTTTATTTATTGATGATTGAAGATCTGTTTCACCTTTCTTCATAGCTACTGCAAATGCTTTAGTAGAAGTATCCTTCATTACAACGTCTGCTAATTCAAGATTAGGATTTGCCTTAACTGTAAGCATTGCAACTGGCTTGTCTAATAATACTGCATCAACTTTACCACCCTGTAAAGTAAGCACACAGTCAGTAACCTTACCAAGAGACTTAAGTTCTTTAGGCTTTAATGTTTTTGACTGATTTTCCTGAACACTTGCTTTCTGAACAGCTAATGTTTTACCTTCAACATCTTTTTCTGATTTATACTTACCAGCCTCACCTTTCTTTACAACAAGCTGGCTTGAAGAATCATAATAACCATCTGAAAATAAAACATTTTTTTCTCTTTTAGGTGTTGGATTCATTCCTGATACTACTATGTCAAGTTTACCTGCCTGAAGTGCTGGTAAAAGGCCACTAAAATCCATACTTTTAATTTCATATTCAACACCCATATCTTTTGCTACTGCTTTAATTATTTCAGCATCCATACCAATGATATTGCCTTGTTTATCCTTAAACTCAAATGGTGCAAAATCTGGACTTAATCCTACTACAATCTTTTTCTTTGATTTTATATTACTTAGTCCCATATTTTCTTTTTTGGCTCCGCAGCCCATAACCCCAATTGTCATAGCTGCAATCAATGTTCCTACAATTATTTTTTTTATAATACCCTTCTTCATATAATTATCCCCCCTGCTAAAAATTACTTATTGTCTTCCATATGTATTATTATACATCTTTTATGCATATTTGCAATACTTTTTTGAATATTTATTAGTTTTTTATGCATACGTGCCCTTAAATATGCATATAAAAAAAGAAACACACATTAAAAAATGTATGTTTCTGATAAATATTTTTTGTTCTTATTTTATTTTCACATTTGTCAGTGCATGAAGAGCTCTTGTTGATATTACATACTTTATAAGATCTTCTTTCTTCTCTTCTTTGTCTGAATCAATCATTACTACAGCATCGAATTCAAGTCCCTTTGCGTAATATGAAGGGATGATAACTATTCCGCCTCTGTATATTACATATTCATTATCGAATTTAAATAAATGAATTCTGTCATTGACTATCTTATTTATTCTTTCCAGTTCATCAACATCCTTAGTAATAACTGCAATGCTTTCAAAGCCTTCTTCTCTGAATTCATTAATACTATCAACTACTGCATCTCTTATTTCTTCATCACTTTCAGCCTTAATTGTAACAACAGGCTTACCATTTCTTACAATCGGAACTATCTTTTCCTCATTAAGATACTGATTTGCGTACTGCATTATTTCATAAGTAGATCTGTAGCTCTTGCTTAATTCATAATGCTCAATGTCCTTTTCATTCCAAACATTGCATAAATCAAGCATTGGAGCTTTCTCTGTAAACTTAACAATTCTCTGATTAGAGTCTCCAACTATAGTGAAGTGCTTACAATCTGTAAGTTCTCTTATAACAATAAACTGAAGGCTGCTGTAATCCTGAGCTTCATCAATTATTATATGTCTGAACTGATTTTTAGCTTTTTTGCCGTCAAGCTTAATCATTAAGTATAATATTGGAGCTAAATCAAATACTGAAAGCCTTTCCTTCTTGATAAATTTCTTATAAAGTTCTACAATACTTTCATTATCAAGGAAAGAGGCCACTCTCTTCTTAGCATCCATAGATTCTCTTACAATTTCTCTTATTCTGATATTTCTTCTAAAGTCCATATCTGATTCAACAAGTGCTAACTGTTCCTCTGATAAAGAAGCTTTAGTATCAGCAAGTTCTTTATCAAACTTATACACAAGCTCATTTCTCTTGTCTTTTATCTTAGACTCAATTATTCTCTTCATCTTCTGAGTTCTTCTGAATAAAGGCATATATGCATAATAATTGGTATAAAGCTCATTTATTTCATCTATATCAACTATAACCTCGTCAAAGTATTTTACTTGTTCAAATGTAAAGTGATTTTTTTCAAGATAAGCTATAAAATCATCAAGTTCCTTAATAAATTCACTGCTGTATTTCTTCTTGGCATCCTCAATGAATTCCTTATCTCCACCAATTACTCTTTCAAGGAACTCATTGTATTCTATAATAGATTCTTTTAAACCTATTTCCTCTATAGCGTAATTAGTGAAAGTCTCCTGCATAACACCTGTTTCACCCAATGTTGGAAGCACCTGCGAAATGTATTCCATAAAGATTGAATTCGGTCCTAAAATAAGCACCTTGCCTTCTAGCTCTTTTCTATAATTGTAAAGAAGATAAGCAACTCTATGTAGAGCTATAGTTGTCTTACCGCTACCTGCAACACCATTGACTACTATAGTCTTGCTTCTAGAAGCTCTGATTATCTTATCCTGCTCTTCCTGGATAGTCATTACTATATCCTGAAGTTTTTCATTAGAATTTGAGCTTAATACCATCTGTAGTATTTCATCCTTGACATCTATTGCAGAATCAAATATTCCTTTAAGCTGTCCTTTCTTAACGATAAGCTGTCTTCTTCCTAATATATCAACATCGACTTTTCCATCTGGAGCCGTATACTGTGCTTTACCAAGTCCTCCATGATAAAACAGTGAAGCAATCGGCGCTCTCCAGTCTACAATTTCAGGTTCATAGCTTCCTTCTTCTGTAAGTCCGAATCTTCCTATATAGATATTATCAAGTTCACCTGATAATTCATCTTCGAAATTAATTCTTCCAAAGTAAGGAGATTCCTTTAAGATTGTAAGTTCCTTAAGCTTTCTATCAATTGTACTATAAGCTTCTTCTTTTACATAAAGTTCGTGATCAAAATATTCAGCCACTTTATCTTCATCATCTTTATATTCTTCAAGAATCTTTTCTCTATATTTTCTTATATAATCTGAAATATACTGTCTTCTTGCTATAAAACTTAAAGTTTCATTATTAATAACATTAAGAGTATTTTTTAATTTTATATTTTCAGCTAAAAACTCAGCTTGTTTTTCCTGACTCATTTCTTTATTTTCCACAAAAGTTCCTACCTTTCATCTCTGTTCCGAAAAAATAACTCAACCTAGACAATACATCAAGCTTTATTTTCTATTTGCAAAAAATACTAACTACCAAAAATGGGCAGCACTACGTCCACCCATTTTTTGTATTAGTTTTTATAAGTTATCTTTATTATCTTCATCATTTATTACTGAATCAATATTGTTTCCAGTTAACTCATTGTTTTTTTCTGAAGTTTCTTTTTCCCAATCAGATAAAGCATTTTCTCTAGAATTATCTGCTGGTGATTCTAAAGCTTCATTCTTTTCAGCATCACGTTCTTCGATTTCTCTTGCCTTTTCAAGTTCAGCTTCTAAAATTCTTTTTTCTTCCTGTTCTCTTTCCTTCTTTTTCTTATCTGCCTCTTCTTCAAGCTTCTTCTTTTCAGCATCACGCTTTTCTTTCTCTATCTTTTTTTCAGGATATTTCTTATAGATTATATCCATAAATTCATCACCTAAGATTGTTTCTTTTTCAAGAAGCACATTAGCAATTTCAGTAAGTAAATCTCTGTTATCCTCTAATATCTTCTTAGCTGTCTCATGACATGCCTTAACAATTTTTAATACTTCTTTATCTATTTCTGTTGCTGTTTCAGCTGAACAGTTCATAACAGGTCTTCCATCAAGATATCTATTTTCAGCAGACTCAAGGCCCATCATATCAAACCTCTCTGTCATACCATATATTGTAACCATTCTTCTTGCTGATTTACTTGCTCTTTCAATATCATTAGATGCTCCAGTAGAAACCATATTAAATTCTACTTCTTCGGCAGATCTTCCACCAAGCATAACAGCAATTTCATCAAGCATTTCTTCTCTGCTTACAAGATACTTATCTTCTTCTGGAAGCTGCATTGTGTATCCAAGTGCTCCCATAGTTCTAGGTACAATTGTAATCTTATGAACTGGATCTGTATTCTTAAGCATTGCTGCTACAAGAGCGTGACCTACTTCATGATAAGCTACACAGTTCTTTTCCTTTGGTGACATTATTCTGTCTTTCTTTTCCTTACCAGCAATTACAACTTCAATAGCTTCTTCCAAGTCTTCCTGTATAACAAATCTTCTTCTCTGCTTAACTGCTCTGATAGCCGCTTCATTAACAATGTTTGCAAGATCTGCACCGACAGCACCAGGTGTTCCCTTAGCTACTGCTTCCAAATCTACTTCATCATCCATCTTTACGTCTTTAGCATGAACTTTTAAAATAGCAATTCTACCCTTTAAGTCTGGTCTGTCAACGATAACTCTTCTATCAAATCTACCTGGTCTTAAAAGTGCCTGATCAAGTACTTCAGGTCTGTTTGTAGCTGCTAATATTACTACTCCCTTTGAAGCATCAAAACCATCCATTTCAGAAAGCAACTGATTTAATGTCTGTTCTCTTTCATCATTTCCCTGGATAGAGCCTTCTCTGCTCTTACCAATCGCATCTATTTCATCAATAAATACAATACATGGAGCTTTTTCTCCTGCCTGCTTGAATAAGTCTCTTACTCTTGCGGCTCCCATACCAACGAACATCTCAACAAAATCAGAACCTGACATTGAGAAAAATGGTACTTTTGCTTCACCTGCAACAGCTTTTGCAAGTAATGTTTTACCTGTTCCTGGAGGTCCTACAAGCAATGCACCTTTAGGAAGTTTAGCTCCAATATCTTTATATGACTGAGGATTATGCAAGAAATCAACTATTTCTTTTAATGATTCCTTAGCTTCTTCCTGACCAGCTACATCATCAAAACTCACTCCTGTTTCGGCCTCTGCATATAATTTAGCATTGTTCTTGCCAAATGACATAACACCTCCGCCCATCTTTTTATCCATTTTACCAAACATTAGTTTACCAAAAATAATTACTGATAATAATGGAAGTATCCAGTAAACTAATATTTCTGTAAATGATATTGTTTCAGGTGCTGTTCCTGAATATTTGAATGGATGCTCTTTTCTTATAGTTTCAAGTTCCTGTACAAGATTAGGATTAGATACTCTCCAAACATATAATGTCATTCCATTGTATCCAGCATTACTCTTTGGCTTTATTTCAATTTTACTTGATCCAATTGAAATTTCCTCTACCTTTCCTTCTTTAAGAAGATTGATAAATTCGCTATACGGTATATCTTTTGTAGTTAGCGTTGCTTTTGTAAAGTTAAACATCATTATTAATCCGATACCAATTACTGCATAAAGGATAATATATTTTAATTTCTTATTGTCCTTGAACATTACTGCACCTCTCTTTTGTTGAAATTAAATCTATTTTGCTAATTCATACATTGCATTGCCATAGATTTTAGCACATGCAACAAGATCTTCTATTTCTATATATTCATTAGCCTGATGGTCTAAATCAGGCTTTCCTGGAAATATTGGTCCAAATGCAACTATGTTATCCATACATTTTGCATATGTTCCTCCTCCAATAGCAAGAAGTTCTGCTTCTTTTCCTGTTTCTTCTGTATAAACTTTTTGTAGTGTTTTAATAAGTTCTGAATTCTTATCAATATGAAGCGGCTTTTGATGTGCTATTACATCTATTTTATATCCATTTTCATTAGCCATCTTCTTTAACGGCTCTAACACATCCTCATCTGTCTTTGTAACAGGATATCTTAAATTGCTTGTTGATACTATTTTCTTTCCATCGTATTTAATGATTCCAAGGTTGTAACTTAATGCACCAGATTCATCATCATTCATTGCAACTCCCATACCTTTTCCTGTAGTATCAAAACCTATATTTTCACTCATTGTTTCTATATATCTTGCTAAAGTTCTTTCTCCACCAAATGCATGAAGTACCTTACATATTGCAACTATTGCATTCTTTCCTTTTTCAGGTGTACTTCCATGAGCAGAAATTCCATAAGCCTTAATATGAATAGTATGATCTTTTTCAGCATTCACTACTACTTCTATCTGAGTCTTACGTTTAACTTCATCAACTATATCAATAAGATGGTTTATATCTTTATATTTTATAATTGCTTCGCAATAATCAGGTACCATATTAGCCTTGTTTCCGCCATTGATTGAAAGCACTTCAACATCTCCATTACCAAGTACAGGATGTATAGTTGGTGTTTTCATTTCAAATGTAAGTATCCCTTTTTCTGCAAAAATTATAGGGAATTCAGCATCTGGTGTAAAACCGGCACATGGCATTGGTTCATTCTTTAAATAATGTGCTATATCAATGTCACTTCCGTTTTCCTCATCTATACCAAATATTATTCTTATCCTTTTTGATAATTTAATACCACTATCTTTAATAGCTTTTAATCCATATAATGAAGCCATCATAGGTCCTTTATCATCAAGAGCTCCTCTTGCATAAATTTTGCCGTCATGTATTTCTGCACCATATGGTGGATAAAACCATCCATCTCCCTCTGGTACAACATCAAGATGTCCTAGTACTGCAACGTATTCATCACCCTCACCATATTCAACATAACCTACAATACCATCTAAGTTTACAGTCTTAAATCCCATATCCTTAGCTATGTTAAGAGTTGTCTCAAGAACCTTTTCTGCTCCAGACCCAAACTTCTTGTTTCCTTCATTATACTTTACAACACTATTAATTCTTAATATCTTTTGTGTATCCTTGACTAATTCTTCTTTTAATTCATCTATTCTTTCTATTAACAACTAAATTCCCCCAATCGTTACTCAATTATTGTACGCTTCCAATTCTATCGAATGGAAATACTCTAATTCTTACCTTTCCTTTTATATCACTTTTATCGATATAAGGATTCTTCCAGTACCTGGCGTCATCAGATATTTCTCTATCATCACCAAGCATTAGATATTTTCCATTTGGGATCTTAAAATGTCCTTCTGTGGGACTTGGATACTTAACATAACTCTCATTAAGTTTCTTACCATTAATGTATACTATCCCCTTATCATCAATATCTACATTTTCTCCCGGAAGTCCAACAACCCTTTTTACAAACAAATCATCGTATTCTCTTGAATAAAATGTAATGATATCTCCACGTTTGATAGACTTATAATCATATATTACAGTAGACATAAGTCTATCTTTTTTTAGCAGTGTTGGAGTCATAGACCCTGATTTCACTTCAATTTGAAAGATAAGAAAATGATTAACTAGCAGTACAACTATAACTGCTACAGCTATAGGCATAATCCAGTCAAAAAAGAAATTATTTTCAACCTTCTCATCCATCCAAAACATCTCCCCTTCCCTTATAAAATAAGAATGCCATCTTACTTCTTATCACTTAATAGTTCCAATTCTATCCAAAGGCAGTATCGTAAATCTGACTTTACCTTTTATATCACTCTTATCTATATAAGGGTTATTCCAATACCTTGCATCCTCAGATATTTCTCTGTTATCACCAAGCATTAGATACTTCCCTTCTGGAATCTTAAAATGTCCTTCTTTGGGACTTGGATGTTTAACATAATCTTCTTTTAATTCTTTGCCATTTATATAGACCTTTCCAGTATCATCAATATCTACTGTTTCACCTGGCAGGCCGACAACTCGTTTTACAAACCACTGAGAATTATACTCTCTCGATACAAATACAAGTACATCTCCTCTTTTGATAGAGTCATAATTATATATCCTTGAAACTAAAAGTCTGTCATTCTTTTCAATTGTAGGTATCATTGATCCTGTAGGAACTTTTATCTGAAAAATCAAAAACCTGTTTATTAGTAATACTATTAAAAAAGCTATTCCAACAGGCATAATCCAGTCAAAGAAAAAATTACTTTTTCCCAGTGACTTCTGGTTCATGTTAATCCCACATCCCTTCTACAAGATTCTTTACTTCGTCTTTCCTTTTATTTGTCAATTCCTCATCAACCTTATAAAAGCCGTCAGAATATACTAAAACATCTCCATCTTTTATATTACCATTAATCTGTGTCAATTTTATGTCTATCATCTTTTGATTTTCCATTTCACAGACTACGTAACCATCTTCAATTCTATCAACTATAAGAGTTTCTTTCTTCATATTGAATTCCCCTTTAATAGAAAATGTACTTTATTATTCTAACCTAATCATTATATCATACTTAATTAATATTGAATAACTAAAAATAAATAATAATTTATGAACTTACTACATTATCTCGTTCTGAATTATCTCTTCGTAAGTCTCTCTCCTGCATATTAATTTTGACTGACCGTTTTCTACCATTACAACAGCCGGTCTTGGATTTTTATTATAGTTGCTACTCATTGAATACCCATAGGCGCCTGTTGTAGTTATAGCAATCAAGTCGCCACTTTTTATTGATGGAAGTTCAATTGAATCAACTAATATATCTCCTGATTCACAGCACTTTCCTGCAAGTGTTACTACTTCATTATCATCTGAAATAACATTATTGGCAACAGCGCATTCATACTTTGCTTTATATAGTGATGGTCTTATGTTATCAGACATTCCACCATCTACAGATACATACTTTCTTATGTTTGGAATATCCTTTATTGATCCAGCTGTATATAATGTAGTTCCAGCATTCCCTACTATACTTCTTCCAGGTTCTATTGTCAGTACTGGAATATTCATATCATTTTCTCTACAGAAATCATCAACTGTCTTCAGAATTACAGTGGTATACTCTTCAATAGACTTTGGTGTATCTCCCTCTGTATAATAGATACCAAACCCTCCGCCTAAATCAAGCTCCTTAATCTCATATCCTGTATGATCCTTTATTTTCTTTATAAGTGTCAGCATTATCTTTGCTGCATCCATATATGGTTCTGTATCAAATATCTGAGACCCTATATGACAATGAAGTCCTGCAAGTTCAATATTACTCATATCTTCTGCCTTATTAATTATATCTAACAGAACTTCCTTTTCAGGAGTAAAACCAAACTTAGAGTCTATCTGTCCAGTTTTTATATAATCATGAGTATGTGCCTCTATACCTGGTGCAACTCTTAGATATATTCTTTGTTTTACATTATACCTTTTTGCTATCTCATTTAAATTTTCTATTTCGTAAAAATTATCAACTACAAATGTACCAACCCCATACTTTACTCCCATTTCGATTTCATCAAGTGTTTTGTTATTTCCATGAAATAATACCCTATTCATTGGGAATTCAGCTTTATGTGCTGTAAATAATTCTCCTGCTGATACAACATCTAGATACATACTGCATTCTTCTATAATCCTGCACATATATAATGTTAAAAATGCCTTTCCTGCATATGCTACCCTATTCCTTCCTTCATTACATCTGAATGAATCACAATATCTTCTACAGTTACTTCTTATAAGAGCCTCATCCATAATGTAAAGAGGAGTCCCAAATCTATCTGCAAGCTCTGTTGTCTTTACCTTTCCTATTGTCAGTTCATTATTTTCCACTTTCATATTTCCTAATAATTTCATCTTATAGCCCCTTCCTAAGACACTTTGGTAAAACAAAACGCCACAGTTATAAACTGTGACGTGCAAAGCTAATTAATAGAAAGTTTTCTTTATTCTTATACATTAAAGCAAACTTCTTACCTTGTAGCTCTCCACTCATTTTAGTGACAGTCATACATATATTTTATGCATGCCCAGAATAAATTGTTTCCATTAATTAATTCTTCGGCCATAATTCCTTTCAGTGTTTATCACTGCTTTTGGAAAACTCAAAACACTTATTAATAATTACGGCACCTCTACCTTGGTCTTATACAATTCAATTTTTGTTAATTATACCACATTACATTTTATTTAACAACATTATTTAGCTATTATGTCTATATTTTTCCATTAAACTGCTAAATATATCTCCTGTAGTTGGCGGAGTATATGTTATAGCATTCGCACCCGCTCTTATTGTTTCCAGTATGCTCTCATCTGTAGGACCACCTGTAGCTATGATTGGGAATGTAGGGAACATATCTCTTATCTTCTTTACAATCTTAGCTGTATTTCTTCCTCCAGAAACATTAATTATAGTCGCCCCAGCTTCTATTCTTCCTTCAATATCCTCATTTTCTGAAACTACAGTAACTATTATTGGTATATCAATAGTATCTCTTAAAGCACTTACTATCTCATTTGATGTAGGTGCATTCACTACAACTCCTACAGCCCCTTTAAATTCAGCATCAAGAGCAAGATTTAGAACTCTTTTCCCTTGAGTTATTCCTCCGCCAACACCGCAGAATACAGGAACATCTGCTGCCATTACTAGTGACTGGGTTATTATAGGCTGTGGAGTAAATGGATATACTGCAATTACAGCGTCTGCATTAGTATTTTTGATTATAGCTACATCTGTAGTAAATACAAGAGATTTTATTCTCTTACCAAATATCTTTATTCCACTTGCATCTCTTATAACAGCTGGAACTTCAATAAGGTGATTTCTTAAATTGCTTCTTACTTCCGGAACATATTTAGGATGCTTCACATTATTATTCATTCAATATTCCCCCCTAACCATTTTTTTACGCACATTAAATTATATACTTTTTCTTAATTTTTTTCTCATCCTTTTTATAACTTTTCTGTTAATATTGTTTTACAATATGATACTTATCTTATTTTTTAGTGTAATTGAGTTTTCATCTACCTCACATGAATAAGCCATTACTTCTACCCCATGTTCTGCTGCATATTTCAACGCTTTACTAAATTCCGGGTCTTTTTCATTATTGGGTGTAAAGTATTTTACATTATCCATCTGTATTAAAAAAAGAACACCTGCACCATTATTATTGTTCTTTGCATCTACAAGTTCCATGATATGCTTTCTTCCTCTTTCAGTTGGTGCATCAGGAAACATTACTACTCCACTTTCCTCCAATGTTGCTCCCTTTACTTCTAAAAAATATTGTTTTCCTTTATCATCAGTAAGTCTGAAATCAAATCTACTGTTTCCATATGTTTTTTCACGTTCTATTACATTATATGATCTAAGATTTTCAATTTTTTTATTTTTCAATGCTTCATCAATAACTTTATTAGGAACCTGTGAATCTATATTTATAAGCTTATCATTTTTATATGCAGCTATTAAATCATATTTTGTTTTTCTATTTTCACCTGGTTCATATCTTAAAATCACTGTACATCCTTCTACAAGAATTTCTTTGCATCGTCCTGTATTGGGCACATGTACCATAACTTCATCTTCACCAATTTTTACGTATGCCTGAAATCTATTAGGTCGTTTTATAAATTGTGCTTTAATTATTTCCTTTGTGAAAATCATTTTAACACCTCTTTTATCTTTATTTAGTATAACATTATTTTTTCTATCAGGAAATCTTATTATATTCGAATATTAAAAAAGCTGCCTTATATCAAGACAGCTTAATCTACTTGTTTTCGCACATATAGAAACTCGATATACGATATATCATATACCGAGTTACCTAAAGTTATGGTGACTTCTAGGGGAATCGAACCCCTGTTACCACCGTGAAAGGGTGGTGTCTTAACCGCTTGACCAAGAAGCCATACTAACCTGGCTACCACTTACTCTCCCACACGGTCTCCCATGCAGTACCATCAGCTGTAATTGGCTTAACCATCCTGTTCGGAATGGGAAGGGGTGTAACCCAAAAACACATTATAACCAGATGCATGTTGAGTCAAAATCTTCGATTTTGCCACGAAACAGCACTCATTCGAACGTACGTGAGAATGAGTTTCCTTTTCGCTAGCTTAACTTCTGATTTTTAACAACAATTTCTTTGAAAGAATGTTCTTTCAAAATTGCATATAAGTGACAGCCCAAATCTTCGATTTGACTGCTGGAACTTACTCCTCAGCTTGCTGAGTGAGTTTCCTTTTTAAAACTACATTTCTTATTGGTCAAGCCCTCGATCTATTAGTATCAGTCAGCTAAATATGTTACCACACTTACACCTCTGACCTATCAACCTTGTGTTCTTCAAGGGATCTTACTAGCTTACGCTATGGGAAATCTAATCTTGA
>NZ_VULX01000013.1 GCF_009696465.1 Inconstantimicrobium porci | reverse complement strand
AGTTTAATTGCTTAGCTTAATCTTAGCTTAATTACTAAAAGAATTGCTGGTCTAATAAAAAGTTTGTATAAACTATTAATTTCCTCTGTTTAATTTTCAAAGATCATAAGCAGGTGTTCCAAATCTTGATTTGGCACATTCGCTTACTTCTCACTTGTGAGAAGTTCCTTTTTCTTTGTCACCTTTCGACGACTTTTTTATCTTATCATTTCAGCACTTCATTGTCAACACTTTTTTCAAAACTTTTTAAAGTTGTAAGTGTTTGTTTTTATCTGTGTGCCTCAGCGACATGACTTATAATATCATGTTTAAATACAGTCGAATTATAGATTATTTTAATTTAAGTAATTTATATTTAAATTACTATGTTTTTCTTTATTTATCTCAATAATTCGTATATTGATACACCAGGTTCATTTGATACGATGTTATGGAAAATTATGCTTGTTTGCTTCTATATTTTAAGTATAATTCTAATTTATATTCTAATAATCCATTATAATTATTGCTTTATACAGCATTATTTTGAACTATTTCTTAAATAAAAAAGAGGTTTATGCAGAATAATCAATTAAAATTATTCCACATAAACCTCTATACTTAATCGAGAACAATATTATTCTTCTTTATTATTATCCTCTTCTGCTCTTTCTAAAAGCTTATTTAAGCTTTCATCTTTATCTACAGCTGATTCATTTTCTGTAAGATCAGTATCCATTATCTGAACTTCTTCCTCTTCAGATTCATTTTTATCTACTTTGGCTATTGCTACTATCTTTTCATCATTTAATGTTCTCATAAGAGTAACACCCATTGCAGACCTGCTTGTAACAGATATATCTGATATATTGATTCTGATTGCAACACCACTACTATTGATAAGCATTAATTCCTTATCATCTTTACATACAGTAGCACCAACTACTTTACCAGTCTTCTCAGACATCTTATAAGTGATAAGACCCATTCCGCCTCTATTCTGAAGTTTGTATTCTTCAAGCGGTGTTCTCTTACCAAATCCATTTTCACTTATAACAAGAAGTTCTTCTCCATCTACAGCTATATCCATACATACAGCTATATCTCCTTCTCTAAGGTTAATAGCTCTAACCCCTGTAGCAGTTCTTCCCATTGGTCTAACATCTTGTTCATTAAACTTAATTGCATAACCTTCCTGAGTAGCAATAATTATATCTGCATCCCCATGAGTAACCTTAACCTTTAGAAGTTCATCATCTTCTCTTAAGTTAATAGCTATAAGACCATTCTTTCTGATATTGTTGAAATCTGAAAGCGGTGTCTTTTTAACAAGACCTTGCTTTGTTGCCATGAATAAGAATGCATTTTCTTCGTTAAGATCCTTAATACTTAATACTGCTTCAATCTTTTCTCCCTTTTCTACAGGAATTAAGTTTACTAGATTAGTTCCCTTAGCTGTTCTTCCTGCATCAGGTAGCTCATAAGCTTTGATCTTATAAGCCTTACCCTTATTAGTGAAGAATAAAAGATTTGAATGTGTAGAAGCAACAAATACATGCTCAACAAAATCATTTTCTTTTGTTGTCATTGCTTGTATTCCCTTTCCACCTCTTCTTTGTGCAGAATAAGTATCAGCTGGAATTCTCTTAGCATAGCCAGCATTAGTTATTGTAATAACAACATCCTGCTCTTCTATTAGGTCTTCTATATCTATTTCATTCTCAACCTTAGTTATCTGAGTTCTTCTTTCATCGTTATATTTTTTCTTAATTTCAGCAAGTTCATCCTTGATAACTCCAAGAAGTTTTTCTTCACTTGCTAGAATTTCATTTAAGTATTCTATCTGTTTCATAAGCTCGTTATACTCAGCCTCAATCTTATCTCTTTCTAAACCTGTTAATCTTCTAAGTCTCATTTCAAGGATAGATTGAGCCTGAATTACTGTTAAACCGAATTTTTCGATTAAAGTGTTCTTAGCTATTTCAGCAGTTTCAGAATGTCTTATTATTCTAATAACTTCATCTATGTTATCAAGCGCAATTCTTAAACCTTCAAGAATGTGTGCTCTTTCTTCAGCTTTTCTTAGGTCGAATACAGTTCTTCTTGTAACAACTTCTTTCTGATGCTTTATGTAATAATTTAAAACTTGCTTTAAATTTAATATCTGAGGTTGATTATTTTCAACTAAAGCAAGCATTGTAACTCCAAAAGTATCCTGAAGTTTTGTATGCTTATATAATGTGTTAAGAACAACATTCGCATTAGCATCCTTCTTAAGGTCGATTACAATTCTCATACCTTCTCTATCAGATTCATCTCTTAGATCAGAAATACCTGTAACTCTTTTATCCTTAACAAGATCTGCTATGTTTTCGATAAGTCTTGCCTTATTTACCTGATAAGGAAGCTCTGTAACAATTATTCTTTGTCTGTTCTTTTCCTCTTCTATTTCACATTTAGCTCTTACTACAATTCTACCTTTTCCTGTTTCATATGCAGCTCTTATACCTGATTTACCCATTATTATACCTGCTGTTGGGAAATCTGGTCCTTTAATAACTGACATTAATTCAAGTACAGTAGTCTCTGGGTTATCAATAAGCATTGTAACACCATCAATAACTTCTCCTAAGTTATGTGGTGGTATGTTAGTAGCCATACCAACAGCTATACCTGATGAACCATTTACAAGTAAGTTAGGGAATCTTGATGGAAGAACAACTGGTTCCTTTTCCTCTCCATCGAAGTTAGGAATAAAATCTACAGTTTCCTTGTTTATATCCCTTACCATCTCCATGGAAATTTTACTCATCCTTGATTCTGTATACCTCATGGCAGCCGCGCCATCTCCATCGACAGAACCAAAGTTACCATGTCCATCTACAAGCATATATCTCATTGAGAAATCCTGAGCCATTCTTACAAGTGCATCATAAACTGATGAATCACCATGTGGATGGTATTTACCTAAAACTTCTCCGACTATTCTTGCACACTTTCTATAGCTCTTATCAGGAGTAATCCCCATCTGCTGCATTGAATATAATATTCTTCTATGAACTGGCTTTAAACCATCTCTAACATCAGGAAGTGCTCTACCTGCTATTACACTCATTGCATAATCTATATAGCACTTTTTCATTTCGCTGTTTATATCAACATTAACAACTTTTCCTTCATTCAAATTCATGTACTTCACCTCGTACCAAATTATTAATTATAATTGACATCTTTATACCAGCGACAAATCCCCGGCATAATCAAATTAAATATCTAAGTTTATAACATCCTTTGCATGATCCTGTATAAACTGTCTTCTAGGTTCAACTTTATCTCCCATAAGAAGTGTAAATATTTCATCTGCCATCATAGCATCCTCAATATTAACTTTTATAAGTATTCTCTTTTCTGGATCCATTGTTGTATCCCATAACTGAGATGCATTCATTTCACCAAGACCTTTGTATCTCTGAATACCTAAAGTATTATCTCTACCACCAAAAGATTCTATTACCTGTTCCATCTCCGCATCACTGTAAGCATATTCTTCTTTTTTACCCTTGCTTATCTTATATAGAGGTGGCTGTGCTATATATACATGCCCATCTTCTATAAGATTTCTCATATATCTGTAGAAGAATGTAAGCATTAATGTTCTTATATGTGCACCATCAACATCGGCATCGGTCATGATTATTATTCTGTTATATCTAATCTTTGTAACATCGAAGTCATTTCCAACTCCTCCACCGATAGCAGTTATCATTGATCTTATTGTGTCTGAATTCAGCATTTTATCAAGTCTTTGTTTTTCAACATTCATTATCTTACCACGTAGTGGAAGTATTGCCTGGAATCTTCTGTTTCTTCCACTCTTAGCAGAACCACCGGCAGAATCCCCTTCGACTATGTATATTTCACATTCATCTGGATTTTTAGATGAACAGTCTGCAAGTTTACCTGGCAGTGAAGTTCTTTCAAGCACTGATTTTCTTGTTAACTCTCTGGCCTTTCTTGCTGCATCTCTTGCTCTCTGAGCTAACAGAGATTTTTCAATTAAGTTCTTTGCTACTTCTGGATTTTCTTCAAGATATTCTGCAACTCCTTGAGAAACTATACTATCAACTACACCTCTTACTTCACTGTTTCCAAGCTTAGTCTTAGTCTGACCTTCAAATTGAGGATTTTCAATCTTTACAGATATAACAGCAGTAAGACCTTCTCTTATATCATCACCTGAAAGATTCTTGTCATTATCCTTAAGGCTTCCGTACTTTTTACCGTAATCATTAAATGCTCTTGTAAGTGCACTCTTAAATCCAGCTAAGTGAGTTCCACCTTCGATAGTATCTATGTTGTTAGCAAATGAGAACAGATTTTCATTAAATCCGTCATTGTATTGAAGTGCAACTTCAACAAGAACGTTATCTTTTAAACCTTCTACATAAATTGGCTCACTTTGTATAACTTCTTTGTTTCTGTTAAGATACTGCACAAAAGATTTTATACCACCTTCATAATGATACTTATCATCTTTTCCACTTCTAGCATCGTAAAGTTCTATGTTAATTCCCTTGTTAAGGAATGCAAGTTCACGTAATCTCTTTGATAATACTTCAAAATCATAAATTAAAGTTTCAAATATCTCATGATCTGGCTTAAAGTATGTCTTCGTACCAGTCTTTGTTGTTGGCTCCCCTTTTACAAGTGGTGTTAAGGCTTTACCTCTACTGTATTCCTGAGTCCATGTATATCCCTCGTTATATACTGTAACCTTACATGATTCAGATAATGCATTAACTACAGATGCACCAACACCATGAAGACCTCCTGATACCTTATATCCGCCACCGCCGAATTTACCACCAGCATGTAAAACTGTCATGATAACTTCAACTGCTGATTTATGCATCTTTGGATGCATACCTACTGGCATACCTCTACCATCATCTTCAACAGTAATAGAATTATCTTCGTTTATGAATATTCTTATATTTTTACAATATCCAGCTAATGCTTCATCAATACTATTATCTACTATTTCGTAAACTAAATGATGTAATCCTCTTACACTTGTGCTTCCGATATACATTCCAGGTCTCTTTCTAACAGCTTCAAGTCCCTCTAATACCTGTATCTGATTAGCATCATAGTTTCCAGTAACCTTACTTCCTTCTAAAATATCTTTTTCTTCCAACTCGTAACTCCTCCTTGTTTTTTTCCTTAAAAATTTAATTCAGATTATCTCAAATTAAATATTAGGAATTACTTTTCACTCAAACTATAGTTTATATCAGTTCTCTTTGTTAATGTAGTTGAAGATATAGGTGACAGGTATATCTTCGATTTTTTATCAACTTCTGCTATAACAAATGACTTTGGCGGATCATTTGTAATCTTTTCTATAAATCCATCTTCCTCAGCAAGCCTTAAAAACTGGCTTGTATCTGAGCTGAACATAGTTGCATTAATATCAAATATTCCTATAACGTCTTTTATAGGCACAACTACATTCTCACCTAAATGTAAAAACATGAATATTCCTCCTAGCTATATATAATCTTACCATCCTTAACCCTGAAAACCTTCGAATTCTCATCTAAGTACTCGTATAGATCCTCTATGCCAGTACAAGTTATAACTGTCTGTATACTTCCTATAGAACTTAAAATATATCTCTTTCTGCTAAAATCAAGTTCAGATAAAACATCATCAAGTAAAAGTACAGGGTATTCACCAGTGATTTCTTTGATTATTCTTAAAGATGCAAATTTTATAGTAAGTACTGCAGTCCTCTGCTGTCCCTGTGACCCGAAACTTTTAACATCAACATCATTAATGTAAATTGAGAAATCATCTCTATGAGGACCTACGCTTGTATTCCTTCTATCGATATCTTTTAATCGGTTTTTCTTTAACGATTTAATAAGATTACCTTCTATATCATCAAGCTTTGTTGAACATAGGTAGTTAAATTTTATATTTTCTTTGTTAGATGTTATATCCTTATGTATTTGTTCTCCATATAGGTTCAACTTATCTAGATACTTAATTCTCTGACTTATTATATATGCGCCAAACTGAGCCATCTGAATATCATATATATCTAGCATAGATTCATCATTACATGCTTTTCTAAGTACAAAGTTACGCTCCATTAAAATTTTATTGTACTGTACTAAGCTATGATAGTACTTAGGATTTAATTGGGATATTTCCATGTCTAAAAACTTTCTTCTTATTCCTGGAGACTCCTTAGCTATCTTGAGATCTTCAGGTGAAAACATAACAACATTAAATATACCAACTAACTCACCAATTTTTTTAATTTTGATGGAGTTAACCTGTATTGATTTTTTACCGTCTTTTAATATATTTATATCGATTTTTTTATCTAATCTGTTTTTTCCAACACTTAGACTTACAAATGCCTTTTCAGCATTCCAGTTTATTAATTCCTTGTCTTTGTTTGTTCTATGGGATTTGGCGAAACCACAATAGTACATAGACTCAAGAATATTTGTTTTTCCCTGAGCATTATCGCCTATAAAAACATTAACATTTTTACAAAGTTCTATAGATAACTCTTTGTAGTTTCTATAATTTAACAGTTGTAGATTCTTAATATACATATTACACCTATTTAATTATACCATAAAATCCAAAAATATAATAAAGTTATACTTTTAAATTATAGCATATTCCTCATTATCAAACTCAACGACATCACCTTTATAAAGCTTCTTTCCTCGCTGAGTACACACTTCACCATTAACTTTAACCATTTCATCTAAAATATACATCTTAGCTTCAGCTCCGCTTTGTGCAACTGATGCCCATTTTAAAAAAGCATCTAATTTTATAAAATCTGTTGATATTTCAATCTCATTCATATCCTAGTTATAGCTTTTGCATCTTATTCATCCATAATGAATTTTTATGCAAAAGTTTTTCCTCCATTTTACTTTATTAGTCTTACTGGTAATACTAAATATTTGCAATTATCGCTTTCTTTATCCTTCAAAATGCAAGGAGAAACACTACTTGTAAATTCCATTACAATTTCTTCCGCTTCCATGTTCTTTAATATATCAAGGATGTATCTTGAGTTAAATGCAATTTGAAGAGATTCACCTTGCAAATCTATAGCAACTTCTTCTCTTACCTTTCCCAATTGAGAATTAGAAGTGATAATAATTGTGTCAGATTCAATATTTAATTTTATTAAATTAGAGTTGCTGTCAGTAGACATAAGTGAGGCTCTTTCAATACCATTTTGAAGATCCTGTCTTTTAACATTAACAAGAAGTTTATATTCCTGAGGAAGAAGTGAATTATACTTTATATATTCTCCTTCAAGAAGACGAGATATTACTTTTGTATTTTCAAGACTAAAAAGAATGTGATTTGTTGTAAATGTGATATTTACATTTTCATCTGAATCTTCAAGTATTTTTGCCACTTCTATAAGAGTTCTTCCTGGAATTACTGCATTTATTGAATTACTAGTGTCAAGCAGCTCTGTTCTTATTGCAAGTCTGTATCCATCTAGTGCAACAAGATTTAAATGTCCATCATTTACTTCGAAAAGGATACCCTGAAGTATTGGTCTTGACTCATCTTGAGTAATAGCAAAAGATGTTCCTTTTATCATGTTCTTTAGTGTTGACTGAGGTATGCTGAAAATTTGATTTTCATTAATCATTGGTAGTTCAGGAAATTGATTAGCATCCATGTAAACTATATTGAATACGGACTTTAAGCATGTAATCTGTACTGTATTCTTATCTAAAGTTTCGATTGTAATTTTATCATTAGGAAGTTTTCTAATTATTTCTCCAAAAATCTTTGAATCAATAACTATATCTCCTGGTTGTTTTATATCAGCAACAAGTTTAGTTTCAATACTGACATCTTTATCTGAACCTATTAATGTTAATGTATTTTCCTGAGCTTTTATTAAAATACCTTCAAGTATAGGAAGAGTGCTTTTTCCTGTTATAGCTTTTTGAGCTATTAATATTGCATCCTGTAAATCTTGTTTATTACATGTAAAAATCATAATTTATACTCCTTTAATTGTTAACAGTTTATATCTAAAAATATAGATAATATTAGATAAAAAATATAGTAATAGTAGTAGTAGGGACTGTGGATTTGTTGATAACCTATCTGAGCCCTTGAAATCACTAAAAATACAACAAAAAAATACTGTGGATAAGTGCGTGCTGAAAATTTTGAGTTATCCACATTATTATACTTGATTTTATAATTTTTAAGTTATTAACAATTTGTCGACAACAAGTTATGTACAACTGTGACTTATTTTTGAGTAAGCTTCTTAGTCAGCTCATTTACAGTATTCTGAAGCATTTCATCTGTCTTTAGTGACTCCGAAATTTTTTCATAAGCATGTATTACTGTTGTATGATCTCTTCCTCCGAACTCTTCTCCTATTTTAGGAAGTGACATATCTGTGAGTTTTCTGCATAGGTACATAGCTATTTGTCTTGGATATGCTATATTTCTAGTTCTTCTTTGAGATTTTAATTCTTCTATTCTTAAATTGAAGTAATCAGCGATTGCCTCCTGAATTGTTGAAATAGTAATAATAGTTCCTTGCTTGTTAGAGATTATATCTTTAAGTGCTTCAGCAGCAAGCTCTACTGTTATTTCCCTATTTGTAAGTGATGAATAGGCAACTATTCTGATAAGAGCACCTTCAAGTTCTCTTATATTAGATTTAATTTTTGTGGCTATATAGACCATTACGTCATTAGCTACATTAAGTTTTTCTACATCAGCTTTCTTTTTTAGTATAGCCATTCTTGTTTCAAAGTCTGGTGGCTGAATATCAGCAATAAGACCCCATTCAAACCTTGATCTTAATCTGTCTTCTAATGTAGGAATTTCTTTTGGTGGTCTATCTGATGATAGAATTATCTGTTTGTTGGCATCATGAAGCGTGTTAAATGTATGGAAAAATTCTTCCTGAGTTCTATCTTTGCCAGCAATGAACTGAACATCATCTATCAGCAGGACGTCTACATTTCTATATTTATTTCTAAATTCCTCATTTTTATCATCCTTAATTGCATTGATAAGTTCATTTGTAAACTTTTCAGATGATACGTATACAACCTTTGATTTTGGGGTGTTTTCAAGAATATAATGACCAATTGCATGCATTAAATGGGTCTTGCCAAGTCCAACGCCTCCATATATAAATAGCGGATTGTATGCTTTTGCAGGTGATTCAGCTACAGCAAGTGACGCTGCATGAGCAAATCTATTTGAATTACCTATTACAAATGAATCAAATGTATATTTAGGATTTAAAGTTGCGGACATTTCATCATTTACTGTTACTGCTGTATTCTTCTGGTCATTGTGCTTAGGTGTTACCTGTTCCGCCTGAGTATTTAAAATTTCAGATTTTATTAAAAAATCAATCTCATAGCTTTTTGATGAAATCAGTTTTATTGCTTGGATTAGCAATGATTTATATCTTTTTTCAAGGATATCTTTAGTGAAATCATTAGGGACACTTATTTTTAAGATATCATCTGATATAGATAGGGGCTCACAGCTTTTAATCCAGGTATTAAAACTAACTTCAGTCATTTCGCTCTTCATTATATTTAATGTTTTATCCCAGAGATCATTAATATTGACATCCATTTCCTATCCTCCAATGTGTTTTAGATACTTATTAAAAATAATAAATAACAACTTAATAACATGATATAAACAATCTATTAATCATGCTTGACCTTGTGCATAATTTTATACACACCATGTTCTATATGTGCATATTTTTTTTGGGTACAAGCCATTTTTAAACATGTTAAAAGTAAATTATCAACAATGTATAACATGGTTAAAGCTGTGTAAAATATAGATATAGTTCATAATTAATATAAAATTTAACAACTTATCCACAAGGTTATCAACAGTTGTGGATAAGTTATCATGTTATCAACATTTTATATTAATAATATCATAAATAATATGGGAGGTTCAATAAGTTATCCACAAAAATAAAACAGTGAATAACTTTATTAACAGGAAAAAGTGCAAAATTTTATTAGTGGTGAAAAAACAGTATGTAGCATGTAGATAATTTTTTTAATTATTTATGTAAAACTAATCGGAAATTCGAAAATTATCAAAAAGACAGGAAGAGAATTTTTTAAATACAAAAAACAGGAGGAAAGACTGTGGATTATTTTTTTATCTATAAAAAATACTTTAAATTTAAAGAGCTTAAAAAATTTTGATGACATAGAAATTTGAAGTATCGATTTTATTGTGGTGAAAAACAGGAGAAGAGGAAGGATGTTTTTAGTTATTATATTTATAGGAAGTTTTATTGGTAGAATAGGTTCAATGTAAAGTCTAGTTATTTAAAGGTGTAAAAATCCTTGTTCTAGTATAAATAGGAAGCGTGATTTTCTTGACATTGACTGATACTGAATATATAATTAAAAAGTAAAACTTTAAATGAAAAAGGCCAGTTAATAACTTGGTAAAATAGTATATTTGAAATTTATTTAAAGGGGGTGTTTATAGATGTTTATGACATACCAGCCTAAAAAGAGACAAAGAAAAAGAGAACACGGATTCAGAAAAAGAATGAGTTCAGCTAATGGCAGAAACGTTATTAGAAGAAGAAGACAAAAAGGTAGAAAAAAATTAACAGCATAAGAGGCCGCTTTAGTGGCCTTTTTCTGCAATTTGCAGAAAAAAAGGAGAAGATACTTGAATTATGCAATGGGATAAGTTAAGAAAGAATGCACAATTTAGAACTGTATATAGGAGAGGAAAATCTCTTTCTAATGATAAGTTAGTTTTATATGTGTTTAAAAATAGAAGGAATAGAGACGAAAAAGGAAACCTATATAATAAGGTTGGATTTTCAATAAGTAAAAAAGTTGGAAAAAGCGTAGTAAGAAGCAGAGTAAAAAGATTAATGAGAGAAAGCTTCAGATTAAATTACGAAAAGATAGAAGAAGGATATGACTTCGTTTTTATAGCTAGAATGTCTATTAATGATAAATCATTTTTTGAAGTTGAGAAATCAATGATGAATTTATTTAAAAAGGCAGGCTTAATTAAAGATGAAAATAATTTTAATTAAAGCAATTAAATTTTATAGAAAATATATATCACCGTTAACTCCTCCTAGATGTATTTACTATCCGACATGTTCTGAATATACACTTCAGGCAATAGATAAGTATGGCGCATTAAAGGGCAGTTTTATGGGGATTAAAAGAATATTAAGGTGTCATCCCTTTCATAAAGGTGGGTATGATCCGGTAAAATAGGAGGAAAATTAATGAGCGCAATAATTAAGCCATTCACGTGGCTGTTTTATCAAGTATATGAGTTCTTATACGGGGTAATACAGGCAACTGGAATATTCAATAGAGGAACCGAATTTGTACTAGCAGTTATTCTATTAACCATATTAGTTAGACTTTTAGTATTACCATTAAATATTAAACAAATGAGATCAACAATGAAGATGCAGGAAATTCAGCCTGAACTTCAAAAGTTACAGAGCAAATATAAGAATGATCCTCAGAAGTTACAGGAAAAGACAATGCAGCTTTATAAAGATAACAATGTATCTATGTTTGGCGGATGTCTTCCAATGTTAATACAGCTTCCAATATTATGGGCACTATATTATGTGTTTATGAAAATTGATGGTCTTCAAGGAACTTCATTCTTATGGATTAAAGATTTATCAAAGCCTGATAATCTTTATATCTTACCTATATTATCAGCAGTTACAACTTATATTTCGTCATTAATTATGACAAAGAGTCAACCTCAGCAGGGAGCAGCAGCTACAAGTATGAGCACTATGAATATAGTTATGTCTTTAATGATGGGCTTTTTTGCGATAAACTTCCAGTCAATGCTTGTACTATATTGGGTAGTAGGTAACTTGATACAAATGGTTCAGACTTACTTTATATATGTTGTTCCAGCAAAGAAAAAAGCTGCTGAAAAAGAAACTATAGAAGGAAACAATCAAAAAAGCAACACAAAGGATAATCAAAAGAAGAGTAATAAAAAGATAAAGAATAAATAATTTTTGTTGCTAAGGTGGGTGAAATCATATATGGAAAGTAGAGAATTTCAGGGTAGAACAGTAGATGAAGCTTTGGAATCTGCAGCTTTGAAGCTTTCATTAGCCAAGGATAGTATTGACTATACTGTAATAGATGAAGGAAGCAGGGGTTTTTTAAATATTATTGGTAGCAAGCCTGCTAAGATAATGGTCAAATTAAAAAGGGATTCTATTAAAGAAGCAAAAAGATTCTTATATGACATCTTTGAGAATATGGGTATCTCAGCTACTATAGAAACTGAAGAAACCGATGATGCTGTAAGAATGAATATATATGGTGACAACATGGGAGTAATAATTGGATATAGAGGGGAAACACTTGATTCACTTCAATATCTAACAAGTCTTGTGCTTAATAAGGATCACAATGAACCTTATAGAAAAATTATCCTTGATGCTGAAAACTATAGGCTTAAGAGAGAACAGACACTTCGAAACTTAGCCGAAAAAACTGCAGCAAGAGTAATTAAGAGTGGTAGGGCATTTAAATTAGAGCCTATGAACCCATATGAAAGAAGAATAATACATTCAGAATTACAAGGAAATAGTGAGATTGTAACTTTTAGTGAAGGTGAAGAACCATACAGAAGAGTAGTAGTTAATCTTAAGAATAAATAAAAGAAAGCCTTTAATGGCTTTCTTTTTAGGTTTAGAGTTAAAAAGAGAATTATTAAATATATATTGTCAAGAATATTAGGATATATATTGTTCATGATAGATTGATTATATATGCAAAGGAGGAAAATATGAAAGAATTTGATACTATTGCTGCTATTGCAACACCAGTAGGAGAAGGTGGAATTTCTATAATAAGAGTTTCTGGAGAGAAAGCTATAGAAATATCTGATTCTGTATTCAGAGCAAAGAACGGCAAGAAGATAAGCGAAATGAATACTTATACTATGAGATATGGAAATATCATAGATAGAGAAACTGATGATATAATAGATGAAGTTATTGTAGCACTTATGAAAGGACCTAAGAGTTTTACTGCAGAAGATGTAGTTGAAATAAACTGTCATGGTGGAGTTGTAGCAACTAATAAGGTCCTTGAACAGGTAATTAAGGCTGGAGCAAGAATTGCTGAACCTGGAGAATTTACTAAGAGAGCATTTTTAAACGGAAGAATAGACTTAAGTCAGGCAGAAGCAGTTATGGATATAATTTCAGCTAAGACTGAAGTTTCAATGAAAGCTGCAGTACAGCAGAGCAAAGGAAGACTTTCCCGGGAAATTAATGTTCTATGTGATAATCTGTTAAATGTTTTAGCAGCTATAGAACATACTGTAGATTTTACTGAAGATGATGAAGAAATAGACCCTTCTGTAACTGAAAACATAAAGCATAAAGTTGAAGAATTCCTTCAGAATACAAACAACCTTCTAGAGACTGCAGAAGAGGGCAAGATAATCAGAGAAGGACTTAGCATGGTTATTGTAGGTAAGCCTAACGTTGGTAAATCATCTCTTTTAAATGTGCTTCTTAATGAAAAAAGAGCAATAGTTACTGATATTGCCGGTACTACAAGAGATGTTATCGAGGAGTACATAAACCTTGATGGTATTCCAATAAAGATTGTAGATACTGCTGGAATAAGAGATACAGAAGATGTGGTTGAAAGAATAGGTGTTGAAAGGTCAAGAGAGAAGATTAATGAAGCAGATCTTGTTGTGCTTATGCTTGATATGAGCAGGGAACTTGATAATGAAGACAGAGAAATAATAGAATCAGTTAAGGGTAAAAAATATATATGTATTCTTAATAAAATAGATTTAAATACTAAATTAAATGATAAAATAGTAGATGAGCTTGAAAACAAGATAGAGACATCTACTGTTACAGGTTTTGGTATTGATGTATTAAAAGAAAAAATTAAGGATATGTTTTTCAATGGAAATATAGATACAGAAAGTATTATAATAACTAATACAAGACATAAACAGGCACTATTTAGAGCAAAAGAAAATTGTGAAATAGCTCTTAAGGAGATTAACAATAATGCATTTCTTGATCTAGTATCAATATACATTACATCAGCTTTAAAAGCACTCGGAGAAATAACAGGAGCAGAAATAGAAGAAGATCTAGTTAATAAGATATTCTCTGATTTCTGTGTAGGAAAGTAGGAGGAAACATGAAATATATAGCAGGGGACTTTGATGTCGTAATTGTTGGAGCTGGTCACGCTGGATGTGAAGCAGCTCTTGCAGCAGCAAGAATGGGATGCAGAACTTTAATGTGTACAATGAATCTTGACAGTGTTGCAATGATGCCATGTAATCCTAATATAGGAGGTACAGCAAAAGGTCATTTAGTAAGAGAAATTGATGCTCTTGGTGGAGAAATGGGTATCAATATAGATCATACATATATTCAGTCTAGGATGTTAAATACATCTAAGGGACCAGCAGTTCATTCTTTAAGAGCACAGGCTGATAAGATTAGATATCAGAGAAGAATGAAACATGTAATAGAAAGACAGGAAAACTTAATTTTAAGACAGGTTGAAGTTACAGCAATAGATGTAGAGGACGGAGTTGTTAAAGGAGTACAGACTAAAAATGGTGCTTACTTTACAACTAAGGCAGTAGTTCTTTGTACAGGAACTTACCTTAAAGGAAAGATAATAATTGGTGAAATATCATATAGCGGAGGTCCTAATGGATTATTCCCAGCTAATGATTTATCGCAGTCTCTTCTTGATAACGGAATAAAGTTAAGAAGATTTAAGACTGGTACACCAGCAAGAATTAATAAGAGAAGTATAGATACTTCAAAGATGATTGAACAGTTTGGTGATGAAAAGATAGTACCATTTTCATTTACAAGTGAAAATATAGAAAGAGACCAGGTATCATGCTGGCTTACTTATACTAATGAAGGAACACATGATATAATTAGAAAAAATATCATGAGATCTCCTATATATAATGGATCGATAAAAGGTGTAGGACCAAGATATTGTCCATCTATAGAAGATAAGGTTATGAAATTTCCAGATAAGAATCAGCATCAGTTATTTATTGAGCCAGAAGGTGAAGATACAGATGAAATGTATGTTGGAGGTATGTCTTCTTCACTTCCTGAAGAAGTACAGCTTCAGATGCTTAGAACTGTTCCTGGACTTGAAAATGCAGAACTTATGAGAACTGCTTATGCAATAGAATATGACTGCATAGATCCATTACAACTTAAGTTATCTCTTGAATTTAAGAATATTTCAGGTTTATTTGGGGCAGGACAGCTTAACGGAAGTTCTGGATATGAAGAAGCAGGAGCACAAGGAATTGTTGCAGGTATAAATGCTGCACTTAAGGTTCAGAATAAGGAACCGATGATTCTTAAGAGAAGTGATGCTTATATCGGAGTTCTAATTGATGACCTAGTTACTAAGGGAACTAATGAGCCATATAGAATGATGACTTCAAGAGCAGAATACAGACTTATCTTAAGACAGGATAATGCTGATTTAAGACTTACAGAAATAGGTCACAACGTTGGACTAGTTAAAGAAGACAGATGGCAGAAATTCTGTGAGAGAAAACATAATATAGAAAGTGAACTTGAAAGATTAAAGAACTTACAAATTACAAACAAAAAAGAAGTAAATGAATATCTTGAATCTTTAAATTCAGTTGCACTTAGAAAGCCTATAAGTTTATATGAACTTATAAAGAGACCAGAGTTAAGTTACTTTACAGTAGATGAGCTTGATCCAGATAGACCAGAATTACCAGGTAATATCGGTGAACAGATAGATATTATGGCTAAGTATGAAGGCTATATTGAAAAGCAGCTGGAACAGGTTGAACAATTTAAAAAGATTGAAAACAAGAAGATACCAGATGATATAAATTATGAAGATGTAAATAGTCTTAGAATAGAAGCCGTTCAGAAGCTAAATAAAGTAAGACCAATAAACTTAGGTCAGGCATCAAGAATATCAGGAGTTTCACCTGCAGATATTTCAGTGCTATTAATTTACTTAGAACATCATAATAGATCAAAAAACAATTAGTGGAGGAAATTCAATGAAGTACTTTGATTTAATGAAACAGGTATGCGATGACTTAGGTATGGAATTTAATGAGGATAAATATAACCAGTTTATGACTTATAAAGACCTACTTAAAGAGTGGAATGAAAAAATCAATTTAACAGCTATAACTGAAGATGAAGAAATAGTAACAAAGCATTTTATTGATTCAATAAAAGCTTACAGCTTTGATGAATTTAAAAATGCAAAAAGTATAATAGATGTTGGAACAGGTGCTGGATTTCCAGGAATACCACTTGCAATTATGAGAAGTGATTTAAATGTCACACTATTAGATTCATTAAATAAAAGAATTAATTTTTTAGATATAGTTGTTTCTGCTTTAGGACTTAAGAATGTAACTACAATTCATTCTAGAGCTGAAGACGGTGCAAAGAATAAAGAACTTAGAGAAAAGTTTGATATAGCGACTTCAAGAGCTGTTGCTAATATGAGTGTACTTAGCGAATTCTGTATTCCTTATGTAAAAATGGGAGGACACTTTATTGCATTAAAGGGGCCATCAGTTACTGAGGAACTTCAGAATAGTAAAAATGCTTTAGGAACTTTAGGTGGCAAACTTATTGCTGTTAAGGAAGTAGATATTGAAGGCACAGATTTAAAGCATAATCTTGTTGTCGTAGAAAAGGTTAAGGAAACACCAAAAGCTTATCCTAGAAAAGCAGGAACAGTTACTAAAAAGCCACTACAATAATTGTCAAATAATGTAAATATATATATAAATATAAGATACGATTTATTATAGTAAATTAAAGGGATTAACCATAATATGTAGAAAAAATAAGTAATTACAAAATATGTAATAGTGTTAGTGAGGATGGATGAAGGAAATGCATAGTGAGATTATTTATATTGATATTGATAGAATAATACCTAATACGTATCAACCAAGAAAATATTTTGATGAAGAGGCTTTAAATGAATTAGCTCAATCCATAAAACAATTCGGAATAATTCAGCCACTTACTATTAGAAAAATTGGTGAGAGATTTGAACTTGTAGCAGGAGAAAGAAGATGGAGAGCTGCCAGAATTGCGGAATGTGAAAAAGTTCCATGTACAATTGTTGATATAACAGATACGCAGTCTGCAGAGATTGCACTTCTTGAAAATCTTCAAAGAGAAGATTTAAACTTTATTGAAGAAGCAGAGGCATATTATAACTTAATCAACGATCATAATTTTACACAGGAAAAGTTAGCAGAAAAGATGGGCAAGAAGCAGTCAACAATTGCTAATAAGCTAAGACTTTTAAAGCTGTCACAAAAAGTAAGAACTCTTTGTTTAGAAAATAATCTTACTGAAAGACATGCAAGAGCATTACTAACATTACCAACTGAGGCTTTACAGCTTAAAGTAATCAAGAAGGCAATAAAAGATAACTTAAATGTTAAGAAGACTGAAGAAGTTATAAATAAAGAACTTCTAAAAATAGCTGGTGAACAGCTTAGCAAAGATGGTAAGAAGAAGATTACAGGAGTATTTTCTTCCAAGATATATGTAAATACAATAAAGCAGGTATTTGATAAATTTAAGATACCAGCTCAGTACAAGTCTAAGGACGAAGGCGATTTTATTCAGATAACTGTAAAAATACCTAAAACTAAATTACAAAACAAATAAAATTGTTTCACGTGAAACATTAAAAATCACTTGTAGTAACTATAAAACAATCTTTAATTTACGTACTATTAGAGTTAATAGTTTGAAAGATATATGTAGAGCTGATTTGGAGCGTGTCAACGGAGGCCTCGAAATATGTCTTTCAAACTTTTTTTATTTTTATTTAAGAAATGCACCTTTAAATAATTATCATAAAAAGTTATAATATTCATATAAAGGCATAGATTTAGAGATTTTTTGGATATATGGAGGGCATAATGAAAACAATTTGTATTTTTAATCAAAAAGGTGGTGTCGGTAAGACAACTACTAATATAAATTTATGTTCAGGACTAGCCATGATGGGTTATAAAGTTCTTGCTATAGATATTGATCCTCAAGGGAATACTACAAGTGGGCTAGGTTTTGATAAAACAAGTTTAAAATATTCTATTTATGACATTTTGACAAGTTCAGATGTAAAGATTAGTGATGCTATTATTCAAAGCCAGTTAGTTGATAATTTATATTTAATACCTGCAAATATGGATTTAGCTGGTGCTGAAGTAGAGATGATAGAATCTAAGGATAGAGAGAAAATATTAAAAGAAAAGTTAAAAGAATATGATACTGAATTTGATTTTATATTCATTGACTGCCCACCATCATTAGGAATATTAACATTAAATGCATTAACTGCATGTGATTCTGTTATAATTCCAATACAGTGTGAATTCTATGCACTTGAAGGTGTTGGACAACTTATAAATACAATTAATCTTGTAAGAAAATCGTTAAATAAAGACTTAGAAGTTGAAGGCGTAATTATGACAATGTATGATTCAAGAACTAATTTATGTAACGAAGTTTTTAAAGAAGTAAAGAATTACTTTAAAGATAAAGTGTATAATACAAAAATTCCTAGAAATATAAGGTTGGCAGAAGCTCCAAGTTTTGGTCTACCAATATTGCTTTATGATGATAAATGCAGAGGTGCTGAAGCCTATGATAAGTTAACAAAAGAATTTATAAAGAGACAAGAGGTGAAGTAATTGGGTAAGAAGTATGGTTTAGGTAAGGGCTTAGGAGCACTTATTCCTGAAGAAAAAAGTAATAATGAAGAAGATAAAAGAGAATATGTTGAGTTAAATAAGCTTAAAATAAATACAAATCAACCAAGAAAGTATTTTGATAATGAGAAAATCTCTGAATTAGCAGAATCAATCAAGCAGCATGGAATAATACAGCCTATATTAGTAAATAGAGATGGTGAATTTTTTAATATAGTTGCTGGTGAGAGAAGATTTAGAGCAGCTAAACTTATTGGCCTTGAAAAAGTTCCAGTTATTGAAATGAATCTTGACGATAAGGAAATACTAGAAGTATCTCTTATTGAAAATATCCAGAGACAAGACTTAAATGCTATTGAAGAAGCAAAGGCATATAAGCAGTTATTAACTGAATTTAAAATTGTTCAAGAAGAACTTAGCGCAATAATTGGAAAATCAAGAACAGCTATATCAAATACGTTAAGACTTTTAAATCTTGATGAAAAAGTACAACAGTACATAATTGAAGGAGTCTTAAGTGAAGGACATGGAAGAGCTCTTCTTGGTATTCAGAATAAAGATAATCAATATAAAGTTGCAGAAAAGATTATTGATGAAAAACTATCTGTTAGGGAAACTGAAAGGCTAATTAAAAAGCTAAATGAAGATCAGACTACTACAAAAAAAGAACCTGCAGGTAATGAAATGAACCCTTATTATAAGGATATCAAAAATAGACTTCAAGATTATTTTGGAACAAAAGTTAACATAAATAAAAAGAAAAACAGAGGTAAAATCGAAATAGAATATTATTCAGAGGATGATTTACAAAGAATATTAGAAATAATGAATTTATAAATGTTTCACGTGAAACATTTATAGGAAAGGAAGAAAAAATGCATCAGGTAATTAGTAACATACAATTGTTTAGCCCATATATAATTATTGGATTATCAGTAATAGTAATTCTATTATTTATAATAGTTTTAGTACAGGGTAAAGCAATAAATAATATAGAAAGTAGATATAAGAAGATGATGAGAGGCACAAGTACTCAGAATCTTGAAGAACTAATTATTAATAATCTAGATTCAATTAATGAATCTGAAGAAAAGTCAAAAGAGTGCTTAAAAGAAATCAAAGACTTAAAAAAGAAAACTAAATCATGTGTTCAGAAAATTGCTATTACAAGATATAAGGCATTTGAGGATATAGGAAGCGACTTGAGTTTCTCAATTGCCATGTTAGATGAAAATAACGATGGACTAATATTAACTAGTATATTTGGAAGAAACGAAAGTACAACTTATGCTAAACCAGTTGATAAGGGAATATCAAGATATGACTTATCAGAAGAAGAGCTTGATGTTCTTAATGAAGCAATAAATAAAGTAAATTAATGAAAATGCAGAAGCAGAGCTTCTGCATTTTTTCAATGTCTCGAGAAAGTTGCGTTGAAAAAGATGAAATTTTAATGATGTAAAGAGTTGAAAACAAAGGATTTCAACTTAATTAAAAAATAGTATAATGCAATTTCAGCCTTTAGTAATCCGAGGAGTTCAAGACATATGAAGAAACGACTTGGAGTGAGTTTACTATAAAAGCTTAATAATATGTATTTCAAATATTTTTACATATTGGACAAGCAATTATCATCATAATTTTGTTTCAGTGAAAAATATGAAATACCTTTAGCAATAGTGTTAGCTATTTTCATAACTGTATAAAGTCTAGTGTTTTGCAGTGTTGTAAATTGAAAATGGCTTGAAATATTAACAATTCCGACAATACTTATGTTTCCTATTGAAGGTAGATTTTTATTTAGAGCTTTTCCTGGGTAAAGTGGTTCATCATTTATTATAATTTTTCCTATGTCAGCTGAATTGCCGAGAGAAGCATCTATTGCGATTATATATGGGTTTACATGATTTGATCTTATGGTGGTAAGAACATTATCTAAATTGGTTGCATTTACTGTGGATTCTAGATTTCCATAAACATAGACATTATTAGAAGAAAGAAACTGAATCTTATCGCCTACAAGAGGACCAAGGGAATCACCTGTGCATCTGTCACTGCCAATACATAAAAATATAAGATCACTATTAGTTTTTAGTATTGGTGTAACCTTATCTACTAGATACTTTCCAAGAGTTAAAAATGAATTTTGCATATTTGATTCTATAATAAATTTACTCATAAAAACCCTCCTATATTTGGATTTTTACCAATAAATTAAAAATGTATACAATGAAAAATAAATATTTATAATATATTACACTGTTTTAATATAGTATAACTTATAACAAGAAAAATCATATAAATCATACCACGAATTCCGCCTGCTTCAAGTCCTATAAAGATAGAAATAAGTATTGCAAGTGGATGAATATTAAGAGTCGAAGAAACTACTTTAGGTTCAAGGATTTGCCTGCTTATGAATACAATAAAATATAATATAATAAGTCCTATAGCAGTAAAATAATCATCTGATAAAAAGTAAAAAATACATAAAGGTATATATACAAAAGGCATTCCTACTACAGGGAGCAAATCTAAGATTGAACATAGTATACTTAGAAGAAGACTATATCTTATTCTTAATATTACCAGGCCAAAAAATGTAATAGAAAAAGACATAAGAATCAAGAAACAGTATGATAGTATATATCTGCTAAGCATTTTTTTTGAACTATTTGATACTTGTGAGATAGTATTAGAATAAGAAGCTCTGAAATTACGAGAAGAGATTAAACTCTTGCTGCTTCTAATAATAAGTTCTTTTGTTATAAAGTATGTTGAAATAATAGTAAAGATTATAAGCATAAAAATATATGGTATATATTTTAAAATGTTTATTATGAACTGCAGTGCTGCTGTGCTTAAAGACATAATATTTCCTGCAATATCTTTGAATGAAGACAAGAGACTATCTTTTAAATAATTAAGAATTATTGGATCTATATTCATTTTTAAAAGATTATTTTGTGCCTTAGACATCAGACTATTTAAGTTGTTATAATCTGAAGAGAAAAATAACTGAACACGTTTGGCTAATATAAATAATTCATCTATCATTAAAGAAAAAAGCAAAACATTTAAAAGTATGATAACAGCCCAAAAAGATAATGAGGTAATTAACGAAGCTATAGTCAGACTTATGTTAAATTTGTGCATTAATACTTTTGTGGGCTTTTTTAAGAGAAGAGCAATGCAAAATGCAAATACAAAAGGTAGTGTATATTTTAATGTTGAAACAAAAATATAAAATATCAGTGTATAGATAATAAAAAATGATGAATATCTAGCTAACTTTGATTCTATATTTTGTTCCATAAAAATTAAACCCCCTTATGGATATGATAAATAGCATCAATAAGACTTTTTATATCCTCCACAGTATTAAAATAGCCTATACTTATTCTTACTGTACCCATATTTTCAGTACCGATAGTTTTATGAGCAAGAGGAGCACAGTGAAGTCCTGTTCTTGTAATTATGTTATATTTTGAATCAAGGTAATATGAAAATTCATTTGAATTCATATCATTCAAATTTATTGAAAAAGTAGACAATCTGTTAATTGTAGTATTAGGACCATATAAAGTAATGTAATCCATGTTGTTTAAGTCATCTAAAAGAAGTCTAGATAAATACATTTCCTTTGTGTGGATAGCATTTATAGTTTCTTTATTAATATAATTTATTGCTGAATACAAGCCTGCTATTCCAGGTGTATTAAGTGTACCGCTCTCAAATTTATCAGGAAGAAAATCAGGTTGAACCAATGAATATGACATACTTCCTGTACCACCTACAAAAACAGGTTTGGCGATATCATTTAAATCATCATCTATTATAAATCCACCTATACCCTGAGGACCAAGAAGTCCCTTGTGACCAGTAAAAGCTAATGCATTACAGTTAAGCTCCTTAAAATCTACATTAATACCTCCAGCAGACTGAGCAGTATCAATAATAAAATATATGCTTTTTTTCCTGCATAATTCACCAATTTCTTTTAAAGGCTGAATATTTCCTATAACATTTGAAGCTTGTGAAAGAATAACAAGCTTTGTGTTATCTTTTATAGCATTATCGATATCAGCAGCAGCAACAAATCCGTTATTATCGGCTTGCACTACTGTTAATTCTATATTTCGTTCTTCTTTAAGTTTGAATAGAGGTCTTAACACAGAGTTATGTTCCATAGTTGAAGTTATAACATGCCATCCTTCCTGCACGATTGAATTAAGAAGTATGTTTAATGAAGATGTTATATTATTAGTAAAAATAACATTCTCAGATTTATTAAAATTGAAAAACTGAGCTACTGCTTCTCGACAATTATAAGTGACATGACTGCTTTTTAATGAACTTGAAGAAGAGCCTCTACCAGAGTTTCCACCTAAATTAATCATAAAATTATTTATTGAATCAAGTACTTCCTTTGGCTTTGGAAAAGAAGTAGATGCATTATCTAAATATATACTCATATCGTATTAGTCTCCTTATTTTAGTATTATATTAATAGTTTTACTGAATGAGAGTTTATCGAATTAATGTAGAATGTATATTGTGTAATGTATAATTAAGGATGAAATCCGTTTGCGGATTTATAAATTTTAATGGAGGATACCTTCAAGCTACCGAATTAATGAATTAAAAATATTTTAAAGATAAATGTATTTACTTATACTTTTATAAAAACTGTGCTTTAGCGAAGTTTTATCCGAAATTATACATTATACATTCAATAATGAATTTCATTTCAATCAGCTGAGTTTATTGAATATATCAGCTTTTATTTCTTATTATTAAAGTAAAAAACTACTACTTATTATATATGAAGAAAAATTTTTTTTCATCTATTACAGGTGGTTAAGTTTCAAAATAAATGTTCTTCACTTAGCAAAAATTATAATATATACTAATAGTAATTGCTTTGATTCTTGAATAAGTAATTATGTATGAACCAATATTATTAAATGAAAGGTGTGTTTTAATGAATAAGTATTTAATGGTGTTTAAGAATAATCATGATGCGGTAAATGCGGAAAGCAGATTAAAAGAAAAAAAATTCAATATAATGGTAATGCCGACTCCTACACAGATAACTCATAGCTGTGGCATATGTATAGTGTTTGATGATGAAGTATATAGCAAAAGTGAAGAATTTATTGATGATGAAAAGATAAGCTACAAAAATATATATAAGATAAACAATAATTCATTAGAAAAAATAAAGTAATATACGGAGGAAGTGTATGGGAATTTTAGGAAACATATTCTCGGTAGATGATAAAAATGAAATTGTAAGATTTGGAAGTTATGGCGTAATAAAATTAGAAACAATATACGGTTTAATAGGAAGACTTATTGCTGTTGCGATTATAGCGGTAGTAATGTTTGCTGTAATCAAGATTGGAAATTACGCAATAAACAGATTTGTTAAGAGACAGTCTGAGAGTCAGGCTAGATTCTCTATGGATACTAAGAAGGTAACAACTATAGGAGCTATTTTAAAAAGTGTCTTGAAGTATACTGTATATTTTATAGGAATTGCAGCTATATTAGATAAACTTACAGGAGGAATGTCACTTACTTTTGCTGGTATAGGAGGAGCTGTAATAGGTTTTGGTGCTAAAGATATAGTAAATGATATAGCCAATGGATTTTTTATTATTTTTGAAGATCAATTTGGAGTAGGAGATTACATCACAATAGATGATAATTATAGTGGTATAGTAAGCAGCATTGGTCTTAGAAGTACTAAACTTGTGGATTTTAATGGAAATACACATATCATGCCTAATGGTTCTATAAAAGTTGTTACAAATCACTGCAAGGAAAATGTAAGAATTACAGTTGATGTTGATATTGCTTATGAAGAAAGTATTGATAAGGCTATAGAAGTAATTAACAAAGCATGTGATAAGTTTGCAAAAGGTAATGATGATATAATTGAAAAACCTGCTGTACTTGGAGTGACTAAGTTAAATGATTCAAGCGTTACTATAAGAGTAAATGGAAAAGTTAAACCACTTACTCAGCTTACAAATGAAACAAGACTTAGAAAGATGCTTAAGGAAGCACTTGATGAAAATAATGTAGAAATTCCTTATCAGAAATTGCATATAGTTAATTTTGATAATATTGAGAAATAATACAAAAGGGGGATATATATGATAGAAAGTTTTGATGTTGGTGATGTTGTAAGAATGAAGAAACAGCATCCATGTGGAAGTTATGACTGGGAAATAATAAGAGTAGGAGCAGATGTAAAAATAAAATGTATTGGCTGTGGAAGAATTGTCATGTTGCCAAGATCTAAGTTCCAGAAGAATGCTAAAAAGATATATGGTTAAAAATGTTTAAAAATCTAAAAAATAAAGTAATATAATTTTTCATATTACTTGTAATTAACAAATACCTATGATAAAATGATTTATTGTAATCCCTGCTGTGTAAAACACAGCCATAGACCGAGGGGAGGAGGTGCAAACATAATGAGAAAGTATGAAACTATATTTATATTAGACCCAGCAATGGATGAAGAAGCTATAAAGGCTGCTACTGAAAAATTCAAGGGTGTAATAGAAAATGAAGGTGGAACTGTAGACAATGTTGACGTTTGGGGTAAGAGAAAGCTTGCTTACGAAATAAACAAGAAGTCTGAAGGTTTCTACACATTAATAAACTTCTCAGCTAATCCTGAATTACCAAGCGAATTAGATAGAATATTCAGAATTACTGACGGCGTTATGAGACATATTATCGTTAAAGATGAAGAGTAATAAAAGGTTGGTGTTCTAACATGAACAAAGTATTTCTAATAGGAAGACTTACAAAGGATCCTGAATTAAGATTTACTCCAGGTTCAGGTACAGCAGTCACAACATTAACACTAGCAGTTGATAAGTATAATGCAGCAACTAAGCAGAGAGAAGCTGATTTTATTCCTGTAGTAGTATGGGGTAAGCAGGCAGAATCTGTAGCTAATTATATGAACAAAGGTAGTCAGATGGCTGTTGGCGGAAGAATCCAAACAAGGTCTTATGAAGCCAAAGATGGTACAAAGAGATATGTCACAGAAGTTGTAGCTAATGAAGTTGAATTCTTAGGTAAGAGTTCACATTCAGGTCAGGCTACTGATAACTTTGGCGGACACTCTGCTGGATATGATAGTGCTCCTTCAAGTAGCTTTGGAGGCGGCCATGGTGAAGAAGATATGACTCCTGTAGATGATGGAGATATACCATTCTAATAAATTAGGTAAGGAGGGAAGAATGATGAATAAAGAAGCTAATAACAACAGAAGACCTAATGGAAAGATGAGAAGATCTAGAAAAAAGGTTTGTGTATTCTGTGCTGAAAAAGCTGAAGGAATAGACTACAAAGATGTTAATAAGCTAAGAAAATATGTAACAGAAAGAGGAAAGATTCTTCCAAGAAGAATTTCTGGTACATGTGCAAAGCATCAGAGACAAATTACTGATGCAGTAAAGAGAGCTAGAAATATAGCATTATTACCATTCACAACTGAGTAATAATAAAACATATAAACCTGAAAAGATTATCTTTTCAGGTTTTTTTATATATTGATGTAAATTTTGAGGTATAAAAGCATTTTTTATTGAAAAGTGGGTATAAAAAAATTAAAATGTAAATATAGCTTAAAATGGTGTAAAAAGAGGTATAAATATGAACAGAGACGATTTTAATATAATGGGTAATATTAAATCTATAGAGCAATTAAAAGCACAGCTTCTATGTATAATAGGAGAGTTTTTTAGACTTCTTACAAAAGGAAGCAATGTGGCGAAAGATGCAATACTTAATTGTATATCAAATGCCATAATAGTACTATATGTACTGGGAGATAAACTTGGATATTCTGCAGTCGAGATAGATGAAGATATGAAAAAGAAATTAAAAATAGGAGTAATTGAGGATGATACTGTAGAGAGGGAAGGAAAAAGTCTCTCTAAATTATATAGTCACTTAAAAACAAGAGAATAATAGGTAAGCATTTTATTTGCTTACAAGATGCGGAGGACAAAAATGAAAGAAAGATATTCAGCTCATGCCATAGTTGAAGCAGCATTAATGGCAGCTCTTATAGTGGTATTTTCACTTATGGCATCATATGTGCCTATAATTGTGCCGTTATTCATTTTTATAGCACCTATCCCTATAGTTGTGCTTAATATAAAATATAATTATAAAGTCGGTATTGGAGCTGTTCTGGTAAGTGCAGTTATTATCGGAATTTTTAGCGGTGTATTCAATGCAATTATGCCGCTGATACTTTATGCACCATGTGGACTTATATTAGGCGTATGCATAAGAAAAAATAAAAAGACATCATATACAGCAGTTATTTTAACAATAACAAATATAATTTCTATTATTGTATATTCAACAGTATATTTATATTTATTAATGAATATGACTTTTATGAAATGGGCAGATGAAACTATAAAACTGATACAGGATTCGCTGTCTATCTATGAAAAAATGGGGATAAATTTAAATAGTAATCCAGCATATGTACAGATGATGAATATAGATGCAAAGATGCTTTTAATGGCTGTACCTGCAGCGCTAGTAGTTGGTGCAGTGATTTCATCTATTATAACTTATAATATAGCTAGGAAAGTAATTAACAGATTAAATATGAATATAAATGTTCAGCCTATGATAAAATTTGCAGATTGGTATATTGGAATAAAAGCTGGTGCGGCCCTTATTCTTATTGTATGTATTGCAATGTTTTTAGTACAAAAGAAAGTTATTTATTCAGAATATATTATGGGTGCAAGCTTAAGCTTGTTTTCATTAATAATGATAATATCTGGATTAACAATTGTGGATTATTATCTAGTTAATAAATTAAAGATGGGCAGAGTTATGGCGGGCATATTATGCGTATTAATGGTCTCACCTTTAAGTGTATTATTACTGTCTTTAGGAATTGTAGATCTGATTTTTGATATTAGGGGAAAAGATGAAAATAGTATTGGTTCTGCTTTAAGAAGAAGAATTAACAGTAAACAATAAATCTTCTAGAAAATCTTATTAGTTAGGAAGGCACGAGTATGGATAACAAGGATAATACTTATGGCAAATTATTAGTTCTTTTGATATTTAGTTCTATGGTAACTATATTTTTTATCAGTGAAGGGTATTATATATATTCTTATATAATCATAATTTTAACTCTTGCTATGAATTCAGGAATTCTGTATAGAGCAAGATATAAGGAGAAAAAACAGGTAGCTGATACAGAAGATATAGGAAGGTTTAGTGAGTATTTTATAAAGGATAATCTATTTAAACAGATTTATCCTCTTGCATTTATAAAAGAAGATGGAGAAATGATATGGTGTAACAGCAGATTTAAAGAAGTCTTTGAATCAGAAAAGATAAGCGGCTGTAATATTGCATCTATTGTCAGAGGTTTGTCACTAGAAAATGTCTTAAAGATGAGCAAAACTTATTCTCAGAAGATATCAATAAATAGAAGCAGTTATGAAGTTTATTCTAAAAAGATAGTAGATGCCTATGAAAATACAAATATTATAATGGTATTCTTTAATGATGTAACATACATTGAAGAAGGAACAAAAGAAAGTATAATGCTTATAGACGTTGATAACCTTACTGAAGTCAGCAGTAGTATCGATTCTATTAAGTCTTCACTGCTTGTTGCTGAAATAGACAGTGTTATAACTGAATATGCTAAGAGTCTTAATGCCATGATTAAAAAGTATGAAGGAAGTAAGTATATATTATCAGTTTCAGATTCTGTAATAGAAGCAGAAATGAGCAAAAAGTTTGATATTCTTGATAGAGTAAGAGAAATTTCTGTTGGAAATAAACTTGAGCCTACTTTAAGCATTGGTGTTGGAAGAGGCGGAGTAAATCCAAGAGAAAATCAGAAGTATGCTGTTACAGCACTTGAATTATCACTGGGTAGAGGTGGAGATCAGGTAGTTGTTAAGAGAAAAGATAAGTTATGTTTTTTTGGCGGTAATACTAAGGAAATTGAAAGAAGAACAAGAGTAAGAGCAAGAGTTATAGCTCGTTCTCTTATTGATCTTGTTTATGAAAGCAGCAAGGTCTATATAGTGGGGCATAAGAACCCTGATATGGACTGTTTTGGAGCAGCTGTTGGTATTTCATCAGTAATAAGGCAGCTGGGAAAGAACTGTAAGATACTTATGGGAAATGATACTAGAGGTATTGATTTATATCTTAAAAAGCTTAAGGAACAATATAAAAGTGAAGAATTATTTATAGATTATGACAGCGCAATGAATAATCTTGATGATGATACTCTTGTTATTGTAGTAGATGTTCATGCTAGAAATTATGTGAGTAATATAGAGCTTGTAGATAGAGCTAAAAAGGTTGTTATAATAGATCATCATAGAAGAAGTGCTGATGCAATTGAAGGGGCATTGCTTACTTATATTGAAGTGTATGCATCATCCACTTCCGAATTGATAACCGAAATGGTACAATATATGTTAGATAAGCCTAAGCTTAAACAGATAGAAGCAGAGGGCCTTCTTGCTGGAATATGTGTTGACACCAAGAATTTTTATTTTAAAACTGGTGTAAGAACCTTTGAAGCAGCATCATTTTTAAGAAGGCTTGGAGCTGATACAATTGATGTAAAGAAAATGTTCAGTGATGACCTTGAAAGCTATATAAAGAGAAGTGATACTATTAAATCTGCCACAGTTGAAAATGGCATAGCTATAGCTATATGTCCATCAAGTGTTAAAGATACAATAATACCTGCACAGGCAGCAGATGAGTTGCTTAATATTACATCTATAAAAGCATCGTTTGTTCTTGTTAAAATAAATAATGATGTATCCATAAGCGGAAGAAGTTTTGGAGATATTAATGTTCAGGTAATACTTGAGTCACTTGGAGGCGGAGGTCACATGAATATTGCTGGCACAAAGCTTTTTGATTCAACAATAGATGAAGCACTTGTCAGACTTAAAAAGGCTATTGGTAAATATTTAGAGGAAGGTGATTAATAATGAAAGTTATTTTATTAAAAGATGTTAAAACAGTAGGAAAGAAAGGGGATGTAGTAAATACATCTGATGGATATGCAAGAAACTTTTTATTTCCAAGGAAATTAGCAGAGGAAGCTACTGATGCTAATATGCATATATTAAATGCCAAGAAGGAAACTGAAAGAAGAAAGAAACTTGCTGAAACAGAAGCAGCTCAGGCTGTTGCTAATGACTTAATGAATAAGGAAATTAATATAACTGCTAAGGCTGGAGAAAATGGCAGATTATTTGGAGCTATAACAAGCAAAGATGTAGCTGAATATATAAAAGCACAACATAATGTTACTATTGATAAAAAGAAGATAGTAATGGATACGATAAAAACAGCAGGAACATTTACAATAGAAGTTAAAGTTTATCCAGAAATTTCAACAAAAATGAAAGTAACAGTTGTTCCTAAACAATAAGGAGGATTTAACTTGAATTCAAATAATGAAATGAATGTTTTAGAATATATCATTAATAGTGATATGGGACTTAGAGCTCAGGTTGATGTATTATTTGATATATTAAAGAACATATTAGATGAAGGAACCATAAGAGCCAGAGTTATAAGACATAGGATGCAGAAAAACATGAAGTCTGATGATGAATTCAAAAGACTTTATGCTTTAAATAAAGTTGCTTCAGATGGCAGAGGCCTTAAGGAAATACCAACTGAAGCAAATCTTAAAGAGGCTCTGGAAGATACATATCAGTGGTTTTCAGAAGAACTTGCAAGAAAATATGTTCAGAATAAGATTGAAGGACAGGTTGAGCAGTATCTTGTTGATAAGCAGGATAAGTATATAGATGAGATAAGGCTTGGCATTATTAAAAAGCAAAAAGGTCCTGAAAATGATAAGACTAAGAAAAAGTATGAGAAATTAATGAATCTTGATGCAAGAACTTCTAACAAGAGTGTTATGAGTCTTTTAAGACCATCAAGTTTTAAAGAAATAATAGGTCAGGAGAGAGCTATTAAGTCACTTATTTCAAAGCTTGCATCTCCATACCCACAACATGTTATTCTTTATGGACCTCCTGGAGTAGGTAAGACTACAGCAGCCAGGCTTGCTCTTGAAGAAGCAAAGAAACTTGAATATACACCATTCGATGAAGAATCAAAGTTTGTAGAAGTTGATGGATCAACTTTAAGATGGGATCCAAGAGAAATTACAAACCCTCTTTTAGGATCTGTACATGATCCTATATATCAGGGAAGTAAAAGGGATCTCGCTGAAACAGGAATACCAGAACCTAAGACTGGTCTTGTAACAGAAGCTCACGGTGGAGTTCTTTTTATAGATGAAATCGGGGAGCTTGATGATATGCTTCAGAACAAACTTCTTAAAGTTCTTGAAGATAAGAGAGTTCAGTTCTCATCTTCTTACTATGACCCAGATGATGAAAACATACCAAAGTATATAAGATATCTTTTTGAAAAAGGAGCACCAGCTGATTTTATCCTTATAGGAGCAACAACAAGAAGCCCCCAGGATATAAATCCTGCTATACGTTCAAGATGTACTGAAGTATTCTTTGAACCACTTTCATCAGGAAATATAAAGGTAATAGTTCAGAATGCAGCAAAGAAGCTTGAAGTAACACTTGAAGATGGTATTGCTGATACTATATCTAACTATACTATAGAAGGAAGAAAGGCAGTAAACATACTTGCCGATGCTTATGCTTATTCATTATATAAAAATGATGGATATAGAAGCGAAATAACAAAAAGTGATTTAGAGGATGTATTATCTATAGGAAGATATGCTCCTTATGAAATACTTGATAATCTTGATAGAAGCGAAATTGGACATGTATATGGACTAGGTGTTGCAGGATTTCTTGGTTCAACTATAGAAATAGAAACTGCCGTTTTTAAAGCTCAGCATAAGGGTAAGGGAACTATAAAGTTTAATGATACAGCTGGATCAATGGCAAAGGATTCTGTTGTTAATGCTGCATCTGTAATCAGAAAGGTTACCGATATAGATATTAAGGATTACGATGTTCATGTCAATGTTATTGGTGGAGGAAATATCGATGGACCGTCAGCTGGTACTGCAATAACAATATGTATAATATCTGCATTATTGGATAAACCTATTAAACAGGATATTGCAATAACAGGTGAAATATCTTTAAGAGGAAATGTTAAGCCTGTAGGCGGAATATTTGAAAAGATATATGGAGCAAAGAGAAAAGGCATAAAGCTTGTAATTGTTCCAGAAGATAATAAGAAAGATGTTCCAATAGGTCTTGAGGATATTGAAGTTAAGACAGTATCTCATATAGATGATGTTATGAAGATAGTTTTTGATAAGTAAGAAAAATGACTTATTTATAGTAGTTTAATAAAGCATATTAAAGGAGGGCAGCTTTATGGATGCACCAGTAATGAGAAGTCTGCCTCAGAGCATAGAAGCAGAGCAGATGGTATTAGGATCAATGATAATTGATAAATATGCAATAGCAAAAGCTGCTGAGTTTTTAAAAGCCGAAGACTTTTATAGAGACTCTCATAAAACAATATACTCCAGTATAATGGAAATGGTACAGAAGGATGAGCCTGTAGATGAAATAACTCTTCTTGAACATTTAAAAGCTACAGATAGGCTTGAAAAAGCGGGGGGTATTACTTACGTAACAGAGATAAGTAATGCTGTACCAAGTACAGCAAATCTTACTGCTTATATAAAAATAGTTGAGGAAAAATCACTTTTAAGAAAGCTGATAAGATCGTCAACTGATATAATTGAAGACTGTTATAACAAGCAGGATGATGTAGTTAAAGTAATAGATTCTGCTGAAAAAAGAGTGTTCGATATAGGCGAAAAGAGAAATACTGGCGAATATGAAGCACTAAGCGATGTACTTGAAAGAAGTTTTGCTGAAATAGAAAGGCTATTTAATAATAAAGGAGAAATCACTGGAGTTGGTTCAGGATTTACAGATCTTGATGATAAGACTTCGGGATTCCAGAAGGGCGATATGGTTCTTGTTGCTGCAAGACCATCTATGGGAAAGACTACTTTTGCACTTAATATTGCTGAAAATGCGGCGCTTAAGGAAGGTAAAAGTGTAGTTATATTTTCTCTGGAAATGTCAAAGGAACAGCTTGCATATAAGCTTCTGTGTTCAGAAGCAAATGTAGATATGCTTGCCCTTAGAACAGGTAATCTTGATGATAAGGATTGGGAAAATATCGCACGTGCAGCTGGACCTCTTTCAAATGCAAAAATATATATAGATGATACTGCAGGTGTATCTGTAATGGAAGTAAGATCTAAGTGCAGAAAAATAAAGATGGAGCACGGTATAGATATGATCCTTATAGATTACCTTCAGCTTATGACTGGAAGTGGCGAAAGCAGACAGCAGGAAGTTTCAGAAATATCAAGAAACATCAAGGCACTTGCTAAGGAAATGGAGTGCCCTGTAATTGCACTTTCACAGCTTTCCCGTGCACCTGAACAGAGAGCAGATCATAGACCGATGCTTTCAGATTTAAGAGAGTCTGGATCAATTGAGCAGGATGCCGATGTTGTTATGTTTTTGTATCGAGATGAATATTATGATAAAGAAACCGAGGATAAAAATGTAGCTGAATGTATAATAGCTAAACAGAGAAACGGTCCGGTTGGAACTGTGAAACTTGCATGGCTTGGTCAATTCAGTAAATTTGGAAATCTTGAATTTAATCATAATTAAAAGCAGGTGGGGATGTTATGAATAAGAAAATTGGATTTATAGGTTGCGGCAATATGGGCCACGCTATATTAAAAGGTATAATAGATAGTGGTTTGTGTAATGTTTCTGATGTATTTGTATCAGCAAGAACAAAAGAAACTTTAGAAAAGATAAGGAATGAACTAGCAGTAAATGTTTGCTCCAATATAGAGGTCGCTCAAAAGTCAGATATATTATTTATAGCTGTAAAACCAAATATATTTAAGAGTATTATAGATGAAATTAAAAGTTTCGTAAGTAACGACACAGTTATTGTATCAATAGCTGCAGGTGTAACCATTGATAATATTGAGCAGTGGTTTGGCAGAGAGATTAAGGCGACAAGAACAATGCCTAACACTCCTGCACTTGTAGGAGAATCAATGACTGCCATATGCTTTAATGAATATATGCAAGACGAAGGTAAAAAGGATATTTTTGATATCTTTAATTCTTTCGGTAAGTGTGAGGAACTTGAAGAAAAATATTTTCATGCTTTTATAGCAGTTAGTGGTTCTTCGCCTGCATATATATTTATGCTGATAGAAGCTATGGCTGATTCTGCAGTACAGATGGGTATACCAAGAAGTAAAGCATATAAGTTTGCGGCTCAGGCTGTGATGGGATCTGCAAAGATGATATTGGAGACAGGAATGCATCCAGGAGCTTTAAAAGATATGGTTTGCTCACCTGGAGGTACAACAATTGATGCTGTAATAGAATTAGAGAATAGTGGCTTTAGAAGTTCAGTTGAAAAGGCAATGAAATGTTGCGAAGAAAAATCTAAAAAATTATAAAAATAAATTATAAATATAGTTTTTAATTTTCTGAATTTAGTGTATAATATACTTGAATATGAAAATAATGCTTGAAAAACAAAGGGTATAAAAAATCGATATAGTAGAACATCGATTTAGGCCGATTAAACTAGTATTTTTAAAAAGTAGCAGAGATGCTACTTTTTATTTCTTATAGTCTAGGAAATTGCATTCAAAAATGGTAGAATGCAATTTCGTCCTTTGGTAATCCAGGGTTTGCAAGACATATGTAGAAACGACTTGGAGCGATTTAGCGACAGAGTCTTCTTAATATGTATTGCAAACCTTTTTTTATAAAGGAAAATAAGCGCCAAAAACAACTTTTAAGGATTTTATTGAATTAGTAGAAATTATCAAAAAATATAGTTTTTCACGAATTATAAAAATATACTTTACAAAAATATTCGTGGATATTATTGACCAATATAGTATCGTTTGATAGTATTGTATAGGGACAATATGTTCACTAATGAGTTTGCATAAAAGCAAAAGGAGGAAGTCAAATGTCAGCATTTATAGTTTTAGGAGCTCAATGGGGCGATGAAGGAAAAGGAAAAATGACAGACTATCTTGCAGAAGAAGCAGACGTAGTTGTAAGATTCCAGGGTGGAAATAATGCAGGTCATACAGTAGTTGTTGGAGACACTGATTATAAACTACACTTAATACCATCAGGAGTTTTATATGATAATAAGTTAAATGTTATAGGAAATGGTGTCGTTGTTGATCCAAAGGCATTATTTACAGAAATAGATTATCTAGAAGGATTAGGAGTAAAGGTTACTCCAGAGAAACTTATAATAAGTGACAGAGCTCATTTAATTATGCCATATCATAGAATACTAGATGCTTTAAAAGAAAAAGCAAGAGGAAAAAATGATATAGGAACTACAGGTAAAGGAATAGGACCTTGCTATACAGATAAGATTGAAAGATCAGGAATAAGAATATGTGATCTTCTTCATAAAGAAGTTTTTATAGAAAAACTAAAAGAAAATATTGAAATAAAGAATGCTTATATAACTAAGGTTTATGGTGGAGAAGCTTTAAACTTTGATGAAATATGTAAGCAATACTTAGAGTATGCAGAAAGAATAAGACCATACGTATGTGATACTTCTGTTAGAATTTATGATGAAATCATGAACAACAAGAACGTATTATTTGAAGGTGCTCAGGGAATGCTTCTTGATATAGACCACGGAAGCTATCCATATGTTACATCTTCAAATACTACTTCTGGTGGAGTTTCAAACGGAACTGGTATAGGACCAACTATGATCACTAATGCAGTTGGTATATGTAAAGCATACACTACAAGAGTTGGTAAGGGGCCATTCCCAACAGAATTAAATGATGATATGGGAGAATGGATCAGAGAAAAAGGACATGAATTTGGTGTTACTACAGGAAGAGCAAGAAGATGTGGATGGCTTGACCTTGTTATCTTAAAGACAACTGTAAGAGTATGTGGATTAACTTCACTTGCAGTAACTAAGATAGATACTTTAGCTGGACTTGATAAGGTTAAGGTGTGCGTTGGCTACAAGTTTGATGGAAAAGTTATTGACTACTTCCCAGCAAGTCTTGAAGATGTTGCTAAGTGCGAACCTGTATATGAAGAATTTGATGGATGGGATGAATCAGTTGCAAATGCAAGATCTTATGATGAAATTCCTGAAAACGCAAAGATCTATTTAAGAAGAATAGAAGAACTTACTGGAACAAAGATTTCTATCGTATCTGTTGGACCTGAAAGAGCTCAGACTATCAGGGTTAGAGAGGAAATATAAATCCTACTGTTTTAGTTGCATTTAAAAATCTTATTTAGTATAATTATGGATGTATAGTATATACTGAATAGGAGAAGGTGAGAATTATGATAACTAAAGATATGACTATAGGTGAAGTTGTAAGAACTGCTCCTGAAAAAGTAGCTACTCTAATGGAATTTGGAATGGGTTGTGTTGGATGTCCATCAGCTCAGGCAGAAACAATTGAAGAAGCAGCTATGGTACATGGATTAGATGTAAATGCTCTAATAGAAGCATTAAATAAATAATAAATATACTTAATAATATAAGAGGTTATTGCTTGTCAATGACCTCTTTATTGCAATTTAGGGAAAGTGAAGGAGGTATTGTTATGGGAGCAGTATATGAAAAAGAATATGACGTTAACTACTATAATGTAGATGCAAGGGGAGATGCAAAGTTAACGTCTATAGCTGATTTCTTCTGTGATATAGGCTTTCACCAGTCAGAAGCGTTAGGATTAGGCCTTAATAAGCTTATAAGTGATAATATGGCATGGATATTCTATAAGTATGACATAGAGGTTTTAAGATATCCAAAGCTGGGAGAGAAGCTTACTGTTTGTACAGATGCACTTGGAATGAGAAAGTTCTATGCATATAGAAATTATCTTATTAAAGACGCAGAAGGAAATATCATAGTTAAGGGAAGAGGATTATTCCTTCTTTTAGATCTTAAAAAGAGAAGAGCTATGAGAGTTCCTGAAACGATGAAAACAATCTATAAATGTGAAGAGGATAGTTTTGAACTTGATAACCTTGATAAAAAGTTTGAAAGTGAAATGTCTAAACAATTTGCAGTAAGATATAGTGATATAGATACAAACGGACACGTTAACAATACAAAATATATGGAATGGGCACTTGAAATAGTACCAAGAGATATAATCTTAAAATATAAGATGAGCAGAATAAAGGTAAACTTTATTAAAGAGGTACAATATGGACACACAGTATGTGTTGAAGCTAAAGTCGTAAATGAAGATGAAAAAATAGTCGTAAAGACAAGAATACTTAACGAAGAAAACACAATACTCGCACTATGCGAAACAGAGTGGAAAAAAGAAAAATAGATTAGAGATATGAGAGCAGAGAGAAGAGAACAGGATGAAATTTATGCGCTGCGGTTAAGCAGGCATAAATTTCTAATTTTAATAGAGGAAAAATATTCAAATCTCTTTATCGCTTAGTTCTTATCTCATATCTAATTTTTTGCTGCTGCTTTTCCTGCTGCAAATCCTGAACTCCATGCCCACTGAAGGTTATATCCACCGCAGTCACCGTGAACATCCATTATTTCGCCACAGAAATAAAGATTAGGGACTATTTTGGATTCAAGAGTGTTATCATCTATGTCATTAGTATCAATACCACCAGCCGTTACCTGGGCATTATTAAAGCCATTTGGTCCTGTGCATTTAAAAGACCAGTTTTTAAACAATGACATAAGGGATTTTTTCTGCTGCCATGAAAGTTCATAACATGGTATATGAATATCATAAATGCCAGCTTCCTTAAGTATAACAGGTATAAGTTTCTTATTTATTATTCCTGTCAGAGCATCGCATATAGGCCTATAAGAAAGCATTCCAAGGTGATTTTCTAGGAATGACTGCAATTCATCATCTGTCATTTTAGGCATCATATCAACTTTTATTTTCACATTCTTATTAAGCTCAGTGTTTAAAGAAGCAATAGCTGAAATCTGCAGAACTGGAGGACCTGATATTCCGTAATCTGTGAAGAGTATTTCGCCAAATTCTTTTCTAATTTCTTTATCATCCACAAATACAGAAGCATATCCGTCAAATTTAACACCAGAAATAGCTTTTAATCTGCCGTAGTCAAGTTTTAACTGAACTATTGCAGGATATGTACGAGTTACATTGTGACCAAGAGATTTTAAGAGATTGTAAGCTGAACCGTCAGATCCTGTTTTCACTGCACTTTTTCCTCCACAGGCAACGATAAGTTTAGTGCAGTGGATAACTTCTTTGGAATTATCCACTGTGGATAAAATGAAACCTTTCTTAGTTGTGGATATATTTTTAACTTTAAAAGAGTTATACACAGGTATACATCTATCTTCTATTGCAAATCTGAAAATATCCACAACAGATGAAGATTGCAGCGATTGTGGATAAAGTTTACCATTTTGAAGTTCAACAAAAGGAAGCCCTAGTGAATAGAAAAAGTTTTTAGTTTCTTCTACGCCAAACTGTGATAATACAGAGTTGAAAAAGTTCTTATTATTACTATGGTATTGATTAAAAGGAAATTTTATAGTGGAGTTGGAAATATTGCATCGTCCATTTCCTGTAGCTAAAATTTTTCTACCAACTCTATCAGTTCCTTCAATTATTGCAACATCTGCACCAAAATCTTTCGCGGTAATAGCTGCCATTAATCCTGAGGCGCCTCCGCCAAGTACTATTATGTCATGATATATCATCTCTATAAAACACTCCTTAATCAAAGATATCTTATAAAAATTTTATCACAAATAATAATAATTTAAACATAAATAACACTATATTGAGAATAATAATATTGAGGTGCAGTAATATGAAAGTAAAAATAATAAATAAGGAAAGTGAAGATTTCGGAAGGCAGTTTGATGTTAAAAGAATCAACTATGATCAGGTTATAGTATCATATCCTACGGGTAATGGAATGAAGACTTTTTCGTCTAGAGATGTAGAGTATATTACTGAATGCGAAAAAGATGAACTGCTTTTAAAAAATAGATTTATATTGAAAATAAAAATTCCCAGAGGAGTAGGAAGTTTTTTTTATAAGGCACTTATCGATTCTATAGAAGAAGAAATTAATGGACGATTATATGATATAAATCTTCTAAAGGATATATATAAACAACCAAGTAAAAGAGGAAGATGGGAAAAAGAAATTCTTCTTCAGGCAAATAATACAACTCCATTAAATATATTATGTAATGGAGAAAATTTCAGGAAAGATAGTTACAATATAAATATTTCTAGGTTAAATAAGGAAGAATTTATTGAAAGATGCAGGTTTGAGATGTCAGAGGTGGAGAAACAAATAAAAAGAAGAAGAGATCTTATTAAACATTATGAAATGGCTATAAACAGCTATAGTAAAGGAGATGAGGAGGAATCAAAAGCAGTAGTAAAAACTAAATAATATAATAAAATAAAAAAAGTTAAAAAAAAATGTTGACACAAAGGCTTATTTTTTGTAAGATAGTCTATGTCAGGTCGGGAGACTTGAAAAAACAAAACAATATGGCTTCTTGGTCAAGCGGTTAAGACACCACCCTTTCACGGTGGTAACAGGGGTTCGATTCCCCTAGAAGTCACCATTATGGTCGCATAGCTCAGCTGGGAGAGCATCTGCCTTACAAGCAGAGGGTCATAGGTTCGAGCCCTATTGTGACCACCATATGTGGCTCAGTAGCTCAGTTGGTTAGAGTGCCAGCCTGTCACGCTGGATGTCGTGGGTTCAAGTCCCTTCTGAGTCGCCATTTTTTTAAAATACTGCTGGCATGGCTCAATTGGTAGAGCAGCTGACTTGTAATCAGCAGGTTGTAGGTTCAAGTCCTATTGCCAGCTCCATTTTAAAAACAATACAAAATAAAAAATAATATGGCTTCTTGGTCAAGCGGTTAAGACACCACCCTTTCACGGTGGTAACAGGGGTTCGATTCCCCTAGAAGTCACCAATACGGTCGCATAGCTCAGCTGGGAGAGCATCTGCCTTACAAGCAGAGGGTCATAGGTTCGAGCCCTATTGTGACCACCATATGTGGCTCAGTAGCTCAGTTGGTTAGAGTGCCAGCCTGTCACGCTGGATGTCGTGGGTTCAAGTCCCTTCTGAGTCGCCATTTTTTTAAAATACTGCTGGCATGGCTCAATTGGTAGAGCAGCTGACTTGTAATCAGCAGGTTGTAGGTTCAAGTCCTATTGCCAGCTCCATTTTAAAAACAATACAAAATAAAAAATAATATGGCTTCTTGGTCAAGCGGTTAAGACACCACCCTTTCACGGTGGTAACAGGGGTTCGATTCCCCTAGAAGTCACCAATACGGTCGCATAGCTCAGCTGGGAGAGCATCTGCCTTACAAGCAGAGGGTCATAGGTTCGAGCCCTATTGTGACCACCATATGTGGCTCAGTAGCTCAGTTGGTTAGAGTGCCAGCCTGTCACGCTGGATGTCGTGGGTTCAAGTCCCTTCTGAGTCGCCAAATATAAAGACTATTACAATAACTGTAATAGTCTTTTTTGTACATAAGATAATTTATAAGTTACTCACTTAATTTTCCTTCATTATGCGATATGCATTATTAAGGATTTAATTAAAATAAAGAAACCAGCAGTCATGGTCTGCTGGTTTCATCATTAATTATATATTAAAAAGAGCATCTATTGATTAAGTATAGTTTTTTCTGAAAATCTATTTTGCCTTAAGGATTTTTTCTGTATTCTTATATCTTCAGTATAAAATTTCTGAAGCCTGAAGTTTCCAAATAATCTTGATGTAATTCTTTCTGTATATGACTTTGTTAAGTCTGATAGTAATAGATTTGTTGAAATAAGCATTTTCTTATTCTTAATAAGTTTCTTATTAAGAAATGTAAAGAAATTAGTAACTGAAAAGTCTGTTATCTGTTCAGCACCTAAGTCATCAATAATAAGTAGATCACAATTTATAAGTGATTCTTCTAATGCTTTATCATTATCAAATGTTATAGTTCTCAAATCCTTATTAAGTTCGTCAGAAGTTTTATAAATAACAAGGAAACCTTTATCTAAGAGTTCCTTTGCTATACATTGAGTCATGAAAGTTTTTCCTGTACCAGGATCACCATAAAAAAGCATATTTACAGAATGGTTTTTAAAGTTAGGGATATAATCATTCTTAATATAAGATAATATTTGTTCTATATTATCTCTAGGCGAAAACTTTTCGCTTCCATCTGATCTTGGAGAATAAAAATCTAAGTTGAATGTATTAAAGTTATTTGTTTTTATTGATTCTGCAAGTTCAGAACTTTTATAATAAAGTTTAACAAGGTATCTGTCAAAGCATGAGCATCTCTTTGTTCCTATGTAACCTGTATCATTACATTTACTGCACTGATAGTGCATTGAAAGATAATCCTGCCCATAGCCGTAAGCAACAAGCAGTTCTGCTTTCTGTACTCTAAGATCAGTTATGGCTTCTCTGGTTTTACTTACTACATCATCAGCATTTCCGTGTCTAAGTATATCCATAGAAAGCTTTATTGAAAGACGTCCGATCTCATTTTCAAGGTCAAGTATCTCAGGATGTTCTCTTTTTATATTATCTTTTCTTTCCTGGAGAGCTTTTCTCTCATGGTAACGAATTTTTTCATAGTAATCCATAATTTGAGTTTTATATCCCTTAATCATTGTCATCCCATCCTAATAATTTTTTCTCTAACTCATCATAATCATATTCGCGTTGTTTAAAGTTATTAAATTTAAGACCAGCATTATTTTTGCTGTTTGAAGCAGTAGTATTAGATTTGTTGTAAGTTGTATTATTTTTTCTTACTGCATCTTTCAATTCAATATCTTTAATAGTCTTTATATTATCTGCATGCCACTTAGAAAGTATGCCATCAATATATTTAAAATCTGAATGATTAAGCCTGTTAAAACATATAGTTGCAGCTTTTTTTATCATTTCAATAGAAAAATTATAAGTATAAATCCATTTTTCCATCATATCTTGCTGTGGTTTCATGACCTCAGCATTTTTCATACCAAGAAAGTCTAATATTTTTCTAAATTGTATCCATTTATCTTCATGTTTTGCTATATAGGATTGAGCATCTTCAATATTCTGTATACCTGAATTATGCCATCCAAGTGCAACCTTTTCTATGTATCTTACATCTGTTTTTCCTTTGGATACACAGTATTCAATAAGCAGAAGAATAAGTTCATAAGAAAAATTAAGCTCTTTCTGCCAACTTAAGTAAGTTGACATTTCTTTTGTGGAAAGAGGTCTTGATATAAGTTTTTCTATATCTTTAAGCATATCCTTTGAATTGTTGTTATCAAGTTCTGAAAGAAGATCAACGCTTTCATTATTATTTGTATCATTTGATAGATCACAGAAGTCTATATCATAGTTTCCCATGTTGTCGATAGGAGTTAATTTTATGATGCCTTCCGTATTCCAATAATCAAGAGCATTCATAACATCAGATTCAAGAAGATGAAGGTTTGATGCAACAATTGATGAATTTACGCCAACTTCTCCTGATGTTCTATATTTCAGCATTAAGAGATAAACTTTTACAAATTCGCCACGAGCTTCAGCCATATATTTATCTATAAAAATATTGCTTACAGGAGTAAATTCAATAGGAGAATTTTTTAGCATAAAAGTACTCATAGGACAGTATCACCTCCAAATTTTATTTAATAATAAGTTCAATTTATCATATTAATTAATGAATGAATATGACTATAAAACGTATTTGTTCTCTTAAAGCTAATTATATCAAAGGGTGCAATAAGTAACAACTAATGATTTTTTGTATAAAAAATGAAAGTATGGGTAAAGTAAAAGATGTGTTGCAAATAATTAAGATAATTATGGAAGGATGTATTATGGATAAAATTAAAAAGAATATAAAGGCGCCTAAGTTATTATGCTTAATATTTCCCTTATTTATGTGGTTTTCTTTAGATAGAACTATAACTAGGTATGAAGTGAAAAATCAGGGGATAATAGTTGGTTATGTAAATGATAAAGGTGAAGCTGATAAGGCATATAATGAACTTAAGAATGAAATTGCAGCAAAGTATAGCAATGTAAGGTTTCCTCAGAAGGATATTTCATTTAGAGTTATTAATGATACAAGTATAAACGCATCTTCAGTGCAGGAAATTAAGGAGAATTTAAAGAAGACACTTGATATAGAAGTTGATGCATACGATATGTATCTTAATAATAAAGAAATTGCAATTATATCATCAAGAGATGATGGAAGAAAGATTCTCCAATCTGTTGGAGATAGCTATATAAAGGACCTGAAGCTTAAAGAAGCAAATGTAAAATCAGTTGATATAGATACAAAAAGCACTTACAAGAAAGTACGAGTACAGCTTTCTAAAATAATATCTAATAAGGATGCGGCAAAAAGGATAAAAGAAATAAATAAGACTTATCCAGTAGTTAATGTACATATAGATGCTGTTGAAAAAATACAGGAAATAAAAAAGGAAGATACGGTAATGATGCCTGACAGCACCATGTATATAGGCAATATGAGGATGATAAAAGGTAGCCCTGGAAAGGCTGTTATTGATAAGCAGATTGCATATGTTAACGGCATTAAAAATAGTGAAAAGACAATAAAAGAGAATGTTACAATTCCAGCAATTGATACTATAGTTTATCATGGTGTGAAAAATCCTATTGCTGATGGAGTACCGTTTCTTCAGAGACCATCAAGAGGAATTATTACTTCTAATTATGGCAGAAGATATGGAGCAACTCATCACGGTATTGATATTGCAGCATGTTACGGATCAAATATAGGGGCTGCCCTGGATGGGGTAGTAAATGAAACAGGTTATAATTCTGTATATGGATATTATGTTAAGGTAAATCATGGAGGCGGTATAGAAACATTGTATGGACATAGCAGCAAGATACTCGTGCAAAAAGGTGACGTTATAAAGAAGGGTGATACAATCGCACTTGTAGGCAGCACTGGAAATAGTACAGGGCCACATATACATTTTGAGTTAAGAACAAATGGTGTTGCAATCAATCCGGCAAAATATATAATGTAATAATATATTTTAATAAGCGTCTATAAACTTTAATTAATTTGTTTAATAATTAAGTATTTGTTTAACAGGACACAGGTAATAGGTCACAGGTCACAGAAAAGGAGAAAATTTATTCGCAAGCTCATGGATTTTAAGTAATGGAGGCATATCCTCCAAACCACTAAAAAGAAAATTCAGAATAAGGCTTTGTTTTCTTTATGAAACTGCCCACAGGGAAGTTTCGTCATTATCTGTGACCTGTGACTTGTGCCCTGTTATATTATTTTTATGAGCTTCAATTTTAACAATTGAGGAGTCGAAATAGATCTTTAATTCTACTTTTACTTCAGTATTTGTGTTGGATCTATAAGTCCATAGCCTACCATATTTTTTGTTACATATTCTTTGTTTATATCTGGTGAGACTGCAGATAACTTAAAGAGTGATAAAATATCATTGAATGTAAGGTTTATGTTATCTTCAAAAAGCAATGCAATTATTGAACATATATAAGCAGAGGAACATGATGTGCCTGAATAAACAGTATAGAGCTTTTCAAGTTTGCTAGGATACAGTTTTATACCACGCCTTTCTGAAACAAAGGTTACATCTGAATTTAATGATGTTATATTCGAAGCTGCTGCTACAAATTCTGGCTTTGTAAGCTTTAGATAAGGACCGCTGGAAGAATATTCATATGGTTTATCTGTCTTGTAAGTATCATAGCCTCCTATTGTAAAACAGTATTTTGAAGTAGCGAAGCCTTTAATTGAGCAGTCACTGTTTTTGCTGCTGCCTGATGGTACCACAACTATGATGTTTTTATCACAACATTTTTTAAACATATCATTAAAAGCATTGATTATAAAAGAGTTATAACTTAAGTATTCTGCAGCAAGGCAGATTATTTTTATATTAGCTTCTTCATACATATCTATAATTATATCAAGAGCATAAAGTATATCTGAAACAAATCCTTTTCCCTTAGCATCAAAACATTTATAGACATATAGATTTGATTTTGTGGCAAGACCTTTATACATATTGTTGCAGTACAGACCGCTTCCACACATAATGCCAGCTATAAATGTACCATGGCCGTTATCATCATAAGGATAGTGAATGTTGTTTATGATATCATTGAAGTATATTATTCTGTTTACAGGTTCGGTAAGATCTTTATGAGGATAAACACCAGTATCTATTAGTGCAATGGAGATATTTTTGCCGCATAACTTATAATTATGAGAAAAGCGAAGTCCGTTAGCAGGTTCTATACCTATAGGAGATGCACATATGTGGCAATAATCATCAAAGCATACATAAGTTACTTCTGGCATTTCAATAAGCCTGTTTAAGGTAAGGCTTTTTACTTCTGCACATATAAGGCATATATGTTTTAAAGAAGAATAGACTGTACCATTGGATTTTTCTATTTTAGAGATAATTTTATCTGAAAAATTGTTGTATTTTATAAGTACTCTATATTTTTTATATATGTTTCGTTTCACACAGTATAAGAGATTCTCTTCAAGCTTTCGTTTAAACATAAAAAGACTCCTTAAAATTAGTTTCAGTATATGTATATGATTAATTAGTCTTTAAGTTGTACTCATAAAATAAAAAGACAAAGAATTAAAAATTAACTCTTTGCCCTATATCAGCAATATTTATTGAACCATCATTCAGTTCTTGAAGTTTTTTCATTGTGCGTTCTTCGTCATCAAGAGAAATGATAAATGTTCTATAATGTATAGGTAGCATTATAGAACTTTTCATTTTTTTAAACATTTTAAAGCTTTCTTCTGGTGAACAATGCATTACAGAAAATCTTTCAGGTGTATAGCACCCAACTGGCATCAATGCAATGTCGCTTTTAATATCATTGAAGTTTTCAGTATATGCTGTATCTCCTGCATAAAAAACTGTCTTATTATTGCATTTTATAAGATAAGCGTTAGATTCAGTAAATTTGCCAATATAAAATCTTCTTCCATCATGAATAGCTTCAAGTGATTCGATTCTTATATTATCATCTTCAAAAACTTCTCCTGGTGAAAGTTTATAGACATTATTAAAACCGATATGATTTAAAAAACGCTTATATATTGTAGGAACAATTACTATAGCATCCTTATTTATTTTTCTTAATGAAGGAAAGTGTATGTGATCTGTATGACCGTGTGATAAAAGTATGTAATCTACATGATATTTAGATATATCAACAGGAATTTTAACTACTCGTTTCATATATCCAAGATAGCCGCATAAAACAGGGTCAGTAAGTATTGTTGTACCGTTTATGTTTAAAAGGACGGTAGCATGACCAAGCCATAAAGCGGAATTCACCTCTAATGAGTCTGTATGACAGTTTCTTCTTTGCTTTGGAACTGTACATAAATTCCTAAATGTCATTCTAGACAAAAAAATAATATTTTTAAAAAAAGACATAATAAACTCCTTATATTAAATGTGTTAACTTCTCCATTTAAATATAATTATACCAATTATCATTACTATTACGCCAATTATTTTTGTAAATCCAAATCCAATTTTCTCAGAATCGAATAAACCAAAGAGGTCGATTAATGCAGCAGCAATAAGTTGTGCCACAAGGATTATTGAAATAGCATATGTAGGACCAAGTTTCAGGATACTCATCATTACGGTAAAAGTTATAATAACTCCTATTATTCCACCTGTAAGATATAATTTATTTGCACTTTGAATTTCTTTGAAATTTCCTTTACCAAATAATAGAGTAATTATAAGAGTTAAAACAAATGCTGAACCCTGAACTATAGTGTTTGTTTCCCATAGACCTATTTTTTCACCTAACCTGCTGTTAAAGACTCCTTGAATACTCATTGCAACACCTGCAATTATTGAAAAAATTATTCCGAACATAAAAAACACCTCCGAAAATTAGTATTTCCGATAGGCGCTTAATAAATGTATAAAATTACAGAGCTATACTAAAACATGTTGAACTGTTTAGAAAGCCTTTTTCTATTTTTGCCTGTGAAAAGCCTAGGCTTATTCCAAGACTTATAAAGTCTTCAAAAAGTGTTTGGTAATGATCTATTGAACATGAAATCATCATATCATTTATATCTACAAATAAGTTTAAGAACTGATCGCTTAAACAATAATCATTTGGACGTACATCTACTTCCTCGATATCGATATAATTTTTATCAAGTCCAATTGTAAGTATGTGACTTAAGCATTCAATATACTTGTCAAATATTTTGCTACTAATCATTTTGTAATTCTTATCAATCCAATATTTAAAGCACTGAGTTTCATTAGCTAATGCACTTAGCTTTACATTTAAGGCCAAATATTTTCTTGTAGACATTTTTGCTTTGTTTATTTTTGGGTCTATTACTAATAGCTTATTATACTTCCTCTGTTGATCATAGAATTTACCAATATTCATAAAAAGCCTCCCATCTTTATTAGAAAAAACCATAATAATATTTTACAAAATATTAAAAAAATTTTAAAGTGAGGTAAACGGTATCAGAATATTTTTTTTACATTTTATTATTTTAATGTTTTTTATGACCAATAGAGGATATAAAAATAAGCGACCTAATAATCTCTTAAAGTATATGTCTTAATAATAGAGTCAGGTTTATTGTTTAGAGATTTAGTCAGTTCTATTTTATTAACTTTTATTGTCTGAAAGTTTAAAGGAATATCAACATTAGAAATATTAACTTGATCTTTAATGTTTAGGTTTCCTAAAAATATACATAATTCATCCATATTATGGTTAGACTTAACATTAAAGCCATTAGAATATAATAATGCGTTAAAGCATCTATTAAACCTCTTGATATATCCTTTTGATTCAATGTTTAAATTAAGGGAATGGTATGAATTATTCTGAGCAGAAACGTTTAGTACTTCAACTTTAAATTTTTTATAAGGCGCTAGAAAACCTGTAATAATCTTATCAAGTTTATCAAAATCAGGATCTTCTATAGTTTCTAATAAGATTCGAGGCTTAGTAGCGTTTCTAGATGTTTTATATTTTTTTGAGATTCTTTTTTGAACAGCTTCTATATGACTGTATGAGTCATTATCAAATGAAGCAACTAAATAATATTTCATATTAAGCCCCTTTCCAAAATAAGTTATTAAACTTATCATAAATTATATCATATACTTGGAAGATAAAACAACAATCCTATCATTAACAAGGAAAAATTACCACATAGTATATAAAAAAATATCTTTAAATATTAGGCTTATATGATATAATGGAAGCTATGGACAAAAATTAATTATAATAAATAAAAAACATGATAATTTAGAATTTTACTTATAATATTGCAAGGAATTTTTCGATTATGAAAGTAAATTTTTTATAGAGAAAATTTATTGATAAGGGTGGAAACGATGGAAAAATTAGTTATTAAAGGCCGTACAACTTTAAATGGCGAAGTAGACATAAATGGAGCTAAAAATGCGGCAGTAGCTATATTACCAGCTACTGTTCTGGCAAGTAAAGGAAAGTGCATAATAGATAATATACCTGAAATTGAAGACGTAGAATGTTTAAAACAGATAATTACTGATTTGGGCGGAAAGATTAATACTATAGATAGTAATTCTGTTGAAGTTGATGCAAGTGAAATCTCAAACTGTGAAGCATGTACTGAATATGTAAGAAACATGAGAGCTTCTTACTATTTTATAGGAGCTTTGTTAGGAAGATTTAAACATGCAAAAGTTGATCTTCCAGGTGGATGCCCTATTGGTGTAAGACCAATAGACCAGCACATAAAGGGATTCGAAGCACTAGGTGCAGAAGTCAGTATCGAACATGGAACTGTAATTGTAAAGGCAGACAGACTTATTGGAACAAACATATTTTTTGATGTTGTAAGTATCGGAGCTACTATAAATGTTATGCTTGCAGCTGTATTTGCAGAAGGAACTACAGTGCTTGAAAATGCAGCAAAAGAACCACATGTTGTTGATGTGGCAAACTTCCTTAATACAATGGGAGCTGAAATAAAGGGAGCAGGTACAGATGTAATACGAATTAACGGTGTTAAAGAATTAAAAGGATGTTCTTATAGTGTAATACCTGATCAGATTGAAGCTGCTACTTTTATGATTGCAGCAGCAGCAAGCCATGGAGATGTAACAGTTAAGAATGTTATACCAAAGCATTTAGAATCAATAACAGCTAAGCTTGTTGAAATGGGCACAGAAGTTACATGTGGTGATGATTCTGTAAGAGTAAGATATGTTGGAGAAATGAAGGGAGTTAATATTAAAACTCTTCCTTACCCAGGATTCCCTACAGATGCTCAACAGCCAATGTGTACACTTTTATCTACTGTAAAAGGCAGAAGCCTTATAATAGAAACTATCTATGAAGCAAGACATAAGCATGTAGATGAACTTAGAAAAATGGGTGCAAATATCAAGGTTGAAGGTAGAACTGCAATAATAGAAGGTGTTGAAAGGCTTACAGGAGCAAGTGTAAAGGCTACTGATTTAAGAGCTGGAGCAGCTATGGTTATAGCAGGAATAATAGCTGAGGGAGTTACAGAAGTTCATAATATTGAACATATAGATAGAGGATATCCACATATAGAGAAAAAATTTAGAGCATTAGGCGCAAATATAGAAAGAGTAAGCGACTAGTTTTATGGGGGACAGAGATGAAGTTTTGTTCGTTGTATAGTGGAAGCGGTGGAAACAGTATTTTTATATCATCAGGAAACGCAAGGATTCTTGTAGACGCAGGTATGGCAGGCAAGAAGATAGATGAGGCATTAAAATCTATTGATGAAGATCCAAGAGATATAGATGGTATATTTATAACACATGAACATATTGATCATGTAAAAGGTGTCGGTGTCTTATCCAGGAAATATGATATTCCTATATATGCAAATGAACTTACGTGGATTGCTATGGAAAAAAGTATTGGTAATATAAAGAGTCATAACGTTAAATTTATGGATAGAAGAAGTAGTGTATCAATAAAAGATCTTGATATTAAAAGTTTTAATATACCACATGATGCAGCTGCACCAGTTGGGTATTCAATGTGTTGCAATGGAAAGATATGTAGTGTTGCAACAGACATGGGAACTTTTACTGAAGAGATAAAGGATAATATAAAAGAATCAGATGTAATGCTTATAGAAAGTAATCATGATGTACAGATGGTTAAGTATGGACCATATCCATATCCGCTTAAGACAAGAATATTAAGTGAAATTGGTCATTTATCAAATGATGATTGCGGTAATGCAATACTTGATCTTTTAAGAATTAAAGATAAAAGAAAGATATTCTTAGGACATTTAAGTAACACGAATAATTATCCTGAACTTGCTTATAAAACAGTAGGTAATATTCTTGAGGATAACGGAATAGTGATAGGAAACGATGTACACTTATCATTAGCGGAAAGAAATAATGCTAGTGAATGTTATATATTTTAAATATGACTACTTGAAAAATAAGTAAAAAATATTTATAATTTATGTAGTATAGTTAGTATTGATAGGAGAATGAGAGATATGAATTTATATAAACAATGGACTGATATGGTTGTAGATTTTGTTAAGAAAAATGGAGAGCCTGCTTTTTGGAAAGAATATGGTTCTATTGAAAAGAAAATATACATGGAGCTATTAGCTAATCATGAAACTGTAGTAAAGACATCTTTAACTGAACTTGCAAAGAAAGCTGATACAACAGTAGAATTTGCTATGGGATTCTTAGATGGAATCAATGACAGCTTAAAGAAGGAATATGACTTGGAAAAAATTACAGCTGATGATGAAGTGGTTTTAGATATTGATTTTGAGAAATTATACATAAACATGATTGATGCAAAAGCAGATTACTTATATCAACTTCCACAATGGGATGCTATATTCTCACAGGAGAAGAGAAAAGAATTAGCTAAAGAATTTAGAAAATCAAAAATAATAGTGAACGAAAATAAAGTTGGCAGAAACGATTCTTGTCCATGCGGTAGTGGAAAGAAATATAAAAAATGTTGTGGTAAGAACATATAGTATACAACAAAAAATGAATTAGAATAGTACAGAGGCAGTTAATTAATTTTTAATTAACTGCCTCTGTTGTTTGATTATATTTACTATATAAAGCACAAATTGACAAGGTATCATGTTATTAGTAATATATTAATATAAGGACTAAGATTAGGATGTGAAGACGTGGACATATCTACTATTCGACAGATGCTAGAATTTATAGTAACGGTATTAAATTTAATTGTAATAACATCATACATATTTTTTGTCTATTACGAAGATAAGTTATCAAGACATGAATATTATGTTAAGTCTATAGATGATATTAAAAAGTTTTCTGTAGCCTATTCTTTGGAAGCATCGCTCTTTGTCACTATATATTTTTGTATACAGGCAGGGATTAAAGAGAAAGTCGCTAGGATTATAGCTTTTTTTCATTTATATTAATATCAATAGGAGTAATAAGTTCAAGTTCACCATGTATGATAGATCTTGAACCATATGTGGGGATAACTGTTATTGATGGAGGACAAATAGGGTTTGACAAACTATTAAGTGAACTTGAACTAGCTTGCGATAATGCTAAAAAAAGTCCAGAATCATATTCTGTATATGAATATAAAATGTATGAGCAGCTTCAAAAAAAATCTTAATATGCAGGCAAAGTTAAAGAATGCAATTATGCATGACAGCTGGGAGGTATATCTACAGCCTAAGCCTTTTTTAGGAACTAATAATATATCAGGAGCAGAAGCTCTTGTGAGATGGAACAGAATCAGTGCTTATAAATAATATTGAACTTGTTAATGATACAATGAGGAAACTCAAAAAGGTCGGCTTTAGATTTTCGTTTGATGATTTTGGAACAGGATATTCATCATTATCATATCTTTCAAAAATGCATCTTGATGAACTTAAATTTGATAGAGGTTTTACGAATAGTAGTATGAAGGAACCAAAGGATAGAATTATTCTTCAGCAGGTAACATCTATGGCTAAAAAGTTAGGACTTGATATAGTAAGTGAAGGAGTAGAAGATAAAGAACAGTATGACATGATGAAGAATATTGGATGCACATATTATCAAGGGTATTATTACAGTAAACCAGTACCTTTTGATGAATTCTTAAATTTGTTAAATAAAGATCATAAAGAGGAGGATTAATCAATGGAATTAAAAATAAATAAAGAATACGTGTTAAAGACAGCAGAAGAAATATTAAAGTTTGATAGTCCAACAGGTTTTTGCTTTGATATAGTTGATTTAATTGAAAAGAAGGTTAATGAATTTGGATATAAACTTACTAGAACTAATAAGGGATGTGCAGTTATTGAAGTTCCAGGTAAAAGTAGTGAAAAGACTATAGGATTGTCTGCCCATGTTGATACACTTGGAGCTATGGTTAGGTCTATCACTGCAGATGGAACTTTAAAGTTCACATTACTGGGAGGACCATGTGTACCGACTCTTGATTCAGAATACTGTAAGATAAGAACTAGGGATGGAAAGATTTATACAGGTACTTTCTTAAGCACAAGTCCATCTGTTCATGTTTTTGATGACGCATCAAGCAAGAAACGCGAACCTCAAAATATGGAAGTTAGAATTGACGAAGTGGTTAAATCTAAAGAAGATGTTGAAAAGCTTGGAATATGTCCTGGAGATTTTATATTCATAGATCCTAAGACTACAATTACTGAAAGCGGATTTATTAAGTCAAGATTTATTGATGATAAGGGCAGTGTTTCTTGTCTTTTAGGACTTTTAGAAATGATGAGCAGAGAAAACATTGTTCCTTCATACAATGTGAAGATACTTATTTCTACATATGAAGAAGTTGGGCATGGAGCTGCATATCTTCCAAAGGATATTACAGAACTTTTAACTGTTGATATGGGATGTATTGGCGATGATTTAAGCTGTACAGAATATGATGTTTCTATATGTGCTAAAGATTCAAGTGGTCCATATGATTATAATATGACTACTGATCTTGTAAATTTAGCAAAGGCTAATGGTATAAGCTATGCTGTAGACATATATCCAAGATATGGATCGGACGTAAGTGCTGCTCTTAGCGGTGGAAATGATATAAGAGGTGCACTTGTTGGACCAGGAGTTCATGCTTCTCATGGAATGGAAAGAACTCATTATGAAGCTTTTGAGAATACAATTAAGCTTGTTTATCTATATATTACTAAGTAATTAATTTATTATAAATCCTCCTTTGTGGTACAATATCTGTATACACTTAGGAGGATTTTTTATGAACATTACACTTATAACTGTTGGTAAATTAAAAGAGAAATATTTAAAAGCAGCAATTGATGAGTATGCAAAAAGACTTTCAAGATACTGCAAACTTGAAATTATAGAACTTCAGGATGAAAAGACTCCTGAAAATGCTTCAGAGAAAGAAGAACTTGCAATAAAAGAAAAAGAAGGCAACGCTATCCTTAGCAGAATTAAAGACAGCATGTTTGTTGTAGCCATGGATCTTAACGGTAAGCAACTTACATCAGTGGAATTCTCAAAGTTTATAGAAAAGCAGTGCTTAATGGGCAACTCAAACATGGCATTTGTCATCGGAGGTTCACTTGGTCTTTCAGAAGATGTCATCAAAAGAGCAGACTATAAACTATGTTTTTCAAAAATGACATTTCCACATCAGCTATTCAGAGTAATGCTCCTAGAGCAGATATATAGAAACTTCAGAATAGCAAACAATGAACCGTACCATAAATAAGTGATGTTTTTAGCCTTAAACCTTCACAATACTGGGTTAACACAATTTTTATACGTGAAAATGGCGTATCATAAGTAATATTTTATTTACAGAATATGTTACAATATCATTGTAAATAAGTACGGTTAATATATTTGAAATTGTAGTTTAATGTGGAGGATAATATATGTGTGAAGAATGCTATGTAGATAATAATAGAATAACGCCATTACTTAAACCATTAGAATGTTTAAAGAATCATACCCAATATATTTGTGGAACTTGTGGACGTTGTATATGTATAGAGCATGACTCAAAAAGAGGACTACAGAGATGGAACTTCCCATTTAAATCTCTAGATATTGCAAAACTTTATTTAAGAACTGCTGATTATACTATGAAGAAGTCATGTGGTATTTATGAGATAAAGAATAATAAAGGTAGAATATCATATAAAATTTTTGCTGATGCTGAAGATGTAGAAGTTTATTTAAAAAAGAATAAAGGAAAGTTCTGTGATAAAATGTCTCCTGTTTTTTCGGTTAGAGAATACAGAGAATTTCCTAATACTGAAGTGAGAAAATTAGATTCTAATGAAATAGAAAAATATATGGCAGAACGTTAAGTTTTAAATTTATTATGTTTATTTTTTATAAAAATTTGATATAATATAAATAAGAAATACAGATAATAAAAAAGAAGAGTGCTGTAACACCCTTCTTATACAATTCTAGTTGCTTAGGCAACTGGTAGCACTAGATTTTTATGAAATAAAAATAGTAGCTTGTCAATTGCGAGATGGGGCTACTATTTTTTTGTGATTTTTTCTATAAGTAACACTATAAAAGTTAATAATGCTATTAAGAATATACCTGCTGTAAATAGTAACATTAAATCATCGTTACTCATAAGTATCACCTCCTTTCACAAGAAAGGTGAGCGATACCAGTAGCCCACATTCAACTATTAAATTGTACTTTTGGATTATACCATAATTAACTAGAATATATACACAAGAATAAAATGGTAAAACCTCACTTAATACCGATACGGAGAACCGTATCACAAGTAAGTGATGTTTTTAGTGTTAACCATTGGAATAAATGGGTTAGCACTATTTTTATATGTATAAATAAGATGAAATTTTTAAAATAATAAATTGTTATTGACTGATACCTAGGGGATTAGATTAACATATAAATTAGAGGTGGTTATATGTTAATAAAAGAAGTTTGTAGTTTAACAGGATTAACAAAGAAAGCAATTTCATATTATGAAAAACAGGGCCTTATAAGAGTTAGAAAAGGTAATAATGGATATAGAGAATACTCAAAAGAAGACATAGCATTATTAAATGAAATATCATTATATAGAAAATTAGATATAGCTATTAAAGATATTAAAATAATAATAAATAGTAAAGATAAGAAGAGCATAATTAATAACATTATAAAAGAAAAACAAGATAAAGAAATACAGATAAAAAAAGAGAAGGTATATCTAGAAAAAGTATTAAATAATAATTTTAATGAAATTTTTATTAGAGAGATGAATAAAGAAATTATAGAAATAGAAAAAAATAATGGTGAATTTATTAAAAAAGAATTAATTAGAGCTTTTCCAAATGGTATAGGTATATATTTATCATATCACTTTGCGCCATATTTAAATGAACCAATAGATACACAAGAGAAGTATCAAGCATGGATGGAGATTGTTGAATTTTTGGATAATGTTCCGGATATAAAAGTACCTAGAATTATTCAAGCTGTATATGAAAATACAACTGAAGAGATGGCAAAACATATGAATGAAAATATGAGAAATGAGATAAATAATATGTTAAATGCAGAAGGTGTGGAATTAGAAAGGTATAAGAAAAAGTTATTGGATAATATAGAAAAACAAAATGATAAATCTCTAGTAAAATTAATAAATCCATTTAATAAATTTAAAAAACAGATTAATGATTTCTTTGATAGCAGTGGATATTATGATGTATTTATACCTAACATGAAAATATTAAGTAGTGAGTACAAAGATTATCATGATAAACTTACAACGTTAAATGATAAGTTATCTAAGGAATTAGGGATTAAGTATGATGAAAATATGAGAATAATAATATCTAAAAAGTAAAACCGCCATATTGGCGGTTTTATAATTATCTTTCATTACCTACAAGTTTACAAAAATATTTATTAAAAACTATTCCATATACAGAACCTAGAACATTATTAAAAACTCTATAGAATATAGCTGCTGGAAAGCCTAGAAGCGTTGATGCAGCAGATATAGCTCCAAATGTATTAAATACTGACTGGAAGCCATAAGTTGCAGAAAGTCCTACCCCTATTCCTCCAATAGTTCCAATGTTATTATACATAAATTCTGGACAGTAAGCATAAATAATAAATACTAGTAAAGCTCCAAAAACATTTCCTAAAATTCTTTCCTTTACTTTTTGCTTTTTACCTGTTGGGAAAGGAGTTACTATAGACATAACTGCAATACCTGCCCATATATGTCTTGGAAGATTTATCATTCTTGCAATAAGTAGGATCGAAGATATAGCAAGAGTAAGAGATAACTGCCATTTTGTTCTATGGGCGTTGATATCAAACTCTTGAAAGAAACTTAAAAAGTTTAGCTCATAAGTCTTTTTTCTATGATTTCTAAAATATATTATTCCAGTAATTATAGCACCTACAGCAATAGCCTCTAATCTTTTAATATAAGCATTTCCATATACATCATAACCATATAGTAAAAGGTATCCTAATACTAATGTAGAATGATTACACATTTTTTCATTATGACATCCTAAAAACATTAATAGAAAAATACATACACTATTCACTAATGATTCAACGTATATATTACTAGCATTACTTAATCTTGGTCCTATAGCTAAAATTGCAAATATAGCTATTAAGGAAGGAAGTGCATGGGATGTTTTTATTGATAAATCTATATTTCTAAATACTAAAACAAAAAGAAGAACAATAACACCAACAATACTGTTATCATTACCAAAAAACTTGCTATAAGCAATTACAAACGCCATACAAAATACCATGGTTATAAAAATCTTAAAAATATAAATAGCTAAATGTCTTAATTTTTCTTTATTATTTTGTGAATTTCTAATAAGCTCTTTTGAACCTGCTTGGTTTAACTGCAATTCTTCATAAAATGTCATATATTCAGCCCCCTAATTTTTTTTAGTCAGTAAAAAAGCATTATACGCTTCAAAAAATACATTGTCAATTGTTGAAAATTTGTAGTTTGTGTCAAGTAAATGTTGGCAAAAATATATCTTTTTAAACTTTTTATTAATTATCCATTATTTTACATATAAATTGTATTTTTTCCCTTCCCTGTAAATCTATTTTATTTATCAATTTTCCTGCCTACAAAAATTATACTCTAACAAATTTGTATTTTTATTTATTCAAGAATACATATAGCCAATATACGAATAAGATAGTTAAGTTTATTTACAACTAATGTATTATGAATAGGGGTGGATATTTATGTAAGTAAAGGCCGCTTAATAATATATTTATTAAAAGGAGGAAAAAGTATGAAAAGAAGAAAAAAATAATATCAGCAGTTCTTGTATTTATGCTGATTATTGGAAGATTGGTAGGAAATGGAATAACAGCTCATGCAGCAGATACAATGATTGTAGACTGTAACGCTGTTATAAGAGGAGCAACACATTGTGCAAATGGATCACTTTATGGATTAATAGAAAACGTTCCCTATGATTTGAATGAACTTGTTGCACCATTACATCCATATGTATTTAGAAATCCTGCACGCGGCGGCAATGGAAGTCAGCATCCTTATGGAGATGCTATAAAGGTTGCAAGACGACTTTCAAGTATACCAAGTGCAAGAGTTTCAATTGATTTAGCAGATATGTTACCATATTGGCCTTATAGATGGCCAGGAATGGATGGCTGGTTAAATCAAGTAAGATCATTTGTAAATGATAAAAAAGCATCTGGATGTAGGAACTGGTATGGTTATGAAATTTGGAATGAGCCAGATGGTACTTTCAAAAAACAATGGTGTTTCATTTGAGAAAATGTGGAAACAAACTTATCGTTTACTTAAATCACTTGATCCAACTGAAAAAATTATAGGACCTTGTGATAGTTGGTATAATCATAATAGAATGAGATCATTTTTACAATTCTGTAAAGCAAACAATTGTCTCCCTGATATTATGAGTTGGCATGAACTTTCTGGACTTAGTGGAGTATCTAGCCATATAAAAGAATATCGTAAGTTAGAATGAGAATTAGGAATTAGAGAATTACCAATATCTATAAATGAGTACTGCGATTCAAAGCATGAGCTTGAAGGACAACCTGGATCAAGTGCAAGATTTATTGGAAAATTTGAGCGTTATAAGATTGACAGTGCTGCAATATCATGGTGGTTTACTAATGCACCAGGACGTTTGGGAAGTTTACTAGCAACTAATACACAAAAGGGAGCTGGATGGTACTTCTATAAGTGGTATGGTGATATGACTGGTAATATGGTTAATGTTATTCCACCTAATGATAATAGTGATAAAGTGGATGGTGTAGCTTGCGTAGATAACAATCAAAAATATGTAAGCTTTATTTTTGGTGGTCCAAATGACGGAACAATTAATACGACATTTAGAAATTTACCTTCATTTATCTCATCTAAGGCAAGAGTAAAAATTGAAAAGATAGATTGGGTAAATAAAGATGCAGTATCATATGGTCCTAAAACTGTATCAAATTCAGTATATAATGTTGTTAATGGACAGACAAATCAAAGATGGAATATCAAAAAGACTAATGATGGTTACTATATATTACAGAACATTAATAGTGGTAAGGTGCTAGATGTAGAGTATGGATCTAATGAAAATGGAGCAAATGTAATTCAGTGGTACTCAAATAATGGCTATAATCAGCAATGGAGGCTGGTACGAGTAAATTAGTAATTTGCTGGTCGAAAAGTATATATTATAGACCTTGACGTATTACAGAATTTAATAATGAAGAATCTTAGAACAAGAGGTTGGTTACAAATTGTTTGGAGCAACTATTATGATTGCTCCAGACAATTTTCATTTTGGGAGCTATATTGAGGAAGTAATGAAAACTCTCCTTTTGACATGTTACGGTGAACCGTACCATAAGTGAGAGTCCAAATCTATGATTTGGCTTCTCGAACTTGCCCAACCGAGCAAGGTCGAGGTTGGATGCCATTAAACGCTTATAGCGTAAAAAGATGACCTTAAGTACTTACCTCTCTGAGCGCAGTCTAAGCGGGACGTCATTTAAAGCCGAAGACAGAACTTTAGCCTTAACCCAGTATTACCAAGGGTTAAGGCTATTTTTATCTGAAATATTTCAGCTTTTCATTTAACTTGTTATAGATATTATCTCTAAACCACTTTTCTGAAGAGGCTTTTATGGCTTCATCAAGTGCAAACCACTTAACGCCACTGTTTTCATCAGGTTTTATTGATAAAGATTCAGCTTCATCTGCTTCTATAAGGTATGTAACATTTAAGTGAAGGTGGGAAGAAACATACTCACCTCTCTTAATATGTCCATCCACAGTTAGTACTTCAAGTGAATAGATATCATCTGAAACTGGATGAATATTATGTATACCACTCTCTTCTTCAACTTCACGCATAGCGGTGCTTAACAGATCTGTCTCTCCATCTGCATGTCCTCCAAGCCATGACCATGAATCATATATGTTGTGGTAAGCCATCAGCACCTTATCATGTGTTTTGTTAACCACCCAGGCTGATGCAGTCATGTGGGCAAGATTATTTTCCCTTGAAAAAATATTATCAAACTGCTTAAGACAGGAAATGATAAATGACTTATCTTTTTCTTCCTGCTCATTAACAGGCTGATACTTCTCCAGCTGTTCAATTAATTTCATAGATTATATCCCCTTTTTAAATAAAATTTGATTTTAATCACATCAATATATACCCTATAAGTTTATTATACATATAAAAATACATTTAAAACCATAATAGAAGTAAGAAAATATATAAGGTGATGTTATAATATACAAAGAAAAATAGATAAATGACACAGGAGTGGAAAGATGGCAGAGATAGAAAAGAAATTACAGCAGGAAGTTTTAAAAGGCTGTAAAACAGCAGAAAAAGAATATGGATGTAAAATGACAAGACTTATAGGTACTATAGAAAGATTCGGTATAGTTAATACTGCTAAGGAAATTATCAGAAAAGGCAGAACTTCTGATTGTTTTAACAAGTTAGCAGAAAAGGGACATATTGAATTAACTATGGAAGCAATAATTGTTAAACCACAGTATCAAGAGCTGTTTACTGATGAAGAAGTGAATGCCTGCTTTGAATTATTATGTGAAAATCAGTATTATTAGTTGATTGACTGATTATAATATAGTATGTTTATAAAGGATAATAATTATTAATAAGGAAGTGCAGCATGAAAAGAAAATTAAGATTATTGAGTTTATGCATCTGTGTACTTATAATGGGCTCAGTTTTTGTTGGGTGCAAAAAGAATGAAGCTAAAGTTGTTAATTTTTTGAATTACGGCGAAAACATAGATGATAAGACTTTAAGCGAATTTGAGAAAAAATATGGCATCAAGGTTAACATGGACACATTTGATGACATGGAAACTATGTATCAGAAGGTAAGCAGTGGCAGCGTAAAATACGATGTTATCCTTGTATCTGATGCTTTAATGCCAAGAATGATAAAACAGAATCTTCTAAAGAAGCTTGATAAGAAGAACATACCGAATTTATCACAAATGGATGATGTTTATTTAAATCTTGATATAGATAAGGGAAACCAGTATTCAGTACCATACATGTTTGGAACTGTAGGTATTGTTTATGACAAGAATAAGGTGAAAGAACAGGTAGACAGCTGGGATATATTATGGAATGAAAAATATAAAGGTAATATCTTTATGTTTGATACTTACAGAGACACAATGGGAGCAGCTTTAAAGAAGCTTGGATATTCATTAAATTCAGCTGATAAGAATCAGATTAAGGAAGCTGAAGAGTTACTTATAAAGCAGAGAGAAACTGTTAAGCCTATATATGGTGTTGACGAAGGAACTACAATGATTCCTAATGGTGAAACTGCTATCAATATGATATGGTCAGGAGAAGGTCTTAACCTTCAGAAAGAACATCCAAATCTTGAGTATATAGTACCTAAAGAAGGTGCGAACTTCTGGATAGACAGTCTTTGCATACCTAAGAATGCTGAAAATGTAGAGGGTGCAGAAAAGTTTATCAACTTTGTAAGTGATAAAGATGCAGCTTTAAGAATAGCAGACGAGATAGGATATACTACTCCAAACAAGGAAGCAAAAGCTATGCAGCCTGATGAAGTAAAGAATAATCCAAATGCATATATGACTAAGGAAGTAATGTCTAGATGCGAAATATACAAGGATCTATCAAGTGATGTTAAGAAGATTTACGATGCAGCATGGGTGCACATAAAATCAAGCAACTAGATAGATAATGAGAAGGCCGGTAAGGCCTTCTTTTTTTATGATTAAATGTAATAATGTACAATCTATTTAAGATGTTATATGTGATATAATATTTTGTAGCGAGAAATACTAAAAATTTTTTTAGGAAGGTAAAACAATGAAAAAGGTAAATGAAATTTTTAGTGATTATAAGTCTGGAGGCAGCATATGTGCTGCAATTGTGGAAAATGCGGCGCTGAGGAAAAAGACAAAAACATTAGAATTAACTATAAGTTCAGATAAATATATAAGTCTAAATGAAGTCCAGGGACTTAATACGTTTTTAAGAAAAAGGTTTATGCTTAATGATTCCATAATAAGTATTAACTATACAGATGAAGTAACTAAAAAACCTATAGAAGAGAGTATTGAAGATATTATTGTCATGCTTTGTGATAGATATCCATTTTTAAAAGCCTCATTAAATAATTGTGATTATGAAATTGAAGATAAAATCATTAACTTTAAATTTAAAATAGTGGTATCAGATATTTTAAGAGGAATGAGTTATGATAAGAAGATTGAAGATGCCATAAGAAACTTTTATGGTAAAACATATAAGATAAATTTCGTAGATAACATAAGTGCTGAGGAACTTATGAAGATTAAGATGGAAGAGGAAAGAAAGATACTTTCTGAAGCAAGAAAGCATATACATGCTACACCTAAAACTGATACAACTATGAAGAAAGAAGTAGCAGTAGCTAAAGATACTTCTGATAGTGATAGTAAGGATAATGGCAAAGGTACTAAAAAGAAAGATGCCAATGTCATTTACGGAAGATATGGCTATATAAAAGAAAAGGTAATCAAAATTACAGATATAACACCAGATGAAGGCGTTGTTGCACTTGAAGGAGAAATTTCAAATCTTGAATCAAAAGAACTTAGAAGCGGTAAAATGCTTATATCATTTGACTTATATGATGGATCAAGTTCTATGACATGTAAATCATTCGTACAGCCTGATCAGTATGATGAAGTATACGCAAGGCTTAAAAAAGCCAGAGGTGTAAAGCTTGCAGGAAGAGCAAGTCATAGTAATTTCTCTGGAGAAGTGGAAATGCTGGCAAATACAATTCTTGAAACTGAAGGTATGAAGAAGGTAACAAGAATGGATGATGCAGAAGTGAAGAGAGTAGAACTTCACATGCATACTAAGATGAGTCAGATGGACGGCATGACAAGTGCTGGAGACCTTATAAAGAGAGCTATGAAGTGGGGAATGAAGTCAATAGCTATTACAGACCATGGTGTGGTTCAGGCGTTCCCTGAAGCACATAAGCTTCTTGGAAGAGACAATCCTGATATGAAAATTATTTACGGTGTTGAAGGCTATCTTGCACCAGATAAAAAACCATCAGTTAAGAACATAAAGGGACAGGATATAGATACAACTTATTGTGTGCTTGACCTTGAAACTACAGGTTTTTCACCTATTACTGAAAAGATAACAGAAATAGGTATTATGAAAGTTAAAGAAGGAAAGGTAATAGATAGTTTCAGTTGTTTTGTAAATCCTGAAAAACCTATTCCGCCTAGAGTTGTTGAAGTAACTAATATTACTGATGATATGGTAAGGGATGCAGAAACAATTGATAAAGTTTTCCCTAAGATGCTTGAGTTTTTAGAGGATTCAGTTCTTGTAGCACATAATGCTGAATTTGATGTTGGATTCTTAAAACATTATGCAAAAGAATTAGGTTATGATTTTGATTTTACTTATTTAGATACACTTTCATTAGCACAAGATATTTATCCTGATTTTAAAACTTATAAGCTTGGCAGAATAGCTAAAAATCTAGGAATTAAAGTTGAAGTTGCTCATAGAGCACTTGATGATGTTGATACTACAGTAAAAGTTTTTAATAAGATGATAGATGAGCTTAAGGAAAGAGGAGCAAAGACTGTTAGCGATATAGATGAATTTGCTTCAACTGAAGAGTCAAAGAAGGTAGCATATAAAAAGCTTAAAACTTATCATGTTATCATCCTTGCTAAAGATTACGTTGGACTTAAGAACTTATACAAACTTGTATCTTATTCTCATCTTGATTACTTCTACAAGAAACCTCGTATACTTAGAAGCATGCTGGATAAGTACAGAGAAGGACTTATTGTAGGAAGTGCATGTAGTGAAGGAGAACTTTATCAGTCAGTACTTCTAGGAAAAGCTGAAGAAGAAATTGAGAAAATTGCACAATATTATGATTATCTAGAAATACAGCCATTAGCTAATAATGATTACCTTGTTAGAAATGGTGAAGTGCCAGATAAAGAGTATCTTAAAACAATTAATAAAAAAATAATTAAACTGGCAGATAAATTTAATAAGCCTGTAGTAGCAACAGGTGACGTTCATTTTATGGACCCTGAAGATGAAATATACAGAAGAATTCTTGAGGCAGGACAAGGATTTAAAGATGCAGATAACCAAGCACCTTTATATCTTAGAACTACAAAGGAAATGCTTGATGAATTTGCATATTTAGGTAGTGATAAGGCTTATGAAGTAGTTGTTACAAACACAAATAAGATATCTGATATGTGTGAGCAGATAAGCCCAATTTCCCCAGAAAAGTGTCCGCCTCATATAGATGGTTGTGAACAGACAATAAAGGATATTGCGTATAACAAAGCACATGAACTTTATGGTGATCCGCTTCCTGAAATAGTACAGGAAAGACTTGATAGAGAGCTTGATTCTATTATTAAGAATGGTTTCTCAGTTATGTATATCATTGCTCAGAAGCTTGTATGGAAATCAAATGAAGATGGATACCTAGTTGGTTCGAGAGGATCAGTTGGTTCTTCGCTTGTTGCCTATATGACAGGTATTACAGAAGTTAATTCACTTGCACCTCATTACAGATGTCCTAAGTGTAAATATTCAGATTTTAACGATTATGGCGTAAGTAATGGCTTTGACCTTCCTGACAAGACTTGTCCAGTCTGTGGTGAACCACTTGATAAGGATGGAATGGATATACCGTTTGAAACATTCCTTGGATTCAACGGTGATAAGGAACCTGATATAGATTTAAACTTCTCAGGTGAATATCAGGCAAAGGCTCATAGATATACAGAAGTTATTTTTGGTAAAGGAACTACATTTAAGGCTGGAACAATAGGTACAGTTGCTGAAAAGACAGCATTTGGATACGTTAAAAAGTATTTTGAGGAAAGGAATAAACCAATAAGTAAGGCGGAAACAATGAGAATTGCCAAGGGATGTACTGGAATAAAGAGGACTACTGGACAGCATCCAGGAGGTATCATAGTTGTACCTAAGGGAAGAGAAATATTTGAATTCTGTCCAGTGCAGCATCCAGCCGATGATCCAACTTCAGATATAATTACAACACATTTTGATTATCACTCAATTGATCAGAACCTATTGAAGCTTGATATACTTGGTCATGATGATCCCACTGTAATTAGAATGCTACAGGATATAACAGGAGTTAATCCGCATAAGATTCCACTTGATGATAAAGAGACTATGTCCATATTCTCTTCAACTGATGCATTGGGAGTTACACCTCAGCAGATAAATTCTGAAGTTGGTACATACGGAATACCGGAATTCGGAACTAAGTTCTCAAGGGGAATGCTTGTTGATACAATGCCAAAGCATTTTGCTGACCTTTTATGTATATCTGGACTTTCTCATGGTACAGATGTATGGGTAGGTAATGCTAAAGATCTTATTGATTCAGGAATAATAACAAGTATTAGTGATGCAGTATGTTGTAGAGATGATATTATGGTTTACCTAATTAAGCAGGGGTTACCTAAAGATACTGCATTCAAGATAATGGAGACTGTACGTAAGGGTAAAGCATTAAAGGACCCTGTAAAGTGGGCAGAATATGAAGCTTTAATGAGAGAGCATGATGTACCTGAATGGTATATAGAATCATGTAAGAAGATTAAATACATGTTCCCTAAGGCCCATGCTGCAGCTTATGTAATGATGGCATTTAGAATTGCATGGTTTAAGGTTCACATACCAAAAGCTTATTATGCAGCTTATTTTAGTATAAGAGCAAAGGCTTTTGATGCTGAATTTATGATTTTCGGCAAAGAAAAAGTCAAAGAAAAAATGAAGGAAATAAAGATGCAGGGAAATGATGCAGCTCCTAAAGACAAGGATATGTATGATGATATGGAACTTGTATTAGAAATGTATGAAAGAGGATTTAAGTTCTTGCCAATTGATTTATATAAATCAGATGCAACTAAGTTTAAAGTTGAAGAAGATGGACTTAGACCACCACTTAACAGTATTTCTGGTATGGGTAATGTAGCAGCAGAAGCAATATATAAAGTTTGTCATGAACAGACACCAATTAGTTCTATAGATAATTTAAGAAAAAGAGCAAAGATAGGAAATGCTTCTATAGATCTTTTAAGAAAGTTTGGATGTTTAAACGGGCTACAGGAAAGCGACCAGGTAAGTTTCTTTGATATGATAGGCTAGGATCCAATGATCAATAATCGGTGATTAATGATCAATTAAGGATGAAATTAATTACGCTGCGCTTATTAATTGAAAGCATTTCTAAATAATTATTAAAAAAAATACTAAATTTCTTTCGAAAAAAACCGACTATATAGTATAAAAATAATTTTACAGGAGATAAGAACTATGAGTTTATTAAAGAAAATAGAGATGAAGAGAAAGAAACAAAGAAGAGTAGAAAAGAGAAAGAAAGCAGCAGTTGCAACAGCTGTAGCAGCAGTAGGAGCATTAGTTGGTGGTACTGCAGGAATACTTTTTGCACCTAAGTCTGGAAAAGAGACTAGAGAAGAATTAAAAGACAAGTCAAAAACTGCAAAAGAAAAACTTGATGAAGGTGTTAAGAATACTAAGGAAAAAGTAAGCGAATCTAAGACTAAGATTAAGGAATACTTAGAAAAGAGAAAGAAGATTGAAGAAGTTAAAGAAGATGCTGAAGAAGTTGAAACTGTAGAAACTGTTCAGGAAACTGAAGAAAACATAGAGGAATAAGATGTATATAGAATTAAACACAATATATTTTATCCTAGCATCAGCAGGTTGCATTGCTGTATTTTATCTTATTATTGTACTTAAGAATTTTAACAAGCTTTTAAAACAGTCAAATGAAATTTTAGCAGATAATAAGCAATCATTAAAAGAAGCAATCGATGATCTGCCAGCGCTTGTTACGAATATAAGTGATGCAAGTGAAAACATTAAAGATGTTTCAGAAGTTGTCACTGATGTTACTGCAGATTTTATTGTTGCTAAGGATAATGTTAAGTCAAACTTAGAAGTTGCAACTGAAATATTAAGCATAATAAGAAATGTTTTTGGAAAATAGAATATTTTCATATAGTTAAAGTGCTGTTAAGCCTATAAAAGGTTTTACAGCACTTTTTATTATATAAGAAAGTTCAGTCAGCTGATGTACTTTCATCCATTGTAATCTAGTATTTTTCATAGATCTTTTGTATTATAATTATCAGTAATAAAGTTAGATTTGAGCTAAATATTTAATAAAGGTGATTAACAATGTTGAAGAAGGATATAGAAAAATTTTGTGCATCATTAGGACTAGATACTATTGGATTTATAAGATGTAGAAGATTTGAGGAATTACGTGCTTTTTATCAATATAGAAAAGAAAATAATCTTCAGAATGAGTTTGAAGAAGATGATATAGAGAAAAGAATTAATCCTAATGTTTATATGGATGATGGAAAGACTATTATTTCAATAGCTTTTCCTTATTATCATGATGATCATGCAGAAAACAATGGATTTTCTGTTTATACTAAGAGATTTGATTATCATAGGGTGGTAAGAAAATACCTTGATCAAATATGTGCATTTATAGAAACACTAGGAGGAAAAGCAGAAGCTTTTGTGGACAGTAATTCACTTCCAGAAAGATATATTGCATATTTATGTGGTGTTGGATTTATAGGCAAAAATAACATGATAATAACTAGAAAATATGGTTCATACGTTTTTCTTGGGGAAATTATCACGGATTTAGAATTTGAATGTGAAGATAATGGTTCATTTGAAAATATATCAGATTATACCGAATGTGGAGAATGTAAGATATGTTTAGAGGAATGTCCTACTAAGGCTATTAATAATCATAGAAGGAATCCTAACATCTGCCTGTCTTATATAACTCAGAAGAAGGATATAAGTGATAAAGAGATTAAGCTGCTTAAAGGCAATATATTTGGCTGCGATTTTTGTCAGCTTAAATGTCCATATAATGAAGTTGCAGAATGTAATGTTCTTGATGATTTTAAGACAATAGATTACATGAATGAAAATGCGGAAGTTTATGCAGATATGGATAATAAGTATTTTAAAGAAAAAATAAGCTGTACATCATGTGGATGGCGAGGTAAGAATGTTATAAGAAGAAATGCAATTATCAATATAAAACATAACGGCAGAGAAATTGAAAAATACAGAGGAAACTCAGAATACATTAATAAGTATATAGAGAGACTTAATGATAAGTAGTCATTTAAATAGACATATCAAATGAAGATTTGGTATGTCTATTTATGCATTGTCCAGAAACTCCCATGGAAGAGTTTTGTTCTTCGTTCATACTTTTGCATTTGTGGAATAGGATATTATAGTGAGAAATTTACAAATTATCACTGAATGACTATTGAAATTAACAATGGATGTATATTATAATTTATTTATATTATAAATGTTAACAAAATTAAGCTTTATATATTAAAATGTTAAAAAATTTAATTGAATGGAGAGGTTTATATGACAGGTAAAGAGTATGTATTAAAAGTTTTAAGTGATGTTGAAAAAAGAAATGGTAATGAAGCAGAATTTTTAAACGCAGTAAAAGAAGTTACTACTTCTTTAATCCCTGTTTTCGATAAGCACCCTGAATATATAAAGGCTGGGCTTTTAGAAAGACTTGTTGAGCCCGAAAGACAGATTATGTTTAGAGTGCCATGGGTAGATGATGAGGGTAATGTACAGGTAAACAGAGGATATAGAATTCAGTTTAACAGTGCAATAGGACCATATAAGGGTGGACTTAGATTTCATCCATCAGTAAATGCTAGCATAGTTAAATTCCTTGGATTTGAACAGATATTTAAAAATTCATTAACTGGACTTCCTATTGGAGGAGGAAAAGGTGGCGCTGATTTTGATCCTAAGGGAAAGTCAGATGCAGAAGTTATGAGATTCTGTCAGAGTTTTATGGCTGAATTATATAGACATATAGGTATGGATACTGATGTACCAGCAGGAGATATTGGTGTAGGAGGAAGAGAAATAGGATATTTATATGGATATTATAAAAAGCTTAGAGGAGCTAATGACCCAGGCGTACTTACTGGAAAAGGATTATCATATGGCGGAAGTCTTGGAAGAACTCAGGCTACTGGATATGGACTTGTATATTTCACACAAGAAATGTTAAAGTCTAAAAATGATAGCTTTGAAGGAAAGACTGTTGTTATTTCTGGATCTGGAAACGTAGCAATATATGCAACAGAAAAAGCAATGCAGCTTGGTGCTAAAGTTGTAGCATTAAGTGATTCTAATGGATATATATATGATGAAAATGGAATCAATCTTGATGTTGTAAAGGAAATAAAGGAAGTAAAGAGAGGCAGAATTAAAGAATACTTAAATTATGTAAGTACAGCTTCTTATACTGAAGGCAGTAGAGGAATATGGACTATAAAATGTGATATAGCTCTTCCTTGTGCAACTCAAGGTGAAATAGATGAAGAAAGCGCTAAGATATTAGTAGCTAATGGAACTAAAGTTGTCAGTGAAGGTGCAAACATGCCATCAACATTAGAAGCAATAAAGGTATTCCAGGATAATGGCGTAGCATTTGGACCAGCAAAAGCTGCAAATGCAGGTGGTGTTGCATGTTCTGCACTTGAAATGTCACAGGACAGCATGAGATTATCATGGACATTTGAAGAAGTAGATGAAAAGCTTAAGAATATAATGGTCAACATCTACAAGAATTCAGAAAAGGCAGCTGCTGAATACGGACATGAAGGTAACTTATTAATGGGTGCTAATATCTCTGGATTCAAAAAAGTAGCAGATGCAATGATGGCACAGGGAATTGTATAAACAATGATTATTGATTGAACTCCCTTAGGGGGAGTTCTTCTTTGAAACTTTTTACTAGTTGAGATAGAAGAGAATTAGCGGTTTTTAACTGCTAATTTTTTTATTTTAATGAAAGTGGAGCCTCCAAATCTTCGATTTGGCATGTTCGATTATGAATTAGTTAGAATTCCGTAAAGGAGTTCAATCCTAAATTATAAATTCTACATTACTACTGTAGTTCTTCCCATTCTGTCATGGCAGATTCAAGTTCTGACTCTGTGTCTGTTTTAGTTTTGTACAGGTCATTAAGTTTGTCATAGTTTGTACTGTTTTCTGCCATATCTTGTTCTATTTGTTTCAGAGTGTTTTCCAGCTCTTCAATTTTTTCTTCAAGTTTAGTGATTTTATAAACATTCTTTTTCTTTGGCTGAGGGTCTCTTTGTTTCACCTGTTTTGGTTTTACCACTTTTTCTTTTTGAGCATCGGCTTCTTTAGCAGCAGCAAGAAGTTTTGTTTTTTCATGCTTGAAGTAATCATAATTGCCATTATATTTTTTAAGCTTATGATTGTCTGCTTCAATTATAGTCGTAGCAATCTTGTTTATAAAATATCTGTCATGAGATATGAAGAATAATGTGCAGTTGAAGTTATCAAGAGTCTCTTCTAAGTTTTCAATAGAATCTATATCAAGGTGGTTTGTAGGTTCATCAAGAATTAGAAGGTTAATGTCATCATAAAGGAGCCTGCTTAATTTAAGCCTGATTCTTTCTCCGCCAGATAATTGTTTAACCTTTCTAAATACAGCACTTCCGTAGAACATGAATTTAGAAAGATATTGTCTTGCTTCGCCTTCACCCATGAAGAGATCTTTTCTAAATGTATCAACTACAGTAGCTTCTTCATCATCAAATTTGATGTTTTGAGGAAGATAAGCATATTTTACGCTGGCACCAAGGACTACTTCACCTTTATCAGCAGTTTTTTCGCCAAGAAGTACTTTTAAAAGAGTAGTCTTTCCACAACCATTAGGACCTACAAGTGCAGCTCTTTCCTTGAATTTAACAAGAAGATTACTGTCCTCAAATAAGACTTTGTCGTCAAATCTTTTAGAGAAGTTCTTTATTTTAATTACTTCGCTACCAGAACGTTCGGCTTCTTTAAGATCAAGCTTCATATTTGGTTTATCGAATTTAGGTTTTTGTATTCTTTGAATTTTATCAAGCTGTTTTTGTATGCTAGCAGCTCTTTTAAAGAATTTTTCACCAGCAGCGCCAGGTCTCTGCGCCCAGTCTCTAAGAGTTTTAATTGTATTTTCCATAGCCTTAATTTGTTTTTGCTGCTCTTTAAACTGCTCAAACTGTATAAGCATATTTTCTTCTTTCTGTTTTGTAAAACTTGAATAGTTACCTTTATATGTAGTAGCCTCGCCATCTTCAATTTCAATAATTTTATTAACCACATTATCAAGAAAGTATCTATCATGTGATACAACTACGACAATTCCCTTATAAGCTTTTAAATATTCTTCAAGCCATTCAACTGCTTGTATATCAAGATGGTTAGTAGGTTCATCAAGAAGTAGTATGTCAGGATTTTCAAGAAGAATTTTACCTAGGGTTACAGTAGTTTTTTCTCCTCCGCTTAAAAGGTCAAACTGCTTCTCAAGAAAACTTTCTGAAAAATTAAGGCCTATGCAGACTTTACTTAATTTTTCAGCTTTTTCATATCCACCAATTGCCTCAAAGTCACTTTGAAGCTTAGCATATTTTTTTAGAAGAGAATCTACTTCTGTTGAAACAGAAGTATTCATTTTATTTTCGATAGTGCGCATCTCAAGCTCAATATCATCTGCTTTTTTAAATGCTAAATTTAGAACTTCTTTAACCTTCAGGTCTCCATCAAAGCTAGGAGATTGTTCTAGATAGGCAACAGTAGCACCTCTTGGCATTAGTACAAGACCTTTATCATCTTTAGTCATTGTATGTATACCTGCCATAAGCTTTAAGATAGTACTTTTACCACATCCATTAATACCTACAATTCCGACTTTTTCACCATCAAATATATTAAATGATACATTTTGAAGTATTAGTTTTGCATCAAGATATTTTTTTACACTATTAAATGATAATTCAAACATAATTATTTCCCCCGTATCTATATAAATTGCTTACAATAATGGAGTAACAACGAGATTTAAAGAGTTATAAAATAAAAAAATGTAAGAAAAGGCTTTCTTACATTTCAATTCTATTCTGAATATATAGAAATTTATATACCATAAATTTTTTAAAATAAAAAATACACATGATATAAAAATTAAATTAGTAAGAATGTAAGATATCACTCATTGTTAACAACATAAAAGCATCACAAATAAGCCTATTAAAATAAGCTGAAAAATGATTTTTTTATTATGATAAAGTCTGTTAACGAGTTCTAAGTGACATCGGGCACATTCCTTCTTGGTATATTTTGTTAAATAATAACATGAGAATACATTATGTGTCAATAATATTAAAAAATTATTTGTGAGTAATAATTATGGGAATGTGAATATATATTGTGGTTACTTTTAAATAAGAAGTCATAGTATATATTATAGAAATGTATTTGGGAGTAGTAATATGGGGAGGCATTCAAGTAGAAAAAGTCGTAATAATACTCAAAAAAGCAACAGTACAAATGGTAATAATTATGAACATAATATGGCATTATTACAGGAACAGCTAAGGAATCAGATGCTGATATTTTCTTCTAGTATGCTTTCATACTATTCTACGCTTGCAGGTATCGAGTTGTTAAATGTTAAGCATGAGAATAATGACAGGTTGGAAGCAATTGATCAATCATTATTTTATGCTGCAGATATTTTGGCAATACAGTCACTGCTGTTTGGTATTATTTCAAGGTATAATTTTATGCAAATAGGTTTTATAAAATATAATGAGCTGTATGAGAGTTATGAAAATGGAGAAATAAGTTATTCACTTCAGCCTAATATAGATATAAATATTGGTAATGTGCTTGGAATGTTGAGCAGTTTTTATTCTTACAGAGGAGCTTTAGGAATATATGAAAGAGATTTGCAACAGCCAATCTATGGTGTATAAAATAAAAGCAATTACAGTAGTTATTTTTTTTAACATCAATATAAAACTATTTGATAAATGAGAATTAAATAAGTCACAGGTCGAAAGAACAAAGTAAGGATGAAACTCTGATGGAGTTTCAAAATGGAGGTTGCACCTCTAAACCTCTAGGTTTCAAGAATTTAGTGGTTTGGAGGCAAAGCCTATTTCCTTACCTTGTACCTGTGACTTTTGACCTATGACTTAGTTGTTAGGTTTCGGTTTATATAGATAATTTTAGGTGTATAATAAGATTGGACTATAATATAGGTAGGGTAAATATTATAAAAATAGGGGATGAGTGCATGATAAAAATTCAATCTGAATTAAGTGAAGGTACTCCTCAATATTCATGTAATTGTTGCGGTAGTTGTGACAGTTTATTTTCAAAGAGTTTATGTGCTATAAAAAATAGAGGATGCTGTTGGTACTTTCCTAAATTCACATTATATGAAATTCATAGGATGGTAAAGAGTGAAAAGGGACTAGCTATTCTTAAAAGGATACTAAGCATGCCAAAGACGATTATATATCATTACTATATACATGCTAAAGGTTCATTTGATAAAAAAGCATACAATATGTATATGATGAATGAGTACAAACCTTATTCTGAAGCAAAGGATAAATCAATATTTTTTAGGACATGTCCATTTGTTAAGTCTGGGGAGGGGTGTACATTACCTGCTAAGTATAGAAGCTATGTATGTAATTTTTTTATTTGTGATGAGGTAATTAATAAAATAAGCCATATGGAAGAATACAAAAAATATATTGAAGAACGTGAGAATTATGTGAGATGTATAGATTGGGAAAATTATTCTTTGGAAATGATGCTTAGAGAGAAGAATATTAATCTTGAAGATAACTTTGATGAAGTTATAAATGTTCTTAAGGATTTGCCATTTCAACAGTATGAGTTTCCAAAGCTTCCTGAAATAAAGATATATCTGTAAGTTATATAGTTAAAAGAATAAAAATACAGCAGCATTACATTAAATTGTAACAAAAAGGAAGTATTTTAATACATATATAGTATATTGCTTTACTATAGGGAGGAATAATATATGTTTGGGATGTTTCCTTTTTTATTTAATAATCCTTTAAATAGTGGAAACAATGCTTTCAATGCAATTTCTAATCTCACCAGAATGAATCCTTTTATGAACTTTTTTAATATGGATTTTATAGGTGGAATGGTTGATGAAATTTTCGACAGTAATTTTATCAGAACTGCTACAAGTGAGATGATGCAGGAGCAGAGTGAGTATAATGTTCAGATGAAAGAATATGATGATTACTATATGATTACAGGATATCTTCCAGGTGTAAGCCCTAAGGATATAGATATAGATTTTGAAAAGAATAAAGCTATACTGTCAATAAAGAATAAGCGAACATATTCTAATGGCAAAAATGCTATGATGACAATTATGCAGAGCGGCGGAGATTTAGAAAAGAATTTTTATATTGGTGAAGTTGATGTTTCAAAGCTTGCTGCTAGTTTTAAAAATGGTCAGCTTATACTATTAATTCCCAAGATAAGAAAAGTTGAGGCTCCAGCTGTAAGAGAAAATACACCGGAGATAATAGATGTGGACTCGTATAAAGTTGAATAGAACCATTAAAAAGTGGACTTCCTAAATATTTAGGAAGTCCACTTTTTATAATGCCAGATCCCAAGTGCCAAATGAAGGTTTAAATTCATATCGCTGCGCTTATGAATTTAAAATAATGGAGGACTAATCCTCCAAACCTCTTTTTTGAAACTCCTGTAGGAGTTTCATCCTTTTCTATTCGTTGTTCGCTATTCACTATTCATTGATCTAAAAGAAGATTTCGTATATACCAAGAAGTATTAATAATATATTAGATATTAACGGTGTATACTTGCCAAAGAGTCTACCAAATACTGTTTTTCCTGCAAATGTTCCGATTACTAAGAATAATACTGTAATTATAAAGGTAAAAGTAGTTGTGTATATTGTGCTTACACCTGCCATACTTCCTGAGATTCCTACTCCCAGGTTATTTACTGTAAGAGCGATTATAAGTGGAAGTGCTTCTTGTAAACTTATGTCACCAGAATTATCAGAATCAGCCATAGGAATAGTATCTTTATTTCTTTTTTTAAAGTAATCTATAAGAAACCATATTCCAATCAATGCTATTGCAATGCCTCCAATGGCATTAGCTAAGATTGAGGGGATAAATTCTGATATTAGAAGACCAAATTCCATTGAAAGAAATGTACCAATAGTTGTAAGTAATGAAATGAGAATATTGCTGGCCATAGGTATTTTAATCTTTTTAATTCCGTAGGAAACTGCTACAGAGAAAGTATCTAAATTAGCAGATACTGCAAGCACAAGAGCAGCCATAATTTCTTGCATAAGAACCTCCTTCATATATAGTTTCAATATAGTATATTTTTGTGGGAACAAAAGGTTCTATGAACAATTAGTAGCTAAACTGCATATGCAGTTTTAAGATAAAATATTGATGAATTTTTATGTCAGTTAGTTTATACTGTAAGTATATTTATAATAGTAAGCTTAGCAGTTCAGATTGGAGTAATTTAAATGTTTTTAAGTGTAGTAATTCCTGTGTTTAATATGGAAAAATATATAGATAGATGTCTTGAATCAATAATTAGACAGACTGACAATGATTTTGAAGTTATTTTAGTAGATGATGGTTCTATTGATAAGTCATATGAAACAGCAGTATCATATTTAGAAAATTCATATATAAATCATAAGGTTATAAAAAAGAATAATCAGGGACAGAGTATTGCCAGAAATATAGGTATGCAGAGTGCAAAGGGTGAATACATTCTATTCCTTGATAGTGATGACATTGTATCTAAGAATCTTGTATCAGAATGTAAGCAAGCAGTTTTGGAAAAGCCTGATATATTGATGTTTGATTATAAGAGAGTTGATGAAGATGGAACAACAAGAGAAAATAAGATCAGCTTAAGTTCAGATGACAATGTAGCTGGTTGTGAGATTATTAAAAAGTATAAGGAAAATCAATTTAACATGTGGACATCTTCTGCAATATACAGAAGGGAATTTTTAAGAAGGAAGAAAATTATTTTCTGTCCTGAAGCGCATGCGGCAGAAGATTTAGGATTTCAATTTAAAGCACTTTTAAGTACAGATAGGGTAAAAGTAATTAATTATGTTTTATCATATTACTGCCAGAGAAAAGAATCTCTTACAAACAATATTAATATAGAAAAAAATATGACAGTTATAGATGCATTTGAGGATGTACTTAAGTTTATAGAATATAAGGAAATGGATGTATCACTGGAAAAGCCTATTATTGGAGAATTTATACCTGAACATATAATGTATCAGATATTGGGATATCTGAATAAGGATAATGCTGAAGAAGTCCTAGATATTTTAGATGATAAGAGTGTACATAGATATTTAATGAAAGCAAAAATGAGAACTCCTAGATATGGCAAGTCTATGGTTAAGTGGATGAAGATAGCTGCATGGAGTCCGGAAAAGTTTATAAGAAAGTATTTAGACGTTGTTAAAGGTGAGAACTAAAGATTAAGTGGGGATGTATTGAAAAGGAATAACTTGTAATATGAGTTTCTAAAGTATATAATTGAAAATACAAATGAAACGTTAATAAAGCGTGGCGAAGGATTACCAGTTCTTAAATCTTTGCTTGAAACAGACTCATATAAGAACAATAAAAATATGCAATTGTTCACAGCAGGAAAGATTTTAGCAAAGTAGTGCAGCAAGAACATAAAAAATAAATAGATAAAGGAGCACATTTCTTATGCATAATCCAATTTAACCAATATCTAAACAAGAAAAATTAGAAGTTGTTGTACTTAATTATAGAGTAGATTAGAGTTAAGAACTAAGAGAGAAGAGAATCGGATGAAACTCCTTTTGGGAGTTTCAAGCCAAGGCATAAGCGAATAAGTTTCCTCCTTTACTCTAATCCCTAATCTCATATCCCTAAACTTTTTAAGTTGTAGTTAAGAAAATGAATATAAGTTAAGGCAAATTTGTACAACGGCTCTGTATTGCAATGCAGTTTAGGAGATGGTTAAATTGAATAAAAAGAGAAATGTGTATTTGATGTACGCTATTGTTTTCCTTCAAGGATTGGTGTTCTATGGATCAGTAGCGACAGTTTACAGGCAGGGAAGAGGTATATCTCTGTATGATATATTTTTAATAGAATCAGTATCATGGGTTTTGATGATTTTATTAGAAGTTCCATGGGGATACTTTGCTGATAGGTTTGGCTATAAGAATACTATAATAATATCGAATATTATGTATTTTATATCAAAAATAATATTCTGGCAGGCTCATTCCCTTGTAATGTTCCTTCTTGAAAGAGTTTTTATATCTATAGCCTTATCAGGAATATCAGGTTGTGATAGTGCGATTTTGTACTCATCCATAGATGAGGATAAATCTGAAAAAGTTTTTGGGGAATATAGTGCGTTTTCAACGGCAGGATTTTTGGTAGCATCTGTATCATCAAGTTTTATAGTTAAGATATCCGTTGATCTTACAGCAATTCTTACTATATTTCCATACGCAGCAGCGGCTATTCTAAGTTTTTTTCTTATTGAAACACATGAAGAAAAAGAAGAGAAAACAGGAATCAAGGAAAGTTTTAAACAACTGTTCGGGAAAAAGGAAATTATACTGTTTATTGTATCTTTAGCCCTTGTTACAGAAGTGAATCAGACGGTTACAGTATTTCTTAACCAAGCTCAATATTCAAGGAGCGGCATTGATATAAAATATTTTGGAATTCTTCTTGCCCTTATTCAGATTATGGGACTTGGGGCTGCTAAGTCATATAAGATAACAGAAAGGTTTGGCAGAAGGAAAATAATAATAGCGCTTTACAGTATAATGGCTCTAAGCTGTATAAGTCTTATATTTACAGTTAATGCAGTCATAAGTATTCTCTGTATTATGATGGTTTCAGTTTCAATAGCCTTAATGAATCCTTTAGCAATGGATATAGAAAATAAATCGATTATAGGTAATGACAGAGCAACAATGCTTTCGCTATATTCTATTGTAAGCGATGTTGTGTCAGCATTTATAAATCCTGTGCTTGGAAAAGCCGCAGACAAATCACTGCAGTTTTCATTTGCACTGTGTGCTGGACTATGCGTTATAGCCATAGGATTATTTTTAACTTACAGTTATAAGAAGTCAATTAACAAAATAGTGGTTGATAATTTGAATAAAGAAATATAGTAAAAAAGAATCGGATATAAAAATCCGATTCTTTTATTATAGTAAGCGTTGAAGTTTAAGACTTATGCAGAGCAAACTTAGATTATGAGAGGTAGGGCTCAGAATAGGTCTTAAATTCTTATTTTAATATAGTTGAGGAGTGGCTTTTACTATAGCATTAAGGATTTGGATATGAAGCTGTTCATCCTGAATTATTCTTTTAAGTACAGCTTGTATATCTGGATCAGGAATAGCACTTATTGTTTCATTATATTCAGCTATTTGCATTGTTTCATCTTGTATGTTTTGTTTTAGGATAGCTTCTACAGTTGCATCATAATTTACAAATGAGGCATCCCAGAAAAGCGTTCTATTTCTTCTTAGTATACCGTACTTAGGATCTTCGCCAAGTTCTACAATAAGAGAAGCTATTATTTTCAAGTGCTTCATTTCAGTTCTAGCTATGCAGGCAAGTGCATTTGATATTTTAGGATAAGCCTTAGATAATCTGAAAGCGCCATATTCATATTGGGCTATAGCTGAAAATTCGGAGATAGCACCGGCATAATCTTTTAGCAATATCTTTGCGTAATCAGGATTAGGTGAAGATACCTTTATTTCAGGATAGGGAGTATCTAAAAAAAATTTTTTATCACATTCTTCATTGGACATCATAGCGATAATCTCCTATATAATTTCTTATAATAAAATCTATGATTATAAATTATAAATATGATATTATTAAATGAATTCTTTAAACAAAAATTATACATTATAAATATAAATAATTGCGACGAGGAATATTATATTTATGATATATTTATATATGACTATATGAAAGAAGTAATTGGAGGAGAAAATGAAAAAGCATAATGTAAATAAAATAGTTACTATTTTATATATTCTAATTTTAGCAGTAACAGCAATATTTTTTGTATTTAATAATCCTAAGAAGCTTCAGATCATTTTACTTTGTTTTGGGACACTTATACTTAGTTATGTGGTCCTGCTTAAGACAAGAATAAAAATGCCTAGCCTTATATATATAAGTACTGTTATTTTTATTTTTATGTCACAGTATCTTGGAAATGCTATGGAGTTATACTTTAAAATAAAGCATTGGGATAAGATACTTCATTTTACGTCAGGGCTTATACTTGGAATGCTGGGATATGTAGTATTTTTAAATCTGGTACCTAAAGAAGCAAGAGAAAAGATGAACGCATGGTGTAGTGTAATATTTTCTTTCTTGTTTGGTTCAGCCTGTGCAGGGATATGGGAGATATATGAGTTCACAGTAGATCATCTATTGGGACTTCTATGCCAGAACAACAGTCTTGTAGATACAATGTCAGACATAATTGCAGGAACAATTACAGCGCTTATCATAGCGATTATGTTGTGGGTACATCAGAATAAGAAAAAGATTAAAGTCATTTCTTATATGGAAAAGGAAATTGAAGAACATTATAAAAAATAATTTGGAATTTAGATTTTAAAATTTAGAATTGAAGGAAGGAATCCCTGGCAGGGATTCTTTTTTATTGTATAGGAAATTGCATTCAAAAACTGCAATTTTTAATAACATAAAGTTTTGATAATAAAGGGTTTACACGTTTGTGTAAAAGAATGGTAGAATGCAATTTCGTCCTTTAGTCATCAAGGGGTGAAAGACATATGAAGAAACGACTTGGAGAGACCGCAGGGAACGACGGAGGCTTCGGAATATGTCTTTCACCCTTTTTTATTTTAATGGAGGCTTTGCATCCAAACCTCTATATAATTAGGTATTTTAAAGAGGGCGTAGCCTTCTTTTTGGAACTCCGCTTTAGCGGAGTTTAATCCACAATTATACATTATAAATTTTAAATTATAAATTATTGAATAAAAGAAATAAGCTGCCCGCCAAGGCAGCTTATTTCTTTTATTCAACTACGTATATCCATCCTTCTGGAGCTTCTACATCTCCAAACTGGATTCCGCTTAAGATTCTATATAATTCTTTAACGACTGGTCCAACTTCTTTTTCATCATAGAATACATGCATTTTTCCTTTGTATTCTATGCCGCCGATTGGTGTAATTACAGCAGCTGTACCGCATGCACCAGCCTCTTTAAATTCATCAAGCTTGTCTATGAAAACTTCTCTTTCATAAACAGGCATGTGAAGATAATCCTTAGCAATCTGCATTAAAGATATTCTTGTTATACTTGGTAATATTGATGGAGAATGTGGAGTTACAAATTCATCATTCTTTGTTATACCAAAGAAGTTTGCAGCACCAACTTCATCAATTTTTGTGTTAGTTGCAGGATCTAGGTAGATGCAGTCTGCAAATCCAGCTTCAGCAGCTAATTTATGTGACTGTAATGATGAAGCGTAGTTTCCTCCAACTTTGTATCCGCCTGTTCCTCTAGGAGCTGCTCTATCATAGTCAGCTACGTTGAAGTTGCAAGGAGTAAGTCCGCCCTTAAAGTAAGGTCCAACTGGAACACAGAATATACTGAATATATATTCTGGAGCAGGTTTAACACCTATATTATCTCCAACACCAATCATGTAAGGTCTTAAGTATAAAGTGGCGCCGGTACCATATGGTGGAACATAGTGTTCGTTTGCTTTTACTACCTGCATGCAGGCATCAATAAATTTGTCTTCAGGAAACTCAGGCATAAGAAGTTTGTCTGTGCTTGTCTTCATTCTTTGAGCATTTTTATTAACTCTGAATAATTGGATTTTGCCATCTTTTCTTCTGTATGCTTTTAATCCCTCAAAACATTCCTGGCCATAATGTAGACAAGTTGAAGCTTCACTTATACAAATTTTGTTATCAGTAACTAATTTGCCATCATCCCATTTGCCATCTTTCCATTTTGAAATATAACGAAAATCTGTTTTTATATAATTAAAACCAAGATTTTCCCAATCAATATTTACATCTTTACTCAAAACAATCCCTCCTTATTTTATACATGAAATTGAGTAATTAACTGTGTGCAGTGAAATGTAAAACATATAAATTAATTATATATTTTATCACTTATTTGTTAAAAAGTTAATGATTTAATAGAAAGTTTTTTGTGAAAAAGCGTTTTTTTTGCAACAAACTAATAAGAAATAAATTAATCTATTAATCTGGTAGTTTTTTATATTCTTCCGCTTTTTCTTTTGATTCTGAATATATTTTGTCAAAAGGAAACTTTTTTCCGGGACATGCTGTATTATATAAATCAGAATGTTTGCAGATTTTATTTATACTATACTTGTCCATAAGCATACCACAAAGTGATGTGACTGCCTTTTCCTGTGCAGCTGTTATGTTCTCATTCTCAAAGTTGCCTTCAAGGCAGATACCTAAGGACTGGGCATTGTAATTCAGAACATGAGCACCAATGGCGTTTTCTGGACGCCCTCTATAGATAGTACCATCCTTTCTTATAAGAAAATGATAACCTATACCGCTCCAGCCATTTGCTAAATGTGCAGCATTAACAAGCTGTGGGTTTGCAGTACTTGTAGCTGTATGATGAAGTACTATTTGTGTTGGGATAAAATCCTTAGTATTTAGTGGAGATTTCCAGTTATAAGTTACTTCATTAATTTTTACAGGGTAAGACTTATTTAAATGACGTTTTAATCTCATTTCAGAAAATATATTCTTTGAAGATGAGTTGTACTTTGTCTTTATGCATGAAGATAATGATGAGGAAATTGCAATAAGAATAATAATCAGTAGTATAAGAAATAATTCTATACGATGTTTATCTATTTTGAACTTGAATTTCCTTCGTTTTTTCCTTCTTCGAGTATGATATTTTCTTGTCATTACAAAACCCCCTATAAGATTATTATAGCATTAGTTTTAACTTTAAAATATTTCTAAAGTATGAAAAGATAATTAAAAAGATTTTATAGGCCTATATAAAAATAAATTAAGCTTTTATAGCAAATTAATAATTTAAATATTGAAAAAGCAAAAATAGAAGTATAAAATAAATCGTGAGGCGATTATATCGCTGCACGATTTATTTTTATCTTTGGAGATGATGATTAGATAATATGAATAAGATAGATAAGATAAAGAAGATTGTTGAAGGAATAGATTTCATAGAGGAGCATGTTAATTTAAGATTTCATAAGACAGCTAAAGAATACGGGCTGACACTTGATCAGTTTCATCTTCTTGTGGAACTGGAGGAACTGGAAATAAAGGTTCCAGATAACGTTGGACCTAAAATAAGTGATATTGCAAGCAGAAGGAATTTATCTCAGAATACAATCTCTGAAAGAGTTACTAGACTTGAAAAGATGAATCTGGTTGTAAGAGTAAAAGACGAATCTGACAGGAGAATAAGCCGTGTTAAGTTAAGCACACAGGGAAAAGAATTACTAAAAAAGATATCAAATGAAGCAGATAGTAGTTATGTTGAAAGACTTCTATGTATTTTGGATGATGAAACAATAGAAATAATGAGCTCTTCTATAGACAAGCTTACAACTATTATAAATTCAGAAAAGCAATGATATAAGCAATTAACAAGATTGTTAGATTATAAAAATAAAATAGACATGAGCATAATTGATCTTTAAAAATTTAATATTGATATAGAGAAATATTTTGGAAAAGTTAGGTTTTTTATTAATAAAGTGACTCAAAAAAGGGTATACTATCCCCATGAGGATGAT
>NZ_VULX01000012.1 GCF_009696465.1 Inconstantimicrobium porci | reverse complement strand
TTTTATTTGTTGTGTTTAAAAATATATTTTTACCCATAAATTACATAAAAATTAATGCATAGAATAAAAATATTCAAAAAAATAAGCCATACTCAGAATGATTTTTCAATCATTCTGAGACGGCCCCTTTTTTTATACTTGAGCACTCACGGAAACTCCATAAGTCCCATGCTTACTCTTTTGATAAATTTATTTTTTCTTAATTTCCCCCCAATTTTTTAGCAAAATAACTTGACAAATCATTAGAAATTTGCGGCCACAATTCCTAGAAATACTTTTTAGGAGTTGTGTATTATGTTAAAAAATTGGAGATCTCATGCTGAATATCAGCAATTTATTATTTCAAATCTCAAACCAATATTAAAATCTAATCCAAGTAGAGTTATCGAAATGGAATCTACTATTTCAAAACTTTATTGTCTTGATTTGGATATATTAGGTGAGATATTAAAACCTTATTATTCTCAAACTGGCAGACCAGCTAAATTTCAACCTGAAATATTTCGCTCATTTTCTTTAATGCTTTTTCAAAAAGAAACAAGCATAACTAAATGGGTCAATAAACTTAAAAATGACTCTTTATTAGCAATTTGTATCGGCTGCGCTAGCGATAATACACCATCATTAGGTGCACATTATGACTTCATTTCAAGGCTATGGCTTGCAGATTTAAAAACTCACAGGGAAAACTTAAAACGTCCTGTTAGTTATAAAAAGAAACCTGCCAAAACAAAATCACCTGGCAAAAACAATAAACTTCCTAATAAAAGACCTGGTATAGTAAAGCGTATTGCTGACTTTTTTGAAAAAGGCCGCTCATTTAACAATAGAGCCGAAAAATTACTTCAAAAAATTTTTGCGATGGTAGCTGTTGAGCCTTCTTTTTCATTAAATTTAATTGATCAAAATAATCTTACGATTGCCGGTGACGGCACTTGTGTACACTGTCATTCTTCTTACTATGGTCATAAAACATGTGACTGTAGGCAAAAAGGAATTTATGACTGTAAATGTGCTCGTAAGCTATCTGATATTGAAGCTACTTGGGGTTGGGATAGCCATGAATCTCAATGGTTCTATGGCTATACACTATATACCCTTTCTACATATAACAAAAATTTAAAAACTGACTTGCCTTTATATCTTCGCTTTGTTGAAGCGAGCAGGCATGATAGTGTTACTGGAATAGTTGCATTAGCTGAATTCAGAGAACTGTTACCGCAGTTCCCAGTATCAAATTACCTACTTGATTCAGCCAACGATAACTATCCAACATATGAATTATGCTCCAAATGGAACATTAATCCCGTTATTGATTTGAATACCAAAAACAAAGGCAATTCAAAATATCCACCTTCCTTAACTGTTACAGAAAAGGGAGTTCCAATATGCATAGGCGGCCATGAAATGATTTATGATGGCTTTGAAAAAAGCCGTTCACGTATAAAATGGCGATGCCCATTGGCATGCAAAAAAATATCTAGCTGCTCATGTTCTAATAATTGTTCGCCTTCGCCTTACGGCAGAGTAATCCATACTAAACCAAGCTGGGATCTTCGTTTATTCACTAAGATTCCAAGAGATTCAAAGCAGTGGAAAACAATATATAAAATTAGAACTTGTTCTGAGCGTATCAATAACCGTATTCTTAATGATTATAAAATTCATTCACTAAGAATACGAGGAAAAAAGCATTATTCTTTTATGACTATGATTGCATCAATTAATATCCATTTAGATGCACGACTTAAAGACAGTAAATTTAATTTAATAAACTTATTGCATTAAGCACTCCGATAAAAAATGTAATTTTTTTAAAACTTGCATATTGCAGGTTTGTTTGCTATACCTTTTTTTACAAGTACCATGTTATATATTGAAGCTTCACAGAAAAAATAAATAAAATTTTCATTCACTCAATTTTTAATTTAGTTTCCGTGAGTGCTCATACTTATATAAATTACGTATTTTTAACATTGTTTTTGGTAATATTAATATTATCTACATTAAAATTAACATTGTAAAGTTAAGATAAATCTGAAAAATAATTTAAATTTTCAGGAGGAAACAATGAAAAAAAGGATATTATCGCTACTAATACCATTAACACTGGCTGGAACTATGGTTTCATCAGTAAGTTCTTATACTGTTAAGGGATCTGAGGTATCTTATAGCAGCACTGCTGTTGATGAAAATCTTAATTCTACCTCTACACCAGATCATATTATTTTATCTTGGACTAACAACCCAAAAACAACTCAGACTATTTCCTGGAGAACTATCTCCACAAACAAATCAGCTAAGCTCAAATATAGAAAATTAGGCAGTACTGTATGGTCTTCATTCAATAACATCAAGACTGAAAAACTTACAAGCAAAACAGGAAATAAAACAACTGAAGGCTCTCAGACTGTGTACAGTGCTGAGTTAAATAATTTATCTCCAAACACTAAGTATGAATACCAAATTATCGGCATTGATAAAGATGGCAATGAAAAGATGAGTTCAGTAAGCACTTTTAAGACTGAAAAAGAAAATACTACAAATTTTAAATTCTTAATATTCGGTGATTCACAAAGTGGTCTTAAAGAAAATCCCCAATATACTCCATGGCATAATACAGTAACAGCTGCTTATGAAAACAATAAAGATTCTTCTTTCATGATGAATATGGGCGATCTTGTGGAGAACGGAGAGAGCTATATGCACTGGGATAACTGGTTTAATGCAGCTGACGGTGTCATTAACAAACTTCCTGAAATGGCAGTCCAGGGCAATCATGAAACTTATCATGTAAGCGACAATGATAGCGGTTCTCCAAAAAATCTTGTGAGCCAGTTTAAGACTCCACAGAATGGATCATTTGGTCATCTGAGCCAATCTTATTCTTTTAATTATGGTAATGCACATATAGCTGTTCTTGACAGTCAGATAGATGAAGAAGCTTCAAATGATGACACATTCCTTACTGCACAGGCTGAGTGGCTTGATAAAGATCTTGCAGGCAGTAAGCAGAAATGGAATTTTGTAATGTTTCATAAAACACCCTATTATAATAAAAAGACTAGAAACAACCCTGCTATTAAAGATATCTTAACACCAGTTATCGAAAAGCATCATGTAGATGTTGTCTTCAACGGTCATGATCATGGTCTTTCCAGATCTTATGCAATTAAAGGTAGCACATACAATACAGATTACGCAAAAGGAACTGTATATTATGTAACAGGCAGAAGCGGAAATAAGTATTATACAGACCTTAACAATAAAATCTGGGATGCTTCTTTCATAGACTGTCAGGATAGTCCTTCATACGAAGTTGTATCTATAAATGATGGAAAACTGACAATAGATGCTTATAAATACAACATTATCGATACGTCATCTTCAAATAAAAATAATAAGCTTTATAAAGCACCAGTAAAAGTTGATTCATTGACAATTGACAAGGATAATCCTGCTAACAGTACAAAGATGAATATCAAAAAGTTCGATAAAACAAAGCTTTCTATTGCCGGAACAGTTCAAGACAACTATGATGTAACAATTAATAATAAAAAAGCTTATATAGATTTATCACTAATTTCTAAGTATTATGGCGGAACTTATGATAATAAATCACTTACTCTTACAGTAAATAAAAAGTCATATAAGTTCACAACAGCTGATACTCTAAATAATGACAGCAGTAAAATAAATGCTGACTCACTATACAAACAAGGAATTGATGTTTCTTATAATAATATATCAAACTGTGTATTAGTAGATTTTACTGGCAGAATAACTTCAGACATGATTTCAGCATTTAAAGGAATTAAAATCGGTGATGATACAAAAAATGTTTCAAACAACACAGCAGCTGATAATTCTAAAAACGACATAAACAATGAACCACAGTCTGATAAAAATAGTAGCAAGAAACAAGCCGTGTCTACATCATCAAATAAAGCTGATGTCAAAAATGATACTACGAATTTGGGCAAACAAACTGTAACAAAAGCAGCTGCTGATAAAACAAAATCAGTATCAACAGTAGCTATGCCAAAAACAGGCTCTGTAATAAATGACGTAACAATAGCTTCAGTGGCTGTAATCCTGATTATTTTAGGTGTTATCGCAGCAGATAGCGTTTATATGAAGAAAAAGAAGAACCAACAGTAATTAGACTGTAAAAAAACAACTCCTGTCTACTCTTTTGTGGCAGGAGTCTTTTTATTTAACTGTATGAACTATTATCTACGCATACCTCATTACATGATCTTCACTTCATTAACTGGCACAATATATCAAGTTCTTAACTATTAGAAGTAGCTAATTTATCAATTTCAAAATTAACAAAAAATGAGCCCAGTACAGTAAATTCACAAAAACAAAGATTTAATCATACATTCATACTGAGCTCAATATATTAATTTGTCTTTAAAGGAGTTAACTTAAATTATTTCAACTTCCAAATGTCTCTGTTATATTCTGCTATTGTTCTATCTGATGAGAAGAATCCAGCTTTGCTGATATTAACTAGAACTTTCTTGTTCCAAGCTTCTCTGTCTTCATAATCTTTGAAAACTTGTTCCTTTGTCTTTATATAGTCTTCAATATCAAGTAAAGTCATAAACCAATCTTTATTAATTAATTCTTTCCATAATCTTGTTAGATTTTCTTCATCTCCAACAGCTAACATTTCATCACTTACTAAGAAATCAACAAGTTCCTTGATGTTTTCTTTTTCATAATATTCCTTTGAAACATAATCTGCTTTTTCATAATGCTCTATAACCTGTTCACTAGATTCACCAAAGATATAGATGTTTCCATCTCCAACTAATTGATGTATTTCAACATTAGCACCATCTTCAGTTCCAAGAGTTAATGCACCATTAAGCATAAACTTCATGTTACCAGTACCACTTGCTTCTTTAGATGCTAGAGATATTTGTTCTGAAACATCACAAGCTGGAATTAACTTAGAAGCCTTTGTTACATTATAGTTTTCTACCATAACTACTTTTAAGTATTTGCTTACTACTGGATCGTTATCAATTATCTGCTGTAAGCAAAGTATAGCATGAATTATATCTTGTGCAATTATATAAGCTGGTGCAGCCTTTGCTCCAAATATCATAGTTATTGGAGTTGTAGGATATTTCCCATCTTTTATTTCAAGATACTTATTGATGATATATAAAACATTCATCTGTTGTCTCTTGTATTCATGAAGTCTCTTTATCTGAATATCAAATATAGAATGATCATCTATATCAATGCCTTCAGTTTCCTTAATGTATTTCTTTAAAGCAGTCTTATTATGCTGTTTGATTTCAGCAAGCTTATTTAATACCGCTTTATCATTTACGAACTTTCCTAAATCCTGAAGCTTGTCTGCATTAGTCTTGTAGTCTTCACCTATAAGTTCAGTGATGTAGTTTGCAAGTTCATTGTTGCAGTGTAATAACCATCTTCTAAATGTTATACCATTAGTCTTGTTATTGAACTTTTCTGGATATATATCGTAGAATGGCTTTAATTCAACCTTTTCAAGTATTTCAGTATGAAGTGCTGCAACACCGTTTACGCTGAATCCATAATGAATGTCCATATTTGCCATATGAACACGTTTTTCATCATCTATAATATAAACTCTTTCATCATCATATTTTAATCTTACCTGATTATCAAGTTCTCTTATTATTGGTAATAATTGAGGAACTGCTTTCTGTAAGAAATCTATTGGCCATTTTTCAAGTGCTTCAGCTAATATTGTATGGTTAGTATATGCACAAGTCTTTGATACTATATCAATAGCTTCTTTCATAGGTATTCCCTTTATTCCAAGAAGACGAATTAATTCAGGAATTACCATTGATGGATGTGTATCATTTATCTGAATTACTACATGTTCATTTAACTTATGTAGGTCATATCCATTTTCTTCTGCTTCCATTAAAATAAGCTGTGCAGCATTACTTACCATGAAGTACTGTTGATATATTCTTAAGATTCTTCCAGCATCATCACTATCATCTGGATATAAGAATAAAGTTAAGTTTTTCTTTATATCTTCCTTATCAAAATTGATTCCATCTTCAACTAATGTTTCATCTATTGTATCTATATCGAATAATCTAAGTTTATTGCATGCTTGATTATATCCTGTTACATCAATATCATATAAAGTTGAAGTAACATTAAATCCTGCAAATGGTACTGTAAATTTAATATCTGTTTTATTTAACCAGCTTTCTTTTGTTATCCAAGGATTCTTTTCTGTGTCCTGTTTGTTATCTTTGAATACCTGTTTAAATAATCCAAAGTGATAATTTAAACCAACACCATCACCATTTAATCCTAAAGTAGCTATAGAATCAAGGAAACATGCTGCAAGTCTTCCAAGACCGCCATTTCCCAAAGAAGGTTCTAATTCTATTTCTTCTATTTCAGTCAAATCTTTGCCATTTTCAGCCAAAGTTTTCTTTACATCATCATAAAGTCCTAAATTAATAAGATTGTTAGATAATAGTTTTCCTATTAAAAATTCTGCTGAAATATAGTATAATTTCTTGTCACCTTTATTTGTACCCTTATTCTTTATGCTCTTCTTAGTAAGTTCTAAAAGAGCTAAATAAATTTCTTCATTACTTGCTTCTTTAATTGTTTTTTCATATCTTTTTTCAAGAATTTCGGCTAATTTCTTTTCAACCATAGTACTCGACTCCTTATATAAAAATTAAATTTTTTTTGCAATTGCCTTATGATTTTATTATATAAATTTTTACAAAGTAGTTTTGTACATTTTTTATTTTTATTGTATATTTATGATGCAAAATGAAAAAATACTTAGTTTTTTAATATCGTTTTCATTTACTCTATTGCTAAGTTAGGTCTTGTCTTACTATAAATACCACGTTGCACTTCAACACACTTACGATTTCTAAGTCTAACATATGAATCAAACTTTTGATGTATAAAGGTAATATGACATAGCTATTAATAGCTTTTGCCTTTATATGATCACTATTGCTACATTGTATTTAAATTTTAATCGATCATTTATCCTCTTCCTTAATATAGATAAATTATCCATAAATGTACTTATGTCCAAAAAAAGGTAGACTCAATTGCGGATCTACCTTTTTTATTTGAGTTCATATCGAATACCTTCGATACAACCTAATTTTTTATTTATATTATTCTTCAAATACTTCAGGAGCTGGTGGACATGGTATTGAAGTATTAGTACATGGTGATGTTTGAGGGCATGTTGGAATTGTTGAATTTCCATCATTACATACAATATGAGATCCTTCAGTTGTAAGAACCGCAAGTTTCTCAGTTGTTGTTGCATAAATCTGTTTATTTATTATTAATGATAAATCACCTGCAGCCAGAAGATAATATCCATAAACTGGTTGAGGGTATCCAGGTATAAATAATGATTCAGGAGCTGCTGTAGATTCAGCTTCAGGTGTTCCTGTAGGTTCAGCTTTAGGTGCTGCTACTGGTGCTGGTGGCATTAACCATGGTATATTTGTATAAGTTGCAGAAATTGGCCTTATACAGTCAATTGTTAGACAATTCTCAAATTGCTCACTAATATTCAGTTTTGTACATGTTGGCAAACACATCCTTCCAGCAAAGTTCAAAGTTTCAGGAAATGATAATGCACCTAAAGAAGTTGGGTTGCCTAAAGGTGTAAACTTGTACTTGCCAAATTTCTTTTCTGCTGTACCTTTAAGTTCTGCTGTAAATGGATATCCTCCTATTGTACCCTGAATAGTCACCTTTAAATTGCATATTGCAAACTTAAGTTTTGTTTCACATATTTTTCTTAAAGCATATTGTCTAGAAGTAGGTGGATTGGTCTTAGTACAACAACATGCAGTTGTTCTTGCAGAACCTTCAAATTCATTATAAAGTTCTACTGACCCTGAATGTCCCCAGTCCCATTCATATCCACATGAACATGCAGCTTTAGTAGCTGTCAATGCTAATACGTTACCATCAAGATAACCAGTTATTGTTTTTGATGGTCCTGGAATATCAATTCCTATACAATCATAACTATAAGAAATTCCTTTAATACAAACAGCTCCAGAAGGTTCGTTTGTACCTGACCCTACTGGAAAGTTTGTTAAAAAAACAAGATTATCTGGACATGCTGTCTCATATTTATTAACTGTCATGCAATTTTGAACAACATTGGCTAATATCGGAACCAATACTTGATTACTCAAATTGGGATCAGTCTCAACTATTACAGGTGAATTGCATGGAGTACATGGACAATTTGCAGCACTGAACTTATTATTTGTACATCCTTTTGAAAAACATCCACGTACAGCAGTACCTGGTTCGCAATTATGATTACAATTACAATTTGCCATTATAAATTAACCTCCTTATTTTAATGAAAGTTTCTTTTTGCTTATGATATAAATTATGATATGAACTATGATTTGTTCTTTATTTTTAAGCATTCCTGGTATAATATAAATTTTTAGTCATATAGATATTATGAGAATATATTTTGGGGAGAAATTCTTAATGAGTTTTTCAAGAAACTTTATAACACTAATAAAAAATCGAAATAATGATATTTTTGAGATTAACAACCAAAATGGCTTAATCATATCGAGATATGGCAATAAAAATAAGCTTATATATTCTAAAAAAATATTTGATGGGCATTTCACCTTTATAGACTACTGGTTTGAAATAGATAACAATGACAACATATACGGTATAGTAAATGATAAAAAAGGCTCTCTTATATACATCCTTATTAAGGATAGAATCATAGTCAAAAAGCGACTACTTAATTTCAATACAATCCAAATATCTATAAAATATGTATCTATAAAAATAATAAATAATTCTATTAATATATTTTACTATTGTTCTGAAAAATCATCTCCACATAAATGCAATCTTATTCATTATCATAAAAATACCAATGGCTGGCGTAAAAACATTATTAACCTGGTAAGTTATAATACGCTCACAAATTACGTAACTTTATATAATTCAAGTAAAAACATGAGTATATTATATTATAAATTATGTAATAATCATGAAGAACTCTTCCTTTCACTTTTTAACAAAGAGAGCTTAAGATGGGAAAAACCTATACAGTTAACAAATTCTCGTCATGACAAAATATACCTTTCCGCTCTAATTGATAAAAAAAATAACTATCATATTTTATTTTCTGAAAAAGATCTCTATAAATATCAGTGTTCCTACATACAAGGCTATATTGATAATAATCATTTTACTATATTGCACTACAATACTTTAGGAGATGCTACAGCTTGTTCATTTCCAACAATACTAGAACAGAATTCAAGAATAAGTGCTCAATGGAGCGAGTATAATAATCTATATTTTTGTATTTCAGACGATTCAGGTGATACTTGGGGGCCAGTATTAATAAATCCTAAGATATATATCTCGACCTTTACATGCTGCAACTATAAAACAAATCCCAATAGAGATAATGAAATAAACTCCTATTCTGTATTCTTAGATCTTGATACATTTAAAATACTAGGCACTTAAATCAACAATATGTATTGTAAATTAATTTTATTTGGAGGCATAAATGATAAAATCAAATAAAATTCCATGTGAATTCTCATCATTCATCGATAAACTGCAGCCAGGCAGAAACTACTCAAACTATAAAATAGTATCTATTGGTAACACCAATGAAACTTCACTGGGTTACCACTCTTTTAAAACATTATTAAGTTTCAACACTGGCACCATAGATAAAAATCAAATCATTAACGCTTATCTTTCCATTTTTATTAGGAAGGTAGAAACAGCTGGCCATGCATCATGTAATATTGGGCTATACATCGGTAATGACTTTGAAGACTATGAAACAATTACATGGACAACATTAAAAACTGATGATCCAACAGCTATCTTAAGCATAAGTATTCCCAGCCATATTACAAATTCCCTTGTACGGATAAATATAACGAAGCTTATAAAAAATCATTCTAAAAATCTAGAAACCTTAAATCTTGTTTTATTTCCTGCTAACTATGATGAAAAATATGCAGTAATCTTAAGCTCAGCTAATGCTAAAAATCCACCTTTCATAGAATTTCAGCTAAAAGATTCTGAGATTGAAGATGAAATGGAACTTACTAACGATAAAAATACACCAGATTCTGCTGATGTAAGATATTCCACACTATTATCAAAAATAAATAACCATGAATCAATGATCATCGATATGCACAATAATATGACTACAATTATGAACAACCTTATGGAAAACAGAAAACAATCATCTAATATAGATAGTACTATTAAATCTATCTCAAACTCCATTAATATAACAAACAGTAACACTACCAAGATATATGATGCATTATTGGAAAGACTAAATAATAATGAAACTTTGATTAAGGACATACAAAATAATATAAATAGGATTTTAGACAAACTTACTGAACTTAATAATATATTCACGTTAATTAATCATGAATCTGATACAAGTAGTAGCGGTTCAGCTTTTCCTGATGAAAAGTTTACTGAAATCACTGCAAAACTTGATGAAACAAGAAGTTCCCTTGATAAACTGAAAAGTTTATTATCCACACTTTCAATTCAAAATATAGAATAAAAAAAGGTTTCAAGATATATTCCAGAGACTTCGTCGTTCACAGCATTAAAATTTCACCTTTTTCAATGCAATTTTCTAAACATTAAAATAGAAAGCTGGCATAGAGTTTATGCCAGCTTTTCTTATATAAATAATTAGTCTTTTTAACCCTTTACAGCTCCGGCTGCAACTCCTTTTATAATGTGTTTCTGACAAGTCAGATAGAACACAACTATAGGTATTATTGCAAGAACAAGTAATGCCATCATTGCTCCCATATCTACTGCTCCATAGCCACCTCTTAAATACTGAAGTGCTATTGGGATAGTTGCATAGTCGCTTCCTATTACCAGGTATGGCAACAGGTAATCATTCCATATCCACATAACATTTAAAATAGTCACTGTTACGTAAATTGGTTTTAACAGTGGAAATACTATTGTAAAGAATACCTTAAGTGGAGAACATCCATCAATCATGGCTGCTTCCTCAATTTCAATCGGCACTGACTTTACGAATCCTGCAAACATGAAAACTGAAAGTCCTGCACCAAAACCAAGATATATTACGATAATACCAATTATATTATCAAGATGAAGCATATTTGCCATCTTACTCATAGTAAACATAACCATCTGAAAAGGTACAATCATAGAAAACACAAATAAATAATATAATCCATTTGAGAACTTTGTCTTAACTCTTGTAATATACCATGCTGTCATTGAAGTACATAATATGATAAGTCCTGTAGATGCTACTGTTATAAATAAACTTCTTAGGAATGCCCCCACAAAACCAGCCTTTTCTATACCATTTCTGAAGTTATCAAGTCCGACAAATGAAGTCTTATTTGGCAGCGCAAATATCTGTGTACTGATATAAGCCTTACCTTTAAATGAATTATATAAAACCATAACTATTGGAGCTAAAAATAAAACTGTCAACGCAATCAATATTACATATATAGGTATACTCTTTTTTCTCTGCATTAATTTTCTACCTCTTTTCTTCTAGTTATAGTAAGCTGTACCAACATAATTAAAGCTACAATTATGAAGAATATAACTGCTTTAGCTTGTCCAACACCTTCCCAGCCTACTCTTCCATAGAATGTCTTATAAATATCAAGCGCCAGCATTGCAGTCTTGTTTGAAGGTGCACCATCTGTTAATGCTAGGTTCTGATCAAATAGTTTAAATGCATTTGATAATGTCAAGAATAAACATATTGTAATTGAAGGCATAACTAATGGAATTATTACTTTTCTTAATATAGTAAACTTTGTAGCCCCATCAATTTGAGCTGCTTCAATTAAATCTGTAGGTATATTTTGTATACCTGCAATATATATAATCATCATATATCCAATAAGCTGCCAGTTCATAAGTATAATTAATCCCCAAAATCCATACTTAGGATCATATGTTAGGTTAACACCCAGCTTATATAAGATACCATTTAAGATTATCTGCCATATATATCCCAAAACTATACCACCAATAAGGTTTGGCATAAAGAATACTGTTCTAAATATATTGGTTCCTTTTAATTTTCTTGTAAGAAGATATGCAAGGGTAAACGCAAAAATATTAATTGTAATTACTGAAACAACTGCAAATTTAGATGTAAACCACAATGCATTTGTAAAATCAGCATTCTGAAATGCTCTTACATAATTCTTTACTCCAATAAATTTAGCATCAGTAACTGTATTAAATTTTGTGAATGATAAATAAATTCCCATTATAAAAGGTATTAAGAATGCAATACAAAAAGCTATAAGAGTCGGCAATACAAATATAGGAAAATATTTTTTTAATGACTTTTGCATATTTACAGCCCCTTTCTTTTGATTAAATTAGTATTTAAACAGTCTCAAGATAAGTAAAGGGCTGATACAAATCAGCATCGCCCTTTACATTCAAATGCTAGTTGTTTGATTTTTCTGCCTGCCATGAATCCTTAACTACTTTAACTACATCATTCCACTTCTTAGTGCCTTGAACATACTCAAGTAATGCTGCACTGAATTCATTCTTAAACTGTTCGCTTGGGAATGCCTGGAATATCCAGTTTACATTCTTAATGTCTTTCTTAGCCATCCAGCCCATAACTTCCTTAGAAAGCGGATCTGATGGTTTCTCATTTTCCTTAAATGAATCAAATGGAGCTATAAATCCTAACTTACCAGTAACATAAGACTTACCTTTATCACTAGTAAACAACCAGTTTATAAAATCTTTAGCTGCCTTCTGTTTTCCCTCAGAAGCCTTTTTATTTACTGCAAAATAGTTTTCAGTACCAACACATATACCCTGTTTTTGATCATTAGTTACACCAGTATATATTGGAAGCATTTTAATCTTATCTTCCTTAACCTTATTGCCACTTACTTTAGCTATCTGTGACCAAGCCCAGTTACCATTCTGAGTCATAGCACATTGTCCTAATGCAAACTCAGACATTGCATCATCAACTGATTTACTGCCTAGTAATCCTTTTTCAGTGCAAGAATTATTTAAATATAAATCAAATATATTCTTATAGTTATCAGCATACTTAAAATCAACAGTCTTGCTGTTAAGACCTGAATCAATTACAGAACCAGTTCCAGCCTTATCCTTGAATTCATAGTACATAGGGACATTAGCTAGATGAGTATCCCAACGCCAGCCATTACCAGATGCCATTGCTGTTGACGCAAATACTCCTTTAATTCCTAACTTGTCTTTATTCTTCTGCATATCTTCAGCTACTGCTTTTAAAGTCTTAAAGTCTTTAATATCATCTATAGTCTTTGCATCAGTCTTCTTTTCAGCTAATGCAAAATACTTGTCCATTATTTCTTGATTATATATTATTCCATATCCTTCAACTGTATAAGGGATACCAAATACGCCACCATTAGAAGTAACTGCTAAGCTCTTATCACTTAGGTGTTTATATAAGTCTGAATCCTTTAAATCTGCACAATAATCTTTCCAGTTGTTATATCCCATTGGTCCATTAATCTGGAATAAAGTTGGAGCATCATCCTTAGCCATTTCTGACTTTAATGTCTGCTCATAAGTCTTACTTGCAGCAGTCTTAACTTTTACCTTTACGCCTGTTTCTTTCTCATAGTCAGCAGCGATATCCTTATAGACATCTGCAATTTCAGGTTTAAAATTTAAGTAGTACACTTCTTTAGCTCCATTATCCTTCTTATCAGTAGTGTCTGTAGTTTTGCCGCATCCTGCGAGTGTTCCAACCAACATAGCTGCTGCCATACTAATTGCTAAAATTTTCTTTGTTTTCATAATAAAATCCCCCATTTTAGTATCTATTATAAAACTGCTATTAAAAACGTTTAACAACAGTTTATAAACAAAAGAAATTGAACATTTATAAGCGTTTAACTACATTTATCTATACATTATACAAATTAAGTTCATATATTATTCATACTTCTGAAATATTTATTACAATTTATATACATTATTTGTTAACGAATTTTAGTAAACGTTTAAGCAAGAACAATTAACTTTTTACACATATTATATTCCTTTATATGGATATAATTCAATACTTTACCATATTTTTTTGTGTTTTATATAAATTTTAATATTTTTTGTACGTTTTATTGAATAATTGTTCGTTATTTTCTATTTTGGATAAACAATTTTAAATACAATACCCATTTGGGGGAAACGTCAATAAAACAGCACTGCTCAATCTTAAATTGTTTTATTATCTTAAAACTCTATAAAATCAGATAAAAACTTGACCAATTTATAATTCTATGCTAAATATAATAAAACGATCTGCATGTGCCTATACTTCCCCTATCGCAAACTACGCTTTTATATAAATTTTCACATCTGTATTCACCTTTATTTATCATATCTTCTATAGATAATATTCCTGATAATATTTCTCGCATCTTAAAACCACATATACTCATTGGTGTATGTGAAATCAGGCTAAGTTTCTCAAAAGAACTAGCTCCAATAACAGCTGCAACATGTCCAGGGCAGATAAAACCGTCTATACGGACATCATCATAAGTCATAAGCCTTTTCATAACGTTTATCATAGTTCTTAGTGAGAGGAGTACAGAAAAATTAGAGAGTTCTCTCTCTTTAGCATATTTTATGGTAAGTGCAATCGACGGAGCTGTTGTCTCAAAACCTACTCCAAGCAGCACTACTTCCTTATCTTTGTTCTGCTCTGCTATTTTTAATGAATCAAGTGGTGAAAAGATAACGTGCACGTCACCTCCCATAGCTTTCTCCATACTGAGGGAACCTAAACTGCCCGGTACTCTAATCATATCCCCAAAAGTAACAATTATAACTCCGCTTTTTCTTGATAATTCTATAGCACTGTCAATATAACTAGTAGGCGTTACACATACAGGGCATCCAGGTCCTGCTATAAGATTTATTTTTTTATCAATAAGTTTATCTATACAGTATTTAAAGATATTTCTTGTATGTGTACCGCAGACTTCCATTATGTTAATCTGTCTAATACTGTTTTTGTTAATCAGTTTAATCAATTTTCTACATACATCTGACTCTTCCATAACTGCCTCCCCTTTATCAGCATATCCTTGGCAGGACTTCTCCCTGTGATGTTCTAATAATTTTCAATGCACCATAACTATTCTGCATATAGACTATTCCCTTATGTTCATCAATTACTTCACCGATAATAACTGCTTCTCTGCATTCTTTGTTTTTATGCATAGCATCTAAAACAAGATCAGCAATATTCTTATCTGCAATACATAAAAGCCGGCCCTCATTTGCTGCATACAACGGATCAAGACCGATTAAATCAAAGAATTCAGCAACCTCTTTCTTTACAGGTATTCTCTATCAATATTCTCGTAATTTATAAGATATCCAACAGTCCCAAATACCCATAATGGATTTGCGGGACATCCTGGAATCTGAATAATATCATTTCTTCCAAGAAAGTCTTTAACGCCTTTTGCCTGTGAAGGATTTGGTGCTGCTGCTGAAGGCCCACCATAACATGGACATGTTCCTATTGAGATGATATGTTTTGCATTCTTTGCTGCCTCTCTTATAATCTCCATTGCTGTTATAGTCTTGCCCTTATATGTTACAATAGTAGTATAAAGACCACCTGCTGCCACAGGGATAGCGCCACTAACAAAAAGAATGTATTCCGTGTTGTATACAGAAAGTATTTTTTCATATGCCTTTTCTCCTTCTGCACCCGAAATACTTCCAAAAAAAATCCATATTAACAAGCTTCTGCAACATATAAAGTATATCCGGATCCTGTCCATTAAGCAGCGAAATAACTTCACCAAAACATCCTGATGTTTCAATCCACACTGCATTTATTTTCTTTTGTTTCCAGATGCTATCTGCTTTGCTACTTCATCAGCATTCTGCCTTGCAAATTTATCTGGCTCTGCCCTTCCTCTTGCGCATCCAGCATGACCCATACAGCCTATTTTATAATCATATTCATCAGTAAAAGAATTTTGCATTATTAAATTCTCCTAAAAATCATGTCAATAAGAGCATATTCCAGAAATATCATAATTATAACTGTTTACTAATTTAGATAGTTGAATTAAAAAGTTGTCTATACTATACTTAAATTACTATAAGATTTATACTTAATTTAATGGGATGAAGGGAGTTTATTTATGATAAAATTAATAGCAACTGATATGGATGGAACTTTACTAAACGAGCATGGAAAACTTCCAGAAGATTTCTTTGAAACTATAGAAAAGCTAAAAGCAAAGAATGTAAAATTCGCAGTAGCTAGTGGCAGACCTTATGTTACGCTATATGAAAATTTTAAACCTTACTCTGATGATATTTATTATATTTGTGATAATGGAGCTTACGTGGTAGGCCATGATGGACAACCTGAAATAAGTGTTATTAATAAGGATGTAGTAAATAAAATTATAGATGCATCAGCAGGAATGGAAAATGTAGAATTGATTTTATGTGGTAAAAAATTCATGTATCATAGAAAATGTTGTGCGGAAATACAAAAAGAAATAGATAAATACTATATTAATAAAAAAATCGTCTCAGACTTAAAAGATATTGATGATGACATCTTTAAAATAGCTGTCTGCGATTTAAACGGCTCATCAGAACATTCTTATAAGATTCTTGAACCACTTTTTGGTTCTGACTTTAAAGTCGTAGTATCAGGTACAATATGGGTCGATATTATGAATAAAAACATAAATAAAGGTGCTGCCTTAAAACAGTTGCAGAAAGAAGATAATATAACTTTTGAAGAAACAATGGTATTTGGTGACTTTTACAATGATGTAGACATGCTTAAAGAAGGCTATTACAGCTTCGTTATGGAAAATGCCAATGATGATATGAAACAATATGGAAGATTTATTGCAGACAGCAATAAAAACAATGGCGTCATCAAAGCAATAAACGAATATGTACTATAAAAAAATGGACAAACATAATGTTTGTCCATTTTTTATGATCAGTGATCATTTCTCAATCACTAATTAAGGGTTCAACTCACTCTCGTGAGTTGCAAAAAGAGGACAAATCCTCTTTAAAACTCTCATTATTAATAATAAAGAGGTTTGGAGGCTTCGCCTGTATAGGGTAAGCTAAAAGTAGACCAGAAGTTTCATTAAAAAGTAGGCCACCTCTTATAGAAAATACTTCTTAAACACATAATAAATTGGAAATAATATTATGTATTAAGGAGTTGCAGAAGGTGATAAGTTTGATGAATAAGCAAGACATTATTCTCATGTACATAAGAGATCGAAAATCAAAGATTTGGAATGCCTGCTTGGTCAAGACGTAAGCGAACATGCCAAATCAAAGATTTGGAATGCCTGCTTGGTCAAGACGTAAGCGAACATGCCAAATCAAAGATTTGGAATGCCTGCTTAAGCGCAACACCATTAATTACCTCCTTCATTGATCCTTGAAAATAAGATAACATCGAGAAATTTCATATGAAATCCTAATACGTACTTATCTATTAGTTCAAATCTTATTTCAGTACTTCTTCTATGAATTGTCCGTTCTTATAGAACAGTTCTCCGTCAGCGTAGATTTCTCCACCGTCTCTCATATCGCAAAGCATATCCCAGTGGATATTAGATCTATTCTTTCCACCTGCTTCTGGCATGGAATCACCTATTGCCATATGAACAGTTCCACCTATCTTTTCATCGAAAAGCATGTTCTTAGTAAACTTCTTGATACCATAATTAGTTCCAATCGCAACTTCTCCGAAATGACTTGCCCCCTCATCTATTTTAAGAAGAGTATCTAAAAGATCCTGACCCTTTTTTGCGAACGACTTAACTACCTTTCCATCCTTAACATCAAGTTCAATACCTTCTATTTCCTTGCCGGCATAAATTCCTGGGAATGAAAAAGTTATATGTCCATTAATGCCGTCTTCTACTGGCGATGTAAATATTTCACCATCTGGAAAATTAACTCTTCCATCACAATTGATCCACTTTCTGCCGCTAACATTAACCTTTATATCAGTACCCTTTGAAATTATATGGATTTCACTTTTTGTATCAAGATACTTAACCCATCTTTCCTGCTTTGCACTGACCTTTTTCCACTCTTCGATAGGATCATCTGCATATAAAAGTCCTGCACCATAAACAAAATCTTCATATTCCTCAAGACTCATAGAAGCTTCCTGTGCATCTGAATATGTAGGAAATTGAGTTCCACACCATCTTAAAGACCCATTTCCCATTCTTTCAGAATAATATTTTCTCCATGACTTATCGCCTTCCATAGAAGCACTTAGTTTTTCAGAGGGAATGTTAGAATTGTTCTTAGTATTTCTGCCTCCCCATGCACTAAGCCATACATCAGCTTCCTTTAGAATAGCTGCTGTCATAATCCCCTTAGTTTTAAGCTGCTCCTCTGATGAATACTTAAGTATTGCATTCTTAGCATCCTGAGATGATAACTGATATTCAATTACAGCTCCAGCCTTGCTTGCTTCTTTTGCAACCTCCACAAGCCATGGTGCAGCAACTTCATCACATGAGATATAAACTCTATCACCTTTTTTTACCCCTGCTGAATAATTAACAAGAAGTTTTGCGAGTTTACTTAATCTTTGATCTGCCATTTTAATTTCCTCCTTAAAATATTATCGATATATATGCCTATACACCAATATTTATATAAGATAATAATATCACTTAATTAATTTTCCTGCAGGAATCCCTTTTTACCAATTCAACAGGTATAACATTGTTCACAGTTAATTTCTTCTTCTGATTAATCTGCTCTACAAGAATATCTGCTGCTGATCTGCCTAATTCAGTAGAATTCTGCCTTATTGTTGTAAGACCTGGTGTAACATATCTTGCAAGTTCTATATCATCAAATCCTATTACTGAAAAATCATCAGGCACATTCATTCCTTCATCCCTTATAGCCGCAATGGCTCCAAGAGCTAATTTATCTCCTGCTGCAAACACAGCTGTGGGCCTATCTTTTAATTTTAAAAGTTTTTTCATAGCACTATATCCTCCTGAATAATCGAAATTAACTCCATCAGCAATATATCCATTTGGAACATTAAGTCCTAAATTATTCATAGCTTCCTTATAACATTTGATTCTTGTAGTACTTGACCAATTTCTATCTCCAAAGCCTCCACTAATATGAGCTATTTTTCTATGTCCAAGCTCATATAAATAATCTATTGCAAGTTTACATCCTTTTTCGTTGTCAGAACTTACAGTAGCTGCATTATTATTTCTTATATCAATAATAACGCATGGGAAATCACTATTTATGATTTCTTCTGTTTCCTTATTTCCTTCTTCAGTAGATATTATTACTATACCATCCACCCTAGAATACTTAAAATATTCTAAGAAGGTACTATTTTTCAGCCTATCAGTTTTTGATCCAAACAACAATGAATATCCATACTCCTCTACCCTATGTTTAAATGCCTGTATTACATATGAAAAAAAAGGATGGGCAAGCCCTATTCCTACTCCTTCATAATACACTACACCTATTGTCCATGTCTTCTTTGTTGATAAGAATTGTGCCTGAGCATTAGGTTTAAATCCTGATTCTACTAAAGCTTTTTTTATTTTATTTCTTGTTTTATCACTAACATCCGGATAATTATTAATAACCTTTGACACAGTTGTAGGTGAAAATCCCGTAATCTTAGCTATATCATATATTGTTAACACCTTATCCTCCTATTCTAAATAATTATATATGCATTATTTCATCTAAACTATTTATTCATTATGATAACTATTATAAATTATATTCGTGTCAATTTATAGTACTACAGCTTCTATTTGTTTAATATTACCAAACATTGAACTGTACTTCACAAAAATTATAAAAACTTATCATTAAATGTACAAACATGTATTTTGGAATAGCTCTCTTTTGTATAATCTAGTATAATTAAATTATACATTTCTTTTCATTTTTATAATATAGTTACTGGTAATTGCAATATATTTGCCTTTGTATATGAATTGTTATATAAATACAAATAACTAATTAATTTCTACCTAAAACATAAAAAAAGACCTGAAGGATAACTTAGGCGGGGTACCCATATTATCTTTCAGGCTGTTTCCTAAAGGAATTTAATGAAAAAAGATTTTTTATCTACAATTTTGAGTATACACAATTTTTGTGACAATTATATGTCAGAATATCAGAATATTTATGTAAAACTCATTATATTTTTTTCTTATTCTCACTTAATATGTATAATAAAATATCAATATGTTGAGAGGTGTTAAATTATGAAATTCAACTACCATACACACTGCGAATACTGCGGACACGCTAATGGATGCTGTGAAGATTATGTCAAAGAAGCCTTAAAATCGAATTTAAAAATTCTTGGCTTTTCAGATCATGGACCATTTCCAGGTGATGGATTTGGTTTCAGAATGGACTATGATAATCTGAAGCAGTATATTAACGAAATAAATATATTAAAAACAGAATATAAAGATAAGATTAAACTTCTATGCGGCCTGGAAATTGAGTATATATCATCTTTGGACAGTTACTATGGAAAACTGCTTAAAAACAAGACCGTGGACTACTTAATTCTTGGTCAGCATTATTATGAAGATACTAATAATAACATCCATAATATTTATGATGCGGAATCTACAGACTGTTTTATTGACTATGCACAATCATCAGTCAAGGGAATGAAGACTGGATATTTTAAATATCTTGCCCACCCTGACTTAATGTATGAAAACAACTTTAAATGGGATGAAAACTGTGATAAGGCAGCTGACATCATCATAGATGCTGCAGAAAAATATCACTTTATACTAGAGATAAATGCCAATGGCTTCAGAAAAGGCTTAAGCGATATGTGCGATGGCGTAAGATACCAGTACCCACATAATTCATTCTGGAAAAAAGTAAGTGGTAGAAATATAGACGTAATCATTGGTTGCGATGCACACGACCCAGCACAGCTTAATGACATATATAATAAAATAGCTTTTGATTACTGCAGAAAAATGAAGTTACATTTAGTGGACTTATACTAACAAAAAAGGATAAAATTTCATTATATCATTTTTTTGAGTTATTGTGTAACCCCTTTATTTCCAACGGTTTACAGCATCAAAATTTCACCTTTTTCAATGCAGTTTCTTATACCATAAAAAATAACATCTAGATAATTTAGAATTTGTAGTTTAATTCAAATTCTAGTTTATCAAGATGTTTTAATTTGTTCCAATATCACACATTCTTTATTTTCTTAAAAGTTGATACTGTATAGTATGATGTCATTAAAAGAATAAACTCACTTATTACTGGCAGTGGAAACACAGATACTTCATATATAAATAAGAATCTTTCAACTATCATTAAGATAATACTCATAATTAAAAAGATCATTCCTGCTTTATTACTCCTTGGCTCCAGCAGAACCTTTATGCTTATTATTTCCAAAAACACCAATACAGTTATGAAAATGAAATTTTCTATAAGTTCATTCGAAGAAAATATAACAAACCCAAACTGTTTTATTATTTTCAAGCTGTACTTCGAGAAATACATTTCTACTCCAAAAAGTACAGCAAACACCGCAATATACGGATAAACAGAAATAAATTTCATTACATTGTCTCTTCTAAAAATATAAACTGTTATAAAAATAACTGCCGGTACATAAATAACATTAAGTTCACTAAGCCGTCCTATCATAAGTGCATAATTATTTGAATTAGTTATTGATAGGAATATCAGTGATATACACCTAATGAGGAACAAAATCATCATTACATTCATTAGTACAGATATCTTTTTAGGACATTTTCTCCTAATAATAAATATAAGATTAATTATCAAAGCACACATAAGTATTAATAAAAAATAGTACATAAATATCTCCATAACTTAACCTCTACTATAAAGCTATTTATATATAGATACTATTTTTTTTTAGCTATTATACCTGCTATTTAAGAAAAATAAATTTCCTCATCTAACATTCCTTCTGATTTTGCTACTACAACACTTGTAGCTGAATCTCCAACTACATTTAGTGATGTTACAAGCATTTCTATAGGTCTATTTATTGCAAGTATTAGTGAATATGCAAGCATTGCTGAATCGTTGTTATACCCCATTCCTGTTAACACTGTAAATAATATTACTGCGCCAGCCCCAGGTGCAGCAGGTGTTCCTACTGATGCTATTAATGCTAAAAGTGCAATAACTATTACATTGCTTACTGTAACATTATATCCTGCACTAGTTGCTATAAATATAGCGGCAATAACCTGCATTATAGCAGTACCATTCATGTTAATTGTCATTCCAAGAGGAAGTATGAATGATGCTACATCTTCGCTTACCCCAAGCTCTTCTGTAGTTGTTTTTGTATTAAGAGGCAAAGTAGCTGCTGAAGATGATGTTGAGAAGCCAAATAGTGCAACTTTTCCTATCTTCTTTACAAAATGTACAGGATTAAGACCTGCCCCTACTGCTATGAATATAGCATAGCCAAATACTAAAAATACCAATAACGCAGCAACTGTAGTTACAACATATACAAGTGCTGGCTTTAAGTTATCTACTCCGTAAATTGCAAATGTTCTAGTTATAAGAACAAATATTGCGAAAGGTCCAAACTTTGTAATTACAAAACTTAAGAATACGGTAATAATAGAGTTTACATCTTCTAAAAGATCCTTTAATACTTTTACCTTATCACCTAGTACATTGATACAAAGTCCTATAACTACTGCTGCAAATACTATAGCTAGTACACTTCCATTATCTGAAAAAGCAGATGCAACATTGCTAGGAACTGCATTGACAATTATCATCAATGGATTTGTAGAATTTGCTGTTCCAGTCTTTGCTGCAACATTGCCTACATTAGTAGTAAAAAGTCCCATGTTCTTTACTGCAAATCCAACAATTCCTGCTAATAAAAGTGCAAAAACTGAAGTCGATAAAAATCCTAAAATTGTCTTGTATGATATTCTACCAAGCTTCTTAGTATCACTTATTTTACACATTGCTAGTGCAATTGATGTAAATACCATTGGAACTATAACAAGCTGAAGTGCTCTTACAAACAGCTGTCCAAGGATATAAAATACTCCTATAGCATTTGTAGCTCCTTTTGCTGAAATATCCTGAAATAAGATGTTATTAATTGTTGTCCAAATATCTTTACTACCACTTGCAATAAGATTTTCTCTTAAAAAGATACACCCTACTCCTGCAATAAGTCCTAAGATTAGTGCGATTGCCATATTTATGGCCAGTCTGCTGCTGTTATTGTTTCCTTTATTCATTTTTATTTCTCCTTATAAGTAGTTCTATTTCCCCGCCATGCGACTGACTTAACTATAAGGTAGTATGCTCCTTGCTCTACGTCTTAAAATATATAACTAATTAAAGACATAAAAAATGCCTTCCTTAAATAAAGGAAGGCTGCTTACGATCTATCAAAACTTTAATTTATATCAAAAAGAGATTTTGATTATAAATGATGCTTAAAGTCTATTGCTGGTCAGCATACTATAACTTCCTTACTGATTTCTCGAATCAATTTAAAGGGATTGTCTTTATGCTATCATCTATAACATTGCTTGTCAATATATAATGGCTGATAAAGCAATTGATTCAATCAACACAGCAGTACTCATCTCTATACTCTTTAGGTGATTGGCCTTTGTATATTTTAAATGTCCTAAAGAAATATGATGAATCATTAAAACCTACTATTTCCATTATTTCAGAAATTGGAACTCTTGTATCTCTTAAAAGAGTGGTTGCTATATTTACTCTCAGTTTATTGATATAAGTTATTATAGTTTCTCCCACAAGTCTGTTAAACTTTTCAGAAAGCGTTGTTCTGTTCATATTAAATTTTTTAGTCAGTTAATCCCAGCATTTTTATGATAATCATCAAGATAATCTTCAAGATCAGATTTTATTACTGTAGCTCTTGGCCCATAAATAGCCTGAACTCCATTACCTCTATGAATAACTCCTACTGCTCCTGAATTCTCTAATATATCTTCATTAACAAGATTATAATCTTTCACTGTACATCTTAATCTAGTTACGCAACAGTCAACATCAATTATATTATCCTTGCCGCCAAATCCTTCTACAATTATCGCTAATGATTCATTTTTAGATAATTTCTCTTTTGAGTAATTATCCTTTCTCCTATAAAGCTTTACCTTCTCTTCATCTTCACGTCCAGGAGTTTTAATATTATACTTTTTAATGAAAAAGCTGAATAAGAAATAATAAATTATAAAGTAAACAATCCCCACTAATACAATTCTAATCCAATTTGTTTTTGCATTTCCCTGTAATATTCCAAACAAGAACATATCAATAAAGCCACCTGAAAACGTCATTCCTACACCTACATTCAGTATGTGCATTATCATGTAAGATAGACCTGCAAACACACAGTGTACTATATATAATTTGGGTGCTACAAACAAAAAAGTGAATTCAATTGGTTCTGTAATACCTGTCAGCATTGATGTTAAAGCTGCTGATAGAAGTAATCCTCCTACAATCTTTCTCTTTTGTGGCTTTGCGCTTCTATACATTGCAAGAGCGGCTCCTGGCAATGCAAATATCATTAGTGGAAACTTGCCTGACATAAATCTTGTTGCTAAAACACTAAAATGATGAATTCCCGGTTGAACAAGCTGGGCAAAGAATATATTCTGTGCTCCCTCTATAGTTTTACCTGCTACTACAGCCGTTCCTCCAACTGCTGTCTGCCAAAATGGCAGATAAAATACATGATGAAGACCAAATGGAATAAGTGCACGTTCCACAAAACCATAAAACCATGTACCTGCATATCCTGATGCTATAACAAACCTACCTAGTGCATTGATTGCAGTCTGAACAGGCGGCCAAATAAAGAACATTACTATCCCAATAATTATATACACTATCGCACTTATTATTGGCACAAACCTTGTACCAGCAAAAAATGATAGCACCTCCGGAAGTTCTACTTTATAAAATCTATTATGTAATACAGCAACTCCAAGTCCAACTATAATTCCACCAAACACCCCCATCTGTAATGATGTAATTCCAACTACAGAAGTAGTTGCACCATTCATAAACACTTTAGCTCCGCCGCTGATTTTAATCATCGAGCCTATTGATGCATACATCACAAAAAATGCTATAGCTGCAGAAAGAGCTGCAACTTCCTTTTCCTTCTTTGACATACCTATAGCAACACCCATTGCAAAAAGTATCGGTAGATTATTAAAAATAATATTTCCTGCATCATTCATTATCAGAAGAATTGAATTAACAGCTGTTCCTGGTCCCATTATATTTAACAATCCATATGCTTTAAGCATATTTTTAGTAACAGCTCTCTTCCAAACAAATGTGAATTTATTGGAACTAGCCTCTATTTTTGTTCCATCTATAAATATTGACTCACCTGAAATTTCACCAATTTCATAAAGGGAATTAGTTGTTTGAGCAAGAATCTGTTCAGCATAAGGTGCAAAATGAAGAGTCCTAAATCTTGCGATAGTTGAATGATCTGGGGCTTTTGATCCTTCTAGTAAAAAGATAAAATTAATATCTCTGTAGCAGGCTTTTTCAATATCTCTTGATGAATAAAGTCCGTTCATATATCCATATAATATGATTTTTAGTAACTTTCGTGGCAAAGCTTGATTTTCCTTAACTTTGGAATAAGTCATATATAAATCTGATAAATCCTATTCTCTTTGAGTTTAGGATTTGTTTTTTTTGCATAAAAAAAGAGCCGCTACACAACTAATTTCTAATTAGTTGTGCGACAGCCCCATTTTCTTATACTATCATATAATAAACTACGCTAAATAATCTTCTAAGTTTGATTTAATTACTGTAACTCTTGGTCCATATATTATCTGAACACCTTGCCCTTTATGAACAACTCCAGATGCACCTGTCTGCTTTAACACATCATCTTTTACAAGTTCTGATTTGTATACAGTACAACGTAATCTTGTAGCACAGCAATCTACATCTGATATATTTTCTTTTCCACCAAGTCCTTCAACTATAGCAGCTGAAAGTGAATCTTCTGAAGTATTAGCTTCTGAACCATTTTCTCCGTTCTTTCTTGCTTCAACATCTTTTCTAGTGTAAAGTTTAGTTTCTTCATTGTCGTCTTCTCTACCAGGAGTCTTTAGATTCATCTTCTTAATTAATATTGAGAAAATGAAATAGTAAACTACAAAATAAGCTATTCCTACAGGTAATACAATTAACCAGTTTGTTTTAGCATTACCTTGTAAAATACCAAATAAGAAGAAATCAATAAAACCACCAGAGAATGTCATACCTATTGTTACATTCATAATGTGCATAAGCATATATGCAACGCCAGCAAATACGCAGTGTATTGCATATAAAAGTGGAGCAACAAATAAGAATGTAAACTCAATTGGTTCAGTTATTCCTGTTACTGCTGAAGTTAAGGCAGCTGATAATAAAAGTCCACCAACAACCTTTCTCTTTCCTGGCTTTGCACATTTGTACATAGCAAGAGCTGCACCAGGTAAACCAAACATCATAAGTGGGAACTTACCAGCCATAAATCTAGTAGCAGAAACGCTGAATTTAGTTATTCCAGGTGTAGCAAGTTCAGCAAAGAATATATTCTGAGCTCCTTCTATAAGTTTTCCACCAACTTCTAAAGTTCCACCAAGTGCTGTCTGCCAGAATGGTAAATAAAATACGTGATGTAGTCCAAATGGAATAAGAGCACGTTCCATTAATCCATATAACCAAGTACCTGCATATCCTGATTTTAATACGACATCACCAACTGCATATATACCCTTCTGAACTGGAGGCCATATAAAGAACATTGCTATACCTACTATTAAGTATACAACTGCACTTATTATTGGCACGAATCTTGAACCACCAAAAAATGATAACACTTGTGGTAATTGTATCTTATAAAATCTATTATGTAGTGCTGCTACTCCAAGACCTACAATAATACCACCAAAAACACCCATCTGTAATGATGTAATTCCTAAAACTGATGTAGATGCTCCTTCTAATAAAGCTTCTGTTCCACCATTTATATTTATCATTGCACCTATTGATGCATGCATGATAAAGAATGCTATAGCTGCTGAAAGTGCAGCAACTTCTTTTTCTTTCTTAGCCATACCAATTGCAACACCCATTGCAAATAATATTGGAAGATTTGAGAAAACAATATTTCCAGCATCATTCATTACTGTTAATATAGCATTAATTACTGTTCCAGGACCCATAATACCCATAAGTCCGTAAGCTTCAAGCATTGTTTTATTTGTAAATGAACCGCCAAGTCCTAAAAATAGACCTGCTACTGGAAGCAATGCTATTGGAAGCATAAATGATCTACCCACACGTTGTAAAACACCAAATATTTTGTCTTTCATAACTTTTACTCCTTAGTTTATTATTTAACATCAAATGGTTTTAATCTATTCCTTTTGCGCGCAAAAAAGGCATTACCTAATCTAACCATAAGTGTTACGAATAGTTAATGCCTGAATATCAGTTACACACTATATTTACACTCCTATATTAGCACTTATTTTTTTATTCGTCAACGTTTTCTTTTAGAGTTCCTATTTCGACTTTTTCCTACAACCATTTTCCTTTGAAATAGTAAATAATAAAATTGATAATTTCTATAAAAACATTCGAATATATTGATAGTATTGCTCTTTTATCCTCTTTACAATAAATGATGATAAAATTAGAATAACATAGTATACTAACCTTAGAATTGCGAGGTAAAAATGGATATTAAGATTTCGATAATTGTTCCAATATTTAATTCAGAAAATTATCTCTCACGCTGCATAGAATCGCTTATACATCAGTCTTTAAAGGAAATTGAAATAATCCTTGTCAATGACTGTTCAATTGATAACAGCCTTTCTATTGCAGAAGAATATAAAAATAAATACAGTCATCTCATAAAATTAATAAACAATGAAACAAGAAGAGGCCCTGGTGGAGCAAGAAATGCAGGCATTAAAGCTGCCAATGGGAAATACATAGGATTTGTTGACAGTGATGATGATGTCTTTTATACGATGTATGAAGAACTTTACGAAAAAGCGGTAAAGAATGATTATGATATGATTGATTCTGCATTTTATTATGAAGCGCTAGAAGAGGATTTCTTAACTACTTCGGAAGCAGCCTGTGGTACGCTTGATATTGCAAAAAGAAAAGATCTCATGCTACATGGCGGTTTTATCTGGAGCAAAATAATTAAAAGAGAAATTATCATAGACAACAATATACTTTTTAGAGAAAATACTGCCTATGAAGATATAGATTTTATAAGAAATGTGATGCTCTGCTGTAACAATATAGGTGCTATTAATTCTGTACTTTATAACTACAGAGATACATCTACTTCAATTTCAGGCTGTGAAGATATAGAGGTTCAGATATATGAAAAAATATCATCTATTAAATCTTTAATTACAATGCTAAATAAAATGAATCAGTATGAAATATACATGAATGAAGTAAAATATCTGGCTGTAAAAACCTATAATGCATTAAATGATTATGTTTCTTCAATGACTGAACAGCCAGATAACAAGATATTAAAAGTTATTGATGCTTTTAAAAGAAATTACTGCTCTTAATTATGATTATATCCTTTGACTACTGCCTTATAGCCATTGTATGTCACATAGAAGTATCCACCATAAATTAGTATGATAACACCAGCTGTGAAAAGCGCTGAAGGCAGTATATATCCTTTGCCAAAAGAATTCAGGTAATCACTTATATAAAGAATAGCGATTACTGAATGAACTATTGATAAAATGAGTGGAAAAATAAAATATATCAGTATTTGAATAAAAATGCTTTTATTAATAATACTTTTAGATGCACCTATTCTTTTTAGCGATACATATCTTTCACTGCTGTCGCTTGCTTCAGAAAGCTGTTGCAGAGCAAGAACTGCTGCACTGGCTAGCAGAAAAATTATTCCCAGGTATACTCCAACAAAAAGCAATGTTGTATAAAATCCTTTATTTGATTCTATTACCCTTTCTCTTGTATCACCGCTTATATATACTCCATCCAGCTTATATGAGTTTCTTGATAGTGTAATATCTCTTAAAAGTTTCACATATTCCTCTTCTGTTTTCTCCTTATCACCTTTATACTCCATATTAACAACAGACTCAATTACATCACAGCCATCTGCTAGTTTATCAGGTACGATAAGTGTAAAATAATTGTAATTAACTAATGCTGTATAATAAAGTTCATGCATAACTTCTTTGTTGGCTATAGTAAACTTTTCATTTCTTAAAATAATACTATCTCCTGAGTTTACCATCTTATCTGCTGCACTAGACATTGTCCCATGATTAGATGTTACAATAACCTGATTATCTTTAAGATCAATTGTTTTTTCTCCCCTAAGTTTCTGCATATTATTATAATCAGAAATTCTGATAGCTGGTGTATATTTATAATCACTGACATCTTTTTTATCATCCGCATACTTTCCAATAATATCTTCTACAGGTGTATTCAGTCCATACACATTTAAATATCTGCATTCTACATTATCTTTAAAAGTAACATTCATCTTTTTGAAAGCATCTTCAATACTTTTCACAGGTGTCTTATTATCAATATACATTCTTGCAGAGGCATCAAACGAAGTATTTTCTCTTAAACTATTCTCAAGAATCTGTTTAAAGCTAAGCCCTGTAGATAGAACTATAACAGTTAACGAAAGCATGATACATATTATTGACATTGATATAAAATTAGTATTAATTTTACTGTAAATCTGTCTTGCTACAAAAATATTAAGATTTTTAAAATACACCTTTCTATTTTTCTTAATAAGATTAATACATAAGCCGCTTAAACCATAAAAAATAAGGAAAATTGATATTATTGCCAAAGCAGCTGCAATCTTTAAATTCTTACTCTGCATATCTCTGCCTGTTATCTTTACCAGGTAACATTCAGTTGCTATAAATGCTATGCCGAGAATAAAAATGATAAATGAAACAGCATTTTTTTTAATCTTCATTTCCTCATTTTTTCTTGAAGCATTAATCATATCTATAAGTTTGTATTTTGATATCATAAATGAATTAAAGATTATTACAAGTATGAAAATGATAGCAAAGTACAGTGAAGTCTTGATAAGTGCTTTTATAGAAAATACAAATTTATACGCACTCATATCAATCTGAAACATCTTGATTGTAAAAGCTGAAAGCCCCTGTGAGATAAATATGCCTATAGCTAGTCCTGCTACCAGCGATAAGATACCTACAAGAAATGTCTCCATAAAAAGTATAATGGATATCTTTTTCTTTGGCATCCCTAAAGTAAAATATATACCAAATTCCTTTTTGCGCTTTTTAATGAGGAAGTTGTTAGCATAAATTATCAGGCAGCCTAAGATTATTGATACAAATACAGATACAATATCTATGATACTCATCATGCTCTGCATTATCTTGTTTTGGCTTTTACCAAGTTCAATGAACGCTTTCTGCGCTTCAATAGAATTAAAGCTGTAAAAGATACAGACTGCAAATGAAAGTGTCAGAAAATATATTGCATAATCCTTAAAACTCTTTTTAACATTACTCAATGCTATTTTATAGTACATTTTCTGAGTCACCTCCAAGAAGGGTTACCACTTCGATAATCCTGTCAAAGAATTCTTTTCTTAAGTCATTGCCTCTTACTACTTCATTAAATATTCTGCCATCTTTAATAAATAGTATTCTGTGAGCATAGCTTGCAGTAAATGCATCATGTGTAACCATTAAGATAGTTGCTGATAATTCCTTATTAAGTTTCTCAAATGACTCAAGCAGCATTCTTGATGATTTGGAATCAAGTGCTCCTGTAGGTTCATCTGCAAGAATAAGTGAAGGTGATGTTACTATTGCTCTGGCACATGCTACCTTCTGTTTCTGGCCTCCAGAAATCTGGTATGGATATTTTTCTAAAATATCTTCTATGCCAAGCCTTAAAGCAACTCTCTTAACTTTTTTGTCTATCTCTGAGTGCTGCTCACCTTTTATAGTAAGTGCTAAAGCTATATTTTCATATGATGTTAAAGTATCAAGGAGGTTAAAATCCTGAAACACAAATCCAAGCTCATCTCTCCTGAATTTTTCAATCTGTTTAGCTTTCATTTTAGTAATATCAGAACCATTTATATTAATGCTGCCTGTTGTTACTTTGTCTATAGTTGATATACAGTTTAAAAGAGTTGTCTTGCCGCTTCCTGAAGGCCCCATTATCCCAACAAACTCCCCTTTGCGCACATTAAAACTAATATTGTTGATTGCCTTTGTTATAGACCCTTTATTACCATAATACTTATCTAAATTTTCTACTTTTAATATATTATCATTCATTATTTTTCCTCCATCACATGTCTTTTATCATTTTCCTTTATAATTTTAACAGAATAGGTTCATATTACATATTGATTTAACTTTCTGTAAACTTACGAATTTGTAAGTTTGAATACAAAATATACTTATGTCATAAGCATAAAACTCTCATATTTTTCTTATTAATTATAAAAGCCGATACATAAAATGTATCAGCTTTTATGAAAATATCTCATCTATTAAACATGACTTTGGAAAGATAACCACTACCCTGGTTCCTCTGTTTTCTTCAGATGAAATCATTATATTAAGTCCGAGCTTATCACATAGCTTCCTGCATAAATAAAGACCTATTCCTGTAGACTTTCCTGTCTTTCTGCCATTATCCCCTGTAAAGCCTTTTTCAAATACTCTATCTATATCCTTTTCATTTATGCCTATACCGTTATCTTCAATTATAAGTTCAACGCTGTCTTTCTTCTTATGAGAATATATCTTTATAATCCCATCATCTTCATGAGAGTACTTTACTGCATTAACAAGTATCTGATTAATGATAAATATTATCCATTTTTCATCACTATATATCTGCTCACTAATTTCACCAAAGTCCAGCTTTATCCTTTTATTAATAAAATATAGCGAATTACTTTTTATGCATTTCATAACTGAACTGCGTAAATCAAACTTTCTTACAACATAGTCTTTCTCGGTATCACTGCTCTTGGCATAATAAAGTACCTGCTCAACATATCTTTCTATACGCTTTATTTCATAACTTATCTTTAAATTGTAAGGATTATCATCACTGTTAGCAACAATCAGCTCTATTGATGAAATAGGTGTTTTTATCTCATGAATCCATGTCTCTATATACTCTTTGTATTCCTTCTGCTCATTTTCATATATTTTCACTTCTTGATGCATAGACTTGTCAGCATCTCTTAAAATGCTGCATATTACCTCTGCTTCCATAAAATCTTCTTCATCTATAATCTCAGGAAGAAGATATTTTCTATCAAGATCTTCGCTGACTGCAACAATATTATCAATATACCTCTTAAACTTTAAGCACTGATAAATCATGTATGTAATCAGCGGTATAAACCAGGCACAAACTAGAGAAACTACAGCAAAATAAGAAAACCCTGCAATAATCATCGTTGCTGAAACAATTATGCATAGTACAACATTAAGAATTATAAAAGGCAGCCTTTCTTTAAAATATCTATTTATACTCATGATATAATGTACCCCAGTCCTCTTCTTGTATCAATGATATTGCTTACACCAATGCTTTCAAGTTTCTTTCTAATTCTTGTCATATTCACAGATAGAGTGTTATCATCAACAAACATCTCACAATCCCATAAATACGTCATCAGAGATTCTCTTGAAACTATTTTCCCTTTGTTTTTAATCATATATGATAATATCTTAAGTTCATTCTTTGTTACTTCAATACTTTTATCATTAAATGATACAGTGCCGTTAAGTACATTAACCTTTATACCATTATATGTAATAACGTCACTCTGCATATTGCTTCTTTTACATCTCTTAAGTACTGCTGATATCCTTGCTAAGAGGATCTGCAAATTATAAGGCTTGGTTATAAAATCATCTGCACCAATATTCATGCTCATCAGTTCATCAAGATCGCTATCTCTACTTGTAACGACTATTATTGGCACATCTGAAATCTTTCTTACTTCCCTGCATACATAATATCCATCAAACATAGGAAGATTTATATCAAGCAATATCAAATCGGCATCAGCTTCTTTTATATAATCAATAATACTGCTGAAATCATCTGGTTTTTCAACATCATAGCCATTTCTTTTTAAAAAAGTATATAATTCATTTCTTATATTTTTATCATCTTCAACAATAACTATTTTAACCATTAGCACACCGCATTTCCTTCGTATATTAAATTTATTTATCTTGATTACCTATAATTTTTGTTATTTTACTCTCTCTAAGAAGTATAAAAGTAGGAATTAAATATATAGGAATAGTAATAAGCTTTATTAGTCCATATGATGATATAGACCCTGTAACTGACTGCATTGTAGATGCTCCTGCCACAAGAAAGGCTGCGAAATCATTTAATCCATGCAAGAAAGCCATTGACCATATATTTCTGCATCTTACATATACAGCTGCCAAATATGATCCTAATGCCATTACACAAATTACCTGCACTATTGTTCCTTGAAAAGACGCTCCTGCTAATATATTAGTAAGATGTATTAGTCCAAAAATAATACCTGCTGTAAATACAGTAATATAAATTTCCTTCTTACTATCCCCATACTTTTCTTTGAGTATGTTTACAACTATACCTCTGAAAACAAATTCTTCACATAACCCCACAGATACAGACATAATTAAAATATTAAATATCTCTGTAATTCCTATTTTATCTGAAAACACACTCATTATAAGTCCAATTGCAAATACATATAATGATAAACAAAGCAAAAACATACCTGTAAACAAACCTTTAAAGAACCCAGTTCCTTTTTCTTTTAAAAAATTTTTCATTTTAAGTTTATACATAATAAACACAGCAAATCCAATACATATCAGTTCTACAAGGGATTGTGACATCATGCTATCAAGCTTTAGAAAAGCTACTGCCAAGCCCACTAAATTAAAAAGTACCATATAAACAAATGCAAATAATACACAGAATACTATGCTGTGATTCTTTCTTAAATTATTTATTAACTTCACAAAGCCGCCCCCTTTTTCCTATATTTTACCATCTAATTGCTATATGCGCAATAGACTTAAGAAAGAGGGAGCTTACTATCAACACTAAATTTATGCAATTACCTGTTTCTTATTGAAAACATGACATAATACTAACATTATAATTATTGCAACAACTGCAAATGTTATTATTATATAAGGATAGATGACTGCTTTTCCAAAAACAGCAAATGAAAGATAACCTCTAAATATTTAGTAGACTTAGTGCTAGTGTATATCCATAATACTGATTCACACTCATATTAAAAATATTATATTCACCAAAACTGTTCATGGCGGCACCACCATTAGGCAGTCCAAGAATCATTGTACTTATCCTATTTATTACAGTTACGAAAGCAAAGATAATTATCGTATATAAAAGCGCTGCTATTATTTTCGCTGTATTTAATGATGTTCTTCCTTTTTTGGTACTCAAATTCAAATATGATACTCTAGTCGTATATTCCTTTGAATATATTGACGCTAGTCCTAATACAAGATATAATCAATAACAAATTTTTCATCTCTGCTTAACTTATCCTCATTTAGCCTTTTTTCCTGTGCTGACTCTAACAATTCCTGACTCTGCGCTGGTGAATATGCACTATTCTTATACTTTTCAACAACAGACAAAAATGTATCCTTACTGCCGAAATACTCATTTATTTTATTGTTGTCCTGATAAAGATTAATCAATATTGTTACACAGAGTGCTGCCATGACTATATAAATAAGCTTATTGCTGAATATCTTTTTAAGTTCAAACTTTATTAGATCTATCGCAGTTTCTCAGCTACCTCTCCAAAGTAATATAAAAACATATCTTCTAAAGTTGGTTTCTGTTCTACAGCTGATGCAGCAGGCTTTTCATCACTTACAATTCTAACTGTCACAAAGCCATTATCCATTGATGTTTTAGATATTTTATATTTATCCATAATATCGCCATACTTTTGTTCATCCACTATTAATGACCATACCTTCCCACGCATTTTATCAGTAATACCAGAAGTAGTATTTTTCTCAACGAGACTGCCCTGCTTCATGATAACGATTTCATTAGCAAGAAATTCTACATCAGAAACTATATGAGTTGAAAGTATAACTATCTTATCCTTAGACAGCCTTGCAATCATATTCTTAAACCTTATGCGCTCATTAGGATCAAGGCCAGCTGTAGGCTCATCAAGAATAAGTATTTTAGGATCATTTAAAAGTGCCTGTGCTATTCCAAGTCTTTCTTTCATTCCTTCTGAAAAACCTTTGATTTTTCTATTCCTGCCATTAATCATTATTATCCCTTCAGTAGGCTTAACAACATCAGCAATCATTCTCATAAGAGTTGTCTTACCAGAACCATTTGGTCCTAAAAGCCCATATATTCCTTCAAAAAGTGTAACATTAAAATTATTTACTGCTGTCTTGTCCTTAAACTTCTTTGTAATATTTTTTATCTCTAACTCCATAATATCTCCCCCTCATATCTGCTGTTAGTGTAAAGTTTCTTCACACTTTTTATTTTAAAATCTATTTATTAATCAAGGTTTCGGAAGTTTTTTTGCAAAAAAACAACGACCCCCTAATTTCATGTTACAATTGAATCGCTACAACCAAAATCCAACATGAAAGGATGTCGTTATTGTGGATTCAATTATAACTTATTTACTACTATATAATCAATATTTAATTAAAACTATTTATCAGCTTATAGGATTTATTGCTCAACATATTCCTCTTAAGCAAATGCAATTTGATGATTCAAACAGTCCTATATCAAAAGTTTAAAGTTGATAAACTGCCTATAATCAAGCGTTTTGAGCAGGTTGATTACAAACTGCTTTTAGCGTATTACAAGCATAAATATAATAAAATTATCAAGCCCGTCCAAAGATGTAACGGTAAAACTATTCCAGACAAAATTATCTGCCCTAAATGTGGTGCCACTCATGAATACATCTATAATAACAATGGTAGTAAAGACCAGTATCAATGTAAAGTCTGTGGCACTTCATTTCAAGAGTCTAATTTTGTTACAAAACCATTAGTTTTTAAATGCCCATACTGTGGTTCGACACTTACGGAACGTAAGGAACGAAAACACTTTAAAGTGCATAAGTGCACTAATGATAAGTGCTCATATTATCTTTCAAATTTAAAGAAACTTGATAAAAATATAAGTCATGCTGAAAAGTCACAATATAAGCTTCGTTATATTTACAGAGAGTTTACTATCAACTTCTTTAAGATGGATTTATACTCACTACCTAAGCGTGCTACAAACTTTAGCTTTAAGAAGTTTAATCCTCATATAATGGGCTTGTGCCTTACTTATCATGTGAATTTAAAACTTTCTACAAGACAGACTGCTCATGCTCTAAAAGAAGTTCACGGCATAGATATATCTCACACCATGGTTGCCAATTATGCATTAACAGCTGCTGCTGTTATAAAGCCGTTTGTAGATACTTTTGACTACAAACCATCAAAGATTCTATCTGCCGATGAAACCTATATCAAAGTTAAAGGTATTAAGCACTATGTGTGGATTGTAATGGATGCTTGTAAGAAATCTATTCTTGGATACCAAGTATCGGACACACGTGCCGTAGGGCCGTGTATTCTTGCTATGCGTATGGCTTTTGACAAGTTTAAAAACTTCCCAAACAAAACTCTTAAGTTCATTGCTGATGGTTATAGTGCATATCCACTTGCAAAACAGCAATTTGAATTAGAAGAAGAGAAATTCTTCGACTTAACTCAAGTCATTGGATTAACAAATGACGATCCTGTTTCAACAGAATTCAGATGGGTAAAACAAGTTGTAGAACGCCTAAACAGAACTTTCAAATCATCCTGTCGTGTTACTTGCGGATACAGCAGTGATGACGGTGCCCTTTACGGTTTTTCTTTATGGACTGCGTATTACAACTTTTTAAGACCTCATCCTTATAATTACTGGAAGCCCTTAAATGAGCTTAAAGAATTAGAGTTTGCCGAAAACATGCCTGCTAAATGGCAGATACTCATTAGCTTAGGTCAACAGACAATTCTTCAAATGAAAGATTAAGTTCATATTTCTAAAATAAGTAAGAAATATTTCTTCTTTATTTTTTCATACGAAACTTTACACTATCATATCTTTTATTATTCTGCTTCAATTGAAATAAATTTAAACTGTGTTACATCAAATAGTCCCATGTCAGTAAGTTTAAGTTCTGGAATTACAGCAAGTGACATAAAACATAGAGTCATCACAGGTTCAACACTTAAATTAACTTTAAGTACTTCATGAGCTATTTTATGGATGTTTCTAAGCTTCTCATCTACATATTCACCACTTTGGTCACTCATAAGTCCACCTATTGGCATCGGCATACTTTCTAATACTTCCTTATCTTTAACAAGTATCATTCCGCCGCTCTGATTTATGAGTTCATTTACAGCAAACTCCATATCATCATCATTTACACCAACAACAATTATGTTGTGAGAATCATGAGCTATTGAAAGCGCTACTGCTCCTTCCTTGATTCCATATCCCTTAAGAAGTGCACAGGCAACATTACCTGTATTCTGATGACGTTCAACAACAGCCACCTTTACAACATCTTCTTCCCGATTGTAAATATAGTTATTATCTTCATCTCTCTTAACTGTAACAACTTCCTTGCTTGTAACAACACCGCCTGGAAGAATATTAATAGCATAAGCTTTATCTGAATTGATAGTTAACTTAAGCTTTTCCTTAGAAAAATCCTTCACATGGAAACTTCCCTTAGTAGATGAGATATCATACTTATTTATTGGTAATCTATACTCACCATTTTCAGCTGCAAGCTTTCCTTCAATAAATACACTGCTTACATTAAAGTCTTTAAGATCATCTAGAAGTACTATATCAGCTCTTAACCCTGGTGCTATAGCTCCCCTGTCCTTAAGTTCATAACATTCAGCTGCATTTAAAGTTGCCATCTGAACTGCAGCAATAGCATCTATATTTTCTTCAACACACATTCTTAAGCTATTATCTAAATGTCCCACGCTTAAGATGGTCTTTGGCTGACAGTCATCAGCACAAAGAAGACATCTTCTGCTATTAGATGGAGTTACACCTTTAGCAAGATTTCTAAGATCATGGCATGCTGAACCCTGACGAAGCATAACATATAGTCCTCTGGCAATTCTGTTATGCATATCCTCCACTGTTGCACATTCATGATCAGTTCTTATTCTAGCTGCTGCATATGCATTAAGTTCATTTCCAGAAAGTCCAGGACTATGTCCATCAATAACTCTGTCTTCATTTTTAGCCGCCAGAAGTTTATTTAAAACTTCATCATCAGCACCAACAACTCCAGGAAAATTCATAAATTCGCCAAGACCATGAAGTTTGCCTGTTCGTAGTGGCTCCTTCATATCTTCTGAACTTATCACCGCTCCTGAATGTTCAAATGGTGTAGCTGGAACACATGATGGAAGCATCATCTTGATATCAAGTGCTGTTCCTTTAGCTGCATTAACCATATAATCAATACCTCTAAAACCACATACATTTGCTATTTCATGAGGATCGGCGATTATCGTTGTAGTACCATGTGGCACGATTAATCTTCCAAGTTCTTCAGGACTTACATAAGAAGATTCTATGTGTATATGACTATCGATAAAACCTGGTGCAGCGTATCTTCCGCATCCATCAACTTCCTTATTACCATGGTACTTTCCAACACCAGCTATTAAGTCATCACTTATTGCGATATCTCCTTCAGATACTGTACCGCTGTATACATCAATAACTTTGCAGTTTTTTATGACTACATCAGCAGGAATTCTTCCTGCTGATACATCTATTAACTTCTTAAGCTTGTTTTTTTCCATGTTAACTCTTTCCCCCTAAATAACTAATTTTCCATAAGTTCTAAAATAGGATCAAATGTATCAAGTGCTATACAGTCTACTGGTCCTACATCTGTAATTGCATAGTCTGGTATAGCTGTAATAGGTAAAAAGAACATGTACATTAATGGTTCTGGCAGTTCACAGCCAAGTTCGTTTGCCGCCTTATTAATAATATTTTCTAATCTTGCAATTTCTGCTGGTTCAAGGTCACTGGCAATTCCCCCAACTGGCAGTGGTAAAAACTCCATAACTTTTCCATCTGCAACAACAACCTGTCCACCACCATTTTCAATAAGGTGATTTACTGCTATTGACATATCTTCTGCATCTGCGCCCATTACGATAATGTTGTTATCATCAGGAGCAGCTGATGATGCCATAGCACCTTTTTTAAGCTTCCATCCTGAGCAGAATGCTAAAGACTTGTTACCATTACGTCCAAAACGTTCTAAAACAGAAACCATTAACACATCTTTATTAATATCAGGCTGAACAATTCCATCCTTAACATCAAGTACAACATCTCTTCTCTTACGCACAAATGGTCCCTTTACGTTCATTGATAATACTTTAGCTTTACCATCTTTAATGTCTACCTTGTATTCAAAGTCTTCCTTAGTAGTCTTCTTGCATTTAAGCTGGCTAGTTAAAACACTGCTTCTCTTAGGAGCTCTCAGTTCGTAACTTAATCTGCCATTTTCAGCTACAAGTTTTCCGTTTGTGATTACTTTTTCTACATTAAATGTATTTATGTCATCAACAAAAAGTATATCTGCTATTCTTCCAGGTGATATAGAACCTACTAAGTGGTCTATTCTATATGCTTCAGCACTATTAATAGTTGCCATCTGGATTGCAGTCATCGGCTCTACGCCTTCTTTTATAGCTAATCTTACAAGATTATCTAAATGACCTTTTTCTAAAACATCTGTTGCAGTCACATCATCTGTACAGAAGCTTACACGTCTTGCCAGATAAGGATTCACCTCTGTAACCGCTCTTATATTTTCTTTAAGGAAATGTGTTACTGAAGATTCACGGATAAGCATATGCATTCCTTTACGCATCTTCTCCACTACTTCTTCATGATCATAGCTTTCATGATCAAGTCTTACACCTGAACAAAGGTAGCCATTTAATTCTTTACCTCTTGCCATTGGTGCACATCCAAACACTGGCAGACGGTTTTTTGAAGCTTCTACAATTGCACCTAATGTATTTTCATCTTCTTCAGTTACTGCTTCACGCACTGTTTCCCATACCCCGAAACACTCTGGCCATTTCTGGACATTTTCATGAACTTCTTTTGTAAAATTATATGATACTGTTGATTGTGGAAATGTATATGGAGTTTTGTAAGGAGCACCCCAGAATACTTTAAGTGGACTTGCTTTGACTTCTTCGAATATTTCGTTAAGCCCTTCTAGACCTGATACTGATATGTATTCATCAAGATCTGATATCATGCTTGTTGTTCCACATGGAACTACTGCCTTTGCAAAGCTTGTTATGCTAAGTTTACTGCATTCGCTGTGTATGTGACCATCGATAAGCCCAGGAACAAGATACTTATTATCTGCATCGATAACTTTTGTATCTTCACCAATATAATCTTTGACTTCTCCTACAGCTACGATTGTATCTTCATAGATAGCAACATCAGCTTTATAGATTTCGCTTGTCATAACATTTACTAGATTACCATTTACTATTACAGTATGAGCCGGAACGATTCCTCTTCCAGCACGGATAAGTTGTTTTAGATTAGTCATTGTTTGTTTCATTTTTTTCCTCCAATAAATATGTAATTAGATACCCCGGCTAATTTAATAGCGAACCAGGTTTCCCGTCCTGCAGTTTGTATCCTGACGAATTTAATGGATTAAAATCAAATAATGAGAAAGAAAAATAACTTCCTATATAACGTTCGTGTTTTTGCTTTTTTTTAATTTTTTACAGTAAATATTTTTATAGATATTACGTATTGCTTATTTATATTTACGATAATTATTAATTTTATAAAGCTTAACATTCGCATTATTTGCTGCTATGATTTTTGCATAGATTATACTCTTATACAACAATTATTTTGTAAAAACTCAAATGTAGTACTTTTTAGTACGGCTTAAGCTCTTAATATTTTATACTTATTTATTTTCTCTACCTTCTAATATAATTCAACAGTGAAAATTAATTTAAAAATAAAGCAATTCATTTTTAACAATATTCAGATGATTCCAAATAGGTTTGCAGCAATATTTTCATTAATATATAATAATGTTGTTAAAATACATAATTTTAGGAGGTAGTTCATTTTGGATAATAATTTTAAACTCAGCACTATTCCTTATAAAAGATTTACTATAGAAGAATTTAAAAAAAGAGGCAGAGAGATTCTTAAGGAATTTAAGGAAGCTTCATCTGGCGAAGAACAATTTTCAGTTCACAAGAAATACTATCAACTGATTCAGGAAATGATGACAACTAAGATACTTGTACAACTTAGACATGACGGTGATGTTACTGATAAGTTCTATGAAGAAGAACAGGACTACTATGATGAGATCTCTCCAAAGGTCGAATCATTTGATACTGAATATAAAAAGCAACTTTACAATTCAAAATTCAGACCATATCTTGAAGAAAAGATAGGCAGCATTGCTTTTAAAGATATAGAATTTAATTTAAAATCATTCAATGACTCAATTATCTCTTTAAAGCAGGAAGAAAACTCTCTTACATCTCAGTATGCAAAATTAATAGCTCAGATAAAAATCGATTTTAGAGGTGAAAATTTAAATCTATCTCTTCTTTCAAAATATAAAACTTCAAAAGATAGAAATGTAAGAATAGAAGCAACTGAAGCCAGAAACAAAGCTTTATCAGAAATTAAGGATAAGTTTGATGACATTTATGACAAACTTGTAAAAAACAGAACAAAACAAGCTCAAATGCTTGGATACAAAAACTATGTAGAACTTGGCTATTATAACATGGGTAGAACTACTTACGGCATCAATGAAGTTCGCAAATTAAGAGACCAGGTAAAAAAATATCTTGTTCCATTTGCAGACAAAATTCATGAAGAAAGAAAAAAGAGACTTGGACTTAACAAACTTGATGCTATAGATGAAGGAATATACTTTAAGGAGGGTAATCCAGCTCCCTATGGTACTGCAGATGATATATTCAAAGCAGGAAAGAAAATGTACAGCGAATTGTCTCCTGAAACTAATGAATTTTTCAATTTCATGTTAGATCATGAGCTTTTTGATGTGCTTGGCAGGACAAACAAAGCTGCTGGTGGATATATGGATATGCTTTTCACATATAAAGCTCCTATAATCTTTGCTAACTTCAATGGTACAAATCATGATGTACATGTTATAACTCATGAAAGCGGCCATGCTTTCCAGGGTTATATCACTAGAAATGATGAAATCATGGAACATAACAATATTAAAATGGAAACTGCAGAAATACACTCAATGTCAATGGAATTCTTTACTGATAAGTGGGCTGAACTGTTCTTTAAAGACAAAGCTAATGACTTTGTAAAACTTCACTTTGAAGATTCTATTACATTTATTCCATATGGCTGTATGGTAGATGAATTCCAAGAAACAATCTATTCTAAGCCTGAGCTTACTAAGGAAGAAAGAAGATCTGTATGGCAGGACCTTGAAAGACAGTATCGTCCATATTTAAACTTTGAACATGATACATTCTCTGGGGAAGGCAGAAGATGGCAGCTTCAGACACATATATTTATGTCACCATTCTATTACATTGATTATGCAATTGCCCAAACTTGTGCACTGCAATTCAAAATCAAAATGGATGAAAATTATGAAGATGCATGGGCAAAATATCTTGCATTCTGTAAGGAATCTGCAAAAGACAGCCTTCAGAACATGCTTCGTAACGTAGGACTTAATAGCCCGTTTGATGAAAACTACATTAAAAATATAATTTCAGTATTAGAAAAAAATATAAAATAAAAAAGGCTCCTCATACAAGGAGTCTTTTTATAATATAGATATATTAATTTAAAGGTATTGTTATTTTGCCAACTTTTTGCCCGTTGTTCTTAACTATAACCTTAATGTTTTTACTATCTGTTGTAATTCCATAAGCCTGTGAAGCCTGACATTTACCACCAACAGGAATTCCTTTCATATGTCTATTGGTATCTGATATAGGGTATGTATCCAAAATATTTCCTTCATCGTCCATAATCTGAAAAGCGCTTGAACCTACGTATAAATCTCTTCCTGACATATCATAACTTTTGTTTTCATAAGTATAATCAAAATAAATAACCTTTTTTACATTTTTCTTGCTGAATTTGTTTCTTTCTTCAGTAGTTCGCACACCATCAAGAGTGAGGTTATAAACACCATACTTAGTTATTACCGCAAAAGGCTTTTTTAATGATATTTCAGTCATTGGAGTCTGAGAATAATCATTAGAAAAAGTACTATTCCTATTTGAATTTCCATAAGAACTACTTAATCCTGATCTTGTTTTACTTTTAATTGAATCTTCTAACTTTTCTATACTAGATGAATCAAAATTTAATACTAATTTAGTAAGCTCATCATTATCCTTTATCTCCCATTTCTTGCCATTCTTTATTAAATTAATATCCATTGTTCTTTCTTTAAATTTCGCTTCCCCTATAACTTCAGCAAAAACTTCATCAAACTTTTCATTTTTTTCTGATATTGTCATGTTTTTACCAAGTATTTGCATAGATAAAGCCTCAGAAAGCATCTTTTCAATAAACTTAGATAACATATTTTCTAAATCTGGTCCTTTTATCGTAACATTAACTTTAGCATTATCCCCATCAATAGTTTCTGAATTAATTTTGTAAGTTATTTTATTAACTGTTTGTACAAGTTTTACTGATGATTCTTTATATTTATCTACGAATTCACTTCCCTTTGAATCCTTATAATTATTAGAACCAAGAATTTCTGTAATATTTTCTTTCTTTAATTTCTGAATACTTTTTAGCCTTTTATCAACTACTCTCTTAGGACTAAGTGTCCCGCATCCTGCAAGCATTACTGTAAATATTACTACAGATAAAACTGCTACTATTTTTTTAGTAATTTTCATTTTTTAAGTTCCCCCCTTTAAAATACCGGCTAAATTAGTATATCATTCTCTTTTTAACCTCTCAAGCAAAAAACATCCATATATTACATTATTATTTCATTAATATGTTCCTGTAAAAAATAAAAAATGCAGAAAATTCAAAGTTTCTGCATTAAAAAAATTATTTTTTATTTTAGTATTGTCAGTTCTACCCTAGCCCCTCCAAGATACTCTGAGTTTGACAGATTAATAATTCCACCATGCTTATTCACAAAAGTCTGTGCTATGTAAAGTCCCATACCATAATGGTCTCTAGAATTTCTGCTTTTATCTCCCTGATAGAACTCTTCAGTTGCCATAGTCAGTTCTTCTTTCGAGAATCCTCTTCCTGAATCTTCGATTATAAAATGCATATATTTATCATCATTATATACAGAAAAAAGAATTCTGCCTCTCTTTGGAGTATACTGCACTGCATTTGATAACACATTCATGACAGCTCTCTTGACACATGAAATGTCTCCATTAAATGTTTCAGATACTTCTTTAACATCACTTGCAAACTTTACATTTTTGTTAAGGCACAGGAACTCTCCCTGCTTTATAATGTCATTGATGAATTCATACGAATTTATACTTTCTTTAACAATAGACTGTGACTGCTGTGATTTATTAATATCAATCAGCAATTTAATGTAAAATTCTATATTGCCTGACTCTTTTAATATAGAATCATTAAATTCCTTCTGTGTCTCAGTAAGATCAAGTTCATTTAACAGTTCTGAATTTCCTTTGATTATAGTAAGCGGTGTTTTTATATCATGAGCCAGTGCTGAAATCTGACTCTTTCTAGCCTCTTCTATTTTCCACTGTTTTTTAAGCGAATCGCTAAGCTCTTCCTTCATCTTATCAAGTGCAGAAATAACGTCGTTGATTTCTGTAATACCTGAGTACTGCACGTTAAAATCAAGGTTTTCCATAGCTACTTTTGCTGTAGTCTGTTTTAAAATATCCATTTCTTTATTAAGTCTTTTCCTGAATAGTCTTGATATAATAAATATTTCTATAATAAATACAACTATAAAACTATAATTATACATAACTTCACAATTTGGCAGATATCTGCGCAGTGTCTCATTAGCAAACTCTGCATTAAGTCTGTACTGAACAATACAAATGCCGTCTTTTCTTTCAATGTATTTATAAAGCTTCTTGCCATCAATTGTCTTATTGTTTTTAATCCTGTTCATCATATCAGTAGCTTTATCATCTGATACATTTGTTTCCATAAGTTTTCCTTTTGCATCATATACAGCATAACTACAACCACTAGGCATTACATCACTAACCTTATCAGCCTTTGAAATAGCCTCACGCTGAGTCTCAATGCTACGTTCGTAATAATTAGCTGGAAGTATCAATCCTGAATTGATAAACATTATAAACATAATAGAATAAAAGCCAACTAAAACAGCTGTAATAACACAGAACAAGATAATATATCCTGCAAATATTTTAGAAATACTTTTCTGCTTTCTTATTCCTGCCATTTGTATCCTATTCCCCATACAGTTTCTATTGGATTTATACACACACTCTTTAGCTTGCTTCTGATATTTTTGATATGCTCAACAATGGCAGAAATATCACTTTCTCCATCAAATCCATAAACCTTCTCGTAAATTCTGTCTTTTGAAAAGACCTGCCCATGATTTATAGCAAGAAGTTCACAAATAATATATTCACTTTTAGTAAATGGCAAAAGTTTATCATTATAATACGCTTCCTTAGCTAATAAGTTAAACTTAACTCCGCATGATAAAAAGACATTCTGCTTTTCTCTATGTTCACGTCTTAAATGTGCATTTACTCTTGCTCTTAATTCATTAATACCAAATGGCTTTGAAATATAGTCATCTCCACCTATGCTGAGACCTGTAACTATATCCTCTTCCATTGTCTTTGCTGTTAGGAATATAATCGGACAGTCTACAATATTTCTTATTTTTCTACATACTGAATAACCGTCAATTCCAGGCATCATCACATCAAGCAGGATAAGATCATATTTTAAATACTTTCCTTCATCAATAGTTAATGGATCAGTAACACATGTAACTTTGTGTCCTTCTCTTTCCAGTGCATGTTTTATAATAGTAAGTATTCCTTTTTCATCATCTATAGCAAGAATATCTGCCAATTTAATCACCTCATATTTTACAGTTAAACTTCTCCTCTTCCTTCAAAATAATTAAACCATATAGCCAGGAAAATTCCAACAACAATTGTAAATATAACACAATTAATAACTGCAGTATTATTTACACTTATGATGCTTCTTAAATTAAGTTTTACCGTATACTTACTAGGATAATTAATAATAAAATAGTTTTTAACAAGTCTTGACGCGAACCCGCAGGGTATATACTGCCAGATTCCTTCACCAAGTCCTGTATCAAGCAGTGTTGCAAAAAGACTTTCAAATACACCCATTCCAACTGAAGCACCGACTCCAAACTTGATGCTGAGCCATAAGTGAAAAATATAGAAAAATATCATAACTGCAAATACAATTAAAGATACTTTCATAAATAATCCAAGGTTTATAATTACCTTTTTATATACATACTTAAGTCCAGTATAAAAAACAAATACAGAAAGATAAAAAGAAATAAAACCGCAACTTACTAAAACAAGCAGCTTACTTAAAAGGCATTTAAACTTTCCATACTTTGAAGAAAGCATTTCTTTAAACCTTCCAGCTGCTACTTCTTTCTCAATAACTAATGAACATACAACTCCTATAATCAGTGGAAACCCCATTGATATTGTTTCTAAAAAACCAATTGCTGATCCAACGCCATCATTAGGCTTTGTTCCATAATAAATTACTAACATAGTTGCTACCACTACAGGTACAAGAGCATGAATATAATAATAAGATGTATTTTTAACTTTCAAGAGATCAGCTCTCATCAATCTAATTAAATCCATATTATCTAGCCTCCTGGTTCTCATACCACTTTGCTGTTAAAAATGAAAATAGAACAAATAGTATAATTGATACTGTTATGCCAAGAAAAATTGCATCTTTATTTAATAGTTCCTGCGAAAATGTAGCACTTTCAGGCACTGCCAACAGTCCATTAGGTAATATTTTGATAACTGGACACATAAGTCTTGCTGTATAAGATGTAGGCAGAAAACACCATGTTTTTTTTACTGCAATTATTATAGATACAACATCAAGAGCAAAACTGATAAGTATAGTAGGAAACATACCAATCTTTTTACCTGCAAACATTAATACTGGTATCTGCCACATAGTTGTTATAATCATAATTACTGCTGATGCAAATCCAGATAATAGTGGAATGTCAGATGCTGATTTAAACGGAAGCAGCGTTCTTGATAGCTGGCCAAATAAGAAAATTATAAAGCATGCTGCTGCGAGATTTTTTATTTCTACTAATATCTTTGACATCCAGACTTTTTTAAGGTCAACAGGAAGTCCAAGCACCGCCCTGTTTTTCTTTAGAACATCTATTCTCACAAGTAGACAGCAGCCTATAGAAAGTACAGCGGTTATGCCGGTAGTATACCACCAGTTATATATATCTACCTGAAAATAATCAACACAAAGAAAAATTGATAATACTATTATAATTATAGGTGCTAAATAAGTCATCTTATTAATAAATGTACGTTTTGTCTTTAAATTCTCTGACTTGAAATACTTATACATGACTATGCCTCCTTCCTGTACTTCTTTGCTACGCTCATAAATGTTTCTTCAAGGTTTTCACCTTTTCTTAGTTCAGATTCATAGCCTAATACTCCGCCAGAAATTATGCCGATATGGTCTGCAACCTGTTCTACTTCACCTAAAATATGACTTGATAAGATTACTGTTATTCCTTTCTTAGGAAAAGAACGTATAAGTTCTCTAAGCTCCTCTATCCCAAATGGATCTAGTCCATTTGTAGGCTCATCGAGAATCAGCAGTTTAGGACTGCTTAAAAGTGCTATAGCAATTCCAAGTCTCTGCTTCATTCCCATCGAAAACTGTCCTGCTTTCTTCTTTCCTGTATTTGTGAGGTTCACAATTTCAAGCACTTCATCTATTCTTAAGTCTGGAAGGTCAAGGACGATTGTCCTTATTTTAAGGTTTTCTCTTGCTGTCAGATTATCATATAATGGAGCTTCCTCAATTAATGATCCGATGTTTCTAAGATCATCTCTGCTCCATTTATGTCCATCAAAGATAATTTCTCCAGATGTTGGTCTGAACATGCCAGTAAGCATTTTAAGAAGTGTGGACTTACCAGCGCCATTAGGTCCTAAAAGTCCATAAATAGAATTTCTCCTAACATGGATAGATACATCTTTATTGGCATCCTGTCCTTTAAATCTCTTACATAAATCTCTTGTTTCTAAAATAATATCACTCATTTTGTATCCTCCTCATAACTTATGTTTAAATGGTAAAACTAAATTATAAGGATTTTATAAGGATTTTATTTCTACACTGAACTATAAGTTTAGTATAATTGCCCAGATTTTTCTCAACAAACTGAGCATCTCTTTCATTCCACATTCCCAGACTCTCAAAATTAGTTCCTTTTAATATATTGGTTATCTTTGGTTCACTGCCACTCCATAAAGGTCTCTCAGTCACCCTGCATTTCTGAAGGCTACTGCTTATAATAATTATGATAAGTAAATAAAGATAAATACTTAAAACATAAAATATCATGGCTATATTTTCACCGCAAAAAACAGCTGTATATGTTATAAAAGTTGGAAACAAACTTGCAATTATCAAAGCCGCCATAGATTTTTTCTTATTTTCAAACAAAATATCAGCTATTAAATATACTATAAAAACTGTTACTGTACTAAATGATATATTGATCATTTTCATTATTAGAATATTATGATATGGTGCAAGAAATTTAATAAACAACATATACTTGACAGTAAAAGTAAGATGAGGAAATCTTGCTATATACCCTAACCCCTTCATACCAGAAAAATCTCCTTTAATCATATCACCAGCTATATCGTACATCACCTTGAAATCTGAATTAGGATAACTACATGTATTTATATTCCATATAATCTTTAAAATCACTGATACAAAATAAATTTAATTGATTTGTCCAGCATTTTATTAATCACATGACTAAAATCACTCATTTTTTACTCCTTTATTAATTAATATAAAGACTCTCTCCTTATACAATTAATTTTAGAGCTCCATGTTATCAATACATATCGATTTTACTTTCTACAAGCTTACAATATCGTAAGAAAAAATCCAGAGTAAACTAATACTCTGGAATCAAAATTTATTATGTTTATTTAATACTATTAAACTCTATAATTCTTTCTCTCATATAAGGTTTTAAATCTGGGCACTGAAGTGCATATCCCAGCCACCTCCTGCTTTTAGCAGTTTCACCTTCATCCTGCAGAAATACTCCCATAAGATAGCATGCAGTCTGCAGTTCAAGACTGTTGCCAACTGGAAATTCTTCATTATTATAGGCAATATCAATATATTCAATAAACATTCTCCTGAATCTTGACATTTCCTCTTCATTCCCAACCAGCTTGTACAGCCAATATAACCTTAATGCAATAATAGCAATTTCCCCATACTTCTTGCTGTTTATGCATTTCTTATTTAGAAGAATCAGCTTATGCACTCTGATTGCAAATTCTGGCGAATACTCCTCAGGTATTTCCCAACCTTTCCAGTTTAGTTTATAAAGAGCTTCATAAAAGGCTTCATTTTCTGTAGGCTTATTAAATAACTGTACTGTATTTGCATATCCGCAGTGGTTGCAAAATCTTGCTTCATAAAGTAATGGATTTATCGTTTTATAATGTCTATATAAATCATAATCTACTTTACTCACTCTAAACGATGATGCTTTGTAATAAGGTTCTTCTGTTTCTTGTCCACAAATTGGACAAACTTCTTTTCTAATCAATATATCTTTGTTCATTTGTATCCCTATCCCTTCTTGTGAAGAATAAATCTTTTATTTTATGAAAAGAAAAATATTGAATTTTTCATAAATACTTCAATATAACTTCAACTAAAATTTTACAACATAATATCGTAAAATAAAAGTCATCAGCTAACTATTACAAATCAGCTGACGGCTTAATTATATATTTAATATTTTTATGATGTTATTTTATAATACTTCATTAAACAAATTATTATTTTTCTTGATATTTTCTTCATTTCCTACTACGCAACATATATTTTTATCCATAATTTCTTTCATCATAGGCGCATAGCTTTTTATTTCTGCAAGTGTAGTACTTAATATTTCATCTTTTTCTTTTTGCTTATATTCATCAGTTATTCCTGTTATATAATCTGTTACTGCTGCTAAAGCTTTCATTTCAGGAGTAAGTGGTTTATAGTTACTTCCAATAGTTCCAATAATGAAGTTATCCATATCATCTTTAGAAAGCTCAAGGTTTTCAAGGAATTTATAAGTTTCATTATAAACTTCAAAAGTCTTCTTTAAATTAGGATCCCTATATGAAGTAACACCTATGTTACCATTTCTACTTAGGAAAGTATAGCATCCATAAGCCCCCCCTTCACGACGAACCTTTGGATAATAATATTCACTATTTAATATATTGCATAATACACGCATACTACCACAGTATTTTCTACCAAGCTTAACTATATTATAACCTTTAACTACATACTGAAGACTGCTTTGTGTAATCACAGCATGAGAACCTGCTTTGCCTGTCTTCTTTATTAAATCATCTTTTAACTCACTAGATTGTAAACCTGTAAGTGCAGAATCTATGTTATCAATAACAGCCTTATTATCTTCCTTTTCACCGCATACAGAAACTATGAGATTCTTTTTATTAAACACTTTTTCAAAGATTGAAGAAAGTTTATTTATTACATCCTTACCACTTGTTTCATAATTCTTGACAATATCAGATATAAAATTAAAATAAGTCATTCCTTGAGTTTCTTCTACAAACTGTGATCCTAAGCTTACCATTGAACATATTCTCTTGATTCCAAATAAATTTCCGTTCTCAATTACACTTAACTCAAGCTTAGATTTAATTTCTCTTAAAACTTCCTTAAGTCTTACTTCATTATCAAATTTAGTTAATGTTATTATTTCATTAACAAGATTTAATGTTTTATCAATGTTGCTGCTTATTGTTTTGGCTCTTACTATAAGCTTTGGAATATACTCTGTATAGCTATCATGCTTCATATATACATCTACATATGATTCTATACCACCTGTAACTTCCGCCACTTCAGCGGATAGCTTAGAGTAATTCTTGTTTTCAGTATCTAGTTCTCCAAGTACATTACATAATAAAGCAATATACTTTACATCATCTTCAGAAAAGCCGCTTATATCAAACAAGAAGTCAATATATTCAATCTTACCAGTAAATAAATCATGACTTAAGAATGTAATATCATCCTTCTTAAAAATACTCTGAGGAAGTTTTTCAATATTCTTATCTACTTCACTTAAATCAAGTTTTGGCAAAGTCTTTTTATCTTCTTCACTATCTTTTCTACTCTGCTCTTTTCTTAAAGTTTCATTCTGAAGCTTTATCTTGTTCAATTCTTCTTCAGATAGGCTGTTCTTATATGCTTCAAGTTTATCTGCAAGCCTTTTTGCGTTTTTAGCAGCTAGTCCTTTTTTAGCACTTAATACAACAAGTGAGCAGTGTTTATTTTGAAGCATATTTTTCTTAATGAAATCTTCAAAATATCCATTCTTAACTTCTTCTTTAAGATGATTAATTACGCTGTCATATTTAAGAAGTGCTGTTGGATCACCATCATAAAGCCAGCTTTCAAGCACAAGTTCATTATATTGAAGTCCCTTGTATGGAGTAATTTCTCTTAATCTAAACTCAATAGTATTTATACATGAAGATAATAAGTCTCTATCTATCCCATCCATTACAAGCTTTTCTAAAGTGCTTAATATAACTTTCTTAAACTTCTCTTCATTTCCTTTAGCTGAATTCTTAACAACTATAGGCATTAAAAGCTGTTTAGTTGGATCCATGTTCATATCATCGCCTGTAACTAGTGATTCACCTATTCCTGCATCAAGAAGTGCCCTTTTTATTGGTGAAGCAGGTGATTCAATGAACATATTGTATAAAATCTTATGAGTAAGATATTCTAAAGGATTGCAGCTCTTGCCATAAGCAAAGTTTAATGCTAAGAATTCCTTATTATCATCTTCTTCATCTTCATTTATTGAATATGAGTTTCTCAAAACAACCATCTTATCACATGCTTCTGCATCATCTATAGCTGAAGACACTTCTATTTTGTCAAATTCATCAAGGTATTCCTCATTTATAAACTTCAGACATTTATCAAGATTCATATCACCATACAAATAAATATAGCTGTTTGATGGATGATAAAATCTGCTGTGGAATTTTTCAAAGTTTTCCTGTGTAAGCTGTGGTATTATATTAGGATCTCCACCAGAAATATTGTCATAAGTAGTTCCAGGGAAGAGGCTTGAATAAATATTATTGATGATTGTTTCTTCTGGAGAAGAAAGTGCTCCCATCATCTCACTATAAACAACTCCTTTGTATGAAAGTGTATTATCATCATTTAATTCATATCTCCAGCCTTCCTGCTTAAGTATGTTGTGATTTTCGTATATTTTTGGATGAAGCACTGCATCAAGATAAACATCCATAAGATTCATAAAATCCTTGTGGTTTCTGCTGCCTACTGGATAAATTGTCTTATCAGTATAAGTCATAGCGTTCATAAATGTATGTAGTGAACTCTTAGCTACATCACTAAACGGGTCACTTGTCCTAAATTTTCTTGAACCACATAGCACTGAATGTTCAAGGATATGTGCAACTCCTGTGCTGTCAAAAGGTGTTGTCCTGAATCCTATTGAAAATAGCTTATCATCATCGCTGTTAGCCAAATTTATCAGTCTAGCACCACTCTTTAAGTGTTCAAATATTTTTACAGTTGATTTTATTTCATCAATTTTTTCTTTTCTTAATAATTTAAATCCATGATATAAATTTCCTATAGTATATTCCATGTTATCAGCCCCCTTTTTTATTCTCAAAATCCAAACAATGGAATATATAAATTATAGATTAAAGGGTATTTTAATGTCAATTAAAATACCCCTCTTATAATTATATACTTTTCTTAAAATAACTAAAATAACTTACTCTTCTATAAATTCAATTACATCTTTATCAAGCTTAGAAATTCTAGCAAGGGAACATATATCATATCCCTTTTCTTCAAGTATTTCTCTTCCTGGCTGAAATGACTTTTCTATTACTATACCAATGCCAGATACCTTAGCTCCAGCTTCCTCAACTAGCCTTGCAGCACCTTTTGCTGCTTCTCCATTTGCTAAAAAGTCATCTATAATAAGCACCTTATCATTGCTATTTATATAATCTTTTGAAAGTGTAAGCTCATAATCACTATCCTTAGTAAATGAATGTACTGTAGTCTGATAAACTTCACCATTAAGTATTTTTGAAGTCTTCTTTTTTAAAGTAACCATTGGTAAATCCATCAAAAATGCTGTCATAACTGCTGGTGCAATACCAGAACTTTCAATAGTAAATATTTTTGTTATATTATGATTTTCAAAGTATTTCTTAAATTCCTCTCCTATATCATACATAAGCTTTGTATCTACCGCATGATTTAAAAAAGAATCAACTTTTAGAACTTCTTTTGAAAGAGCACGTCCCTCTTTTAATATTCTTTCTTCTAACTTTTTCATCAGTAATTCCTCCTACTTTTCTTTATCCTTTAATACAAGATTTAAAACTAAAGCTACAATAGTACCTGTTGATATTCCAGACGAGAAAATCATTTTTATTCCTTCTGGAAGCCCATTTAAGATTTCAGGCCTAAATGTTACGCCTAAACCCAATCCAATTGCAGTTGCAATAATAAGCATATTACGATTTGTCATCTTTACTTTACTTAATGTGTGTATTCCTGCTGCTGCAACAGTTCCAAACATAACAACACCTACTCCTCCAAGTACTGGATTTGGCATTATAGTTATTAATGCACTGAACTTAGGGAAGAATCCTAGAATTATTAATATAATACCAGCCATTACAGCAACAGCTCTGCTTGCTACCTTTGTAAGTGGTATTACTCCTACATTTTGACTGAATGAAGTATTTGGAAATGTTCCAACACATCCAGCAAGAAGACTTCCTATACCATCTGCAAGAACTCCTCGTCCAATAATATCATCATTGTGTTCTACCTTTGATACCTGACAAACAGCCTTAAGACATCCTACTGTCTCAATTGTTGTAACAAGATATGCAGGAATAAATGGAATAACATACTTTGGATTAAAATTTACACCATGTCCAAAGATTTTTGGCATTGAAAACCATGCTGCATTCTTGACAGCTGAAAAATCAACGATACCAAGAGGTATACATACTATGTATCCAACAACCATTCCTATAAGTATTGATGCTGTACTTGTTATTCCCTTTGAATAATGATTAAGCAAAAGTGTAAAAATCATAACTCCAATAGCTATCAAAATATTCATCATACTGCCATAATCAGCTGCACCACTTCCACCTGCTGCCCAGTCAATAGACACAGGAATAAGTGTAAGGCCTATAAGGGTTACTACTGTACCAGTAACTAATGATGGGAATAGCTTCATTAATGGTTTGATAAAGAAGCTTAATATAATTTCTATAAATGATCCTAAAATCGTAGCACCTAAAATTCCCGGAAGTCCTGCTGCTTGTCCAACGGCAATGCTTGGAGATACAAACGTAAAGTCTGTTCCCATAATACATGCAAGCCTTGAGCCTACCCTTCCTATACCTCTAGCTTGTATAACAGTTGCAATACCTGCAGCAAGTATTGTTGCACTCATAAGTGCAGTTGATGTTGCAATGTCAAATTTTAATGTACTTCCTATAACAATTGGAACTACAATTATTCCTCCAAAAGCTGCAAAAATATGCTGCATTCCAAGTAAGATAAGCATTGATAAACCTGGCTTATCATCAATACCATACATAAGTTTGATTTCATCTTTAGGGATTCTTGGTTTTAATTCTGATTCCATTTCTAAGTCTCCTACATTTTATATTACATAAAAAACTTTCACTAATTATTAAAATTTCACCTTTTTCAATGCACTTTCCTATGTAATAAAAAAGCACCTCATTCCTGAGGTGCTATCAATAAATAATCTTTTAATTATCTACTATATCGATTTCCTCATAGTCTGCTATTGTGGCTAGCAGGTAGAAACTTTCCGAGCCATTGAATCGGAATATATACGAAGTTTTATTATGTTAATGCAATTATACCATTGTAATTTTTATTTGTAAAACATAACTGTAGCACTTCAAAAAATTACAATAAATCTTAAGCACAGCTTATACTCAAAAATAATTTTTCAAGGAGTTCAAAATAAAAAACTGCTTACCATTGATTAAAATTCATTAAAATAATATACTTATATTTAGTGAAAATACTCATAAAATGAGAGGTCTAAATATGAATAAAAGAGAAGTAATGGAACTAAAAAAACGTTTTAAAAAAGACGATTGTACTTTTACAAGAATGTCTGGATGTTATGTAAGTGGCGAAAAACATATATTATTAAATTTTAATAGAACTTTTTTAAATCTTGATGAAGATGAATATTTCAAATACCTTGAAATAGCTAAAAAAGTTTTATCAGGTACTGTTGGCAATAACCTTCTTGAACTTGAATTCCCTAACTCTGAGGAAGCTGAAGGCGGAAGACAGCATTCACTTATGGCATTAAAAAGAAGTGCTCTAAAAAATGAAGCTCTCCTAGACAGTTTTTATCAAACAATAATAGATAGTTACGACTATGCTGGCAACTATCTTATAGTATTATTCCATGATGTTTATGATGTAATGACAAAGACAAGTGATAACTCAAAACTTGATGAATCTGAAGAAATATTTGAATATATACTTTGTGCAATATGCCCTGTAGAACTTTCAAAGCCTGGTCTTAGCTACTTTGAAGATGATAACAGAATAGGTGCACGTGTAAGAGACTGGGTAGTCGATGCCCCTGTTAATGGATTCTTATTCCCTGCATTCACAGATAGAAGTGCAGATATTCATTCTGTTATGTATTACACAAAAAATGCAAAAGACTCACATCCTGAATTTATGGAAGAAGGCCTTGGCTGCATATCAAGACAAACTGCAACTGAACAAAAAGAAACATTTAGCAACATAGTACGTACTGCTGTTGGCGGAGATGAAAAGCAGACAGAAAAAGTCCTAATGGAGATTCAGGAAAATATCAGCAACTTAATTGATGAGCATAATACATGTCATGATAAAGATAGTGAACCAGCAGTACTTACTAATGACAAAATAACAAGCATCCTTACTGATGCGGGACTTCCTGAGGAAATAAGTGATAAAATTGAAAAGAGCTACACAGAAAAGTTTGGTGAAATGCCACCAGTAGCAGAGCACTTAATTGATTCAAAAGCGCTTGCTGCAAATGAACAGAAGAAAAAAGAGCAACATCTTGTTCAACAGGTTCAAATCCTACAAGACAAACTAGAAAAAACAGCCATTGAAGCTAAGGAGCATATGGAAGCTGCTGCAAAGATTGAGAATGAAGTTTCAATTCAAGAAGATGTAAATGGTGAAAATGAAAACACTGATACTTCTGCATTAAATTATGATGTTGTAGTTAAAGTAAAACCTCAAAAACTTTCCGAAATAAAATCTCAGGTAATAGACGGAAAGAAATGCATCGTAATCCCAATGGATGAAGACGAACAAGCAAACGTAAATGGCGTAAACACTGTACTTTAAAATATTCATTATAGTTAAAATATTTTTCTTACGCTATAAATAAACATCTAGTTAACTGTTAATTTTGAAATTAGTTCAGAAAGCAGAACGAAGAATGCAGAGAATATGAATGCAACAACATCAACACACATAATCTTTTCTAAAGTTGATGTTAATACAGACATAGATTCATTTAATTTTTAAAATAAAAACAAGCAGTCCAATAATATATTATTGTAACTGCTTGTTTTTTTTACATTTCTATATTACTTTTTAACTCTGCTAATTTAAAACAGCAGCCTGTGCCATCTTTATAGCACCTTCCTTTGTTTTATTCCCACATATAAATAATGCCGGATGACAGAATACACAGTCATTAATTCCTGTTTCTCTGCTTAAATCATCATCCCTAAGTCCTCCCCATGACTTAGGAAGATCCTTTCTTGCTGCAAAACTGTCCTTATCTTTTAAAGTTGTCTGTACACACCATGATCCAGTTATATTGGGATAGACTACAAAAAGAATTTTTTCTTCTTTATCAAATTCAAGAACTGCATCTTTCCATGGAACTGAATTTTCAAGTACAAGCATATGAGTATTATCCACATCCTGCTTTTCGATTTCAGCCTGTATCAGTCTTAAATTATTGTAATGTTCTGCGTACTTTTTAGTTTTTCTAAATAAAATCATCTTTGCAAAATCTACTGCTTCAAAAAATGACTTCTCAACGTCCTCTTCAGTTCCACCAAATGGTACATAGCTTTTGATTATTTCTGATAATGTAGTAATAGGCACTTCGCTCTGCATTACATCAACACCATTATCATTAGCATCTATCTGTTGTATAAAATTGCTGTCTATTTTATCTGCAATCTCCTTTTGCTCACTTTCATCAGTTACTGACGGAAACTGTGTTTTTACATACTCAACTCCATAATCCTGCCATAACAGCCCAAATGCGCAGTAAGGAATACCATTTTCTCTTAATTTCTTTTCTACATCATGATGATCATACTTTCCGTTACCTACATCTGCTACTATATCGCATTCATCAAGCAATTTCTGATCTCTTGTTCTTATAACCTCAACTTCTCCATATAATGACTGCATAAGTGCAATGCAGAATACATCATCTGCATGAAAAGTTCCATTATGTATTCCAATTTTCTTCATAATAATTTCCTCGTCTTCTTTCATTATTAGTTAAATGATATTTCTAGATATAATTATAGTTTATTTATTAACACTAAATCAATGATATACTATACTCACCAAATTATTCACACAGTATTTCAAGTTTTACAAGTGTCATTTCATCACCTTCTTTATTTACTCTTAAAAGTATGGCTTTTATCCTTTAAACAGCAACATTAGATTTCGTGTATGACTTTACATCAGCTACAAACTTTACTACGATTAATGATAAAAATTCTGATGATAGCAAGCTTATCCATACACCATTAACCCCCATAAGTTTTACTAACACAAAAACACTTATAGGTAAAAATATCACTGACCTTAATACACACAATAAATTAGAATACTTTGGATCCTCAACAGCCTGATAATATACTGTAGTTGTCAAATTAAGTCCCACAATAAAAAATCCTATGTTAGTTATGTTAAGACCATTATATGCTATCTCTAAAATCTCTGCATTTGATGTAAATATGCCTATCAGTGTTCTTCCAAAAATGAAACATATATCTGTAAAAACAATATTTATAATTATAGAAACTATATTAGAAATCCTATAAACATCTAAAATATTCTTAACATTCTTAGCACCAAAATTATAGCTTATTAGCGGCTGTGCTCCAAATGTCACTCCTAACAACACCATGTAGATGTTTGTTGTTATGTAGTTTATTATGCTGTATGCAGACAGTCCTGCTTCTCCCATAATATTTACGACTGCTATGTTCTGAACAAATACTATAACTGAGAATGCTGCTTCAGCAAAAAATGAAGGCAGTCCTATATTAGAAAACTTCCTTATTAGTTCCTTATCAAGTGATACATTTCCAAAGCTCAACTTACCCTTCTTTAATATAAAGTGTGGCAGTACTACTAATACAGTTACTATCTGTCCAAGCCCTGTTGCAATTGCAGCACCCTTTATACCCATTCCTAAAGGAAAAATGAAAACATAATCTAATATTATGTTTGTCACAGAACCTGTAATAGTAGACACCATCGCAAGTTTTGGCCGGTTGTCATTTCTTACAAAACTGTTTAATGATATACCTATTAAATTAGGTACGCAGAATATAGCATAAAATCTTAAGTACTCTCCTGCTAAATATTTTATGCTTTCCGTTGCTCCTAAATTTATTACTATAGTATCTGCAAAAAGTGCCAGCACTAAACTTATTGATATACTTATTATCAACAGGAATTTAAACACCTGTCTGAATACATTTAAACCTTTCTCATCTTCTCCTGCTCCAAAATTCTTTGAAACAAGTGCTCCTCCTCCTACTGCAAACATCATTGCTATACCAAACAGCATTATTGTAAGCGGCATAACTATTGTAACTGCAGCAAGTGCACTATCTCCAACACCCTGTCCTACAAATATGCCATCGATAATTGTGTATAGTGATGAAACAAACATGGCAAGTGCTGAAGGTATTGCATATCCTAAAAACTTTTTCGTCATTTGTAATCTCCTTATGAACTTATTTTCACTTTAATAAGTATAAACATTATACTAAGTATAATGTCAACAAAAAATTATATAAAAAAGCCACGACATTACATCATGGCTTTTGCTCAACTTTTATACTAGATTTATTACTTATTACTATTATCTGCAGGTTTTTCACTGCTTCCTGGATTCTGATTACTGCCTGTACCCGAACCTGGTTCACTAGATTTATTCTGTGATGGTTCAGTATTTCCGCCAGATGCTGGTTGATTTTTACTGCTTTCATTACTACCTTTCTCATCTCCAGTATTTTTGTTACTGTCACCAGTAGTACTTTCTTCCTGCTTACTCCTACTACTCTCACTTTTGCTGCTGCCAACATTTTTACTTTCTGAACTGCTGCCATTGTTTTTTGTGTTCTGGCTTGCTGACGTATTCTTAGTATTATCAGCCTGTTTATTATTATTTTTTGAATTAACTGGTGATTTATTTTCTGCTGACTTTATCTTTGTTTCCTGTTTAGGCTGAGAAACTGTATTCTGAATCACACCTGCTTTATTACTATTGTCTGTATTTATCTTTGCATCTGCTTTCTTTACATAATATTCACCACCTAAAATTCCTATATATACAACAATCAATATAGAAATTATTGATATAATAGTCTTCTTATGATTAAATAGCGAATTCAGCATCTCTGATAATGGACTGTTATCTTTATAAGAACCTATTTCCTTAAAGTTTTCAGGAGATCTTAAAGTTATAACAGGCTTTTTTGCCTCGCTGCCTGTTATAGGTAGAAATATCTTTGCTTTAAATTCATCATCCCTGCTTAAAAAAGGTATGCTTATATCATATTCTTTTCCTTCATGCTCAATATCATATTTTAACCCTTTTGTAATTCTCATATTATCTATTTTTAAGTTATCAGAATCTCCCTGCAGATTAACATTAAGATTATGAAGAGTTTTATTTGAGGTATTTTTTATTATAAGACTATATACTTTAATATTTTTATTGTTATATGTCTTTGATTTAATTCTCATAATTGTACAAAGTATTCTTGGTGCATAATTCTTATAATAATCAAGTAGTACTCCTGATATAAATGAAATTATTATAGTTATTATTGCTGTTTTTATCACACTCATCATATTAATATCGCTTCCTTATCACATATATTTCAAGTTTGCCATTATAAATTATATGAATAAGGCTCAACTATATTACTATCGTAATACATTCTTAATATGTATTTAATAATTCGAATGAACAAATACTAAAATAAAAAAATGATTTAAGCGAGGTGTGATAATGAATAATCATACAGAAATCAGGTTCAGTATCAATACACAACAAAAACTTTTCCTACCTTCTTTATATTAACTTTGGTCATTTAATATACCCATCTCCCTAACAATATAAGTATCAAACAATCAAAATAGTACTATTCATCCTAATATTGTAACATATTGCAATTAATCACAAAAAAACAACATGCATGGCTGTTTTTAATCAAAGCTGATATCAGCTTTTCTTCTCTGATTTTTTTCTTACTGGTACAAATTCTGAAGTTGGATCTTCAGGATCAATCAAGATATAATCTCCATTTGCATCTTTTCTTAATCCTAATGATGCCATTTTCTTTTTAGTATTTTTAAACTTAGTAGACATACTGATCACCTCAGTAATTATAGTTACCATTAAGAATCAGATTATTCTTTTGATACTTTAACAAGTTCTACTAATGTATCTGCTATTTCTTTCATATACATTTTTCAACTATGTTACAGCAACCAAAAAAGGGCTGAGTTTTTGACAACAAATCAGAAACCCTAGCCCTAGAATTTGCAGGTTTATTTATTCTTTTTAAAAATTGATTTTAATGATCGATTTAATACTTCGAAGAAACCTAAAGAACGAACGATACGATCTGGATCAATATAATTCCTAATAGCACGAAGTACTCTTTTTGCATCTTTAGAAGCAAAAATATATGTACCATTTCTCTTTGTTTTTATTGCATAACGTGGAATCCATTTACCTTTAAATAATACTGATACTATAACGCAATCAACTTCTTCCCATGGAATCTGAATATTCTTACGGGGATCCTTAGTATTATAAAATTCAAAACTTTTATCACCAATCATTATCTTTCCGTAATCAGTAAGTCCAGTAAAAGCTGTTGCATCTATTGCTAAATCCACATGTGTATTAAGTGACTGAACCATTTAATCTACCTCCGTTCTCTCTCTATATACTCACTAATTATATATTTAAAACTTCTCTCTTGCAATTCTTAAACAAACATCACCAATCAATCATTATTCTTACTTTAGTCGATCTTTAGCAAAAGCCCAGGCATAAGCCTGAGCTAATTTATAAAATTACATTAATCCAATTAAGTGGAATACGATACCTAATGCAAATAATCCAAGTATAATAACTATTGGAGATACCTTTTTCTTTAATAACCACATACAGATAAATGTAATTATTAATCCTGCAAGTCCAGGTATTAATGAATCTAAGTTGTTCTGTAATGTTGTAACTTTTGTAGGAGTTAATGATAATCCAGCAGCTTGTTGCTGTAAAGCTGACTTGATTCCTTCTGCTCCAGCAGGAAGACTAGCCCAGTCTATATATGCTCCTTTTGCTAAAGCAACTTCAGATACCTTTGGTGCAAAGTTTACAGATACCCATCTGTTAACTAGAGAACCTAGTATGAACATACCAAGGATAGATGCACCTTTTGTAATATCCTGTAACATACTGCCTGATAAATCATCACTGATACGAGATCCTGCTTTGTAACCAAATTCCTGAGTATACCATGTAAATGCCATACGAATTGCATTCCAAGCAAGGAAGAAGATAATCGGACCAAGAATATTTCCTGTCATTGCAAGAGAAGCACCTAATGCTCCAAGTATTGGTCTAACAGTGAACCAGAATACTGGATCTCCTATACCTGCTAAAGGTCCCATCATACCAACCTTAACACCTTGTATAGTTACATCATCTACAGATGCACCATTAGCACGTTCTTCTTCTAATGCTAAAGTAACGCCAAGTACTGGTGATGCTACATATGGATGAGTATTGAAGAATTCTAAGTGACGCTTTAAAGCTTCAGCTCTATCTTCTTTAGTCTTGTATAACTTTTTGATTGCTGGTATCATTGCATAAGCCCAGCCACCGTTCTGCATTCTTTCATAGTTCCAAGAACCTTGAAGAAAAGTTGAACGCCACCAAACAGAAAGACGATCCTTTTTACTTAATTTTATATCTTGATTAGCCATTATATATCCTCTCCTTTCTTAATATCTATCAATAATATCGCCTACAGGATCTCCAACATTTGAGCTTCCGCCATTACCTGCTCCGCCTTTTTTAGAAAGAGTTAAGTAAATGAATGCTAAAGCTAAACCTATTGCTCCAAGTCCTATAAGTGTAATCTGTGTAACAGTTGCTAATACAAATCCAATTGCAAAGAATGGCCATACTTCTTTTGTAGCCATCATATTGATTACCATTGCATAACCAACAGCTACTACCATTCCACCACCAATTGCTAAACCATCTGTTAACCATGCTGGCATAGAGTTAAGTAATGATCCAATTGGACCTGCTCCTATTGCTAATATTAATGCTGCAGGAAGTGCTATACGAATACCTTGTAAGCATATAGCAGCTAGCTGCCAGGCTTCAACAGCTCTAAGATTTCCTTCTTTTGCTGCTGAATCCATAAAGTGAACGAATGCTGTAGCTATTGTACGACAGATTATAGTTAATAATAAACCTGCAACAGCTAGTGGAACTGCAATAGCAATTGCTGAAGTAACTCCTGCTTTACCTTGTCCTCCAAGAACTAGGATAATAGCAGATGCTACAGATGCTAACGCTGCATCTGGTGCTACGGCAGCACCAATATTTGCCCAGCCTAAAGCCATTAATTGAAGAGTACCACCTAAGATTAAACATGGTACTAAATTACCAGTAACTAAGCCGATTAATGTACAAGCTATTAGCGGTTGATGGAACTGGAATTCATCTAGTATACCTTCTACACCAGCTAAAAATGCTACAATAATGACTAATATAATTTGAACTATATTTAAAGTCATGATATTAATCCTCCTTTTTTATCTAATACTTAAATTATTTTACTTTGTTTAATTCTTGTTGAGCTTTATTTAATATTTCATCCATATTTCCCTTTGAATCGCTTGGTACTTTACGAACATCAAAAGTAAGTCCTGCTTTTTCAAGTTTCTTAAATGTGTCAATATCGTTTTGATCAAAAGCAAGAACCTTATTTGGCTGTACTTTTCCTATAGAATGAGCCATAGAACCAACATTAATAGTCTTTAGTGGAACACCACCTTCAACTGCTCTTAGAACGTCCTGTGGATTTTCAAAAAGTAAAAGTGCACGTTGTCCACCAAAATGCTGGTTATCCTTTGCAAGTTTAATCATGTGGTCAACCGGAACAACATGAGCTTTAACTCCTGGAGGAGCTGCCTGCTGAATTAAGTTCTTACGTAACTTATCTTTTGCAACATCATCTGATACTACGATTATTCTTGTTGGCTGTACAGTCTTTGTCCAAGCTGTTGCAACCTGTCCATGAAGTAAACGTGAATCAATACGAGCTAAAACATATTCAAATGATCCAGGAGTTCCTGCATTAGACACATTATCTGATGCTGATGGAGTATTGCCAGTAGTTTCTGGTTCTAATGTTTCAGGTTTTACTTTAACTCCTTCTCTTCCTGAGTTTAAAATCTGTGCTGCAATTTCCTGTGCAGATTCTGTAGCAAGTCTAGCACCATAAGCTTCGATAAGCATTGGTAAATTCATGCCAGATACTATTGCCCATTTGTCTTTATGTTCTTCAAATAAAGTATTTGATTGATTAAATGGTGTACCGCCCCAAAGATCAGCTAAGATTAATACTTCTTCCTGGCTGTCAAATGATGCAATTGCTTCTTTTAGTTTTGCTCTAAAATCATCAGGTCCTTCGCTTGGCATAAGTGTAACAGCTGCAACATTTTCTTGTTCTCCGAAAATCATTGAACCTGACTGCATAATACCTTTAGCAAATTCTCCGTGACTAGCAAGTATAATTCCTACCATTTTTATACCTCCTATTTTTTATTTGTTACAAATATAAAAGGCACGAGCTTGAAACAATACAATATACTTTGCTTACTAGATATAGCTTGTACAAAAATTAGATTTTAAAATAATATAATTTCTTATAAATCTGTACAATGCAATACTAATAAAACAATTATATAGTTATCTTTCAAAGCTCATGCCTAATTGAATCAGTAACACGCTAAATATTTTTATCTTTAATAATCATTTTAGGAAATCTTTCTTGTTTTCCATCTGACTACGTTTTCATTATAACATTTTCTTAAAAAATTTTAAAGAGTTTTTTAATATTTTTTTAATATTTTTTTTAATATGGGGTTTACAATCTCTTCATCAATAGCCATTCTTGCAGTTTTTAAAGGATCTACTACCTGACTTATTTCAAGGTTTGCATACAACCCACATAAGAAACCAGCGTCATAGAAATCCATATCATCATTATCACAGAAAAATTTAACTAATTTTTCCATAGCTATTGTAAGTGCCTCATCAGTAGTCTCTGCTGTAGCAATTGATGCAAATTCCTTTAATCCTCCAAAGTCATCAACCCCAACAGTATCCATATGGCCATGTAACATTATTGTTTTTCCTGTATTATTGTTTTCACCTTTAATATAAGCAAATACATTTCTACGGTCTAATTTATCATCTTTAAGGCTCTGAATTATTACATTGTTACTGTGTTGCTTAAAATAAGGAATTTCTCTTAAATAGCTTTCAATAAATTCAGCTATTTTTTTCTCTCCACTAGTTCCATTAACACTGCTGATTGAAACTAAATCTTTTGTAAGCTGTTCCATCTCCATTGATAAAGCTTTATTCATCACCTATCACATACTCCTTTATTTACTATTCCAAAAACTTTTTCATAATTCTTTGTCATATAACAAATAATGTTTTCACATGAAATTCTCTGCAATTCTTTAATTGATGTTTTTGAGTAAAATGCAGCATGAGGTGTAAGGTAGACATTTTCATACTTTGTAAGAATGTTATTTTTCAAATCAGGGTTTTCTTCCCTCAAAACATCTAACGCAGCGCCCTTTATAAATCCGTTATCAAGGGCCATTACTAGAGCATCTTCGTCTACACATTCTCCTCTTGCTATATTCAAGAAATATGGTTTTCTTTCCATCATCTTAAACTCATCAAAAGAAAAGTAGCTTTTGTTCTCCATTGTCTGATTCATGTGATTACTGATTATATCTGCTGTTTTTAAGGCCTGTTCCTTAGATACAAGAGTAAATCCAAGACTATCAGGTATTTCTTTAGGTATATATGGATCTACAGTGATTACATTAATATCAAATGCTTTTGCCCTCTTTGCTACTGCCTGTCCAATTCTTCCAAAACCAAATATAGCCAAAGTCTTTCCTGAAATACGTTCAATTTCTGATGCACTTTGATAATTCCATATGCCCTCGTCTACTTCTTTACCATAATGCTTTAACATCCTTAGCATTGACAACATTAATGCCATTGTGTGTTCTGCTACTTCTTTAGTGCAGTATTCTTTAACATTACATACTGCGATATTCCTTTTTGTAGCTTCATCAACATCAATATTTCCATAACCAGTTGCATTTACTGATATGCACTTAAGATTTAATGCACAATCTAAAACTTTCTTATTAATAGGAATAAACGCTGTTAATAATACATCAAATTCTTTAATCTTTTCACATAAGTCTATTTCATTCAAATCTTCTATTAAAGCTTTATCTGCTATGCAGTAACCAATATGAGCTCCTGCTAAGTTCCTTGACTTAGACATTGTATGTACTACTATAAGATTTTTATATTTCTTGATTAATGGTACGCATGACTCATTTTCAATATCATAATCAATATAAGCCTCATCTATTACTACAAGCCTTTTGCTGTCTGATTTAAGCATTCTTTCAATTTCAGAAACAGGAATTGAATAACCTGTTGGTGCATTTGGATTAGCTAAAACAATGTGTCTTCCACTTTCTATATATCCATCTACATCAACTGTAAAATCGTCTTTTAATGGCATCTCCATTGCATCAATAGCAAATGACTTTGAAAAAGTTCTATAAAATCCATATGTTATATCAGGAAAAGCTATCTTCTCTTTATCATCAAAAAATGCAAGGAAAATCACTGATAAAACTGCATCTGATCCGTTTCCTACAAACACTTCATCTATATCTACATCATATCTTTCTGCAAGTGCTTTTCTAAGCTCTATTGCATCAGGGTCTCCGTAAAAGCCAAGCCTGTCCATTCTACTACTTTTTAACACTTTCATTACATTTGGTGAAGGAAGCATTGATGTTTCATTAGCGTTAAGCTTTATATATTGCTTATCTTTTGGCTGTTCTCCTGGTACATAAGGTCCTAAATTATCATATCTGCTACATAAAAATTCACTCATTCTATATCTGCTCCAATCTGAACTATAATAAAATTGATATAAAAACATCAATTTGATTTTTATGCATAATATATTGAATTCTGTATTTATAAACACGATGATGTATGCAAAAAAAATGAATTTAAAAAAACTCAGCAAAACACTTCTGTAATGCTGAGTTTCTATATAATTATTGTAATAGATATCTATTATATTCACTTGTATGAAGAAGTCTATTGGCATTTTCTATTCTTTCCTTAGTAGGAGGTTCAACATCCTTTAAAGGATATTCCTTACCAAGCTGTTCCCATTTAAAAGTTCCAAAAGAATGATAAGGAAGCACTTCAACACGTTCTACATTATTTAAAGTCTTGATGAATTCATCAAGCTTAATAAGTTGTTTATCATTATCAGTTCTACCTGGTACAAGCACATGACGAATCCATACAGGTTTGTTGATTTCTGATAAATACCTAGCCATATCAAGAATATAAACATTACTCCAACCAGTAAGTATTTTATGTTCTTCATCATCAATCTGCTTAATATCAAGCATTACAAGATCAGTCACCTTCATAAGCTCATTAAATTTACTAATAAACGGTTCATCTCTTGTAAATGAATTTCCAGAAGTATCAAGAGTAGTATGAACACCTTTAGCTTTCGCTTTTGTAAAATATTCAATCAAAAAATCTAACTGAAGAAGGGGCTCACCACCACTTACAGTGATGCCGCCTCCCTTTTTCCAGTAAGCTTTATATTTTAAAGCCTGAGACAAAAGCTCATCTGCAGTTTTTGTCTCTCCTCCAGTCATGTCCCAGGTATCAGGATTGTGACAGAACTGGCATCTCATATGACAGCCCTTTAAAAATGTCACAAAACGAATCCCTGGTCCATCAACAGATCCAAAACTCTCTGTAGAATGGATTCTACCTATATTTCTGTTTGACTTACATTCTGTCATGACAAGTTCTTGCGATAACATCAAGCTGCTGTTCTCTTGTTAAATCAATAAACTTAACAGCATATCCTGATACACGGATAGTAAAGTTAGCATACTCTTCTTTTTCTGGATGTTCCATAGCATCCTTTAATTTTTCAATACCAAATACATTAACATTTAAATGATGTGCTCCTTGATCAAAGTAACCATCTAAAACTTGTACAAGCTTATCTACTCTTTCTTCATCATTATGTCCTAATGATCCTGGATTGATTGTCTGTGTATTTGAAATACCATCTAGAGCCCATTCATATGGAAGCTTAGTTAATGAGTTTAATGAAGCTAATAATCCGTTCTGTTCAGCTCCATATGATGGGTTACCACCTGGTGCAAGCGGAGTCCAAGCTTTACGTCCATCTGGCATAGCTCCTGTATATTTACCGTATACTACATTTGAAGTAATAGTAAGAATTGAAGTTGTAGCTTCTGAATTTCTGTATGTATGTCTCTTCTTAATCTTGTCAAGGAATGACTTAAGAACATATACAGCAATGTTATCAGCTCTATCATCATCGTTACCGTATTTAGGGAACTCTCCTTCAACTTCGTAATCTACTACAATACCTGCTTCATTTCTAATTGTCTTAACTTTTGCATATTTGATAGCAGAAAGTGAATCTACAACATGTGAGAAACCTGCAATACCTGTTGCAAATGTACGTCTTACTTCAGTATCTATAAGAGCCATTTCTGCTGCCTCATAGTAATACTTATCATGCATATACTGAATTAAGTTTAGTATATTTACGTAAAGACCAGCTAACCAGTCACTCATAACTTCATATTTTGCAATAACTTCATCATAATCAAGATATTCAGAAGTAATTCCTTTAAATTCAGGTGCAACTTGTACGCCTGACTTTTCATCTACCCCACCATTAATAGCATAAAGTAAACACTTAGCAAGGTTAGCTCTAGCTCCAAAGAACTGCATTTCCTTACCTGTCTGAGTTGCTGATACACAGCAGCAGATTGAATAATCATCTCCCCATACTGGCTTCATTACATCATCATTTTCATATTGAATTGAGCTTGTAGTAACTGAAATCTTAGCTGCATATTCCTTGAAGTTTTCTGGAAGTGCAGAAGAATACAGTACTGTAAGGTTTGGTTCTGGTGATGGCCCCATGTTCTCTAATGTATGTAAGAAACGAAAATCATTCTTTGTTACCATGTGACGTCCATCAACACCAATTCCAGCAACTTCAAGAGTTGCCCAAGTTGGATCTCCTGAGAATAATTCGTTGTAAGAAGTTACTCTTGCGAACTTAACCATTCTGAATTTCATTGTCATATGGTCAATTAATTCCTGAGCTTGTTCTTCTGTAAGTGTTCCATTGTCAAGATCTCTTTGTATATAGATGTCAAGGAAAGTCGAAATACGTCCTACTGACATAGCTGCACCATTTTGTGTCTTTATTGCTGCAAGATATCCAAAGTATAACCATTGGCAGGCTTCTGTAGCGTTCTTAGCTGGCTGAGATATATCAAAACCATAGCTTTCAGCCATTTTTTTCATACCTGCTAATGCTCTGTATTGCTCAGTAATTTCTTCTCTTTGACGAATAACTTCATCTACCATGGTTCCGTCGCCACAGTTATTGAAGTCTTTTAATTTTTCCTCCATAAGTATATCTATACCATAAAGAGCTACTCTTCTGTAGTCGCCAACTATACGTCCACGTCCATATGTATCAGGAAGTCCTGTAATTATATGACTACGACGAGCCGCTCTCATTTCTGGTGTATAAGCATCAAAAACTCCCTGATTATGAGTCTTATGATATTCTGTGAATATCTTATGTAATTCTGGATTTGGCTCATATCCATAGTTTCTACATGATTCTTCAGCCATCTTAATTCCACCATAAGGCATGAATGCTCTTTTAAGAGGTTTGTCTGTTTGAAGACCTACAACTTTTTCAAGATCTTTCAGCTCTTCATCAATATAACCAGGGCCATAAGCAGTAAGACCTGCAACTACTTCTGTTTCCATGTCAAGTACGCCGCCTTTAGCTCTTTCTTGCTTCTGTAATTCTTGTAATCTTCCCCAAAGCTTATTTGTAGCATCTGTTGGAGCTGCTAGGAAACTTGCATCACCATCATACGGTTTATAGTTTTTCTGGATGAAATCTCTAACATTAATCTCTTCTTTCCATAGTCTTCCTTCGAAGCTGGCCCATTGTTCTTTCTGAAACATGTCAGTTCCTCCTTTGATTTTATATACATATACTTACAATATATTTTATCTTTTTTAAGTTCTATTTTAAATATGCATTAATTCGCAAAGGTTGTCAACTTTTTATATAGAATATCCTATAGATTCCCCTGCTCTACTTTTAAATTCGTTACCACTAAGTACAACTTTAGACTCTACTGCATCTACAACCATAAGTTACCCATTATTTTCATAAATGGCCACCATTTCTTTTATATCCCAATTATATAGACCCATGAATACCAAAATAATGATTTTCGTGGGTTTTGATACATGTACTTTTAAATCCACAAGAACTACATTCATTATATCCAATAAGATACGCTATTTCTTCATTTCCAAATTCTTTTACCTCCATACGTATAGAATTTCATATTGTCTTAGTATATAGAAATATAGATTTATATTATTGAATGCTTAATAATAATTCTCTAAGAATTTTACAAGCTATTGCCGTTGATGCTCCACTTTGATCATATATTGGACTTAATTCAACCATATCAAAACCAACTATATTTAACTTTCCTACTTCAATTATAGCATTAAGTAATTCTGTAAAACTTACTCCTCCTGCTTCTGGAGTTCCTGTTCCACAAAACTCTGATGGGTCTAAAACATCTAAATCTATAGTAAAATAAACTGGTTTTCCCTGTAATAATTTTACTGCTTCTTCCAAACCATTAAAATTAAACTTATTTAAATTAGTATGTTCCTTTGCCCAGTAAAATTCTTTTCTTTCTCCAGAACGAATTCCAAATTGATGTATTTTATTATCTCCAACTATATCATGTATTCTTCTCATAACTGTTGCATGAGATAAAGTTTCTCCTAAGTATTCTTCTCTTAAATCTGTATGTGCATCAAAGTGTATAATATTTAAATCTGGATACTTTTTAACTGCTGCACGTACTGCTCCAAGAGTAACTAAATGTTCTCCCCCCATCATTCCAGGTATCTTTTCATCATTAAATATAGTATCTGCTTGTTCTTCTATATCTTTCAAAACTCTTTCTGTATTTCCAAAACATAGCTCTAAGTCCCCATAATCAAAAATCTTATAATCTTCTAAATCCTTATCTTGATAAGGGCTATAAGTTTCTATCCCAAAAGATTCACTTCTAATAGCCTTACTTCCAAATCTAGTTCCTGGTCTATAAGAAGTAGTTCCATCGAAAGGTGCTCCAAATAAAACTACATTTGAATCTTCATAATTACTTTCACATCCAATAAATACTTCTACATTATTATTCATCTTCATTAATCACCATCATTTCATTCACGTAATTTGGTAGAGCAAAAGCACCTCTGTGTAATTTTGTATTATAGTACTTTGTCTGCAAATTAAGTTTATTCCATTCCTCTTCTTTAAAATCTCTTAATGGATTAAATTTCTTTGAAGCAAACCCAAAAAGCCAATGTCCTGAAGGATAAGTTGGAATATGTGCTTGATATATTTGACAAACTGGAAAAATTTCTTGTATTCTTTTATGCGCTCTTTTCATAGAATTTGCATAATCAGTATAATAGTCACTTTCATGTTGATTTACTAAAATACCATCTTCAGTTAATGCTTTATAGCAGTTTCCATAAAACTCTTTTGTAAATAAACCTTCTCCTGGCCCAAATGGATCTGTTGAATCAACTATGATTAAATCATATTCATTTTCTTTTGTTCTAACAAATCTCAAACCATCCTGATAAAATATTTTCACTCTTTCATCATTAAGTTTGCATGCTGTTTTAGGAATAAATTCTTTGCAAGCTTTTACTACCTCTTCATCAATTTCAACCATATGAATTTCTTCAATAGTTTTATATCTAGTAAGCTCACGAACACATCCTCCATCACCGCCACCTATAACTAAAACCTTTTTTATATTAAGATTAACAGCCATAGGAATATGAGTTATCATCTCATGATAAATAAACTCATCTTTTTCAGTAACCATAATTAATCCATCTAGAGTTAATATTTTACCAAACTCTTCACTTTCCAATATATCTATCCTTTGAAACTTACTTTCTTTAGTATAAATTTGTTTATTTACCTTTATAGAAAAACGAACATCTTTTGAATGTTCTTCTGTATACCATAAATCCATAATCTCTATCCTTTCACAACATTAATAAATTCAATTTTTTCATCCTCAGTTCCTGTAAGAGAACATCCCTTAAGTTTTGCATAATCTATATATTCTAGAATTTCTTTAGTTATTCTTTCACCTGGAGCAAGTATAGGTATTCCAGGAGGATAGCACATAACAAATTCACTACATATATTACCTTCACTTTTTTCTATTGGTATAGACTCTTTTTCACTGTAAAATGCTTCCTGAGGAGTTAGTACTACCTCTGGATTTATATATTCATGATCAAGCATTCCTGCTCCATCCTTGGCATATAAACGCTTAACATCATATAATGAAGACACTAATCTTTCTATAGCTAAATCTTCATCACCTACAGATATTATTGCAAGAATATTACCTAAATCTCCAAACTCTATTTGTATATCATAATCATCTCTAAGTATTGAATATACCTCTATACCAGCTAAACCTATTCCTAAAGTACAAATTGATAACTTTGTAATATCAAAGTCATATACAGCATCATTATCTATAAGTTCTTTAGAATAAGCATAATATCCACCAAGCTTATTTACCTCTTCTCTTGCATATTCTGCAAGTTCTATTATTCTATCTACTATTTTATCTCCATTTAATGCTAAGTTTCGCCTAGATATATCTAAAGATGAAAGTAAAAGATAAGAGGCACTTGTTGTCTGCGTTAAATTAATTATTTGATGAACATATCCCTTATTAATATCATTATTTATTAATAGTAAAGAGCTTTGAGTTAGAGAACCACCAGTTTTATGCATACTTACAGCAGCCATGTCAGCTCCTGCTTCCATAGCAGACATAGGAAGCTTATCACTAAAATAAAAGTGTGTTCCATGTGCTTCATCTACTAACACCTTCATTCCATATTTATGAGCAAGATCTGTTATAGCTTTTAAATTTGAACATATTCCATAATAAGTTGGATTGTTTATTAAAACAGCTTTAGCATCTCTATTTTCTAAGATAGCCTTTTCTACATCTTTAACTGACATACCAAGTGGAATTCCAATTTCTTTATTAGTTCCCGGATTAACATATACAGGTGTAGCTCCACTTAATATTAGTGTATTTATTGCACTTCTGTGTACATTTCTTGGCATAATTATCTTTTCACCTTTTTTACAAACACTCATTACCATTGCCTGTACAGCAGAAGTTGTACCATTTACCATAAAAAAAGCATGCTTAGCGCCAAAAGCCTTTGCTGCTAGCTCCTCAGCATCCTTAATTACAGATACAGGATGACATAAATTATCTAAAGGTTTCATAGAGTTTACATCAATAGTTAAACACTTTTCACCTAAAAACTCTGTAAGTTCTGGATTTCCCTTTCCCCTTTTATGACCTGGCACATCAAAAGGAAGCACCCTCATAGACTTATATCTATTTAATGCTTCTAATATAGGTGCATCTTCATTCCTCAAGTCTTTCATCTTAAGCCTCCTTTATTAATAAATATTTCTCCCACTAAATATCTCTATCATTTCTCTTCTTAAATTAGTAGATATCGCGAGTCTTGTCTTTGGATTTATTTCATAAACATCCGTATTAAACAAATAATTTTGTAAATCTATCTCTTTAATAAGCATCTTTGTATGAAACATGTTAGCCTCGTATACATTAATATCAACAGCATCATACTTCTTTAATGTTTCATCAGATATATAATCTTGAATAGAGGTTATTTTATGATCAATAAAAAGTTTATGACCATCAATACTTCTAGTAAATCCTCTTACTCTATAATCAATAGTTATAATATCTGAATCAAAACTTCCAATTAAATAATCTAGTACATTTAAAGGAGAAATTTCTCCACAAGTAGCTACATCAATATCTACTCTAAAGGTGGCAATAGAATTACCTGGATGATACTCTGGATAAGTATGTACTGTTACATGACTTTTATCTAAATGTCCCACTATAGAATCTCTAGTTGATATAATCTTAGCTTCTGCCTCTGTTCCATCATCTGCACCTGAATACTTTCCAAGATTACATGACTTATCTATAAGTTTTGCTGGTAATGCTTTTTCTGTTATTAAAAGAGTTACACTAGCACCTTGAGGATCATAATCCTGTTTTGAAATATTAAGAACATGAGCTCCTACCATTTCAGTAACTTTACATAATATCTTTGTTAATCTGTCCGAATTATATTGTTCATCTATATAAGCTATATAATCCTTTTGCTCCCTCTCACTTTTTGCATAACAAACATCATAAATATTAAAACTAAGAGTTTTTGTAAGATTATTAAATCCATATAGTTTTAATTTATCACCCAAATCTCTGACCTCCTTTTTACTTTTATACATTGTAAAAAGTGGGTAAAACCTTTTTACTATTAAAATTACTTTTACCCACCTTAATTTATCTATATTTCCCTATAATTATTTATCCTTATTTTTATAAACGTCTTTTAAAATCTTCATAATTAAAAGTCTTTATTATCTTAGCTCCATCTTTTCCCCAAAGAACTATATCAGGTAAGTTAATTCCATTAAAAGTATTATTCTTAACCATTGAATAATGAGCCATATCACAAAATACTAGTTTATCTCCAGGTTTTAATGGCTCTTCAAACGAATAGTCTCCAATTATATCTCCAGCAAGACAAGTTGGTCCCCCTAATCTATAAGTATACTTTTTTTCATTAGGCATTCCTGAATTTATAATATTAGGTCTATATGGCATCTCTAATACATCTGGCATATGACAAGCTGCTGAAGTATCCATAATCGCTAAATCCATATTATTTTTTACTACATCTAAAACCGTAGATACTAAAAAACCTGTATTTAAAGCTACTGCTTCTCCTGGTTCTAAATATATTTTAATGTCGTACTTCTCTTGCATATATGATATACATTTTATTAACTTTTCAACATCATAATCTGTTCTTGTTATATGGTGCCCTCCACCAAAATTAAGCCATTTCATACCTTTAAGGTACTCTCCAAACTTTTCTTCAACTACTTTTAAAGTACGTTCTAGCGTATCTGAATTTTGCTCACACATAGTATGAAAATGTAATCCATCTATACCTTCTAAATCTTCTTCTCTAAAATTATCTAGTATTGTTCCAAGTCTTGAATTTTCAAAACAAGGATTATATATATCAGTTTCAATTTCTGAATATTCAGGATTAATCCTAATTCCACATTCTATGTGTTTCGTTGAATTTTTAATCTTATCTTTGAACTTATTCCACTGACTGAAAGAATTAAATACAATATGATCTGAATATTTCATTATTTCATCAAATTCATCTTCTTTATAAGCAGGTGCATAAATATGTACTTCCTTTCCCATCTCTTCATAACCTAATTTAGCCTCAAAAAGAGAACTAGAAGTAACACCTTTTAGATACTTTCCTACAAGAGGATAGACAGAATACATAGAAAATCCTTTTTGAGCTAAAAGAATGCTACATCCTGTTTTATCTTGTACATATTTTAATAGTTCAAGATTTTTAATTAATAAACTCTCGTCTACTACATAACATGGTGTCTTTAATGAATTAAAATCTATACTCATATCTTTTTACCTAATCTATTAAATTTGGTGAAAAGCTTTCTTGCCAAGGTAATCCTTGCTTATTTAATTGCTCCATAAATGGATCAGGATCAAATTCCTCTATATTATGCACACCAGGTTTGTTCCACTTCCCTGTCATTAACATCATTGCACCAATCATTGCTGGAACTCCAGTTGTATAAGAAATTGCTTGTGAACCTACTTCTTTATAACATTCCTGATGATCACATACATTGTAGACATAATAAGTCTTTTCCTTACCATCCTTAATGCCCGTAAATATGCATCCAATGTTTGTCTTACCTTTAGTTCTAGGACCTAATGATGCTGGATCTGGTAAAACTGCTTTTAAGAATTGTAATGGAACTATTTGTTTTCCTTCAAATTCTATCGGTTCTATAGATGTCATTCCTACGTTTTCTAGTACTTTTAAATGATTTAAATAACTTTCTGAGAAAGTCATCCAAAATCTCATCTTTTTAATGCCTTTTATATTTAATGCTAAAGATTCTAATTCTTCATGATGAAGTAGATATATATCCTTTGGTCCTATTTCCGGCAAATCATATACTCTTTTTATTGACATTGGTTCAGTTTCTATAAACTTACCATCTTCAAAATAACTTCCTTTAGCTGTTACTTCTCTTATATTTATTTCTGGATTAAAATTAGTTGCAAATGGATATCCATGGTCTCCAGCATTTGCATCTACTATATCTATAGTATGAATTTCATCAAAATAGTGTTTTTGTGCATATGCACTAAATACTCCTGTTACCCCTGGATCAAATCCACTTCCTAATAATGCTGTTATTCCTGCTTTTTCAAATTTTTCTCTGTAAGCCCATTGCCACTTATACTCAAATTTTGCTGTATCAAGAGGCTCATAATTAGCTGTGTCCATGTAATTAACACCAGTTGCTAAACAAGCATCCATGATAGTTAAATCTTGATATGGTAATGCCACATTAATTACTATATCTGGTTTGAAGTTGTTAATTAATTCAATTAACATTTCTGTGTTATTTGCATCAACCTTTGCAGTTTGTATTTTAGTCTGTCCACCTTCAAGCTTTGCTTTTATTGCATTACATTTGGAAATCGTTCTACTTGCTATACATATCTCCTCAAATACTTCTGGATTTTGACAACACTTGTGAATAACTACATTCGCTACACCACCAGCGCCAATTATTAATGCTTTTCCCAATGATCATACCTCCTACTATAAAGTACCATTTTTTTATATCCATAGGTAATTATATATAATTTCTTCAAAATTAGCAATGCTAAAATCAAAATTTAGTATTACTAAACATACTAAGTAATTAATCACATTTTAACACTCCCATTTATTTTTCTTAATGTCAACGTGATTCTTATCTTTAAAAGATACACCTTCTTCTAGCACCAATCACAGCAATATAGTTATCTGGCATAGTAATTAAATATCCTGCATCTAATTTTATCTCTTTTTTCTTAATTCGTTTTCTAATATTCTAAATGGGTTTTCAGGCATGCCCCCATAAGTAGCCAATGCAAATGTATATTTTAATTTTATAGATACCATCTTATCAATTATCCTGCCAATTATCTTAGGTACTCCTCCAAAATAAATAGGAAATACTAATCCAACAACTTCACAATCAATTTCTATTGTTTTTTCTTCAAGTAAATCTACAACACTTATTAATTTAAGTTCTATTTTCCGTGCTACCTTTTCCGCTATCTCAAATGTATTTCCTGTTCCTGAAAAATATAAAATACTGTTTTCATTTATAACCATTCATCCTACCTCCACAAAATTTATATTTTGGGTTAAAATAGTGAAAATAAGTTTGGAGGTGATTGATATTAACCAAATTGAAAAAGCTTATATTGCTGGAATTGTTGATGGTGAAGGTAGTATAATGCTCCAAAAATTTCATTCAAATGAACATCCTTCTCCTTGTGTCTCTATTGCTTCAACTACTCTTGAATTATTTCAATGGATAAAGAGTACCGTAGGAAATGGACGTATTACTAAAAAGAAAAATTACAATAATGAAAAACATAAGGATTGTTATAGCTATAAAATAAACTTTATAAAAATAAAATAAGCTACGAAACAAATTAATTATCGTAGCTTTCATGGTGGAGGCGAAGCACGACCTTTGAAATCCACCATATATTATGATTAACTAATTATTGATTTTATCCAATCTGGCAATACCTCCTCTTTCCAAACTAATTTACCTTGCTCAACGCAAGCTAATAATTTAAATATATCAGTATTATCATAAATATTAATTTCATCACATATTGATATAATCTTATTAAGATTTTCTAATGATTCAAAATATCTTCTATCAATATCTTCATGTGGAATTCCATGTCCACCTTTTTTCACTCTTAAATCCACTCTTTCTTTGGCAATTTCTGGCGTATCAACACCGATATAATTTAAAATAATAGTATATCCTTTTTGTTTTGCTCTTTTAATATTATTAATAATACTTCTTCCACTTAATGTAGTTTCCTGATTAAATGATATTTCTTCATCAATATAAGTTTTTATTAATTTAACAGCTTCTCTTGCACACTTCATTTGCAAATTGTTATCTTTCCATGACCCTATTCTTGCCACCATTTCATCAGTATTTATTCTTTTTTCATCTTTATTCTGCTCATAATAAGTTGACTTATAAATTGAAGTTTTTCCAGCACCATTAACACCTGCAAATATTGTATATGTAGCCATGTTATTTACCTATAACCTTTTTAGCTTCTCTTTTAAGTACTAAATTAGATAACATTGCATAAAAATCCTTTTCTTCTTTAGTTTTTGCTTTCTTTAATAAATCCAATAAATCACTATAAGAATAATTTAAAAAAGCATCATATAACTTTTTACTATTATCCATTACTATACCTCCATATAAATAAAAGTATTTTCTTATTTATATTATAGCCTATTATTATAATTTAACCATACGTATTTTTAGAGAAATAATAATCATCAATATAGATACAGCTTTATATACCTTACAATATCTAGTTTCCTTTATCACTTTTCTTTCTTCTTTAACTACTACTTTCTTTTCACCTTTTGCCATAGTAATTAAACTCCCTTCAACTTTCGATTTCATTAAAAATCAATTTGCGGATAATAGAAAAAATGATATCTAAAGTTTCAATTATGACTTTAAGTGTCATTACTTATTGCTTCTTCTTTCATTCTATTTTTCACATCTGATTCAATAGATTTTCAGTCATAATTTCAAAAGGTATTATTAATGATATAGAATAATCATTATTGCATAATACTAATGAATTTGTATATACTTTTCCATTGCTATATTCAATCAAATCTATATATTCCACTATTACATTATCAATATTAATATTTGTACTATTCTCTATTTCTTTAAAATCATCTTTTTTCTCAACAACAATTACGTATCATCCATCATCATTCTTACTTCTATCTTCTCCATATGCTTCATCTAGTATAGTTAATATATCTTTTATATTATTTTGAACTTCATTAGGGAACATAGAAACTTTCTTCAGTTCTTTTACATTTACCAATTCTATCATTATATTTACTCCTTAAATCTTTATTGCTTATTTAATTCATCTCTAAGTAACTTTACAAATTCATCTGAAAATACCTTTCCCTCAATAGCTTTCCTAATAAGCTCTAGTAGTTGCTTTTCAGTTAAATCCAAGCTTCTAGGTATGAACTGTCTTTGCATTTTGAATGTATCTTTATATACCTCACAGTATTTTGTTTCTTTTATTATTTTTCTTTCTTCTTGTATTAATTTCTTCTGCTGCTTTGCCATCTAATTAGCTCTCCCTTCTTAGTAATATTCTTTATATAATAGAAAAAGTGATGACAGATTTTCTCCATCATCACTTTTTATGTTCCTATAGGGATTATCTATCCGATATAGATATCCTATTTCAATATAATAATATACATTTATAATCTTTTTAAATTCAGTATTTTACTTACAACTAGATATTCCAATATAAATCTACTTTTTAGCTTCATTATAAAGCTTTTCTGCAAAATAATTAATCATGAAGTTTTCAAGATTATTATTGGTTAGTATTTCTCTAACTAATCTATCATTTCCACTCTTAGCTTTAACTATTCCTCTTTTGAAATACATTCTGGCAAAGACATCAAGTAAATCTTCATAGCTGTTATTTTTAGCCACTTCCATAAGCTTATCATTCTGCTTGAAAATTTGTTCAAATCCATCTATATGAATTCTATCTTCCTCTGTAAGACCAATTCCAAACACATCATTTATTCTGCTTATAATATCATCAAGATACTCTCCATCCTCTTCATTTATACGACTTACAGCATTTTCTGATATTCCTGTAAGAACTCCATCTCCAGATGATAATGATATATCTACTCCCTTTTTATCATCTTTTCCAAGCTTCTTAAGTTTATAATAATCAAGGGTTAAAATATCATCTAAATCAATTCTGTCTTTACTCTTTTTAGGAAGCTTCTTTAGAAGTGCTACAAGGTATATTTGAAGTCTTAAAAGATTTAAATTCTTAAGTGGATAAATCTGTAGTAAAAAGTTATAAAATGTTATATACTTCTGGCATTTTTTCTTGAATTCATCTGCTTCTTCTTCACTACTTGCTTCTAAATAGCAATATCTCTCCACAGCCTTATCTATGATATTACTCATCTTTGCATCCTGTGCATTAGTTCTTTTATCCTTATAATATAAAATAGCAAAATCATTTATTTCTTCATCAGTATAAATTCCATAACTATGAAGCTGATACCATAAATCATTTACCACATTAGGGTTAGTTATCTTATCTATATTAGTCATTTCAAAATATGGTTTATATGCTTTTTGTATATCTTCAACTGAATTTTGAAAATCTAATACAAAAGTCTGCTTGTTTGGATAAGTCCTGTTAAGTCTTGATAATGTTTGTACAGTCTTTACACCATCAAGCTTTTTATCTACATACATTGCACATAATTTTGGTTGATCAAATCCTGTTTGATACTTTTCTGCAACAATAAGTATTTTAAATTCATCCTTATCAAATATTTCAGAAAGATTTGATTCCTTAATATCTGGTGCATCCTTTTTATTCATTTCAACTTCTGTGTATTCAACATCTTTGTCATCATCTTTAACTGTTCCTGAGAATGCCACAAGTGTCTTAATATTATATCCCCTTTCCTGTATGTACTTATCTATAGCAAGCTTGTATCTAACTGCATGAAGCCTGCTTGCTGTTACAACCATAGCTTTTGCATTACCTTCAATCCACATGCTTCTGTTATCCATAAAATCTTCTACAATTGTTTCAGATTTTGTTCTTATATTGTATTCATTTAAGCTAAAAAACTTATTTATTGCTCTCTTAGCTTCACCCTTATCAAATTCAGGATTGTCTTCAATCTTCTTACCTATTTTATAGTATACGCTTACTGGCATATAGTTTTTAAGTACATCTAATATAAATCCCTCTTCAATCGCCTGTTTCATTGAGTATAAATGAAATTCATGAGGAAGATTATCTTCTCCCATTCTTCCAAATATCTGCATAGTCTTATTCTTAGGAGTTGCAGTAAAAGCAAAGAAACTTATGTTTTTAAGCCCTGTTCTCTTTGCAATAAGTTCAGTCATTTTATCCATACTTGACTTTTCATTCTTTTCAGCAGCTTCCTGTTCTTTAGCTGCTTCTTCAAGTGTCTTTCCTGCTAATGTTTCTTTTAATTTGCTCATATTTTCACCAGATGTTGATGAATGAGCCTCATCAATAATTACAGCATACTTTCTCTGCTCAAGTTCTTTTATATGATTAATAGCATAAGGGAACTTCTGAATTGTTGTAATTATTATCTTTACGTTACCTTCTATAGCCCTTGCAAGATCTATAGACGATTTATCATCATCTATTTTAAGAACTACACCACTTTTATGATCTAGCTGATATACTGCATCCTGAAGCTGTTTATCAAGAACCTTTCTATCAGTAACAACTATAACTGCATCAAAGATAGGATTGTCATTTTCATCATAAAGCGAAGCAACTCTATGAGCTGTCCATGCTATTGTATTAGTCTTTCCACTACCAGCACTATGCTGAATAAGATAATTAAGACCAGCTTTATTTTTTCTTAAATCTGCAACCATTTTTCTTACTGCATCTAATTGATGATATCTTGGGAATATAGCTCTTTTACTTTTCTTTTTCTTATCTTCATCAATAAAATAAAATCTCTTTATAATATCTAAAAGACTATCCTGTCTTAATATTTCTTCCCATAAATAATATGTCTTAACTTTTCCCTCTGGTGCTTCTGGATTCCCTTTACCACCCTTATTTCCTTTATTGAATGGAAGGAAATAAGTCTTATTCTTTTTAAGCTCTGTAGTCATGTAAACTTCATCTGTATCAACAGCAAAATAAGTTAGAACTCTTGTATTAAATCCAAACATCTTTTCCTTTGGATCTCTGTCTTCTTTAAACTGCTTTATTGCATCATATACATCCTGATTTGTAAATGGATTCTTAAGCTCCATAACTACAACTGGAAAACCATTTATACTGAGCACTACATCTAAAGTATTGTTATTTTTAGTGCTGTATTTAAGCTGTCTTGTTACTTTAAATATATTTTCTCTATACTTTTCTAAATCACCTTTATTTAAATTAGAATTAGGCTTATAGTATATTAGATTGAAAGTACCATCCACCATGATATCTTCAATTCCATGCCTTAATACATCAATAAGTCCTCTTCTTTTAACACTAGAATCAACTAAATCTAAAAATGCTTTTCTCCAAGAAGCTCCCCTTGTTTCTTTAAACTCATCTAATTTATCCTTTTGAGTAGCTTCTAAAAATCTAAATAAGTCTTCAGTAAATAGACAGTATTGCAGGTCAAAATCCTGACTTACTCCTTGCTCATATCCTGAAGATACTAAAAAATTCTCAATGCTTTCCTCTAAATTAATCTCTTTTGGTAACATTTTATCCCCTCCCCAGCTTGAATAGCTTATCCTATTTAAAGGCTTTAAGTATAATAACTTTCCTTCTAATATATTATATACTTTATTACTCTATCATTTTAATATTTCCAACTTATGATAAATCACCCTGATTAAAAAACTTCAGGATGATTTATAACTAATCTAAAATTTCAATTTTTCCTGTAACTGCTTCGGTAATTAAGGATTGTTTGGCTTCTTTTAGTTTTTGTATTTCAGATTTTATTTTTTCAATAATATTATTAATTGTGCCTATTTTGTATTCCAACCCCCAATATATGTTTTCTTGTTCTTCATATGTTGGTAACACTACTGATAGATTATTCAAAAGATTCTGAGATAATGATGCCCTTGTAACTAAATTCATCTCTTTTACAAAATAATTTCTATTTAAGATACATCTAAAATAATATTTTGAGAATCCTTTAAACAGTAGTTTGTTATTTGGTCTAAATCGTATTAAAAACCCTGCAAACGTTGCTTCTGGTATTGTTTCTAAACATACAGAAGAAATTCCTATTTCATCTATTGTTTCAGATGTTCTTGTAAAGAATACATCACCTTGTTTTACTGAATATATTTTACGATCAGTAACCGATGAATTTACTAATCCACTAACAGATTCAGGCAAATTCATATTTCTATATACATCTCCATAACTTACAAAAGGAAAACCATATCCAAATTCCTCTGAACTTTTACTGATTCCATTCTGTAATGTACCTAAAAATCTTAATCTTTTCACATCCCACTCTTTAGGCACTAATCCCAGCCACTCAACTCCACTATCCTTCATTTCCTCACTACTTCTTGGAACAACATCATATCCCTCTTCAGTTTTTACTATCTTAACCTTACCAGTTACAACTTCACTTATAAGGCTTTTTTTAGCTTCTTCTAATTTTTCTATTAAAGCTTCCTTTTTTAAAATTATTGAATCAAATTGTGATACTTTTTCATCAAGAAAATTTGCTATTATTTCTTGTTCTTTTTTTTCATTCGCTACAACATTCATTTCAAGTAAATCGCTACTATTTAGTGACGACCTAACTCCTACACTTCCAAGAAAATTAAAAATATTTTTTTTGTAATAACAAAAATAATTATAATAATAAAATTTTGTATATATATCCTGTATTTTTTCCAACCTAATATATGCAGGGCTCATTAACCCCTTTTTATGAACATATCCAACTCTACTTGTACTTATATTTTCTAAATCAATTAGTTTAAATACTAAATTATCTGGGTAAAATTCTTGGTATCCATCAAAGTTTTCTGGTTGAAGCCCTTCAACATTATTTATGTCTCTGTCAACAACGCCTTTTAACGTTAGCGAAAGTAAATTATCTATTTTTCCAGTATTTTTTATTTTACTATTTAAAAATAAATATTTCCCCTTGATTATATTCCACGAATTAGGAATTTTCCCAATCCATTCAACTCCACTATCTTTCATTTCCTCATCAGTTCTATATCTATACTTCATTATTCTAGCACCTTCTTTATTTCCAGTGTTAATTTCTCTTCAAGCTCTGCAACTTCCTTCATTATTTCTGTAAAAGATCTAAACTCTACATATTTATAAAAATATCTTGTAAATGGTATTTCATAACCAATGTTAATAAATGTAGATTCATCCATATATGCATCTTCTATATGTGGCTTTACTTCTCTATCAAAATACTCTTGTATATCTTCTTTTAATGGAATTGTTTCAGTATCTCTAAGTGTTGTATCACTTTCTACGTTGCCTTTACTGTCTCTGCATATTTCAGCTTCTTCATTTCTTTCACCTATGGCATTTACTATAGCTTTTAAAAGCGATGCTCCAAGTTTTAAGTTATATTCCTTAGCTTTAGATTTAATATCTTTCAAAAATTCTTCTCTACTCATGTATTTTTTATTAGAATCAAATTCTTGAAGCATTTCTATTATTTTATCCTGTTCTTTTATGCCTGCTTCTTCTTCACTAAGTTTTACATCTTCATCTTTCTTTTTAGATACTGCTAAATTTATAAATTGATTAGTTTCCTTAACCTTTTCTATAGCTTCATCATTAACTAAAAAACTTAATTTTAAAGGTCTTTCTACAGTTATTTTTCTATATCCAAAATCCTTATTATCAAAAATCTTACACTTTTCATTTGGTTCAAAATTTTTATATAGTTCTTTTATTTCTGCTATTTGTTCATCTGAAATTTCTTTTCTTTTATTACCCAGGCTCTTTCTCATTGGCACAAAATAATCTACAGCATTTACAAGCTGAATCTTTCCTTTTCTTTCATTAGATTTTCTATTAGTAAGAACCCATATATATGTAGCAATTCCTGTGTTGTAGAACATATCTGTAGGAAGTGCAATGATTCCTTCTAATAAATCATTTTCTATAATCCATTTTCTTATGTTAGATTCTCCACTACCTGCATCTCCAGTAAATAATGGTGAACCATTAAATATTATTGCTATTCTACTTCCTTCTTCATCGTCATACATCTTGCTTATCATATTTTCAAGAAAAAGCAATGAACCATCACTAACTCTTGGAGTACCTGCACCAAATCTTCCATCAAAGCCAAGGTCACTTTCTTCCTTAACCTTCTTTTCTTCATCCTTCCAAGTTACCCCAAATGGAGGGTTAGATATTAAGAATCTCATGTGCTGACCACTAAATCTATCTTCTGTAAGTGTATTTCCAAGTCTTATATTATCAGGATTCTGCCCTTTCATAAGCATATCTGCCTGACATATGGCAAAAGACTCATCAAGAAGCTCCTGTCCATATACATCAACAATTGCCTTATCATTAATAGCTTCAATATATGCTTCACCTATAGAAAGCATCCCCCCAGTACCACAACAGAAATCTGCTATAGAAATTACTTTTCCTTCTTCATGTAAAAATTCTTCTTTTCCTAGAAAAAGCATTTCCATACAAAGCCTTATTACTTCTCTTGGTGTGTACTGTTCCCCTGCTGCTGAGTTTTCAGTAAATCTTCTAAGCATTTCTTCATATATATAACCCATTTTATTATTTGAAATACTATTTATATGTAAATCCACTTCATACATCTTTTGAAGAACTGCATAAAGCTTATTCTTTCTATTTAATACTTCAATTTCACTTCTAAATTTGAATCTATTTATTATTTCCTTAACATTATTAGAAAATCCATTAAGATATGCTTCAAAGTTACTCTTGATATTTTCACTATCATCTAAAATCTTTTTCCATGTAAAGTCTGATACATTATAAAACTGTATATCCATATTATGATTTTCTTTTAAATCAGCAAGAACTATTTCATCCTTATCCTCTTCTGGCAGATAATCATAACTATTATAAACTTCCTTTATTACTTCCTTATCATAATCATCTAAAAGACAGTCAAATCTTCTTACAACTATCATAGGAAGCATTACTTTTCTGTAATCTTCTTCTTTATATGTTCCTCTTAAACTTTCTGCTATGTTCCATAAAAATGAAACATGATTAAAATTACTATCCATATCTGTTCTCCTATTAGTTTCTTTTATTTATATTTATTATCCAAATCTTATTATAACTATTTTATCATATATAAAGTCTCTATTTATTACCCTTCTGTACTTTTTTCTATGTGTATTAACTTTTTGTATAATAATATCTTTGCCTATCCTTATATCTGATTATTAGATTTTATAAAAAAAATAAACCCACGAAAATCCAATAAAATGATTTTCGTGGGTTTTGTGGTGGAGGTGACGGGTATCGAACCCGTGTCCGAAGGTAGGCCCACCCAACTTTCTCCGAGCACAGCCTGCTGATTTAACATTCCCTCCATAAGTCTCCCAGAGGCAGGATACTTACTTTAGTAGCTTCATAAATTCCGTTCTTAAGTCAAAGCTTTCATAAGCTCGGTTCCCCACTAATCGACGCCCTATCCTAAGTCGTGGGACTCTCAGGTAGAACGAGCTGCCTAGGCAGCTAATGCAAAATTATTATCTTCTGCGTTTACATTTAATGCATAGAGATTCATAGGGTTCCATGCGTTCCCTAGCTCGCTTATCGGACCAGCCTTACCCCCGTCGAAGCCAAATCGCCCCCATGTTTAAGTAAGATGTCCAATGTAATAAAACATCTATATTCAATTTTAAAAGCTTAAATTCTAAGCTCATGTTATTATAACGCTTTTAATTTTTCTCGTCAAGTCAGATATTTGTTACGTTTGTGTCAAGTAAATGTTGGCAAAAATATATCTTTTTAAACTTTTTATTAATTATCCATTATTTTACATATAAATTGTATTTTTTCCCTTCCCTATAAATCTATTTTATGTATATGATAAATCTC
>NZ_VULX01000011.1 GCF_009696465.1 Inconstantimicrobium porci | reverse complement strand
CAACATGTTTTCCTTGCTTGATTTGAGTAGTAGTTCCACGACGGATTTCATTGATAATAGTATTGATTGGTCTTTGCAATTCTTTGGCAATTTTATATGCAGAGCAACCGTCTGCAAGGCGTATTTCTATAGTCATGCGCTCTTTGAAATTCAAGTGTTTATTTTTACGTGATTCTGTGTTATGATTTGGGTAATTCATAGTGATTATCCTCCTTGTTATTTTGGTTTCACAACTTAATTATAACACGGGTAATCACTATGGATTTTTTATTGGTTCAATTAGTCAATAAAATAAATTAGACATATTTAGGAGGATATTTATGGAACATAAAGGTACAAAATACATAGAAACAGAAAGACTTATATTACGTCCATATACAATGAGAGATAAAGAAGCGATGTTTAAGAATTGGGCATCTGATGATGAAGTTACAAAATTTCTTACATGGCCTACACATAAAAGCGTTTCTGTAAGTGAAACAGTTTTAAAAGACTGGGTATCAAATTACGAAAATAAGGATTGCTATCATTGGGCTATTGTTCTAAAAGAAAATGGTGATGAGCCAATTGGTGATATTGCTGTAGTTAATGAAATAGATGAAAGAGTTAAAAATGCTGAAATAGGTTACTGTATTGGTAGAGAGTGGTGGCACAAGGGAATTACGTCAGAAGCACTTAAGGAAGTTATAAATTTCCTTTTTGATGAAGTGGGAGTTAACCGTGTACAAGCAAGACATGATACAAAGAATCCTAATTCAGGTGCAGTTATGAAAAAGTGCGGCATGAAATACGAAGGAACTCTAAGACAGACAGATTGGAATAACCAGGGCATATGTGATGCAAGTTACTATGGGTTATTAGCTAGTGAAAGATAAGATACTTACGAGGTGTTATGATGCAGTTTGCAGTATGTGAAGATAATGCTTCAGAGGCTGAATTGCAGAAAGAATACATAAAGAAATGGAGCATTATTAAAAAAGAAAATATTGATATAAAAATTTATAATAGTGCAGAATCATTTTTGTTCGATTAGCAGGAAAAAGCTCTAACAGATGTTCTGCTGCTTGATATTGAGATGGCAGGTATGAATGGTATGGAGCTTGCTAAAAAGATAAGGGAAATTGCAGATTATTTTTGTTACTGGCATAAGTGATTATGTATTTGAAGGATATTCAGTATCAGCAGTATCTTACATTCTTAAACCTGTAAAAGAGGACAAGCTTTTTCAGTGTTTTGAAAAGGCAGTTGAAAATCTAAATAATGAGGAACCGTACATTATAGTTAATGAAGAAGGCAGTACCAGCAAGGTTTGTCTCTCTGATATATGCTACATAGAAAGTTATGGGCACTTTTCTTTTATTCATACAAAACTTAAAGAGATAAAATGCAGTACAGGTATCAATCAAATGGAGAAGCAACTTAATGACAAGCGTTTCTTCAGAGTTCACAGGTCATACATAATCAGTGTGCCTTGGATTGTCATTTGTGGGCTGGATCATTAATGGAGTTGTCTTTGTGCTGTTTGATTTATTTTATGACAGGGAACCATTTAAGTATCAGTGGTATAAAGTTGGAATATTTGCTATTGCAGCATTTTTAATTAAATTAATTTCAGTCTTTACATCATATGCTGACTATATGCTTGAACTTGAAGTAATGTGCTTTGTAAGTTTTATTATGCTTTCTAAAAAAACGTGCTTATCTCAACAAGTTTAACGGAATAGTCGTTGGATGCGTGTTCTTAATGTTATTAAGCAGTAACTTTTTATTTATGGCTTACGGAAAAAATATCTTCAGGTCATTAAAAACTGCTTATATCTTTAGAATGGTGATACTTGTATTTGCAGTCTTATTATTTGTACTGCTTGAAGCAACACTAAAAAGTTATAAGTCAGACTATGAAATCAGCACTAAAAGATTTCAGCAGGATGTTTTAAAACATCAGTACTCAGAAATCAAAAATATTTATATGAATATGAGGGGCTGGAGGCATGATTACCATAATCATCTTCAGGTCTTAAAAGCTGATATGACTCTTAAAGATTATGATAAAGTTAATAATTATCTTGATGAACTTGAGAAGGACTTAGACAGTGTTGATACATACGTTAAGTCAGGCAATATGATGATAGATGCAATATTAAACAGCAAACTTTCAATTGCCGAAAAGGAAGAAATTAAGATAACCTGTAAAGCAGAAGTGCCTGAAGGAATAAAAGTTAATGATATAGATCTCTGCGTTATTTTAGGTAACCTTCTTGATAATGCTATTGAGTCATGCGAAAAAATCGATAAAGAGGACAGATTTTTAAGAATTTATATTATCGTCAATAAGAAACAGCTGTATATATCAGTGCAGAATTCTGCCAAAGAAATTCTTGATTTTAATGAGAAGAATTATATTACAAATAAAAGGGGAAACTACGGTCTTGGCATGAAACGTGTGCAAAGCCTTGTAGATAAATACGATGGATTTTTAAATCTTCAGAATGAGCCGGGAATTTTTGCATCAGAAGTTACAATTCCACTTATTTGATGCACGAAAATGCCTTTCTGATTCGTTTTATCTATGAAGGGGGAGTGATGAGAGTGAATTTATCAAATGGGGATAGCAGTTTTTTAAAGAAGTCGTTGAAAAGTTCTCAGATATGGTGCTTCGCATTGCTTATCAGAATTTAAAAAACTATTGTGATGCTGAAGATGTTGTACAGGATGTTTTTATAAAACTGATGAAAGAAGATAATTTTCAAGATGAAAATCACATTAAAGCATGGCTGATTAAAGTCACAATAAACAGATGCAAAGATATTAATAAATCATCATGGTATAAAAAGACAGAGCCATTTACAAAAGAAATTGAAGAATTTACAGATGAAGAGAAAAACGTACTTGAAGAAGTTATGAATCTTCCAAAGGATTATAGAAATGTTGTATATCTTTTTTATTATGAGGGCTATAAGATAAGTGAAATTGCCAAGATTCTTGATAAAAAGGATAATACTATAAGTTCACAGCTTACAAGAGCAAGAAAGAAGCTTAAAATGAATCTTATTAAAAAGATGCAGGAAGCAGAAGAAAATAGAGAAAAAAATGTGATTGAAATGCATAAAAGCAATAAGTGCAAAAAAATCATCATTCCTTTAGCAATGGCAGTAGCAATATTAATATGTGTTATAGTGGGCAAGGAAATTTTAAGTTTTAAAAATAATATTAAGAAACCAGAAGTAGTAAATAAAGTTGAAGAGCAGCCTAATGATGATGATTATGAAGATACGAATGCAATACATTTTAGTGATAATGAGAAAGCTACAGCAAGCTCTAAACTTTCAGTGTTTACAGAATGGGGTGGATGTGGATCTGAAGGATATACAGAACGTGATTTTAAAAAGCAGATTTCAGGTAATCCATGGAATAAAGATTGTCACATAAAAACTCTTCCCATATTTAAGAATAACAACTATGTTAATCAGGAGACTCAAAAATGGGAAGGTAAGCGGATTCCTAAAGATGAATTAGAAAAGAAAGTAGAGAAAACTGCAAAAAGATTAAATTTTAAGCTTACAAAGATATACAAAACTCCTACAAAAGAACAATTGGAAGAGTATAAAAAAGACAAGAATCTTCATACTGATAAAAGAAAGTATTTTGAAAAACAAGAAAAGGAGCTGTCTGGTACAGTTGACACTATAGTAGGTGAATTTAAAGGTGGCACTATAACAGCAAATTGTCGTGGAGGTATTAATATTGAGTTTTCTCCAGGTATAAAGCTCCCTAAAAAATATAAATTTAATTTATATAATGTAACAAAAAAAGAAGCAGAAGATACTCTAGATTATCCAATAGGTGGTACGTCTGGTAGTATTTCTTTCTTGCCTGATGATAATGGAGGCTTAAAAGAGATTGAAATCGGAGAAAAAACTATACATGAGGAAATAGGCATATATCCAATAATATCTCTAGAAAAGGCTAAACAATTACTTTTTAACGGTAAATTTCAGACTACGTATATTGATGTTGAACCATCTGCAAAAAATATTGCAGGCGTTGAACTTATGTATAGAGATAGTGTTTATGACAAATATCTAATGCCATATTACAGGTTCTTTATTGAGTATAAATGTAATGGTAAAAGTGATAGTAAAAACTATTATGTATGTTATGTACCCGCAGTAGAAGAAAAGTATATTGAGAATATGCCTAAGTGGAACGGAGAATTTAATTAGTACATTTCGTGAAAAAAATAATACATTTGGTGCAGGAACTCCATATTTTTGGAGTTCCTGTGCTATTATACAGCCATAGATTGGGGTGAAAATGGTGGAAAAGAATAAGAAGTATTCAATAATCAATAATTTAATTTACAGTTATAAAAATCTTATAAAATATGAGGGGAAAAGATATTTTGTACCTACATTCTTTTATATTATATCAGGTATTGCATTTCCTTTTATGGCAATTCTGCTACCTAGTGAAGCTGTAAAATTACTCTCAGGAAGAGGAGATAAATTGCACATATTTTTAATCTTATCAGTATATATTTTATTTGTTGGTATTGCATCTGGATTTGGAGTTTGGATGAATGAAATATTTTCAGCACTTCAGAGGATTGTCCAGAATAGTGAAATAATGAATGGCTGTAGAGATTTTCTTGAATTTGGCTGTATTAATGATGAGTTAAAAGATGGTCATGTAAATAAGGATGCAATTCATGAAATAAAACTTGAAAATGTAAGCTACAAATATCCTGGTGATCCAAAGTATGCTATTAAACATAAGAATGCAGGACTTTTTGATAAGGTAAATAATTATCCTAAGAAAGCGGACACAATCATTCTTAAGGAACTTAGTGAAGATGGCGTTGATTTTTCAGGTGGTGAAATGCAGAAGCTGATGCTTGCAAGAGCTTTATATAAAGATGCACCTGTAATCATACTTGACGAGCCTACAGCAGCACTTGATCCTATTGCTGAAAGTGAAATGTATGATAAATATGCTATATTTGCTGAAAATAAGACAAGTATATTTATATCTCATAGAATGAGCAGTTGTCGTTTCTGTGATGATATCATTGTCTTTGATAAAGGAAAAATAGTTGAAAGAGGTAGCCATGATGAATTGCTTTCAGAAGACAATTACTATGCATCAATGTGGAAGGCACAGAGCAAGTACTATGCGTAAAGTCAATATATAAATATATATTTTAAATTAATTTCTATAATATTACAGTAAAAGTTGATAGTTTTTTTAAAATTGCACAAAAGTATCTCAAAATATAATTTATTGAAATAAATTGAAAACGCGCTATACTATAATATGGGATATTTATAAATAAGGGGAAATAGATTATGAATTATAGTACTAAGACAAAGATAATGAAATTAATTGATACAATTAATAGTGCAACGAATTTACTTAAAAGCATGGTGGATTATAATGAGGGGATAAGTGCATGCATAGATGCTTATGATATGATTCAGCATAAATTAAGTGAGTATAATGAAAATTTAGAAGTTATTAATCAAATAGAAGAGCAAAAGAAAGCATATAAATCATTCACAATAAAAAGTATGCGAACTAATAAAAAATATATTAAGCAATGTATACTAAAGAATAATAATATAAAAAATACTATTGAAAAAGATGTTATTTGTAAGATAAAACTAGTATTCATGCCATACAAGGCAGCAATGTGGGATAGTCTTGCAAGTATATATGAAGCGGCAAAAAAAGATGAAAATTGTGATACTAAGGTTGTTCCTATTCCTTATTACAAGTATGATATAGGAGAACAACAGTATGTATATGAAGGAGATAAACTTCCAGATGGCGTAGACATAGTGGATTATAATGAATATTCTCTTGAGGAGGAAAATCCTGATGCAATATTTATACATAATATTTATGATAACAGTAATATTCTTACTCAAGTTAAGGAAGATTATTTTACTTGGAATTTAAAAAAATACACAGATAATTTGATTTATGTACCTTATTGCCTATCTAGTCCAGTAGAAGTTAAAGATATAACTAAAAGAGTTCAGTTTTCATCAAAATCTATACAATTTGTAGATAAGGTTGTTTTAGACAGCGAGATATTGGAGAAGGATGCATTAAACGCAGGAATACCTAAAGATAAATTTTTAACATTAGGTTCACCTAAATTTGATGACTTATATAATAAGATGAAAGGTGATATAAAAATTCCAAATGAATGGCAGAGTATCCTAAAAGATAAAAAAATAATATTATTGAATACTGGATGTTTATTTTTCAATAATTGTGTTGATCCATTTTCAAAATTGAGATTGGTTTTTGATATTCCAAGATATTTAGATAATATAGCAGTAATTTGGAGACCACATCCTTTAACGAGAGAAGGAATAAATAGAACTACTCCTCAGTATTTAGACATATATGATGATTTATGCACTAAAATAAAAGAAAAAAATCCATTATATAAAAATATAATATTAGATCAAACAGCTGATTATGAGATTTCAACAAGTATTTCTGATATGTTAATTACAGAAGCACGTAGTTCATTATTAATTACATATTTGTTGACTGATAAGCCAATAATGACACTTGGAGATTACACTGATGAATGGTTATTACCAGATGGATTATTATATGATATTGATGATTGTAATATGCCTTGGTTTGAGATCGCTAAAAAATTATCTGCAGGTGATGATTTAATTGATAAAAAGAGGAGCCAAGCTTTAGGTAAGATTTATAAAAACATAGATGGAACAAGTGGACAAAAAATATTTGCTAAAATAAACAGTGAAATAATTAACAATTTATAAAAAATAAGTATTAAACAGAGTAGAAAAGCATAAATCCACTCTGTATTTTGATTTTTTTATAGGTTCATAGTGAATTATTATGTTTGAAATAATAAAGTTGTAATATAATTTAACGATATTGTAATAGTTTTAAATTTTAAAGGTATACAATATAATAGAAAAAAATTTTAGGAGATGTACGTTGAATATAAAGTTTAATTATAAAAGTAACAAATTAAGCACAATGAGAACTATGAACATGATTCACAATTATTGTGATGTGAATAACATAGAAGATTTAAAGAATGTTTTAAAATATGCAAAAGAAAACAGACTAAAAATATTAATTTTAGGTAATGGCAGCAATACATTGATTGGCGATCTGCCAGATAATATTTTAGTTATTAAGATAAATATGAAAAATGTTGAGATAAAGGATAATATAATTACAGCAGAGTGTGGAGCTATGCTTCCATATGTAAGTAATTTATGTGCTAATAATTCTTTGTCTGGTTTGGAATGGGCTGCACAGATTCCAGGCAGCATAGGTGGAGCTGTAATTATGAATGCAGGAGCTTTTAGATCTGAGATTATTGATGTTATAGAAACTGTAACAGTTATGGATTATAACGGAGTAATTCATGAACTAAATAAAAGTGATATAGAACACGGAAATAGATGGACTAACTTACAAGAAAAAGAGCTTATCGTTATAAATACAAAATTAAAGCTTAAGCATGATGATAAAGATGAAATAAAGAAGAGGATACACTCATATATGGAATACAGACTAAAGACTCAGCCAAAGGGATGTACTTTAGGATCAACATTCAAAGGACATTATGATGAAGTGCAGGACAAAAAGATTGCAGCAGGATTGCTTATTGATCAATGTAATTTAAAAGGTTTGTCTTACAATAACGTAGTAGTTTCAGATAAGCATGCTAACTTTATTATGAATAATGGTGAATCAGATCCAGAAGATGTACTAAAACTTGTAAGTAAAGTTAGAAACACTGTTTTTGAAGAAACAGGTATAAAGCTTGAACCAGAAATTAGGTTGTGGTTTAGCAAGGAAACTCTTGAAAAGTACGATTTGTTATAATTGAACCATATAGCAGCACTTATGTAGTTCTTTTGACTAACAGAGTATATTCAAGCAGAGATAATATAAAAATAAAGAAATCAGGAAAACAGTGAGAAATATAGTGTTTTCTAATGTTTTATGAAGGGAAAAAATAAATGGCAAGTACAAAATATGAAGAAAAATTAAGCACAGATAATATGATTAAACTAGTATTTAAAATGGCTATTCCATCTGTTGCTGCCCAGGTTGTAAATCTTTTATATAGTATAGTAGACAGAATATATATTGGACATATTCCTAATATAGGTACTAATGCACTTGCTGGTGTTGGAGTTACAAATTCCATAATAATTCTTATTGCAGCATTTGCACAGATAGTAGGCGGAGGAGGGGGGCCGCTTGCAACAATAGCCTTAGGAAAGGGAGACAGAAAAAGAGCAGAAAAAATCCTTGGAAATGGATTCTTTCTTCTTATATTCTTTGCAATTTCAGCATCTGTTGTTACATACATATTTATGAATCCAATTCTTATGACTGTTGGAGCATCATCAAATACAATTACTTATGCTGTTGATTATTTGTCAACATATTTATTAGGGACAATATTTGTAATGATGGCAATGGGTCTTAATACTTATATAAGTGCACAGGGACGACCAGGCATTGCAATGCTTTCAGTAATAATAGGGGCAGTAGTTAATATTATACTTGATCCTATATTTATTTACGTATTTGAATTAGGAGTAAAAGGAGCAGCAATTGCAACTATTATTTCTCAGTGCTTAAGTGCATTATGGGTATTAAAGTTCCTTTTCTCACAAAAGGCATCTCTACAGATAAAAATGTGTTATATAAAACCTGATTTCAGGATAATAGGTTCAATGGTTTCGCTTGGAATTGCTCCGTTTATTATGGCAAGCACAGAAAGCCTTATTGGTTTTGTTATGAATGGAACTTTAAGCAAATATGGTGATATTTATGTAAGTGCTCTTACAGTAATGCAAAGTGCAATGCAGATAATAAGTGTTCCTATTGGCGGTTTTTCACAGGGATTTATACCTATTGTAAGTTATAACTATGGCCATAAAAATATGGACAGAGTAAAGCAGTGTTTTAAGATAACTGCAGTGGTTATGGTTTCATTTAATTTTATTGGTACATTACTGATAATTATTTTCCCTAAGGTTGTCGCTGCAATATTTACAAAAGATGTTTTATTAATAAATAAAGTTTCAGAAATGATGATGATATTTTTAGCGGGAATGACTATATTTGGACTTCAAAGAGAATGTCAGAGTATGTTCCTGGCATTAGGACAAGCAAAGATATCTTTGTTTATAGCACTATTGCGTAAGGTGTTTTTGCTAGTACCTCTTGTTTTAATACTTTCAAGGTTTATAGGAGTTAAAGGAGTTTTTGCAGCGGAAGCAGTTGCTGATGCAACAGCAGCAATTTTATGTACCATAATATTCCGGATTAAGTTTCCTAAGATACTTAAAGCAAATAAATAATTATTTTGGTGATAATGTGAATGAAAAACTTAAAAATGTAACTATAAAGAATCTGCTGACACATACATTAGGTTTATCTGAAAGGACATATTTAAAGCAGTTTGGAAACAACAAAGATGATATTATAAGAGGTCTCTTAAATGATGACCTGCAGTATGAAGTGAATTCTACAGTTGCATATAGTAACAGGGGCTAGATGATTCAGGAATCTTTTAAAAATCAGACAGAGGGAATGAATGAAGCTAGAGGACTGGGATGGCAGATAATTGAGGATGATAGTATAAAGTGCACTGTTGTTGGACATCTTGGCTTTACAGGAACAAGCATCTGGATTGATCCAAAGAGAGGCACTTATGTAATCCTTCTTACTAACAGGGTACATCCAAGCAGGGAGAAATATCATATACCTTATTTAAGAGAATTATTATAACTACTAAGTAAATCGCAATTTGAATAAGTAACACCTTATAGGTAACAGGTCAAAGGTCTCAAGTCACAGGTTAGGATGAAACTTTCCTAACGGACAGTTTCTAAAAAAGAATAAGTCAATTTATAATAGATGCCAATTATGGCTCGGTGGTTTAGAGATGTACTCAATTAGAATTGAGAAATCTGTTTAGGATTTCATCCTAAATTTTTAATTTATATATGGTAAAAGGGTTGTGGGGGAGAATTTATGAAAAATAGACTTTTTATAGTAGAGGGTGTGCCTTGTATTGGTAAGACATCTACTGCAGAATACATATCAAAATTGCTAAATGAAAATGGTCATAAAACATTGTATTTTCCAGAAGGGGCAGAAAATCATCCAGCTGATTATGAATTTGATGCTTTCATAGGCAATGATGATTTTAAGAAGTTTTCAGAAGATGAACAGGCGGTATTGCTTAAAAGTGCAGAGATAAAGAAAAATGGTTATGTTATTTCACTTGCTATCATTACCGGTGAGTTGTTTGATAAAGTGATAAAATATAAGATATACGACATGCTTGAATGGGACAAAGAGTACCTGAATGTCTTAAAGCAAGACAGAAAAGGGAACTGTATATATTGGACAAGTTACCAGTAGATAAGATCATAATAGAAGATCCGTTTAAAGACTGGGATAAGACATATGAAAGAATTAGAGATTGTATAAATAATAATCTAAATAAATGGAAGTGAGTTATTTATGTATCTATATCATTACTATGATAAAAAACAGCAGCCTTTTTTAAATTTATCAGATTTGTCTGTGGATGAAGCTAGAAGTGTATTGAATAAAATTAAAAAAGAAAAGCCTGATACTATGGCAGCAAAAAGAAGTCTTTCATATGTTGAGGATAGGCTTTCTTTTGAGGGGATGCTGAGAGATAAATTTATTGAACAGGGCGGAATTATTAAGAGAAGAGTTCCTTATTATATGGTTGTTGAAGAGTGTGTATGGCTCAGTTCATGGTTTGAGGATAGTGCGTACATAAAGATTGATGTAAATGAATTCGATTTGAGAACAGTTTCATTTACATATGGGGATTCTCATCCAACTTTTAGTCCAAGAGTGAATGATGGAAAAGAATATAGAAAAAAGCTGTATTTTTATGATGATATAATTAAGCTTATTGATAAGTATGGGCTTCCGCAAGATTGGAATGCAGATGGAAAGTATGGACCAGAAAGATATATTGAGGCGCAGATATGGAGCGATGAAACTGTATTGAGATATATTAAAGACTGTAACTTTACCAAGTCACACGTTATAGGTCACAGGTCATAGGTTAGGATGAGACTTTCCTTACGGACAGTTTCTAAGAAAAAATAAGTTAATCGATAATAGAGTCTGATTTTGGCTCAGCGGTTTAGAGAAATAAACTATTGGAATTTTAGAATTAACAAACGTAATACAGTTAATTCTATCCTTTTCTGTGACATGTGACCTGATATCTGTGACCTTATTTATAAGTTTTATTTATTGAGTAGTTTATATTTATGTATAGATGATAAAAAACAAGTATTTTTAAATTATGGGGGGCTATGAAATGAGATTTACAATACTACATACTAATGACGTACACAGTCGTTTCGAGAATTTTGCAAGGATTAGTACTAAGATAAAGAAGATGAGAGATGGGAATACTCTTGTGCTTGATGCTGGAGACTTTCATGATTTTATGGACTTAATGCTGCAGGGGACAGATGGACAGGCAGGTGCCAAGTTACTTAAGGAAGCAGGTTATGATGCACTTGCTATTGGCAACAATGAAATGTTTGAAGGTGTTGATAAAATGCATTCAATGACAAGCAGTACAGATTTACCATTCCTTTCATGTAATCTAGTTAAAAAAGATGGAAGCTATCTTAAATATGTAAAAAGGAGCGTTATATTAGAAAAATCAGGTGCGAGATTTCTTGTTATTGGTGCATCACCAGATTTTAAAGAGTTTCTTGATCTTATGGATATGGGTACTCTTCCTTATAAGAAAGCCATACAGAAAGAAATTGATGATAATAAGGGAAAATATGATGTTTGCATACTTCTTTCTCACCTTGGACTTAGAGAAGATGAAGAGCTTTTAGAAGTTGTAAAAGGTATAGATATTGTAATAGATGGACACAGTCATGTTTTAATGGATAAACCACATGTGGTAAAAGATATAAAACTTCATATGTCAGGCTGCTATGGTGAATATTTAGGAGTAGTCTCATTTGAATATGATGGACAAGTTCATGATGTTACAGCTGAAAATATTAAGGTTAAGGATGAGGAAATGGATGAAAATATTCTTGAGATTATCAGCACTAACAGGAAGAAAGCCATAGAGACTTTAAGCACACCACTTTACAGTATTGATAGAGATTTGTATCACGATGTTGTAGAAGAAAATCCTATGACTAACTTCCTTGCTGATGCTTTAAGAAATTTACTAAAAACTGATCTTGGAATAATCAATAGTGGAGTTTTAAATGGTGGCATTAGAAAAGGTGAAGTTTCTATGAAGAAGCTTATTGAAATATGCCCATCACCACTTAATCCAACTTACATGGAAGTTCAGGGGAAGGATATAAAAGAAGCTCTTAACATGTCACTTGACCATGATTTATGCTACAAAGACGGAAGAGGCGCTGGCTTTAGGGGAAAATACCTGGGAAGACTTCATGTTTCAGGTGCAGTTATTGAACATGATGGAAAGAGTGTGAAGAGAGTACTTATTAATGGCAAAGAAATTGAGGATGAAAAGTACTATACAATTGCTACTTCAGATTATCTTGAAAGAGGCACAGGTTATACTCCTCTTGGAGAAAACAGAAATGTACGATATGATATTGATTTTTTAAGAATAACTTTAAAAAAGTATTTATGCAGAAAAGAATTTGTAGATAATGCTTTTATAGACAGGTGGATAATATCTTAAAGAAAAGCATGATATAAAGTTATGCTTTTTTCATTGTTTTAATTATTAAATTTCTTTACATACATCAACCCACATAGTTGCATTAGAATACTGTTCAAGTTCATTTAATGTTAATTTAACAGCACTATGTTCATTTCCAGCTGCAGGATATACTATTTCGTTAGCTTTTAATGATTCATCTAGATAAACTGCTACGTTGTTTTTGATTGCAAAAGGACAGACACCACCCATATTATGACCTATGTATTCTTCAATCATAGAAGCAGGTATCATTTTTGCTTTTTCATGAAAATGTGACTTATACTTGGAATTATTAATTTTGACGTTGCCTGCACAGACAATCATTACTGGTTTTTCTTTCACTAAAAAAGTCATGGATTTTGCAATTTGTTTAATTTCACATCCAACTGCCTTAGCGGCAAGTTCAACTGTTGCAGTAGAATCATCTAAAACTTTTATTCTATCTTCAAGACCTATATTTTTAAAAAAGTTTTTCACTTTGTCCAGAGATATTATTATCACCTACATTTCATATAATTTGTTACTTGTTAGGATTTGCAAAGTTTAATTTTATATACTTATACTTTAACACTTTTTAACTGATATAGAAACTAATAGTTAGGGGCTTGTGCGATCATATCGGAAGGTATCTTTATCTGACAACAGAAGGAGATGATTTTGAAGGAAGAGGATTTGAACCTGATCTGCTTGTAAATTCAAAAGATGCTCTAGACAGAACATTAAAGATGATTAAATATTATAATATTAACGAAAGACATATGAAGAAACGACTTGGAGAGACTGTAAGGAACGACGTTGGCTTCGGAATATGTCTTTCACTTTAATAAAATTTTTTATAGATGCTATTTTAGATATTTTTTATTGTTAATATTATACATTATTATTTTGTAAAAAAGTACAGTTAATAAGAAGAATTTTACATTTAGATATATTGTTATATGAATATGAGATGTATAATTAAATTATTAATTTGTTTAAATAAGGGGAAAATGGACATAATGGAAATAGAGAGAAAATGGTTATTTGATATGAAAAAGGTGCCAGTAGAGTTGTCTAAAACTGAAACTTATTATACTCAGAGTTATTTATCAATTAATCCTGAAGTCAGGATAAGGAGCAAGCGTGTGAAGAATCTTGAAACATCAGAGATTTCAGATATAACTTATAAGTTATGTATTAAAGGCGAAGGCACACTTGTAAGACATGAAATTGAAAAGGAATTATCAAAAAGTGAATATGAAGAGCTTCTTGAAGTTGGTAACATTGATAAAGATAATGTGGTTACTAAGACTTACTACAGAATACCAGTAGATGAAAAGCATGAGTTAACTGTTGGTACTGTAGATGAAGGAAAGGATAGTCAGTTCTCTTATGGTGAAATAGAGTTTGAAAGCGAAGAAGAGGCTAGAAGCTTTAAATCACCTGAATGGTTTGGACAGGATGTGACTGAAGACAAATCATATAAAATGAAAAATTATTGGAAGAGGACAAGGGGGTAATATATTGGAATTGCTCGATATAGTAGATCAAGGCGGAATGCCTACAGGAAATGTTAAAGAAAGAAGTAAAGTTCATCGTGATGGTGATCTTCACAGGACTTCACATGTGTGGATAGTGCGTGATAATGATAAGGGCGGAATTGATGTGCTTCTGCAGAAGAGAAGCAGAAATAAAGATTCATATCCAGGCTGTTACGATATCTCATCAGCTGGTCATATTCCAGCAGGTTCTGATTTTGTAGAATCTGCAGTTAGAGAACTTAATGAAGAACTTGGCATAAAGGTTTCTGAAAATGATCTTGAAGAGCGTGGCATGAGAATGATACATTATGATGATATATTTCATGGACAAAGGTTTATTGATAATCAGATTACTAAAGTATTTAGAATAAAGATGAATGATCTTAATATTGAAACGTTAAACTTACAGAAAGAAGAAGTGGAATCTGTAATGTGGATGGATCTTGATAAGTGTGAAGAGAACGTTAAAGACAATACTATAAAACACTGCATATATGTTGAAGAACTAGAAATGCTTAAATAATTAAGATTGAATGAATTTAAAATTTAAGATTTAAAATTTAGAATTTATGATATAAACATATCAGAGTAATCAGATAAGAATTGTATAGTATTTATGCATTGATAAGAAATAGTAGTATTAAGGAGTCTATCAGAGATAAATCTTCTAGGCTGTGAAAGATTTTTAGATAAAATAATGTGAATGCGTCTTTGAGCACTGCTTCGAAAATTAAAGTAGACGGCAGAGGGAACTCCCTTTATAGAGTTGAGGTATGATATTGTACCAAACCAAATGAGATACTGAAACATATTATTGTTTTTAGTAATTAGAGTGGAACTGCAGAGTAACTCCTGCCTCTAGTATTTTAGAGGCAGGAGTTTTTTAATGCTTAGATATTGTGATATGTCTGTGATGATAAATAAATATCGGGATGTGATTTTATGAATTCATTGAATTATTTTAATGAAATAGCACCAAAATGGAATGGCGGAGTTGTATCTTTTGCTTTAGGACAAGATATAGATTATAAAAAGTTTCTCTGTTGGAATAGAAAATATTGATGACTTAATACAGGATATAAAAAATGCTATAGATACAGGGAGAATTAATTAGATAATATTAATTAGATAATATTAATTGAAGAAGGGATATAAAATGAATTATATAATTTACTGTGCCTACTAAGTTCTCTGAAGAAAAGCAGCAGTTAATGAGAGCATTAGGTGCTCAAATTATAAATACACCTAGGGAACAAGGAATGCTGGGGGCAGTTAAAAAGGCGGAAGAACTAAAAGAAACTATAAAAGGAGGTGTGATTATTAATCAATTTGAAAATAAGGACAATCCAAGAGCGCACTATGAAGGAACAGGCAAGGAGATATATGAAGATTTAGATGGGAAAATTGATTATTTTACAGCAGGTGCAGGTAGTGGAGCAACTTATAGTGGCATAATGAAATATTTTAAGAAAAAAATAAAAATATAAGAGGAGTTTTAGCTGATCCTATTGGTTCAACAATGGGAGGAGGGGAAGAGGCTCCATATAATATTGAAGGCATAGGCAATGATTTTATTCCAGGAACAATGGATATGAATCTTGTAGACGATGTTATCAAGGTTACTGATGATGAAGCCTTTAAAGGTGCTAAACTGCTAGCTAGTAAAGAAGGAATTATAGTAGGTTCTTCATCTGGAGCAGCACTTGTTTCTGCACTGAAGATAGCAGAAAAAATTGAATCAGGCAATATAGTTACTGTTTTTCCAGACAATGGTGACAGGTATCTTAGTAAAGGTATATATAATTATGTTGATTCAGCAATAAATTAATATGGAAAATGAGTGTATTTATGTAAAGTTACTATTTCCTGTATTGGTGCAGAAATATCAAAAATGATATTTCTGTTTTTTTGGCAATCGAAATGGCAAAAAAAGTCGAAAAAAATAATAAAATAACAAAAAATATGTTGGAAATTAATCTAAAAAAAGCAAAATGATAAAAAAATCATAAACTACTGGAAAGAAGTTTGATTATATTATATTATAATATGAAACAAATAGAAAATGCTTTGGAGGGACTTTATGAGAAAAAAATATTCTTTGAAATCTATGTTATTTGCAATTATTATGTTGCTTGTAATGTCAGTTATACTTATAATAAATATTTTTTCTTTAGCTAATGATAAAAGTGAAACTGATAGAAATTATAATCAAAATGGGAAACTACTTTTATCAATTGCAAAAAATATGATTGATACAGAAATAAGTAGATATGAAAATATATTAAAGACATTATCAGAAGGTGGAAACTATTCTGATTTTACGGATTTAAGAAAAGAAATGAAGTTACTAGATAATAATGATTTCAATATATTAAACATCTACTATACAAATGAATCTGATGGAAGTGATGTTCAGTCGTTAGATGAAGAGTTGCCTGAAGGATATGATTCAAAATCAAGACCTTGGTATAAACAATCTGTTGAGAATAAGGATGATTATATAATACAAAGTCCATATTTAGATTCTGCGACAGGCAAGAATGTAATAACAATATCTAAAGCAGTTGTTGAAAATAATACAGTAATAGGTGTTTTAGGTTTAGATATTGAGCTAACTCAATTAAGTAATCAGCTGTCAAGTATAAAATATGGTACAACTGGACAAGTTATAATTTCTGCTGAAGATGGTTTTATAATTTCAGCTACTAATAAAGAAAAAATTGGTGGACAGGAAGTTACTAAGTATTCTATCTGGAATGATGTTATAAAGAATAATGATGGAAAAACAAAATTCTCTTATAATGGTAAGAAGTATAGGGGATATTACAGCACATCAGAAAAGACTGGCTGGAAGTTAATGCTTAATACTGAAGTTGGGGAACTAAATGATTCTTTATATAAGAGATTAAGATTAACAGTTACAATTATGGTTGCTATAATAATAGCAGCAATAATCATTGTTAAAATTGTTACTAAGGGTATCGACAGAAGTCTTAATAAATTATCTGATATGATGCAGAAGGCATCAGAAGGTGATTTTACAGAGGATATTGATTTAAATTCAAAGGTGAAAGAATTCGCTATACTGGAAGAAAGTTGTAATAAGATGAAGAATAATTTATCATATCTTATTGGCAACGTAAATGAATCAGTTAATAATGTTGATGATATTGTTGTGAACTCAATGAGAATGAGTAGTGAGATATCTTCTGCTATTGACCAGGTAGGAGCTACTATGGGAGAAATAGCTGGTGGAACTAATCAGTGTTCAATTGATCTTGAAGGCATAGTAGTGAATATGCAGCATTTATCAGATTCTATAAATATGATAAATGATAAAACTAATAATGTTAATAGAGCTGCTTCTGAAACTAATGATTTAGGAAGCAAGGGTATTGATATTGCTGAGCTTGTGCTTGAAAAATCAAATCAGACAAAAAATAGTACAGAGCAGGTAAGCAGAGTAGTTGAAGAAGTATCTAAGAGTATTGAAAAGATTCAAGGAATAAATGATACAATCAGTGATATAACTGAGCAGACAAATCTTCTTGCACTGAATGCAGCTATAGAGGCAGCAAGAGCAGGTGAAGCTGGAAAAGGATTTGCAGTTGTTTCTGGAGAAATAGGAAAACTTGCAGAAGAAACGGCAGCTTCAGCAGCAGAGATAAGCAAGATAATTAGCGATATAAATATTATTACAAAGACTGCTGTAGATAAAGTTGTTGAAGCTTCAAATTATGTTAATGAACAGGAAAAAGCAGTCATTGATTCGCAGAGTGTGTTCTCAGAAATTGTTTCATCAGTTAAAGGTTTAAGCAATGAAGTAGAAAGTATTACAACTAGTATTACTGAAATAGGAAGCATGAAAGATAATGTACTTCAAAAAGTGGACGGACTTTCAGCACTACTTGAAGAAACAGCAGCGGGAAGTGAAGAAGTTAGTGCTTCAGCACAGGAAATAGATGATTCTGCAAACAAGTTTGTAAAAGACTTTGATTTATTAAAAGATAAGTCAGACCAATTAAAAGAAAATATATCACAATTCAAATTTTAATCAGAAATTTTATACTGTTATTAGTACTTCCAGCGTGTTTATGGGGAGTATTGGTCAAGATTAATAAAGTGAAATTCTATTCCATTTTTAATTAAATAATAGATTAATGAGCACAATGCACATTGATGAAAGATGATTTCGATTCAGTGCATTGTGCTCTTTTAAGATTATCATTAATTTATATGTTATATTTATGCCAATTTTACGTTTTTCCTTCATTTTTTCTAGGAGCAATAAAGTCATGCTTATCTAGATTTGTATCCCATGGAATGCTGTAAATACCATTAGGATTATTTTTTTCTGCTTCATAAGCTAATTTTCTACTTTCTGGTGAAGTTTGCATAGCTCCATTCCAATAAGCTAGTCCTAAAAAATAGCTGTTCATCATATGGTCCCATGATGAATAGTTAGCCTGTAAAACTCTGCAGGCATCAACACTAATTTTTATAGCTTCTTCATAATTTATATAACCAGCAGCGCCTATAAATTTCATAGTAGGAGTAGACATTTCTCTATACTGATCCATTCCTCAAATTAATTATTTTCATTATTTTCTCAAAACTTATCTTGAAACCCCCATTGCTTTTACGATATAATTTTAAAGCAGAAGAAATATTGTCGAATATTGCAGATAGTATATTTCATATACTATCTATAGATTAACAATATAGATTTACTAAGGAGGAAAAAATGAAAGATAAGTTATCAAAAGAAGCATATGGTGGCATTCAGGGCAAAGATTATGTACCATATGTGAAAGATAAAAGCAAGAGCGGTATTAACATAGCTGTACTTATAATTGGAAGTATACTTGCGGCACTTTTTGCTGCGTCTACAGCTTATTCAGGAATGAAGTCAGGCCTTACAGTGGCAGCTGGTATTCCTGGCGCAATTATTGGAGCAATGTTTATAAAGATATTTGCAAATACCAAAGGTATTTTAGGAAAGAATATCGTTCAAGGTATGTCAAGTGGAGGAGAATCTATTGCTAGTGGTATGATATATGTTTTACCTGCAATAATTCTTATAGGCAGCAACTTTACGTTCATGGAAGGACTAGTAGTTGGTATTGCAGGAACATTATTTGGAATTGGAACTGTATCGCTTGTTTACAACTATCTTATAGTTGATGAACATGGAAAGCTTATGTATCCTGAATCAATGGCTATTTCAGAAACACTTGTAGCTTCTGAAGCAGGTGGAGATTCAGTTAAGTATATGGGAATTGGTATGGGAATTAGCGGTATTATCAATGTACTTACAGGTTCATTCTTCAATGCTATAAACAGTACAGTAACGTATTTAGGAAATAAGTTTTATAAGTGGAAGTTTTCACTTGAAGTGAATCCTCTTCTTTTAGGTATAGGATTTATAGTAGGAATTGAAGTATCACTTCAGATGTTTGCTGGATCAATACTTGCAAACTTTGGTATAGCACCACTTATAGGATACTTTACAGATCTTGCTGATCATAATGTGGCTACATGGAATGATGCAGCAACTATGCTTCATCAGATGGATGCAAATGCAATAGCATCTAGCTACGTAAAATATATTGGAGCTGGAATGATGTTATGTGGAGGTATCATTGGAGCTGTTAAGCTTATACCAACTATCGTAGTATCAATAAAGGAAACTTTAAAAGCTAAACCATCAAATGGCGAAGTAACTGAAAAAGATCCTGGCGAAATGATTAGTCTTTTTGTAGGAATTGCAGTGCTAGCAGTAGCTGCATATTTTATCTCAGGAAGTATCTTAATGGCTGTACTTGCAGCAATAGTATCATTAATCCTTGCTTTATTATTTGTAATAGTTTCAGCAAGACTTACAGGAACAATTGGAACTTCAAACCTTCCTGTTTCAGGAATGACAATAGCTTCACTTGTTATACTTACATTAGTGTTCCTTATCATGGGATGGACTAAGCAGACAGACAACAAGTCATTATTATTATTTGCGTCATTCATGGTTGTTGCAATTTCAGCAGCTGGTGGATACAGCCAGTCACAGAAGGTTGCATTTGTAATTGGCGGAAGCAGAAAAGAAATGAGAAGATCATTTGCAATTTCAAGCATCATAGGTGTTGTAGTTGTAACTGGTACAATTCTTATTTTATCTTCACAGCTTTCACAGACAGGAGCTGATGCACAGTTTGCACTTCCACAGGCAAACTTAATGTCAACTCTTACATCTGGAATAATGTCAGGAAATCTTCCATGGCCAATGATTATAACAGGAGTAGTTGTAGCATTATTCTTATACATGCTTAACTTACCTATAATGACTATAGCTATAGGATTCTATCTTCCAATATCAACAAGTAGTATAATTCTTGTTGGTGCATTAATTAGATTATTCATAGAAAAGATGAGCAAGAATAAAGAAGATGTTGAAGCTAAGGTTTCAAACGGAATCAGCCTTTCATCTGGACTTGTAGCTGGAGGATCAATAATCGGATTACTTGGAATAATACTTCAGGTAACTGGCGTAATTACACCAATGACTCCATCAGGATTCTTTGCATCAAACGGAATGGCGTTATTGCTTCTTGTAGTGCTTGTAATAGCAGTAACTGTTCCTATAGCCTCTTCAAAAAAGAAAGCATAATAATTTAAAAAATATTATATTAAAATATAGAAAATAGCAGTTTACGAAGAAATTCGTAGGCTGCTATTTTTGTTAAATGAAGATTAGAGATATGAGAGAAGAGATAAGAGAACAGGATGAAATCAGCATAGCTTTGCTAGCTGATTTCTAAATTATAATGGAGGCAAATCCCCTAAACCTTCTGAGGGATTGCTGAACGCAATTCCATTTTAAAAAGCCGTATATATCTAATCTTCTGTTGTGTATATATAAAAAAATGTTGTATATATACAACATTTATTGTATTATATAACCAAGGGAGGAATTAGTATGTTAAGAAAGCAGAAAATTTTTAATACAAAATTAAAGGTTTTAAGGGCTGAAAAAAATATAACTCAGGAAGATCTTGCAATAGATTTAGGAGTTAACAGGAGTACAATCTCAGAAATTGAAAGAGGAACTTTTAATCCATCATTAAAGTTAGCTTTTTCGATTGCTAAATATTTTGATAAAAAAGTAGATGATGTTTTTGAAATTTTGGAGGTAGACGATAATGAATAATATACAACAAATTACTTTTTCACTGCATTTAATTTTAACAGTGCTGTTATTTTGCTGTTATATAGTGATTGTAGTCATGGAACAGGATGAATTAGAAGAAAGGGCACAGGGTCATGCATTAAAATATTCAAATTTATTAACACTTACATCCCTAGTTTTATATGTATTATATAAAGCAATGACAGGTAAGATTGAATTTTCACCACATGTAGTATTAGTAATTGTTAATGTTTTAAATTTAACTTATTTCTTATTTAGATTCCTTTACATGAAAGGAATTGAGCTGTCTTTTAGAATGAAAAATAAGAAAGCGGCAGATATTATATGCTATATATCAACTGGTATAAGTGTGATTACAACTATTACATCTGCTTTAAAGATAAAAATATTTGAGATACCTGGCAGTCTATTAAGAGCAGACACAGCAGTACTTATCGTCAACTTTATCATTATTTCAATAATGATAGGTGTTTATCCTAAGCAGAAGAATGTAAGCAGAAAAGAGTACAAAGAAAGAAAAGAAATGGCTGAGAAGTACTCAAAGATATTTACTATAGTTTATGGAATTTTCATAATAGGAATGGTGGGTTATATAATATATAGAGCTTGTACAAGATAATCATTGATAGTAATTAGTAATAAAAATAACATATGGATGTAAAAATAACTTTATGCAGATAATAAAAAGGCGTTCGCCAAAGTTAGGTGAACGCCTTTTATATTATTTAATGTGTTAAATGCTTGCTGTCTGTTTCTGTTCAGACTGCAGCTTCTTAAGATTATTTAGTTCGTAGTATGCAAGCACTAATGTTACTATTGCTGCCACAAGGTCAGCTATTGGACCTGCATACATTATTCCATCTATGCCTATAAACCTTGGAAGTATTATTATAAGCGGAATCAGAAATAATATCTGTCTTGTAAGTGATAAGAATATACCTTTCTTAGGTTTACCGATTGCAGTAAAGAAGTTAGCTGAAATTGGCTGTATAAAGTTTAAGAAAGTAAAGAACAGGAATATCCTGAAATATGCTTCTGCAAATTTAAAATACATTTCTGATCCAGAACCAAATAGAGAGATAATTTGTCTTGGTACCAGCTGGAATGTGATAAATGCAATAACTGAAATGACAGCTGCACGCTTCATTGCAAGTATATATGCGTCCTTTACACGGTCGTACTGCTTTGCTCCATAGTTGAAACTGGCAATTGGCTGTAGCCCTTGAGCAATACCAATGATTACTGAAAAGAAAATCATGTTTACCTTCATTATTATTCCTGAGCAGGCAAGTGGTATTGATGAACCATACTCAGATAATGCTCCATAATAAGTAAGCGAATTATTTTGGACAATCTGTAGAATCATTAGTGCTATCTGATTGATAAATGGAGATGCTCCTAGCGATATTATTTTTTCTACATATTTAAACCTTGGTATTATATGATCTATTTTTAAATGTACAGTTCTACAGTTTATCAGATATCTAAAAGCTAAAAATGCAGAAAATATCTGCCCCACAATAGTAGCTATAGCAGCGCCTGCCATGCCCATGTTAAGTCCGAATATAAGAATTGGGTCAAGTATTGTATTGATTAATGCGCCTGAAAGATTGATAAACATAGTGTATTTTGGGCTGCCGTCAGCACGAACTAGATGACCGCCTCCATTTGCAAATATTAAAAATGGAAATCCAAGTGATGTTATTATTGAATAAGTTTTTGCGTAAGGAAGTACATCAGAAGGAGAACCAAAAAATTTAAGCAGAGGTACGGCAAAAAGTTGTACGATAATACACATTATAAGCCCAGATATAAATAATAATGATGCGGCATTTCCAAGATAGTAGGCAGCTTCTTTTTCCTTTTTAGCACCCATTGAAAGATTAAAAGTTGATGCACCACCTATTCCAAGCAGTAGTGTTAATGCGACGCATGATGTTGTCAGTGGAAATACGATATTAGTTGCAGCATTTCCTAAAGTTCCAATGCTTCTTCCTATAAAGAACTGGTCCACTATATTGTAAAGAGCGCCGACAATCATGGCAATTATACTAGGCACAGCAAAGTCAAAGAGAAGTTTATTTACAGGTGCATTGCCAAGCCTGTTTCTTTTGTTTGTACTCATTATACCATTCTCCTTATAAGTTTTATTTTATATTCTTATTACATAGAAATTATAGTCCAATGAAAAGTTAATGTCTAATATGTGAAACAAAATAAATTTTTGACATGCAACTATTAATAGACAAAATATAACATCTGCAATCTTATAAGTTTCATCAGCATTTTTGTCAGGTATAAGACAAATAAATTCTTCTCCGCCATAACGACCTGTCCATCCTGATTCCTGTGCTGCCTTTTCGTCAATAATTGATGCAAAGCATTTAAGCATTTCGTCGCCACATAAATGACCATATGTATCATTTATACATTTAAAGTAATCTATATCACACATTCTTTACAATTTTCTTCTAAGATTGCCTTATCAAAGTCAAAGAAATTATAAGTTCTTCAAAATATTTTTAATTAATATATAATAAAGTATAAAGAGAAAGATATAATGGAGGTATAACAATGAGAGAAGTATCATTTGATGAATTTAAGGAGAATGCTTTCAATCTCATAGGAAAAGAGTGGTTGATAAATGCTATCCGGATAAAGACTTTCATGTTATGTATGTAGTTGAGATTGAAAAAATCTTAGAAAATTAAAGTGAATAGGATTTAAGGGGAGAAAATACATGGAATTATTTATCTATAAGACATTTAATGAATGGTATAAGGATAAGGCTACAGAAGTATTAGAAGGTAATATTCAGAGTCCAGCGGATGGACTTATTGCAATTGACACAGTTGAAGATGGTAAAACATATAGACAAATATTTTCTACGAAAAATAATTTTGCAATTGTATATAAATATCCTTATGGATTTATGCCTACGTCAAGAGAAATAAATATATATACAGATTGCGATTCATGGAAAAAGTGTAAGCCTATAATAAGCTTTAAAGGTGAAGTGTGCGAAGATGAATGCAGTGAGGGAAGATGTGTATTCATTAATGAGCATGGTTTTAAACATTATATATCACTTGATGATATATATGCAGTAACATATGAAAGGTAAAGCTATGAATTTATGTGAAGTAGATTTAATAAACGTATATAGAAAATGGAAAAGAAACCTTGGAGTTTTCAGATGTTTTTTTAGAAGCTCGCCATTTGTTTCTTTAAAAACATATGATGATTTTATCCTTGATGATTTCAGGGATGAACTTAGTGATAATTTAATTAACAAAGTTCTGAACAACTATAAAGATGATTATTTTACTATAATAGATTTGGAATTTGATGAAATACTAAATTTATCTGTTAAGCTTAATAATGAGTATAATATTAAGCCAATACTTAATGTGAATTTATTGTTTAATGACTTTGGACTTATCGGCACAAAGAGGAATATAAGCAATCTTATAAACTGTGGATTAAGTTTAAAAGAAATAAAGAGCAGTAAGTATATTATGATAATTCCTTATGAGAGATATATAGAAAACATCAATCTTTTACAAGTAGAGGATAAACTTAATAATCAGTATGAGTTAACAGATGAAGACCTTCCAGAGAGTGAAACACTTAAAAAACTTAATTATAAAGGTATTACAATAATAACTAAAGAAAAAGTCAAAGATGACTTGATGAGTTATATTGAATATATGAAAAAAAGTATTGATGTAAAATTAGTAAGGATGGATTAAATATGAAGGATATTAAGGGTATGCTTAAGAAAAATAAGAAAAAGGCTCTGGCTTTTGCTGTAATTACAGCCTTTTCTGTATCAATGGCAAGCACATTTGCTGGATGTAACAATTACGACGACGAAGATGATGAAGATGAGGATTCAGGATATCATTCAAGCGGTGGTGCAACTTACTGGCACTCATTTAATGGTGTATCTTCAGGAGGTAAAAAAAGTGGATCTAAGTTTTCATCAGGGAGCAAGTCTTCAGGATATTCAGGGGCAAGGGGAGGTTTCTCCAGCTAAATCCTGGAGTATTGTTTATGAAAAATCAGCTTAAATTTACAGAAGACGTACTTTTCAATAATTATATGGTTAGTTCTTCAGTTGAGGAATTTGTACATTCACAGATTCCTTTTTTTATCGACAAAAATATATGCGGCAATATAAGAGCCTATAGTGAAGAAATCAACAGAATATCACTGAAAGTTTTAAGTGAAATAAATGGCAGACATAAAGAGTTATTAAAATATGTTGATGATTTTCCACTTAAGAAAAAAATATTTGCTTTAAAATGTCCTATGTCGCGTGTTTACTGGACAAGATATGATACTTTTATAGATACAAATGATGATATCTATTTTGCGGAGTTTAATTACGACAAGCCATGTGGTCAGAAGGAAATTGCGTTAACAGGGAAAGAAGAGTTTAAGGGAAACTTAAATGAAGGCTTTGAAGAAAGGCTAAAAGATTATCTTATAGAGATCAGCCGCGAATTCGTGCAGGATGAAAAGATTAATGTAGGCTTTCTTATGGACCCTGCTCATTATGAAGAATTTCACCACAGTTATTATTTTAAAGATATCTTTAAGGATACATGTATAAATATCATCCCTGTGGGTACAAACAATTTATCAGTGATTGAGGGAGATGTTTATGCTTTCTCAAAGATAAAGGTTAAGGTAATACTTAGAATGTTTCCTGCTGAATATCTTCAGGAAGTTAATAATATTGATGAAATCTTAGACTGCTTTAATGAAGGCAGAGTGCTGATTGTTAATGATCCAAGAATTATTGCCATACAGTCTAAGGGGTACTTTGCATATCTTTGGGATTTAGTTAAGCGTGATTCTAATCTTTTGAGTGCTGTTGAAAAGAAGACTATAGAATCATGCATTCCTTATACGGAAATCCTGAGTAAAGACAACTTAGCTCAGTGCTTAAACAGAAAAGACAAGTATGTAGTAAAAGCATGTCTTGGCAGATACAGTGAAGAGGTTTATCTAGGTAAGCTGTATAACGATGATGACTGGAATAAGCAGCTAGAGGCTGTTTTGTCTTGTGGTAAAATGCATGTCCTGCAGCATCTTATTGATATAAGGCAGGAGCACTGTTATGCACCTGATTATAATAACAGGAATACTCCTCTTACTGCTTATGGAAACTTTGGTGTGTACATTATGGACAATAAATCATGCGGTATTCTTGTAAGATGGAGCAGCAGTTTGTTGACTAATGATGATTACACATGGATGTCACCACTTGGTGAAGACGAGTATCCATTAAAGATAGAAAAAAGACATTTTGATACTGAAGAAAAAAGAGTGGATTTTTATGAAGATTTAAGTGAAGAACTTGCTTTTAAATATGATTATACAGGACCTTATACAAATATTCTTGAGTATATTTCTCTGGACAATATGATTATCAAGAGAAGCCTATACAATGAGATGAAGGATGCAGGGCATAAGTTCTGCAGCATCTTGAAAAAGGTGTGCCCTCACATTAAAGAAAATCTTGAACTTTTTGGACCGATACTAGGAATTCCAGAGAGACTTTATAAGATGATAGAAATATCCTCTACTTCTGAGCTCTGCGCTGTTGGCCGTATAGACTTTGCTGTGGATGATCTGGGAAAACTTAATATACTTGAATTTAACTCAGAAACTCCAGCTGGTTTTGTAGAGTCTATGGGCATAAATTCAATAATGAAATCAAGACTTTATATAAAGCAGGAAGATCCAAATGTAAATTTGAAAAATAGTATTAAGAATGTGCTGAAAAATATTATTAACGAAATTGAAAAACATAAGCACGTTAAGAATATTGCAGTTGTTATGTCATGGTATTACGAAGATATTTTCAATACTAATGTTATAAGTGAAATCCTCAAGGAATGCGGCAGCTATAATATCATCTTTGGCAACATTTATGACATGAAAGTGATGGATAATAAGATTTATCTTTATGGCAATGAGATTGATGCAATTTACAGATATTATCCTCTTGATTGGTTCTATTATGATGAGGATATGAGAAAGTTTATTGAGCCGTTAAGTACTTCGGAGTACTTGATAAATCCAGCCCATACTCTTATAAGCCAGTCTAAGGCACTGTTTGCAGTTTTATACGAGCTTATTGGCAAAGGAATACTTGATAATTCAGAAGAACAGTTTATAGAAAAATATATACCATATACTACAATTCAAAAGGATAAAAAACTATCTCATGATTTTCTGGCTAAGCCATACCTTTCAAGAGAAGGAAATGACATAGAAGACAGCTTTAAAGAGATTGATGAGGACAAGGATTATATTTATCAGGACAGGGTTAATATAAGACCTCTAAGATTAACTGAACACACATGCCTTGGGGCAGAGGAAAAATTCCAGTTTCCTATTATAGGAGCTTATATTGCTGATGATGTGGTTTGTGGCATTTACACTCGTATGGGGGAAGCAGTAACAGATATAACTGCAAAATATGTTTCAACATATATAGAATAGATTTGAGATTAGAAATAAGAGAGAAGAGAAAGGGACAAAATTCATCCTCCTCAACTGTTCGTTGTTATCTTAAACTGTTCAACTTTTAGCAAACAAAAAAATTTGTGAAATAATATAAATAATCTTTATCTTTAGAAACTCTGTAAGAGTTTCATCCATTCAGGAACAGTACTTTCTGCAAGGCTTACTTCTATTAGTGAGCCTTCTTTTATATACTTTTCTACAGAAGATTTTATCATGAAGCTGAAACCAAGATTTGCTTCTAAAAACGGCACTACATTGCTGATGATGTTGATGTCCAGCGGGTACATATAATTTTCAGGGATTATCGAATGAAGCCAGTTATCAAATGACTCTGTAAGAATTCCTGATGCTAATAGCGGCAGAGACTTTAGCTCTTCATTTGTGACTGATTGTTTTGCAAGGCTGTTATCTGCACCTGTAACTAGGATAATCTCGTCTTTAGCAAAAGGCTCACAGATTAATTTCGGAGACTTTGTACTTAAATATGTAAAGGCAATATCCAGCTGGTTATCCTGAATCAGTGGAATAAGATTCTCGCTATGTTCAATAGTGACTTTTATTGCAATGTCCTTATTCTTTTCCATGTAGTCAACAATCATATCCTGCACGTGGTCATCGTACAGTGAATGCACCACACCTATGTGCAGCGTGTCTTTAAAAGTCTCAGGAGATTTCATTTTAAAAAGAGCAGTATAATTCATAAAATCGATTATTGTTATTTAATATATTCGTTATACAAATGGCAAATCCTTCTTTATAATTTATTTTATGCAATATAATTAAATAAACAGGGGGAAAAAGATATGAAGAATATGGTTTTACTTGTTATAGATGTACAGAATGCATTAGTAGAGGATCAGCCATATAGATGTGAGGAAGTTATTCAAAATATAAAAAGTCTTATTGATACTGCAAGGAGCAATGATGTGGAAGTACTTTATGTCTGCCATGATGATGGCAAAGGCAGTGAACTTGAAAAAGGTACATATGGCTGGCAGGTTTATGATCTTATTGCACCAGTTCAAGGAGAAAAGATTATAGATAAGAATTTCAACAGCGCTTTTCATAGGACTAAATTGAGAGATTACCTTGAAGAAAAGAAAATAAAAAGTTTGATGATTATAGGTATGCAGACTGAATACTGTGTTGATACTACAATAAAGAGTGCTTTTGATTATGAATATAAAATGTACATACCTGAAGGAGCTAACACCACTTTTGATAATGATCGCTTATCTGGAGAAGTAATTCACAGATTTTATAATCAGGATATCTGGGACAAGCGATTTGCAGATGTGATTTCAATGGATGAAGCATTAAAAATTATAAAAAATAAATAATTAGAACTAGCTTTTAAGATAGCTGATGCTTTTGGTGTACCAATAAATGAAGTTTTTGAGTATAAGGAGGATTAATATTATGAATGACAAAATTGTTATTTTATCTTTAGTGATTCTTCAGTTATGCACATTGCGCTTTATATAATGTTCTTTTGGGGAATAAGAAATGCTGTAGAGTTGTTTTCATCATTATATTTTGATAAGCATCTTTAATTTCTTTTCCAGTTTAACTTCGTGTTAAGATTGTATAAAGAGTCTTTATACAATATTTATACCGTAAAATGAATAAGGACATTTTCTTAATAAGAATTCTGATACCATAATTATAAAGGAAGGTGACAATAATGACTATTGTGCTGATATTTATAATGAGTGGTATCTTTTTTTAGGGTATTTGATGATTTTAAGACTTGATAAGTTTATTTTACACGAAGAAGCTATTGAAAATAATATAGGAAGACGAAAGATGGGTATTCTTATATTTGGCTGTAATGATGCTGTTTCTGAGGCTCGTAAAAATGGTATACAATATATAGAACTTGCAGAACCTATTTTACCTCAAGGTGAAGACTATTATTCTGCAATGTTGATTCTTTCAGATAATGAATCAGAAAATATAGCACTTTGTCAGGCAGCACATCAGTATGACCCGGATATTTATATTATCGTAAAATGTGTGAACTATAACATGAAGGATGTATACAATGAGCTTGGTGCAGACCGTATAATCATGCCTGATGAGTCGACAAATATGGTACTTGCTGAAATATGGAGGACACTAAAATGAAATTGAATAGATTATTAGATTTAAAATATTGGGGAACCACAAGGCTTCTAACTGTTGGCTTTGCATTTGTAATATTGCTTGGAACATTATTATTAATGCTTCCAATTTCAACTCGCAGTGGAAGCGGAATTAATTTTCTTGATGCTATGTTTACTTCAACTTCTGCAACATGTGTTACTGGATTATCTCTTTTTGATATATATACTAAGCTTAGCTTTTTTGGACAAGTAGTCCTGTTAATATTAATACAGGTTGGTGGGCTAGGTTTTATTATGGTGATGGTACTTTTCTCACTAGCAACACACAGAAGGATTGGTCTTAGAGAACGTTCGCTGTTAGCTGATGGAGTTGGATCACTGCAGCTTACTGGAGTTGTAAGGATGGCACGACGTATTATTTTAGGAACAGCACTTTTTGAGGGAATTGGGGCAGCTCTTCTTGCAGCTCGCTTTGTACCAAGATTTGGATTTGGTGAAGGGTTATGGATTTCCTTATTCCATTCAGTTTCGGCATTTTGTAATGCTGGATTTGATTTAATGGGTATAGTCAAGCCGTCATCATCACTTACACTTTATTATGATGACCCAGTTGTTGTAATAACAATTGGTATGCTGATAATTTTTGGTGGTATTGGCTTTGTTGTATGGACAGATTTAATGGATTGCAATTTTAAAGTTAAGAAGGTTGGATATCACACAAAGGTAGTTGTTATATCAACACTGGTTCTGCTTATTGGAGGAACTCTATTATTTTTTATTACTGAAAAGAATGCATCAATGCAAGGAATGAATTTGGGTAACCGTTTGTTATCATCATTTTTTCAGTCAGTAACTCCAAGAACAGCAGGTTTTAATACAGTAGATATCTCATCGTTAAGTGGAGCAGGAAAGCTTCTTACAATGTTTCTTATGTTTGTAGGTGCAGCTCCAGGAGGAACTGGTGGTGGAATAAAGGTTACTACTTTTGTTGTGATTCTTGCCACAGCATATGCATCACAGACAAATAAAAATGACACAGTTGTTGGACAGCATCGTATTCATACAGATGCCGTAAAGAAAGCTTTTTGTACAGTGTCATCTTATATGGGGCTTATATTTATAGGAACATTTATAATATGCGCTCAGGGAACGAGTCTTGTAGCTTCAGCATTTGAATGTGTTTCAGCTATTGGTACAGTTGGTCTTTCAACTGGCGTTACTGCCTCAATGACAGGATTATCAAAGATGGTGCTAATACTGCTTATGTATACTGGCAGACTTGGAAGTTTAACAGTTTTTCTTGCGATGTCGGGATGTGAGTCTAAGGGAGGACTTAGAAATCCTGTTGGAAAATTATTAGTTGGATAAATATATTGAAAAAGAAAGGATGATTTTAATATGAGATCAATGCTTGTTATAGGAGCAGGACGTTTTGGAAGTAACTTAGCCGTAAGGCTTACAGAAATGGGGAATGAAGTACTTGTTGTAGATGTAGATGAGGAGGCAGTTAATAAAGTTTCTTCTTTAGTCACAAGAGCGCAGATTGGAGATTGTATGAAGATTGAAAATCTTCGTTCATTAGGTGTAAGAAATTTTGATATATGTTTTGTATGTATTAGTGAAAACTTTCAGTCATCAATGGAGATAACTTCACTGCTTAAGGAACTTGGTGCAGCACATATAGTTTCTAAAGCTGATAGAGATATACATGCTGACCTTTTAAAGAAAATAGGAGCAGATGAAGTGGTTTTTCCTGAAAGAGATATGGCGCAGCGTACAGCTATGCGCTATTCAGCTCTTGGTGCTTTTGATTATATAGAGCTTTCCAAAGATTATGCAATAATGGAAATTACTGTGCCAAAATGTTGGATTAATCATAAAATTAGTGATCTTAATATACGTTCTCAACATGAGATTAATGTTATAGGTATAAGAGCAGGTAAAAAGATTAAGCCGCTTATTAGTGCAGAGTATGTATTTAAGGAAAATGAACATCTTATTATTGCTGGAGAAAGTAAAAATATACTAAGAATGATGAATAAATAGAAATTTTATGGTATGATGTGGTATATTGTAATTAAGGAGAGTGGCTATGATGAAAAATTTATTAAAGATGATATTTGTTATGGCAATGGCTACAGGAATCTCGCTGATTGTGGAATTGTTTGGTGTTGGAAGTCAGAGTATTGTTATGATGTTCCTGCTTGGTGTTCTTTTTACAGCAGTGCTTACTCGTAGTCGAGGCTGGGCCGTCAGTTCGGCTGTACTGGCTACTCTTGTTTTTATTTTGCTATTTACTGAACCACGTTATACATTGCATGTTTATAATGGGGCAGATTTAATATTGCTTGGATTTTTTCTTGTTACAGCCATAGTAGCAGGAACTATTACATCACGACTTCAGACACAGATGGAACTAGCAAGCAGTAATGAAAAGACAGCTCAGACTATGTATAAGATAGCACTGGGGTTTCTTTCAGCCAGTGGGACAAACAGTGTAATAAAGATTGGTAAAGACATGCTTCATAATTATGTAGGTATTGATGGAGATATTATTTTAGGAGAAAAGCCAATAGAAGGAAAAACGGAATATCCTATCATGAGTGCTTCAGGTCTTCAGGGAAAGCTTGTACTTAATGAACAGTCTGAAGATCAGAAGGTGCTGGTTATTCAGGCTCTTTGTACACAGCTTGGTATTGCACTTGAGCGTGAGAAACTTGTAAAAGAACGTGAAGAAATACGTATGGCTATGGAAAAGGAACGCCAGCGTTCTATGTTACTTCGTTCAATTGCTCATGATCTAAGAAGTCCGCTTACGGCTCTTTCAGGTTCAGGAAGCCTTCTGTCAGATAACTATGATAAACTTACAGATGAAGAGCGTAAAGATCTTGCATGTAACGTTAGCGAAGAAACGGTATGGTTAATTGATCTTGTAGAAAACATTCTAGGAATGACTCGTATAACAGAAGATCATCTTGTTTTGAAAAAGCAGGATGAAGTAATTGATGATATAGTTGGAGAGGCAATAAAGCATACGGAGCGTTTGTTTAAGGAAAATAAGCTTAATGTAAGATTACCAGATGAAATTCTGACAGCGCCAATGGATGGAAAACTTATTGCACAGGTTATTATAAATCTGCTTGAAAATGCGGTCTGCCATACAAAAAGAGGCACTTTAGTTGAACTTTCTGTTTATGCTGATAATGGCAGAATTGCAGTGTCAGTTTCAGATAATGGAGATGGTGTTCCAGATAAAATTAGGTCTAAATTGTTTGAAAAGTTTGCTACCCAGAATGAGGATATTGTTGATGGTAGAATGGGGCTAGGACTGGGACTTGCTATCTGTAAAGCAATAGTAGAAGCTCATGGGGGAAGTATCAGATATGCTGATAACAAGCCGCATGGTGCAGTATTTACTTTTATGATACCAATGGAGGATTCACATGAATGAAAATAGTACAATACTTGTAATTGAAGATGATAAGTATATATCACATTTTATAGATTTATCGCTTACTAAAGAAGGTTATCGTGTAATTGTGGCAGAAAGCGGCTCTGAGGGAATGTTTATGTTTTCTTCATACCATCCTTCAATTGTACTACTTGATTTAGGACTGCCGGATAGGGATGGTGTTGATATACTGCGTGAACTTAGAACTTTTTCAGATGTTCCAATTTTAGTAGTTTCAGCGCGTGGCCAGGAGTCAGAAAAGATTGAAGCGTTAGATCTTGGAGCAAATGATTACGTTACAAAACCATTTTATATGGGTGAACTTATGGCTCGTATCCGTGTGGCAGAACGTGCGGCAGCAAGAGTTAATAGCCAAAATGCAGAGTCTATTTTTAAACGAGACTGGCTTACTGTTGACTATGAAAAAAGAAAAGTGCTTGTTGATGATCAGGAAATTCATCTCACTCCTACAGAATACAAGACACTGCTTTTACTTATTGCTAATAAAGGAAAAGTTCTTACTCACAATTATATTATTCAGAAGATATGGGGAACTGGCTATGGTGATAGTAAGAGTGTCAGAGTATTTATGGCAAGTCTTAGAAGAAAAATTGAAAAAGATACTACACATCCAAGGTTTATATTGACAGAAGTAGGCGTTGGATATCGTTTTTCCGATTTATAATCATTTTACATAGTCATAAATTTATAGTAAACTTTACTGCATAAGCAATTTTTACTGGAGGGGTTATGATGTACAACGTAGTTTTTATTGATTTAGATGATACGCTTTTTGATTTTCCTAAGGCCGAGAGAAATGCCCTTGATAAATCAATAAGATATTTTGGATATAAAGGTGATTTTGACCGTATAAGAAGAAGATACAAAGTAATTAATGATAAGTTATGGGAGGATCTTGAGAAAGGACTTACTACAACTGCCAAACTTAAGTTAGACAGATTTGTTAAGCTTATAGAGGAATGCAATCTTGATTATGACCCTCAGGAATTCTGTAATAAGTACACAGAATTTCTTGGACAAGGCTTTTATCTTATAGAGGGAGCAGAACAGCTTTGTAAGTATTTAAAAAGCAAAGGCTACAAAGTTGTAATAGTTACAAATGGTATTAAAAGTGTACAGCATTCAAGACTTGAAGGTTCTGGTATAAAGGATTATATAGATGATATTGTTATTTCTGAAGAAGTAGGAGTAAGCAAACCAGATCCTAAGATTTTCGATATTGCCATGGACAAGCTTGGCCACAGCAGTAAGGAAGACATCATAATGATTGGCGATTCACTAACTTCAGATATGAGAGGCGCAGTAAATGCAGGTATAGATGCATGCTGGCTGAACATGAAAAACAAGCAGAACAACATGGACTTTACAACAAAGTACGAAGTACACAGTCTTAAAGAAATTCAAAATTTATTATAAGCAGCTGCAAAGTCTCTTAATAGTGAATAAGTACATAGATAGTAAATTACAGCATGAAATGAGCGGTATTACAAATTATTCAAATTCTGCTCATTTTTTATTTTTTTCGAATATAGTTGTGGCTTTTGTATGATATTGTTTAAAAGTGATGAAAAAAATCCTTTTATTGTGTATAATATATATATAAATTAGATATTAAGTTTATATCTGATTGAGAAAAATTATACTAAAGGGGTAAATATATGAAGGGTTGTAATTATCAAGAGGAACGCAATTATCAAATGGGTCGAAAAATGAATCGTCTTACAGTGCTGACTATTTCAGCAATCGATACATTTTTGATTTTAGGATATTTAGCGGGTTATTTACAGGGGAAAATTTCATTAGGTTACATGCTTCTCGTAGAAGTTTTGACTATTGGTACTTTAACATTAAACGATGTTATTTTCTTCAAAAAAAAGGATAGTAAAAAATTAAAGTATATATCACTTATTGGATATATTTTTGTTTATGCAGTAATTTGTCTGAATTCAGTAAACGACATGGCTTTTACTGTACTGTTTCCTATGCTGGTAATGTATATTTTATATTTTGATTTTAAGCTTGTTTTCTATGCATCATTAGCTTTTGGAACTATAAATATTGCAGATGTTATTTATTGTGTAGCAATACTAAAGCATCACCATTCAGGTGCTGCTATTAATTCTTCAACAATTCTTTTACAGGCAGTTTCTGTAATAGTATTTTTAGTTTCAATGTGCCTGGTTACAAAGCTTTCTAATGAACATAACGGACAGCAGATTGATGATATTACTAAGGAAAAGGAACAAAATGAGCAGTTATTATCTGATGTTATAGGTGTGGTTAAAGCTGTAAAGATCAATACCAATCAGGCTGGCGATTTTATTAGTGAGTTGGTCAAAAACATAAATGTTACTGCATCTTCACTGCAGGATATTTCAGCAGGAAATGATAGTAATGCAAATAGCATAGAAGAGCAGCGCAATATGACCGAAAGTATTCAGAGTATGATAAAAAATACCGGTGAATTGGCAAACCAGATGAAGAATCTTTCTGCACAGTCTAAGGACAAAGTAATAAGTGGACTAGACTCAGTACAAAGATTAAATGCTCAGTCACAGGATGTAGATGCTGCTAATAAAAAGATTATTCAAAGTGTTGAGAATCTGGTTGATAATGCAGCAAAAGTAAATTCTATTACAAATCAGATCTTTGAAATATCAAAACAAACTAACCTTCTGGCGCTAAATGCTGCAATTGAAAGTTCAAGAGCAGGGGAAGCAGGAAAGGGATTTGCTGTAGTTGCTAATGAGGTAAGACAGCTGGCAGATGAAACTAGAAATCTTACAGAAAATATTCAGAAGATTGTAGGGGAGCTTCAGCAGAATGGTAAGGAAGCTCAGAACACAGTTGATGTTGTTGTTAACTCAACAAAGACAGAACATGAATTAATTTCAATGGTAAATTCACAGTTTACAGCAATAGAGCATTCTATGAAAGGACTTGATGAAAATGTAGTTGAGATTACTAAAAAGATTGAAGAAATTCTTCACTCTAACAACAGCATTGTTGAAAGTATCACAGATATCTCTAGTGTTAGTGAGGAAGTAGCAGCTTCTGCACAGGAAAGTACAAGCATAGGGGAAGAAACAAAGCAGAAGGCTGAACGCGCAATAGAACTAATGAATGAATTAAAGGATACAGTTCGTGCTGTAGACAAATATATTAAATAGTGTAAATGATAATTAGCACCAGTTTTTACTGGTGCTTTCGTTATTGTCTAAGAAATTGCAATGGAAAAGGTGAAATTTTTATGCTGTAAAGCGTTGAAAACAAAGGATTTATGGGATAATACAAAAAAAGGGGGTATTATGCAATTTCATCTTTTTTTATTACAAAATTATAATACGGAGTTAATATAAATGTAACAATGCAATCCTACCATATAAGTATAGTGATTTTAATTTAAGAAATAATATGATTATCAATAAGGAGGTGTTTAAATGAGATATGTAATAGTATCAGTTGTTAAAGGTGAAGCAGGTGATTTTAATAATAACCTTAGAAAGGATGTGTTTAGGATATTTGAAGCAAAGTCATCAAAGCTTCCTGCTCACTTTACGATTAAAGCACCATTTGAATATGATGGCAGCATTGAGAAATTAGAAAAGTCATTACAAGATTTCGCGGAAAAAGAAAAAGCAGAGCCTTACAGGATTGAGGGCTTTGAACATTTTGATGATAGGGTTATCTATATGAAAGTTGTAATGTCAGCGAAAGCTAAAGAAGTTCATGACAGACTTATTGATGTTATGAGTGAGTTCCCTTACATGGATTTCAGCAGGAAAGATGGCAAGGACAAAACTTTTCATGTGACCATAACCTCAAAGAAACTGCCACCTAAATTTAATAAAATATGGGATTATGTTAACAAGATTCAGTGTGATTTTGACTGCAGCTTTGATAATATATGCATCTATAAATGGGAAGACTACACTTGGAAGCTTTACAGAGAGTTTAATCTATAAAGTTATATTTATTACAAAAGAAGAGGTGTAGATATGAAAGAACAGCATTTTGTGACTAATAAATATTTAAAGCTGGAGAATACTTATGCTGATCTTCCAGAAAAGCTGTATTCAAGGCAGGATCCTGACAAAGTGCCTGAGCCAGAGTTTGCTGTGTTTAACAGCTCCTTAGCTAAAGAGCTAGGCATGAATGAGGAATTTTTAAAAAGTGAGGATGGACTTGGTGTGCTTTCAGGTAATAAGATTCTTAAAAATACAACACCTATTTCACAGGCATATTGTGGACATCAGTTTGGTTATTTCACAATGCTTGGTGATGGCAGGGCTGTGCTTCTTGGCGAATATGTTGCAAAAGACGGCAATAGGTATGATGTGCAGCTTAAAGGTTCAGGTGAAACTCTTTATTCAAGAGGAGGAGATGGCAAGGCCACTTTAGGACCAATGCTGAGGGAATATATAATAAGCGAGGCTATGAATGCTCTTGGCGTTCCAACTACTAGAAGTCTTGCTGTAGTAGATACTGGAGAAAGTATTATACGTGAAAACATTCTTCCTGGAGCAGTTCTTACACGTATTTCAAAGAGTCATATCCGTGTGGGTACATTCCAGTTTATTGCTAAATACGGTACATATGAAGAGTTAAAGCAGCTTGCCGATTATACGATAAACAGACATTATTCTTATATTAAGCAGAATGAAGGGGAGCTTTATCTTAACTTCCTTAATCAAGTTGTAAGAAAGCAGGCAGAACTGATTGCAAAATGGCAGCTTATAGGCTTTATACATGGAGTTATGAATACTGACAATATGGCCATAAGCGGTGAAACTATAGATTATGGTCCATGCGCGTTTATGGATACTTATAATCCCAATACAGTTTTTAGTTCAATAGACAGAGAGGGCAGGTATGCTTATAATAATCAGCCTGAGATGGCAGCATGGAATCTTGCAAGGTTTGCAGAAAGTCTTCTTAAGCTTCTTGATAAAGATGTGGAAAAAGCAGTTGCTAAAGCCCAGAAGGCAGTATCAAGTTTCAGCACTTATTTTAATGAGTATTGGATAAATGGTATGAGAAAAAAGCTTGGACTTGTTACTGAAGAAGATAATGACATCGAGCTGATAAATGAACTCCTTGCTTTGATGGAAAAATATAAGGCTGATTATACAACAACGTTTAGCAGTCTTACAGCAGGAAATCTTGATAGTCAGGTTATGTTTGAGGAAGAGGATTTTAAGAAATGGTTTATAAAGTGGAAGGAAAGACTTGACAGACAGGATGAATCAGATGAAGAATGTTTTAAGCTTATGAGAAAAAGCAATCCAATGGTTATTCCACGAAACCATAGAGTTGAAGAAGCGCTTGATGCAGCAGTAAAAAACAATGATTACAGTGTCATGGATGCACTATTAAAAGCAGTAACAAATCCTTACGATTATAGTCATAAGTATAAGGAGTATGCAGATGCTCCAAAGGTAATTAACAGATGTTACAAAACTTACTGTGGGACATAAGAGTAGTTCATAGTTCATAATGCATAACGCATAATTAAGGATGAAACTCTTATAGAGTTTCTTAAAAGGGAAAGTATACTCTTTAAAACTCTTCGTAATGAGTTATTTAGGTGGTTTGGAGGATTTGCCTCCATTAAAATTTATAAATTAGTGAAGCTAATTTCATCCTGTACTATGAGTTTGTCCTAATCACTTTTGTGCTATTTCATCATGATAATAAAAGATTAGATGAAATTATAGAGTACATTGTTAACTTATAATGTAATTTCTGCTTTAAACGACGCTTTATTTTAATTGTATTTAAAAATAGTGGTATATCATTTAGAAAAGTATTATAATATATATGTAATTTTAAATAATATGGAAGAAGGTCTTATTTTGTCTAATGTAGTATTAAATGTTAGCGAAAGAAACGAAAAAGGAAAGAAAACTAGAAAATATGGCGAAATTCCATGTGTGCTTTACGGAGTACACCTAGATAAACCAACACCAATTAAGATGGACAAGAAAGAAGTACTTAAGCTTTTAGCTTTACCTCAGAGTTCAATGGTAACTCTTAATTTAGCAGGAAAGGCTCAGAACTGTCTAGTTAAGGAATTACAGCAGAGTATTTACGGAAAGGTTATTCACATTGATTTTCAGGGCGTAAATGCTAATGAAGATGTAAAGCTGAATGTACCAGTAGTATTTAAGGGGGAAGGACTTCTTGAATCAAAGGGATTATTGCTTGAGCCTTTAGTAGCAGAAGTTGAACTTTATGGAGAGAGTGACAAGTTCCCAGAAAACATAGAAGTTAATGCAGAAACTTTTGATTTTGGTACAAAAGTATTTGCAAAAGACTTAGTAATTCCAGAAGGCTTTAAGCTAGAACTTGACGGAGAAGCTTTAATAGCAACAGTTAAGAGCTTGGAAGCTGGACAAGCTGATAAAGTAGAAGATAAATAATTTGCATAAAATATTAAAACTGCAGCTCACTATTTGAAGCTGCAGTTTTTTATTATTTGGTAATTAATTTGAATTCAATGAATGAAATTTATTCGCTACACGTATCAATTTCTCAGTTCTAATAAAGGTTATACCTCCAAACCTCTGCAATTGTATAATTTAAAGAGAGATATGCTTTCTTTTTAAGCAGGCATTCCAAATCTTCGATTTGGCATGTTCGCTTACGTCTTGACCAAGCAGGCATTCCAAATCTTTGATTTGGCATGTTCGCTTACGTCTTGACCAAGCAGGCATTCCAAATCTTCGATTTGGCATGTTCGCTTACGTCTTGACCAAGCAGGCATTCCAAATCTTCGATTTGGCATGTTCGCTTACGTCTTGACCAAGCAGGCATGCCTTAGATAGAACTCCCGTTGGGAGTTCAATCCTTAATTATACATTATACATCATACATTTTATATTAAAGTACAATCTAGTTATTTCTGTATTCTCCAGGCAGGCAGAAGCAGTATTGTTTAAATTTCTTATAGAAGAAACTGATATTTTCGTAGCCTACTTTATTAGCAATTTCGGTTGTGCTTAGGTTTGAATTTAAAAGCAGGTCTTTAGCTGCATTTATTTTTTGATGTTGGACAAGGTCCTTGTAAGAGAATCCAGTGTTCTTCTTCAGCATATTTGATAAATAATTTGCATTAAGTTCAAAGTGTTCTGCCGTGTCTTTAAGCGTACAGTTTTTATAATTCTTTTCTATATAATCAAGTATTTTTACAATATTATTTTCAGATGAACCATCACTATTTGATAAATCTATTGTATGAGTATTCACAAGTTCAGAAAATATCAGTGTAAGAAGGCTACCCATTATATCTTCAAAAACTATTGAAGGATCATACCATTCACATAGGAATTCATTTATGAAAATTCTTAGACGTTCACTTTTTTCTGAGTTAAACAGGATAAAGTTTTTATAAATCACACCTGTTGTAATAGATTTAAAAAAGAAATCTGTCAGGATGCTGTTTGATGAAAGCCTATTAAAAAAGTGAGATTTAAAATAATCGTTATGTATGATTATTTTTATTAAGATATCATTTTCACTTAAAGGCTCAATGCGGTGGATTGTATCCTGCTGCACTAGTAGCATCTGGCCTTTTGTTAATTCTATTTTTTTGCCATTAATCTTTTGCGTACATTTTCCTGAATAAACGTAGTTGAGTTCAATACAGTCGTGGCTGTGCACAGGATATTTATGAAATCTTGCATGTTTTTTGACAAGAATATTCATATTATGTTTTTTGTTACTATGAATGTTTATATTATCAGAATGCATCTGAAGTACTTCTTCGTTGTTTGTCATTGCTTTCTTGAGGATATTTGTTGAAAGTGTAAAATTACCACTTTTATACTCTTCTTCATGTTCTGCAATTGTCCTCAGTCTTGAATCAAGTTCTTGTAAATTCATAAAATAAATACCTCGTATGTTTCATTATAGTCATAGTATATTGTAGTACAAAAAAGCTGTCAAATTTGCATGTGGTTTGGTCAATAGAACTGCTGTTAAATAAATAAGATTAAATTTTAAGCATACAGTATTTCAGTAGTCTGCACATAAAATAGTAATGAAAACAAAAATTAACATAAAGATGTGTTTTATCAATTTAATTTAATATGAAAATAATGTATAATGTTATGAGCGGAATAAATATTAAATACGTTTTGGAGGATTTTATGCAAATTATTATTGTGGGATGTGGAAAGGTAGGATCCATACTGGCTGAAGTATTAAGCCAGGAAGGCCATGATATTTCCATTATAGATACAAATGATAGTGTAGTAGAAGAAATTTCGAATAATTATGATACACTAGGAGTTGTTGGTAATGGAGCAAGCTATAGTGTACTTAAAGAGGCTGGCATTGAAAAAGCACATCTTCTAATTGCAGTAACTGATTCTGATGAGCTTAACCTTTTATGCTGTTTGATAGCTCGCAAAGCTGGAAACTGTAGAACTATTGCCAGAGTACGTAATCCAATTTACAGTGATGAAGCAAGATTCATAAAAGATACTATTGGACTTTCAATGATCATAAATCCAGAGTATGAAGCAGCATGTGAAATGACACGTTTACTTCGTTTTCCATCAGCTATTGATATAAACTTGTTTAATAGGGGACATGTTGAGCTACTTAACTTTGAAGTAGAACAAGGAAGCATTATTGATGGTATGCAGATTAAGGACATGCGTAGCAAGTTAAAATGTGATGTTTTAGTTTGTACAATTGAGCGAGATGAAAAGGTAATTATTCCAAATGGTGATTTTAAAATTCTTGAAAATGATATTGTTTCAATTATAGCACCACATAAAAAAGCTGTAGAATTCTTTGTTAAATTAGGTATGATACCTAATCCTGTTAAGAATACTATGATAATCGGTGGAGGAAAATTATCATACTATTTATCACAACAGCTACTTAAGTATGGAATAAGTGTAAAAATAGTTGAAAAAGATAGAACTCGCTGTGAAGAACTTACTGAGCTCCTTCCAAAGGCTATGATTATAAATGGTGATGGAACTGATAAAAAACTGCTTAAAGAGGAAGGATTAAAAGATATTGAATCTTTTGCGTCATTAACAGGAATTGATGAGGAAAATATACTTCTTTCTTTATATGTAAGAAGTAAGATTAAGGGGAAGATAATTACAAAAGTAAATCGTATATGTTTTGATGAAGTAATAGATTCATTAAATCTTGGAAGTATTATTTCACCCAAATATATTACATCAGAATACATACTTCAATATGTAAGAGCTATGAATAATTCTATTGGTAGTAATGTAGAAACTTTGTACAAGATAAAAAAGGACAAGGCAGAGGCCATCGAATTTTATGTTAATGAAGGCTCTAAGCTAATAGGTGTGCCATTAGAAAAACTTGATCTTAAGGATAATCTTCTTATCTGCTCAATCAACAGAAATGGTAAGACAATTACTCCAATGGGTCAGGATCATATTGAAAAGGGAGATTATGTAATTGTTGTTACAGCTAACGCAAGATTACATGATTTAAGTGATATTTTAAGGAGATAAGGAAATGAATTTTGGGTTTATAACATACATTTTAGGATGGATACTGAATTTCCAAAGCGGATTTCTATTTTTAACATTTGTATTATCGCTTTTTTATGGGGAAAAAAGCGGCTATGCTCTTTTAGTTTCCGCAGCAATCAGTTTTCTTATAGGTATTATTTGTACATGGAGAAAGCCTAAACATAAATCATTTTATGCAAAGGATGGTTTTGTAGCCGTTGCACTTGGTTGGATAGTTGTCAGTATTTCTGGTGCTCTCCCATTTGTAATCAGTGGTGAGATACCTTCTATATTTGATGCTATGTTTGAAACAATATCAGGTTATACTACAACAGGAGCTACAATTCTTACTAATGTAGAAGCTATGTCAAAATGTCTTTTGTTCTGGCGTAGTTTTACGCACTGGATTGGCGGTATGGGAGTTTTAGTTTTTGTAATGTGCATACTTCCTTTAGCAGGTGGTAATAATATGCATCTTATGAGAGCAGAAAGTCCTGGACCTAGTGTTGGAAAGCTTGTACCACGTGTCCATTCTACAGCTGTGATTCTTTATGGAATATATACAGCACTTACTGTAATAGAAGTAATATTCCTTCTAGCAGGGGGAATGAGCATGTTTGATGCTATTACAACTTCCTTTGGTACTGCTGGTACTGGAGGCTTTGGAGTTAGAAATGATAGTATAGCAGGATACAGTACATATATACAAAATGTAGTTGGTGTATTTATGGTACTGTTTGGTGTTAACTTTTCAATATATTTTCTTGCACTTGTACGTAAACCTAAGGAGATACTTCACAGTGATGAACTTAAGAGTTATATTGGTATCATTATAGCTTCAACGCTTATTATAGGATTTAATATCAGAGGATATTTCCCAACACTAGGAAAGGCAATTCAGCAGGCGTTCTTCCAGGTAGGATCAATAATGACTACAACAGGATTTTCCACTACTGACTTTAACAAATGGCCGTCATTATCAAAGGGTATTCTTGTAGCATTGATGTTTGTTGGTGCATGTGCAGGAAGTACTGGTGGTGGTATCAAGGTGTCTAGAGTAGTAATGGCATTTAAAAATATAAAAAATGAAATTGCATCATTTGTACATCCAAAAAGTATCCATACACTTAGAATGGAAGGAAAGATAGTTAAAAATGATGTTGTTCGTTCAGTGAACACATATCTTGTACTGTACTTTTTAGTTTTTGCAGTTTCAGTACTTTTGATTTCTATTGAGAATTTCAGCCTTGAGACAAGCTTTACTTCTGTTGCTGCAACTTTAAATAATATTGGACCAGGTCTCGATTTAGTAGGACCTATGGATAACTTTGCAAAGTTTAATCCATTTTCAAAATGTGTTTTTATGTTTGATATGTTAGCAGGAAGACTTGAATTAATTCCAATGATAATTTTATTTTCACCATGGGTTTGGAAAAGAAAATAGAACGTCAGGTTTTTTAGCGACTACTTTATAATGCTTTTATGTATTATAAAGTAGTCTTTTTTTGTGGTAAAGGAAATTGCATTTAAGAAAGAATAATATATTTTCAAATACAGAAACTATATATATTAGCTTAAGGGTTTTGAAATCGATGTCATTGGTGCAGAAGTTGTAATATTGCATTTTAAATAGACGTCACAATTTATTAAATATTTTAATTAAATTCTAAAATCATGTATAATAAATAAACTAGATAATTTTAGAGACATTTTGGAGGATTTTATGCAGATAATTATTGTAGGATGTGGAAAGGTCGGATCTACACTGACTCAGGAATTAAGTAAGGAAGGACATGATATTTCTATCATCGATATGAATGATGACGTGGTAGAGGAAATCTCTAATAATTACGATACAATGGGCATTGTAGGCAATGGAGCTAGCTATGGAGTTTTGATGGAAGCTGGAATAGAAAATGCAGACCTTCTTATTGCAGTAACCAATTCAGATGAACTTAATCTTTTATGTTGCCTTATAGCACGTAAAGCAGGAAAATGCAAAACAATAGCAAGAGTTAGAAATCCTGTTTATAGTGAAGAAGCAGATTTTATAAAGCAAAACTTAGGTCTCTCTATGGTTATAAATCCAGAGTATGAAGCTGCCTGTGAGATTACAAGACTTCTAAGATTTCCGTCAGCTATTGATATCAGCGTGTTTAACAGGGGAAAAGTCGAAATTATGAACTTTAAGGTGAAAAAAGGATGTATTCTTAATGGTATGCAGATAAAGAATCTTCACAAAGAACTTAAATGTGATGTACTTGTAACTACTGTTGAACGTAATGGTGAAGTGATTATTCCTAATGGAGAACTTACAATTGCTGAAAATGATATTGTTTCTATAATTACCACTCACAAAAAGGGTATGGAGTTCTTTGAAAAGATCGACATGATTATAAATCCTGTTAAAGATGCCATGATAATAGGTGGTGGAAATGTATCATACTATCTTGCTAAACAGCTTTTAAAGAGTGGCATAAAAGTTAAGATAATTGAGCAGAAGGAATCAAGATGTGAGGAACTTACTGAACTTCTGCCAAAAGCAATGATTATCCATGGCGATGGTACTGATAAGGATCTTCTTATGGAGGAGGGCATAAGCAAGGCAGGATCTTTTGCATCTCTTACAGGCTTAGATGAGGAAAATGTGCTTCTTTCTCTTTATGCAAGAAGCAAGATGAACGGCAAGCTTATAACAAAAGTAAATCGTCTGCGTTTTGATGAGGTAATTAATTCACTTAATCTTGGCAGTATAATTTCACCAAAGTATATTACATCAAAATATATACTTAAGTATGTAAGAGCTATGAATAATACTATAGGGTGTAATATAGAGACTTTATACAAGATTAAAAAAGACAAGGCAGAAGCTCTGGAGTTTTATGTTAATGAAAATTCAAAGCTTATCGGTATTCCACTTGAAAAGCTTGCTCTTAAGGATAACCTTCTTATATGCTGCATAAACAGAAATGGAAATATTATAACGCCTAAGGGACAGGACCACATTGAAAAAGGAGACTATGTAATTGTGGTTACGACAAATGTAAGACTTAATGATTTGGGTGACATAGTAAGGAGATAAAAAATGAATTTTAGATTTATTACATACATCTTAGGCTGGATATTTAATTTTCAGAGTGGATTTTTACTTATTACATATATTATTTCTCTTTTTTTAGGAGAGAAGAGTGGCAATGCTTTTTTGATTTCAGCAATAATATGTGCTGTGACAGGAGCAATATTTACATATAAAAAACCATCTAATAAAGCATTTTATGCAAAGGATGGTTTTACAGCTGTAGCTCTTGGCTGGATAGTTGTAAGTATAACAGGAGCACTTCCGTTTTTAATCAGTGGTGAGATTCCTTCAGTATTTGATGCATTATTTGAAACAATATCAGGATATACAACAACTGGTGCAACTATATTATCTGACGTTGAAGCTCTATCAAAATGTATGCTTTTCTGGAGAAGCTTCACTCACTGGATAGGCGGCATGGGTGTACTTGTATTTGTTTTATGCATTATACCGCTTGCGGGAGGAAATAATATGCATCTTATGCGTGCAGAAAGTCCAGGACCAAGTGTAGGTAAGCTTGTGCCAAGAGTAAATTCTACAGCGCTTATACTTTATGGAATATATACAGCACTTACTGTAGCAGAATGTATACTGCTTCTTTGTGGAGGCATGAGCCTTTTTGAGGCAGTAACAACATCATTTGCTACAGCTGGAACTGGAGGATTCGGTATCAGAAATTCCAGCATGGCTGAGTACAGCATGTATATTCAAAATGTAGTAGCTGTGTTTATGGCACTGTTTGGCGTAAACTTTACAATATACTTTTTGGCACTTGTTAAGAAGCCAAAGGAAATACTTAAGAGTGATGAACTTAAGGCTTATATAGGAATTATCCTTATAGCAACAGTAGTTATTGGTTTTAATATACGTAGTGCATTCCCTTCATTAGGAAGTGCAATGCAGCAGTCATTTTTCCAGGTTGCATCAATAATTACCACAACAGGATTTTCTACTGCAGACTTTAACTTATGGCCTTCATTATCAAAAACCATACTTGTTGCTATAATGTTTGTTGGAGCTTGTGCAGGAAGTACAGGTGGTGGAATCAAGGTTTCAAGAATAGTAATTGCATGGAGAAATGTCAGAAATGAGATAGCATCCTTTGTACATCCCAAAAGTGTAAATATAACACATATGGATGGCAAAAAGGTTAAAAAGGAAGTTGTAAAATCTATTAATACATATCTTGTTTTATATTTTATTGTTTTTGTTGTATCAGTACTGCTTATTTCACTGGAAAACTACAGTTTTGAAACAAACTTTACATCTGTAGCTGCAACGCTTAACAATATAGGACCAGGACTGGATCAAGTTGGACCAATGGAGAATTTCGGCAAGTTCAATCCTTTCTCAAAGTGTATATTTATGTTTGATATGCTTGCAGGAAGACTTGAACTAATACCAATGGTTATATTATTCTCTCCAATGCTTTGGAAGAAGAAATAATTAATACTAGATATCCCACATTATATAATTTCACTAACTACAGTATAAACATCTAGATAAATTAGTCTTTGCAAAAGGTCACTGATCACAACTAACAGGTCACAGCTAATGATGAAACTTCCTGACGGCAGTTTCTAAAAAGCTTTGTGTTATCAAATTTAGAGGTTTGGAGGTGTAACCTCCATTATATTAATAATTAGGAAACGTAGTGAATCTAATTATATCATTACCTATGACTTGTGACCTGTTACCTGTGACCTACTTTATATAAAAATGTATAATTCAAGAAAACAATTTAAGGAGCGTAAGCTCTTTTTTATTGTATAGAAAATTGCATTCAAAAACTGCAATTTTTAACAACATAAAGTTTTTATAATAAAGGGTTTACACGTTTATGTAAAATAATGGTATAATGCAATTTCGTCCTTATAGTCATCAAGGGGTGAAAGACATATGAAGAAACGACTTGGAGAGACCGCAGGGAACGAGGTCGGCTTCGGAATATGTCTTTCACCCTTTTTTATTTTGGAAAAAATTTATAAAAACTACTTGCAAAATATAAACTGTAGTCATATAATAAACATATAATCAAAATGATTATATGAAAGGAGCATGAATTTGAAGGAAATAAATGAAGTTACAGAAGAAGAATTCTTAAAGAATTACAAACCTTATGATTATGAAAGGCCGTCACTAACTGTAGATATGATTTTATTTACTCTTGATGATGAAGAAGAGAAAGATCTTAAAAAAGTACCTGAAAAAGTGTTAAAAGTGCTTCTTATAAAGAGAAAGAATCATCCGTTTAAAAACTGCTGGGCAATACCTGGTGGATTTGTTGATATAAATGAAAATATTGAGGATGCAGTATATAGAGAACTTAAAGAAGAAACTAATATAGATAATGTTTATTTAGAGCAGCTTTATACATGGGGAGATGTTAATAGAGATCCAAGAATGAGAGTTGTATCAACTTCATATATGGCACTTGTCAATAAGGAAAACATTAATGTTAAAGCTGGTGATGATGCAGCTGATGCTGCTTGGTTTACAATAAAGAAAAAGATTATAAAAACTGAAGATACTAAGATTATCTCGCAGATAATACTAGAGAATGTAGCCGAAGATATAAAAATAGTCTATGAAATTACTGAGAATATCGAAATCAAAGGATATAATAAAAATTCAAAGTTCGAGATAAAGCTTATAGAGGGTGATAGAGGACTGGCATTTGATCATGTTAAAATATTAAATTATTCACTTGAGAGAATGAGAAACAAGGTTCAGTATACAACTATAGCATTTAGTTTATTACCTAAGGAATTTACATTAATGGAGCTTCAGCAGGTTTATGAGCTGCTTCTAGGAAGAACTCTTGTCAAACAGAACTTTAGAAGATGGATAAGTCCTATGGTAAGTAAAACTGATAAGGTAAAGAGTAACAGAGCATATAGACCGTCATCATTATATATACTAAATAAAAGCTATATAATAAATGAAATTAAGAATATTTAATTATTAAAATCTTGCCTAATAAAGCAGGCAATTTTTTTAGAAATGCTTATAATCAAAATGATTATAAGAAAGAAAGGGTTAAGGTGGTAAAAATGAATAAATTGAATTTGAAAAATGGAAGAAACATGAGTATGTTAATGGATTTCTATGAGCTGACTATGAGCAATGGTTATTTTTTAGATGGAATGGGCGATACAACTGCATACTTTGATATGTTTTTTAGAAAGATACCAGAGGATGGAGGATATGCTATAATGGCAGGTCTTGAACAGGTTATTGAATACATCGAAGGATTAAAATTTGATGAGGATGATATTGAGTATTTAAGAGGTCTTAATACTTTTGATGAAAGATTCTTAAATTATCTTCAAAACTTTAAATTCACTGGTTCAGTATATGCAATTCCAGAAGGAACATTAATTTTCCCAGGTGAACCAATATTAACAGTAAAGGCACCAGTTAAGGAAGCACAGTTACTTGAAACAATGATTCTATTAACTATCAATCATCAGTCACTGATAGCTACAAAAACAAGCAGAATTGTAAGAGCAGCTGATGGAAGACCTGTAATGGAATTTGGTTCAAGAAGAGCACAGGGGCCTGATGGTGCAATGTTTGGTGCAAGAGCTTCTTATATTGGAGGAGCAGCAGCAACAGCAGCAACAATTGTCGGCGAAGAGTTTGGTATGCCTGTAGCTGGGACAATGGCTCACTCATGGGTTCAGTTTTATGATGATGAATACACTGCATTTAAAAAATATTCAGAGATGTATCCAGATAACTCTGTTTTGCTTGTTGATACTTATTCAGTATTAAATTCAGGAGTACCAAATGCAATAAGAGTTGCTAAAGAAGTCTTAGAGCCAATGGGTAAAAGACTTAAGGGCATAAGACTTGATAGTGGTGATATTGCTTATCTTACTAGAAAGGCTAGAAAAATGCTTGACGATGCAGGACTTACTGACTGCAAAATCGTAGTTTCAAATTCATTAGATGAGCATATTATAACTTCAATTTTACAGCAAGGAGCTCAAATAGATAGCTTTGGAGTAGGTGAAAGACTGATAACATCTAAATCAGAACCTGTATTTGGCGGTGTTTATAAACTGGCAGCTGTTGAAAATGATGAAGGACAGATAATTCCTAAGATTAAAATTTCTGAGAATGTTGAAAAGATCACTAATCCAGGGTTTAAGAAAGTTTATAGATTCTTTGATAAGGATACACATAAAGCACTAGGAGATGTCATTACTATGGCTGATGAAGTAATAAATGATAAAGAGCCATATACAATATTTGACCCTGTTTATACTTGGAAGAAGAAAACACTAACAAATTATTATGTTATGGAACTTCAGCAAGAAATATTTAGAGATGGAAAACTTGTTTATAACAGCCCTACTCTTGAAGAAACAAGAAATTATACAAAACTTCAGCTTGATAATTTATGGGATGAAGTAAAGAGATTTGAAAATCCACACACATATTATATTGATTTATCTAAAAAGCTTTGGAATGTGAAAAATGAATTAATTACTAAATTAAAGGGCGAAAAATAATAAAGCAGGTCACAAGTCACAGGCCACACACAGGTAAAAGGTAAACAGGTATAAGGTCACAGGTCATAAGTCACAGGTAAGGTGAAAACTAGCATAACTACGTTTGCTAGTTTTTATCTTAAATGGAGGCTTTGCCTCCAAACCTCCGGTGAAATTACTGAACGGTTTTATGGAAAAGCATAAAATTGTTCAGTATTTATTAAAATTGGTATTTGTGTGATATTAGTCTTAGTAATCATTATATTATATATGATAGGTATAATAGAATAGAGGACAAGCTCCTAAAAATCTATAAATTTTGTAATTACAGAGATTTAGAATGTCCTCCATATAGACTATAGAAATAAGTTTGCTGATTTCATCCTTAGTTTTAAATTATTTTTCCCTCATAATTTCATCAAGTTCATCAGCATAAAGTGTTTCCTTATCTAATAGTTCTAAAGCAATTTTTTCTAGAGTCTTTTTGTTTTCAGTTAATAATTCTATAGTTTCTTCATAAAGAGTATCGATAAGTTTTTTACATTCCTCTATGACAGCATTTCCATAGCCTGATGCAAGTGAGCCAAGGCTTGATAGCTTTATCAGACCTAAAGTTTCGCCCATACCATATTCAGCAACCATCTTAAGAATTGTATCTGTAGTCTGTGATATGTCGCCTTCAGCTCCAGTTGTTATCTTGTCTTTACCAAAGATGATTTCTTCTGCTGCACGTCCTCCAAGCATTACCTTTATCCTATTTCTAAGATAATCAATCCTATAGTAATTGTTGTCTTCAGGTATAGTAAGAGTGTAACCTCCAGCACCTTTAGTTGTTGGAATGATGGTAATCTTTGATACTTTATCTTGTGGAGTCAAGATCATTGAAACAAGTCCATGGCCTGCTTCATGATAAGATGTAAGAATCTTGTCTTCATCCTTTAAGTGGCTTCTTTCCTTCTTTTCATGACCTGCAATGATTATAGAATAAGCTTTTTCAACATGTTCTTCTGTTATTTTACTGCTATTGTCCTTGGCAGCAAGTATGGCGCTTTCATTAATAAGACTTTCAAGCTTGGCACCTGAAAAATAAGCAGTCTTCTTAGCAATAGTTTCTATATCTATAATGGAATGAGGCTTATTTCTTAAATGAAGAGAAATGATTTTTTCTCTTGCTTTAATGTCTGGAAGTGAAACCTCAATATGTCTGTCAAATCTTCCTGGTCTAAGAAGAGCAGAATCAAGCATATCAAGCCTGTTTGTTGCAGCTATTACAACAATTCCTTCTGCTTCTCCAAAGCCTGACATTTCAGTAAGCAACGCATTAAGAGTCTGATCTTTTTCATCGTTACGTGAACCATTTTTTCCGTTGCCTCTTTTAACACCGATGGCATCAATTTCATCTATAAAGATAACTGCTTTTCCATGAGATTTTGCCTTTTTAAAAAGGCTTCTCACTCTTGCTGCACCAACACCCACATAAACCTGTACAAAATCTGAGCCACTAAGTGCATAAAATGGAACTCCTGCTTCACCTGCAACTGCCTTAGCGAGAAGTGTTTTGCCTGTTCCCGGATCTCCATAAAGAATGACTCCTTTTGGCATCCTAGCACCATATTTTTTGTATTTTTCAGGATTTTTAAGAAAGTCCACAACATCCATAAGACTTTCTTTTGCTTCTTCGTTTCCAGCAACAGAATCAAAATTAAGAACATGATCTTTCTTTTTGCTGAAATCTTCCATTTCTATAGAAGTTACAGAAGAACGTCCTGACCTTGCCTGTGTTATGTATATTACTGCTATGGCAATCAATGAAATGCCAAAAACTGCTTGCGGAATAGTTTCACTTATAGGTCCGTTATTGCTGTCTTTGACATCAATTCCTTTTAAAAGCAGAGTCTCTTTTATAGTATCTGTATGAGGGTTATCAGTCTGATACTTTGTTCCATCATTTAAGATGACAGTCATTTTTGAAGATGTGTTCATGTTGACCGATGAAACTTTATTGCTATTCAAATCGTTTACAAAAAGCGTATAGCTTTTATTGACCAGATTTCCCTTATAACCAGTGATAATCATTGCTGCAAGCGATATTGCTGCAGTGGCTATGGGTATGTAGATTAAATGTTTTTTAATAAATTTCATAACCGCCATTCCTCCTTAGTGAAATAACTACTTTAACGATTTTAATTATAAAACTATGAAAAAATAAGTCTAATTTTTCTCATAAGATATTCCAGTGTAATTTATGGCCAAATAACCATTAATGTTATGTGGCGGAAATTAGTATGCGAAATAATAAAATTCAATGCTGAAATACATAAACATAAAAAATAGCAGAAATTAGCTGCAAGCTTACAACTAATTTCTGCTTTGATTTCTAAATTATTATATTGTTATCTTTTCTTTTTTTGAAAATAGTATGTATATCAATGATATTGCTGCTAAAAGAAATGGATAGAAAAGTTTTGGCATTATATTAAATGCTGATAGCTTATACCCACATTCAGTAGCTGCTGCAAGTGCAAGCAGCATTTGTGCACCATATGGCAGTATACCTTGGAATACACATGAAAATGTATCAAGTATTGAGGCAGCTCTTTTTGGTGAAATTTTATAATCCTTACTTATTTCTTTAGCAACTGGACCCGCCATAACAATTGCAACAGTGTTGTTTGCTGTAGCAATATCCATAACGCCAACTAAAAGTCCCATGCCAAGCTGACCACCTTTATTTCCTTTAAATACTTTTTTGATAAAGGCAAGTAATGCATCAAAACCGCCATTGTGTCTTATTATTGCACAAAGTGCAGCTACAAGCAGAGTAACCATAATTGTTTCATACATTCCTGAGACACCGCTTCCCATATTAGTAAGCAGTTTATAGAAAGTTGTTGTTCCTGTTACAAGGTTTATAAAAATCCCTGAAGCAATACCTGTTAAGAGTACTATAAATACATTAAAGCCTATTAGTCCGCCAACTAAAACAAGAACATATGGAATAAGCATTACTATATTGTAGTTCTGTACAGCAACTTGTCCAACGTTTCCTCTAAGAGAAATAAAAATTATTATTATCAAAGTAAGGATAGCAGCTGGAAGTGCTATTTTAAAGTTTGCCCTAAATTTGTCCTTCATTTTGCAGCCCTGAGTGTTACATGCTGCGATTGTTGTATCAGATATAAATGATAAGTTATCTCCAAACATAGCTCCACCCATTACTGAACCTATGCAGAATGAAATATCATATCCTGAAGCTTTTGAAACTGCAGCTGCAATTGGTACAAGTAGAGTTATAGTTCCACATGAAGTACCCATTGAAAGTGATACAAAGCAGGCAACTATAAATAAAATTGCAACTGACATCCATGCTGGAGTTATTGAAAGCATCATATATGCAACAGCTTGTGCACTGTCTCTTCCTGTAACGCCAACAAACATACCTGCACATAAAAATATCAAAATCATTGTCAGAATATTTTTATCTCCAATACCTTTTGCCATAATGTTTAATTTCTCGTCAAATGATACTTTTCTGTTTTGTAGACATGCAACAAAAACAGAAATCATAAAAATAACTACTATTGGGATATTGTAAAATCCCATTTCAATCTTAAATACATATTCGAATGTTATTCCAAGTCCAAGATACAGCACCAAAAATACTGCAGCAGGAATTAGAGCCCATCCTTTCTTCTTATTGTTCATATAATCTCTCCTGTTTTTTGAAATTGATAAAACATCATCTTTGTTATTTGTTAAACAATCAATGTTTTATTATTATTTTTGCTTATATAATAATATCATAAATCCACATACAATGGATAGATATTTTTAAATATAGTGCATGGAATTATATGGTGTAATTAAAGTTGATGTTTATATAGGTCGAAAGATGGCAGAAATAGAGAAGGAAAGGTTGGCAACATAGTTTATAGACTTGATATAATTTTTTAGGGGGGATGTAATTGAAAATTACAAGCACAGAATTAAGTGAAGTTAAAATTATCGAATATGACAAACACGTTGGTAATAGAGGATTTTCATATCCAATACTTAATAAAGAACAGTTAGAGTAGGCTGGAATTGACTTTAAATATGTAGAGGAGTATGTTTATTTATCAGAAAAAGCAGGAACTCTCTATGGAATACACTTTCAGAATAATCCTAAACCTCAGGCCAAGCTTTTATATTGTATTAAGGGCAGAGGAATAGATTATGCAGTTGACTTAAGAAGAGATTCTCCAACATTTTTGAAATGGGTTTGTGTTGAGTTAAGTGAAGAAAATAGAAAACAGATTTTTATTCCTAAGGGGTTTGGACATGTTTTTATTTCGCTTGAAGATAATACAAAGAATGTAATGCGTATTGATGAGTCATTTGATTCACATAAACAAGCTTAAAGGTAAGTCTGTTTTTCTTTCGTCAGTTACAGACTGCTATAACCGTTTTGAAGAAAAATACTGCATAACTCAGAGTATTTTAAAACAGCTTATTGAGGCAGACTGCGAGATTACAATGTCAACAAAGTCAAGCCTTATTCTGCGTGATATTGATCTGCTTAAAAAACTGAAGAACTTTAAGGCGGCAATGTCTATTAACACACTTGATGAAGATTTTAAAAATGATATGGATAATGCCAGCAGCATAAAGGATAGACTTAACACATTGAAGACTCTTCATGAAAACGGCATATATACTGTTTTATTTATGTCACCCATATTTCCTAAAGTTACAGATTTTAAAGCAATTATTGAGAAAAGTCATGATTTTATTGATGAGTACTGGTTCGAGAATCTAAATTTAAGGGGTAGCTATAAGGAGAAAATTCTTTCGTATATTGATGAAAAGTATCCACAGTATTCAAATGTTTATAGTGATATTTATCTAAGAAAAAATAAAGATTACTGGCTGGACTTGTCAATAGAAATTGAGCAATACTGTAACCAGCATAATATAAATCATATTAATTATTTTTACCATGAGAAGCTTGTAAAAGCAAAGCTGGCCAGGAATCATCAAACTAATTAGTAAGATATGCAAGGGGGAACGATATGGAGATAATCCTAATAAGACATGGAGAAAGTGAAGCTAACAGAATAAATTATCCTGAGTACAAAATGTTTACTGGACAGTGGGAGTGTCATGTAACAAGTGAAGGGTTAAAAAAAGCCGAAGTATTGAAGTCTTTGGATGAACTTAAGGATGTAGAAATCTGTTTTGCATCTGATTTAATTAGGACAAAGGAAACTGCACAAGCTATATTTCCAAGTAAAATAATTCAACTTGATAAGAGGCTTAGAGAGCGCTAACTTGGGGTGTTTGAGGGGTGCGGTGTAGACGATATTAGAGGATGTATACAATATAAAAAGTATTTTGAAAATCATGAATATATGAATTTTAGGCATGATTTTATTCAGAAAGCACCAGGTGGAGAAAGCTATACAGATGTATGTAATAGAGTAAATAAATTCTTAAGTGAGCTTCTTGCAATGAATTATAAAAAGGTAGCAATAGTTTCTCATATGTGTACAATTAGATGCATCTTAAAAATATTAAAGTCTTTAACAGAAGAAGAAACTTTAGCATTAAAAATAAATCAATGTGAGCCAATAGTGGTATATAGAATGTTTAACGGTATTGGTAATATTATGGTACAATAAGAAAAAATACACAACAAAAGGGGGGATTTGAATGATAAAACCAGAAAGACTATGCAAGGGAGATAGAGTTGCAATTGTTAGCTTATCCAGCGGTATTTTAGGGGAAAAAGAAATATTACATAAATATGAATTAGGTAAGAAAAGACTTGAAGAAAAGTTTGGACTTGAAGTTGTTACTATGGAAAATGCATTAAAAGGAGTTGATTATATATATAATCATCCTGAAAAAAGAGCAGAGGATCTTATGAATGCATTTAAGGATAAGTCCATAAAGGGAATTATTTGTGCAATTGGTGGTGAAGATACTATAAGACTGCTTCCATATATCGATTACGATGTTATAAGGAATAATCCAAAAATTTTCATGGGATTTTCAGATACTACAGCAAATCATCTTATGATGTATAAGGCTGGTCTTGTTTCATATTATGGACCTGCACTCATATGTGATTTTGCCAACTATGTTGATATGTATGACTATACTGAAAATGCAGTGAGAAAGATGCTTTTTGATGCAGAAGAAACTTACGAAATTAAAAAATGTGATTATTGGACAAATGAATTTATAAGCTGGTGCGAAGAAAATATGAATAAAGCAAAGAAACATCTTATTGATGAAAAAGGTTATGAAGTGCTTCAAGGACATGGAAAAGCGGCAGGAAAGCTTTTAGGGGGATGTCTTGACGCTATGCCTATGTATATAGGAACAGATATATGGCCATCACTTGAGGAGTGGAAGGATAAAATATTATTTTTAGAGACCAGTGAAGAGAAGCCAAGCCCAGATTTAATAAGATATTATTTAAGAAACTTAGGAGCACAAGGAATTCTTGGCGCTATCAGAGGGATAATCTGTGGTAAACCTCAGGGTGAAGTTTATTATGAAGAATATAAAGAACAGTACAAAATGGTACTTAAGGAATACGGCAGGGAAGATATGATAGTCATCTACAATGCTAATTTTGGACATAGTGAGCCTATAGGAATTATACCTTTTGGCATCGAATGTGAAATTGATGCTGATAACAAGACAATTAAGCTGCTGGAAAGAGTAGTGGAATAACCAGTAGGAAAAATCTTAAACTTAAATATACTAGAAGGGATGGCCAAGCTTGAATAATGAAAGAGAAGAACTTTTAAAGAAACTAGAGGAAATTAAGCATAATGATTATAAAGAAGATGATAAAAAGGTTATAAAGGAAACAACAGATCTTATGCTTAAGTATATAGGAGATACTGATCCTCATTTGAGGGATGAACTGATATATTCTACTTTTTGTTATTGGATTACGGAAAAATGTTATTTTAATAGTGAAGAATTAAAAGAAATTTTGAATGTTATCTTAGATAAAAATCATTTGTTTTACAAGATAGGCAGCGAGAAAGAGGACAGCGTAGTAACAAGAACGTTCTCGATGTTAGTCATTGATCTTTTATTATATATGAATATGCAGAAGCAGTATTTATCTTTAGAAGAATTCAACAACTTAAAAGATTGTGTAATAAGATATTATAATGAGGAAAAAGATTTAAGAGGATATGAAGAGAGAATTGGCTGGATGCATGCAGCTGCACATGGAGCTGATGTTTTATGCAGCATAGTAAGAAGTAAGCAGTGTGATAAAGAAACTATGTTGAAAGTACTTGATGGATTTAACCACGTTTTAGAAAATACAAAATATTTGTTATCACATGAAGAAGATGAGAGAATGGCAACAGTGGTCTATGAAGTTGTCATCAGAAATGTTCTTGGCAGAGAAAAAGTGTGTCAATGGATAAGCAGATTAGGCAGCGTTATTACACCTGGGTACAGTGATGAAAAGTACATTCAGAGAGTTAATACAAAGAATTTTGTAAGGTCACTATATTTCAGACTTATACGTGAAGATAATACTACAGAGTATACTGATGTTTTATTCAAAAAAGAAGAGGAATTAAATAATTTCCTTAAGTATAACAAGGAAATAAAAGAAGAACTTGAAATTCTGTAAATATAAGTTATAATAAATTAATATGGTTTTATTGCTATAAAGGAGATTATCATATGGATATTAAGAATAATATATTATTAACAGACCTGAAAAAAGAGATTTTTATGAATGTGTAAAATCTTTTCCTAATGCAGATAGAAGCTTTGAGAATGTGTTTAATACGGTAGATTTAGTTAATAGGCGTGAAATTGAAATTATCAAAAACAACTGTTATTTTTCTATTGCCAGAGATAGTAATAGAAAAATAGAAGATACATTAAAAATAGTTGAAACACATTTTGGTTTAGTATAGATATATTGCAGATGGAATTGTAATTAATAGATTAAAATGAATAAAAAATAGCTGGGGATATTTATTTCCCGGCTATTTTTTTTACACTATTTCTTATTACGATTGTTGTAGGTAGGATTGTATTTTTTTCTGACAGACTTTCATTTTCAATCATTTTAAATAATTTTTCTACAGCAACTTTGCTTTTTTCAGAAATATCCTGGTGAACTGTAGACAAGTGTGGACGTACAATTTGTGCATAAATGTTGTCATCGAAGCCTACGATTGAAATATCTTCTGGTATTTTGACACCCTTGTCCATAAGATAGTTCATAATCAAGACAGCATAATAATCAGATGCACAGACTAAGGCTGTAAAATGCTTAGATGCATTAAAGATATCCTCAAGACTTGCACCTAACTTATTTCTTTCTGATTGTATAAGTATAAAGTTTTGATCTGAAATCATGATTTTAGATTCAATTAAGGCATTTCTAAAACCTAAATATCTGTATTTATCACAGCCTTCACAGTTATCGGCTATATAAGCTATCTTTTTATGTCCATTCTCAATTAGGTATTTTGTAATATCATGACAGCCACCTACATCATCAAGGCCTACATTAACATAATCAACTACTCTGTTATCAAAGTAGCTGTCAATAAAGACCATTGGTTTTTTAAATTTCTGTTTTAACATTATACAATCGTCAGTTGACATACCCATTAAAATAAGCCCGTCTACATTCCAGCTTGATACTGAATTAATTATTTCATAAATATCTTCAGATATATACAGCATCATATAATATCCATTCTTTCGTACATAATCTTCAATATCGCTGGTTAGTTCATTTATAAAAATATCTTTTGTTGTTTTTTTGTATTTGCTTTGTCTTGGCTTTATAGCAAGACCAATAATCTTTGATTTATTTTGAGCTAAGTTTCTGGCATTGATATTTGGAACATATTCACATGCTTCAATAAGTTCGTTTACTCTTTTTACAGTTTCTTTTGAAACTTCTTTTGTTTTTCCATGAATTACATTAGATATAGTAGTTGTACTAACGCCAAGCATTTCTGCCATCTGTTTAATTGTCACCATATGATCATCCCTAAATATTATTTTGAAGTTTTACTAAAATAAATACATTTTACATTAATTTTACAATATATTCAATATAGTAATGTTTATACTTTACCGTGAAAGTAAACGTAAGACTTCGTTAATTAAATAATATAATAACAACAAAATAAATTCAAATACAATATTTACAATATTTGCATTTATTATTGGGGCAAAATGTAATAAAAGTATTTTTACTAATTATATTTAATGTAATTAACATTTATAAACGTTTAAAAAAGAAAAAATACACAAAATAACAAAATATGAATATGTTGAAAATGTTGATGATGATGTTATAATGAAATTGTAAATGAAAACGTAAACGCATAAGGTAATGTAAGAATAATATAAGCAATAAAAATTCAAGGATATATTACAATAAATGCAATATATCGTACTATATGATATTAATTTAGCAATATAATAAGCCTCTTATAAACGTTTACAACATAAAGCGAATATAGGCTATTATTTTTTATAATAACTTAATATTATATATTTTTTTCATGGAGGAATTTTTATGAAAACAAAAAAGATTTTATCATTACTAATGATGGGCGTAATAACAGCAAGTATATTTACTGGATGTGGAAATTCAGATGCATCAAAGAATCAGACAAGTTCAAATGAAAAGGTAGAACTAAAATTCTGGCATACTTACAGTGATACTGAAGATAAGGTATTTACAAAAGAAGTTTTGCCTGCATTTGAAAAGAAATATCCTAATATTAAAATTAAACCGGTAAAGATGCCTACTGAAGGGCTAAAGCAACAAGTTGTACAAGGTGTTGCAGGAAGTTCTGCACCAGATATGATGAGAATGGATATTGTATGGGTTCCTGAGTTCGCAAAAACTGGAGCATTAAATGAAGTTCAGGAAATGGAAGGATTTAATGAACTTAAAGATAAGTGTTTTGAAGCTCCTATGGCTACAAATTTATGGCAGGGAAAGTACTATGGTCTTCCTCTTGATGCAAACACAAAAATAGCTATTTATAATAAGGCTGCTTTGAAAGAAGCTGGACTTACTGAAGCGCCTAAGTCATTTGATGATTTAGTAACTGCTGCAGAGAAAATAAAAGGAAAGCATAAAAATGGACTAATTGGAGTTGCAGGGAATGATGGCTGGAGTATGGCACCATATTTCTTATCTCTAGGTGGAAAATACTGCGATGATAAGTACACAAAAGCATCTGGATTTATTAACAGTGCTGAGAGTGTTGCGGCTCTAGAAAAATTAGTAAAGCTTAAGGATGATGGAATAATCGGTAAATGCTTATTAGGAGGACAACCTGGTACTTGGGATGGAGTTAAGAAAGACGGTAATTATTTAATGATAGATGATGGACCTTGGTTTAACAGTATATTAACTGATAAAGACAAACAAAATACATCATATGCTTTAATGCCACAAGGTTCTGCTGGAAGTATTTCAGTTGTTGGTGGACAAGATATTGTAATGTTTAAGAACTGCAAACATCCAAAGGAAGCATGGACATTTATGAAATATTTACTTGATAATGAACCTCAAAAGACTATGGCATTAAAAGCTTCATTAATCCCTACAAACAAGGATGCAGCAGGTGATGCAGAAGTTACAAAGGATGAGGTTATAAAACTATATGTTAATCAGACAAAAACAGCTTGGGCAAGAATACCAAATCCTAATTGGGAACAAATGAATGATAAGATTTCAAAAGCTTTTGAAAAAGTTATGAGAAAGAAAGGACAGCCAAAGCAGGTACTTGATGAGCTTGCAAAAGAACTTGATCCTTTATTTGTTGCAAAATAAATTAATCATAACTATGAGATAGGAGATTAGGGATTAGAGTACAGGATGAAATTTATTCGCTACGTTCACAAATTTCTAAGTTTTATTGGAGGTTTTACCTCCAAACCTCTGAAATTGAAGGACTTAAAGAGTTTTTTAGAGGATTTATCCTCTTATTATGAAACTCCAGCGGAGTTTCATCCTTCAATGATTATTGATGATATTTATATATTTATTATAGAACAGTGAACAATTATTTGTTCAAAGGTTTAAGTAAGAGGGAGGTATATCATGCAGAGGACTGTTAAAACAACTTTTATTCCTAAAAAGCTTACTCCGAAGCAAAAAGTTAAAAAAGGCTTGAAGCAGTGGGGCGAAGTAGCACCTTATATTTTAATAGGAATGATTTTAGTACTTATTTTTGTTATTTATCCTCAGATTAAGAATATATATATGAGTTTTACAAAGTACAATTTAATTCCTGGGACAAAGAGCCCATTTGTAGGACTTGATAACTATAAACTTGCATTAATTGGAGATGAAAAAGAAAAATTCTGGCTGGCATTCAGAAACGTTATTTTATATGGAGTGTTTACAATTCCGCTCGGAATGCTTATAGGCCTTATAATGGCAGTACTTATTAACAGCGTAAAAAAATTCAACTTATTTTATAGAGGAGCTCTGTATCTTCCAGTATTGGTTGACTGGATAGTAGTAGCTATTATCTTCATTTATATATTCCAGGATGGAGATCATGGACTTGCAAATTATTTTCTTTTGAAGCTTCACATTATTAAGGAGCCAGTTGCATGGCTTCAGAATACATGGACAGCTAATGCTGTTATATGGATTCTTGGAATATGGAAGAATGTAGGCTGGACAATGTTTATTTATCTTGCTGCACTTCAGGGGATTTCAAAGGAAGTCTACGAAGCGGCTGCTATAGATGGTTCAAAACCAGTTCAGACATTCTTTAAAATAACTTTACCTTTATTAAAAAATACAACTTATTACATTTTGATTAATTTGATAATTGGATCATTCAATGTATTCATTGCAGTATACATGATTACACAAGGTGGACCTCTTGGTACAACAGATGTTTTACAGAACTACATGTATAATCAGGCATTTAAATACTTCAACTTTGGTTATGCTTGTGCATTAAGTGTAATAATTGGTTTATCTATTATCATTTTAACAATAGCAAGAAATAAATTCTTTAAATATGAAAGAAATTAGGGGGCGAAAGATATGGTAACAAGTAAAAAATTAAAATTTATTATTCATCTTGTACTTTGGTTATTTGTAATCATTGCAATAATACCGTTTCTTTCAATGTTTTCAACATCACTTGTAAAAGAAACATTCACTTTGCCTTATCCACCAAGAATTTTGCCAAGAGACTGGTATTTTGGTAATTATGCAGAGGTGTGGTCATCAAATAACTTCTTCAGATATTTTCTAAATTCAACCTTCCTGGCTGTAGTTACAACAATATGTGTATTGTTTGTATCATCACTTTCAGCGTATGGTTTTGCAAGATTTGATTTTCCAGGAAAGGAGATTTTATTTAATATATATCTATTTACAATGATGGTTCCAGGGGTTTTAAATATCGTTGCTCAGTATAGTGTTATCAATAGTATGGGGCTTGTTGATACGTATAAAGGTTTAATTCTTTTGTCAGTAGGTGGAGGAGTTGCAGGAAATACATTTTTCCTGAGAGGATTCTTTGAACAGCTTCCAAGAGATCTTGAAGAATCTGTAATTATGGATGGTGGAACAAGATGGACAATTTATAGAAAAATTGTGCTTCCACTTTCTAAGCCTTCATTAGGAACTTTAGGCATTGGAATATTTACTGGAACATGGTGTGATTTCTTTGGTGTATTGACATTTATAAAGAATCCAGATAAATGGACACTACCAGTAGGTCTTCAGCTGTTCAGAGGACAGCATGCAACATCATGGGGACTTGTTTTTGCAGGTGCTATGATTACGTTTATACCTGAAATAATAATCTTTATCATAACTCAGAAATACTTTGTTCAATCTGGAATGACTGAAGGAGGTATAAAAGGTTAGTTATGAAGAAAAAGAAAATTTTAATAACTATTTGCATTGCAGCTGGAGTAATAGCTCTAGGTAGTTTTGCAGCGTATAGATTTTTCAGGGATACTAGAAAAGTATCAGTGATAGAAAACAAAAATAGTGTATTGCTTGATATGTATACTGATAAATCAAGATATGCTCCATCTGATACTGTGAATTTTAAAATAAAGTTATCAGATAAAAGCAAAGACTATGTTAATAAAAAGGTCTGCGTTTATTTCAGACATCTGAATAAAACAGTTGGTAGGAAGGAAATAAGAATTCCTTCCTCAAAAGAAATAAGTTTTACATGGAAGGCGCCTAAAGATGATTTTACAGGTTATCTTGTCGAATCATACCTTATAGATAATACTTCAGTTAAGGATTATATAGCAACTGCAGTGGATGTATCTTCGGATTATAGCAGATATCCTAGATATGGATATCTCACTGATTTTGATAAGAGAAGCAGTGCTGATAATAAGAAGATTATCGATGATCTTACAAAATATCATATAAACTGTATTCAGTTTTATGACTGGCAGTATAAGCATGATAAACCACTAGCAGGAACTGTGGACAAGCCAGATGAAAGCTGGCCTGATATTGCTAACAGAACTAATTATGGTGCAACTGTTAAGGATTTTATAAAGTATTGCCATGAGAATAATATGATGGCAGCTAATTATAATTTAATGTTTGGCGCATTTTATGGATATGAAAAAAATGGTGTAAAGCAGGATTGGGCTCTCTATAAAGACGCAGAAAAGACTGAACAGGATTTTCATCCTCTTCCAAACACTTGGGCATCAAGTCAGCTATTTATATTTAATCCTGCAAATGAAGAATGGCAGAAATATATATTTAAGAGAGAGAAAGAAGCTATGCAGGTTTATCCATTTGATATCTGGCATGTCGATTCCTTAGGGGATAGAGGGTATTTATATGACAATAAAGGTGAATCAGTTGATTTAAGTGCTGGTTATGATGGATTTCTTAACAATGCAAAAAAAGCTTTAAATAAAAGAATTGTCTTTAATCCTGTAAATGGCTATGGAGAATCTAATACAGCAGCAAAATCAGATCTTGATTTTCTATATAAGGAGATATGGCCTACTAAGTATGCTACTTTCGATTCAATTAAAAACTGTATAGATCTCTTAAGAGGATTTTCACCAAAGTATAAAGCAGTAGTTCTTGCAGCTTATATGAACTATAACTTCAAGGAAGGACACTTTAATGATAATGCAGTTAAACTTACTGATGCTGCAATGTTCTCAAACGGAGCATCTCATATAGAAATTGGTGATAAAGTTAATATGCTTTGCAATGAATATTTTCCTAATAAGGATCTTGTTATGTCAGACAAACTTAAAAAGGATATGAGAAGTTATTATGATTTTCTTACTGCTTATGAAAATATACTTCTTGATAAAAATGAAGAAGTTGATAAGGAAGAGGCCGTTAGAGTGGAGAATTATAAGACAAGTGACACTGCAGAGGCTGATTCGATATGGGCAAGTGCAAGAAAGAATGATAAGTATGAAATGATTAATTTAATCAATCTTCTTGGAGTAGAGTCAACTAACTGGAGAGATGATGATGGTGAATGTAAGAAACCGAAAGAAGCAGTAAAAATGAAAGTAAAATATTACACAGATACAGATGTCAAAAAGGTAAACTTGGCATCACCTGATATAGATAATGGAAAAAGTACAGAGTTAAGCTTTAAGAAAGGGAGCGACTCAAAAGGAAAATATATAGAGATTAGTGTTCCAAAACTAGAATATTGGGATGTTTTATATTTTGAAAAGTAGAAGGGAGATAAAAATGGATTTAGTAGAAAAGAGTTTAGAAGTAATAATAAATAATCAGAGCAAGTCAGGAGCATTTATAGCATCACCTAGCTTTGACACATATGCATTCAGCTGGTTAAGAGATGGCAGCTTTATAGCAAATTCTCTTGACCAATATAAAAAATATGATGAGGCAGAAAAATTTTATAGATGGGTAAATGATGTAATAAACAGATACAGTGATAAGGTTAATGTTATAGAAGATAAAATATCTCGCGGTGAAAGAATAAGCAGAAAAGATTATCTTAATGCACGTTTTACACTTGAGGGATTTGAAGAAAAAAAGGAAGGCTGGGGGAATTTTCAGCTTGATGGTTATGGAACATGGCTTTGGGCTGTATCAGAGCACATAAAGCTTACTGGAAAGACAGAACTTATTGATGAATTTCATAACAGCATTAATGCTGCTTTGAAATATATAAAATTATTAGCATTCTACCCTAATTATGATATATGGGAAGAAAATTATGATAAGATCCATACTTCAACACTTGCATGCCTGTATGGAGGAGTAAAAGCAATAAATGATTATCTGAAAAAAGATGAGGTAACAAAGCTTGCAAATCAGATAAAAACATATATTTTAACAAATTGCGTTGAAGATGAGCACTTTGTAAAGTTTATAGGTACTAAGGAAATAGACAGCAGTCTTTTATGGCTAGCTATTCCATTTAATGTTGTTGATGTTTCAGATGATATATTTAAGAACACAGTTAAGAAAATTGAAGATGATCTATTCGTAGACAATGGTATGCATAGGTACAAGAAGGATACTTATTATGGAGGAGGTGAGTGGATACTATTATCAGCCTGGATGGGTCTATATTATAAGAAAGTCAATGAAACTGAAAAGGCTGAGGCTGTTGAAAAATGGATTGAAAAATGTGCAACAGAAGAAGGATACCTTCCAGAACAGGTATGTTTACATCCTAATGATGAGACTTATTATCCAAAATGGGTTGATATGTGGGGTGAAATTGCATCACCATTATTATGGTCACATGCAATGTATCTAATTTTAAAAAGTAAATAATTTTAAGAAGTGATACTTTGACACAGATATCTAATATAAAAAAGTGTATACTAAGCAGCGTGGTGTTAGTAGCAGCATTGCCGTTTTATATGCATGGTTCTTCTGCAGAATGTAATACATTGGATGTTAATATAAACAAGATTCAGACAGATAAAGTCAGGTATGATCCTTCAGCGGATGCTGTTATTAGTATCGATGTCAAGAATAATTCAAATGAAAAAATATCAAAAAAATTAAATTTAGATATTTGGGGCCATATTGATGTTGTATTATCACAGAATTCTAAAAACTCATGGTCTAATCAAGATGTAGTTAGATTAAACTACAGATTAACTTCAGGAAATGAAGCATGGCTGTTAGGAGACTTTGAATAATTTACAAAATTATATTTGGGGGGAAGTTAAATGAATGATGTAGTACAGTGCTATCCATTAAAGGCACAGTATAGGAAAAACGAAAAAATTTTTATTAAAATTGAAGCAGCAGAAGATGAAAAAGGCTGCTCAGGAAAACTTGTATGCAGAGTATTTGATTTAAATGAATGTATCAAATATGTTGAGCAGTCAGTTAATCTTTATAAAGACAACACTATTGCTATAGAATTGGACTGCAGTCAGTCATTATCAGCAAAGGGTTATGGTGTTGAAATATCAATTTATGCTGATAATGATAAAGTGTACAAGGGCTATACTGCCTTTGATGTATGTGATAATCCGGAGCTTACACCAAGGTATGGATTTATTTCAGATTTCTTTGAGAATGATTCAGGGGATGAAAGTGATATTAAGCAGATGAATAAATTTCATCTTAATCTTGTTCAATTTTATGACTGGATGTACAGACATCATGAATTGATGCCCCCTACAGATAAATTTAAAGACCCTCTTGGAAGGGAACTTTCAATCAATGTGGTTAAAGAGAAAATACAATATGCAAAAAAATATGGAATGAAAGCTCTTGGTTATGCAGCTGTTTACGGAGCTGAAAGAGAATTCTATGAAGAACACAAAGATTGGGCATTATATAAAAACGATGGACATGTTATAGATTTTGCAAATTTCATATTCCTTATGGATATTAATAGAAAATGTCCTTGGCATGATCATTTAATTTCACAGCTTAAAGAAGCCGAGAAGTTTGGCTTTGATGGTTTCCATCTTGATCAATATGGATTTCCTAAAGAAGCTATAGGCTGCAGAGAAGTCAGAAAGCTAAGAGATGATTTTCCTGCTCTTGTTGATGATATAAAAAATGATCTGACAACTGAGAATTCTTCACCATTTTTAATTTTCAATGCTGTTAATAACTGGCCTATTGAAACTGTGGCTTCCTCAGATCAGGATGTCATGTACATTGAAGTCTGGCCCCCCAACGAAAGCTACAGGGACATTTCAGATTTAATCAAAAATGCAAGAAGATATAATCCAGATAAGCAGGTCGTTTTAGCAGCTTATATGAAGCCATTCTTAAAGGAAGGCGGAGTTGATCCTGTAAAAGCAGAAAATGCCACAATACTGACTATGGCAACTATATTTGCTAATGGCGGCTTCCACCTTCTTTTAGGAGAGAAGAATGGTATACTTACTGAAGGATATTATCCCAATTATAGAGTAAGTCCTAGCGAGCAGTTTACAAGAAAACTGATGGATTACTATGATTTTATAGTTAAGTACGAAGAGCTTCTTTTCGATTTGTCTATTGTTGAAGATACAATGACTAATACTGGTGGAATTAATGGTGAATATGTTTTTAAAGGATATAAATTCTCTCCTAAAGCGGAAAAGGACACTATTAATACCTTAGTTAAGCATACAGAAAGTTGCAAAATTATCAATCTTATCAATTATCTTGGAATAGATGATGATAAGTGGAATGAACCTAAATCTTCATTACCTTCTGAAGCACGTGATATTGAAGTAACTGCAATGGTAGTTGAAGAGGTAGAAAGTGTTTATGTTGCTTCACCAGATTATAATAACAGCTTAGCACAAGAAATACCATTTAAATTTGTTGAGCATGGTGAAGGAAAAGCTATACAATTTACTATACCAAGACTTGATGTCTGGGATCTAGTATTTATAAAGCTTAAAAAATAATTGATAAAATCCCTTAATATAAATCCCTTTTATTAAAAATAGGCTGGAATAATATCCAGCCCTTTTTTAATAGATTATTTAGTTTATACTAATAAAGTTTTTAATTAAAAATCTTTTATACCGAAGAATCCGAAGATAGTTCTTAGGCTGGGTTTTAATACTCAGTCTTTTTTGTTTATAACATGACATACTTTGTCATATTAAAAATGTTATAATTACAGAAAAAGGATGTGGTATTGTGGAAATAATTAATGTTACAGAAGTAAATATTGATACTGAACATATATGCTGTGTTATGTCTGATAAAAGCGGTGAAAACTGCATAAAAACAAAAAAGGACTGGATGAGAGAACAATTTAAAAATGGTCTTGTTTTTAAAAAGTTAAATGCAAGAGCAAAGGTTTTTATAGAATATATGCCTGCTGAGAATGCCTGGTATCCTTTTGAAGCCGATGGTTGGATAGTTATTCAGTGTTTATGGGTATCTGGAAAATATAAAGGACAAGGATATGCAGATGCTTTGCTTGACGAATGTATTAAAGATAGTAAAGCTAAAGGTAGTAAGGGAATTATTGCATTAGCATCAAAAAAGAAAAAGCCATTTTTAAGTGATGGAGATTATTTGAAATACAAAGGTTTTAAGGTGGCAGATACATCTTTTGCTGATTTTGAACTTTTATTTTTTCCGTTTACTAAAGATGAAGCTATTCCTAAAATTAAAGAGTGTGCAAAAACAGGCTCTATAAGTGATGAAACTCTTACTTTATATTATACAAATCAATGCCCCTATACAGAAAAGTACGTTAATCTTATAAAGGATATTGCAGATTCTAGGAATGTAAATATGAATATTAAGAAATTTAATAATATGAAAGAAGCACAGAATTCACCAAGCCCATTTACAACATATAGCATTTTTTATAAAGGTAATTTTTTAACTAATGAGATATTAAGTGAGAAAAAGTTTATTAAGTTTCTTGATGAAAACAACTTGTAAATTTTATCTCTTTTCAGATACGTTTCGTTATATAATTATATCAAAGGAGATGTTACATTTATGGACAATGAAATAGCTGATTCTATGATAAAAATTATAAATGAAAATAATCATGAGATACCTGTTATTATAAGCATACCGCATAGTGGCTTATTTATTCCGCAATCAATGAAAAGAAAGTTGAAAAAAGATGTTGTGCTGACTAATTCTGATTGGTATTTATCAGAGTTGTATGATTTTTTAGAATCTTTAGGATATACAGTTATTTCGAGTGATGTAAATAGATATGTCATAGATGTAAACAGGAATGTACTTCAAAAGGAAGGCTCATCATATAAGACCAATATGGTTTATACAATTACAACTCAAGGTGATGAAATATATGATATTCCTGTCACAGAACATGAAATAAAAAAGAGAATGCAGAATTATTATCTTCCATACCATAATCTGCTGAAGAAATCTATAGAAGAAAAACTAAAACATTTTGCCAAAGTATATGTTGTTGATTTACATATTTGGTAAATAGCTTCTGCATGTTTTTAGTAACGGCTTTTGATCCTTCTAGTAAAAACATAAAATTAATATCTCTGTAGCAGGCTTTTTCAATATCTCTTGATGAATAAAGTCCATTCATATATTTTTCAATTTCTTTATTAGTATAACTTATATGTTCTTTTAGAGTTTCATCGTTCATCATCTCTGGATTTGTTATTATGCCTTCAATAATAAAATATTTCATTTTGTCCTCCTGTAAATAAGTAACTAGCTTTCTTATATTGAAAAATAACTTTTATATACTTATTCTATCGAAGAGTAACAAATTATCAAGACATTTTTATCTATCATTATCAAGCTGTGCTTGTCCCCATTTATGAAGATCCTGCAATATTGAAACAAGCTCTCTGCCGTTTTCAGTAAGTGAATATTCTAAATAAATATTAATTGTACTATAGTGAATGCAGATGTATATGGGAAAACGAATATAAACATTAACGTAAAAAATTTATATATAGATGAATTTATAGATAAATATATCGTTATGGGTTATAATAAACTTATATTAATAAAGGAGTGATATTTATGAATACAATGTCTGCGGCAAATTATATGTTAGATGCAATGGTTCCTATATCTAGATTTAACAAGGGAGAAGCCAGTAAAATATTCGATGAAGTTAATAAGACAGGGGTTAAAGTTGTTGTTAAAAATAACGCTCCAACAGGTGTAATTATTTCTACAGAAAGATATAAAGAACTTATGGAAGAAATTGAAAACTATCATTTGCTCTTGGAAGCCCAGAAAAGAGATAAAAATAGTAATGGTAATTTAACAGCTCATGAGGATTTTATGAAGGAATTAGGACTTACAAATAATGATCTGAAAGATGTTGAAGTTGAGCTTGAATAATGAACTGGGAAGTAGAGTACTGCGATGAAGCTAAAAAGGACATAAAGAAATTAGATGGTTCTCAGATTAAGCAGGTATTAAAAGCAATCGAAAAAGTATCAACGAATCCTCTTCATTTAATGAGGGTGGATATGGTAAACCACTAGGAAATAAAAGCGGTAATAATTTAACTGGCTACTTAAAAATTAAATTGAGACAGTTAGGAATAAGAGTTGTTTACAGACTTAAAAGAGAAAATGGAATTATGAGAGTTATAGTCGTATCTGTAAGGGAAGATAATGCTGTTTATCAAATAGCAGTTGATAGAGAAGATAACTAAATAATTTTAAAAGGAAAAAATCCAGCGGACAGGTTTCGCTGGATTTTTTGCATTATAAAAAAAGTAATTATTTTTCATCATAGGCATCTTGCACAGAAACTGTTTTTACATACTCAAAAAAGTATTATAGTATATTTTCTGAAGTTGCAAATAATGCTACAATTAAATATAAACAATATTTGTAAATGTGAGAATTGAAATAATTAAGGATAGAGGAGATGGCAATGTGCTGTATTTAAGACCACATCATATTAATTGTATATTTTTTTATAGGGGACTCGGGTATGATGAGAAATTCAAAAAGAACATGAATACAATAACAGGACTTTTAAAGATTAAGGGTGATACGGAAATTAAACTAATAAATAATTGTGATGATTTATGCATGGCGTGTCCAAACAATAAGAAATGTATCTGCGAAAGTGAGGAACACGTACGTAGTTTTGATAAGAAGACTTTAAAAGAGTATAAGTTAAAGATAGGGGCAGTTTATACATTTAATGAAATAGTTAAAAAGATATATACAAATTTTGATTACAACAAACTTATCAGTATCTGTGGTGATTGTGAATGGTTTAAACAAGGTGTATGCTCAAAAGAAATTATACAACAGCAGGAAGAAAAGTGGACAGGCACTAGCATTGGTGAAGACGAAGAAACTAGTGAAGAGGCAGAAGCAGAGTGCTGTATAGCTGATACAGTGGTTGATAATTGGTGATTATTAATAAAATAGAGCGTAATTGGGGGACAAGCTATTATGAAAGTAAAACAAATGTTATCAAGAGTTTATGCCAATAATGCAGATGAAGCTGTTGAATTTTATGAGCAACTATTTCAAAAGAAAGTATCAAGCAGATTTATGTTGCCCAAACCTAAGCTAGAGATTATTAATATAGGAGTCTTTTAAGAGCAAATGGATGTATATAAGACATTATTTGTTCTCTTTTTTATAATTTTTGTAGGCGTATAATGTAAAACTTAATTTGTAAAATAATATACATAAAACTCAATTCAGTGGACAAGCTTCCATTGGATTTTTATCTATAATTATTTTTCCCATGGAATAACTTTAAGGTCAGGCCATTTGCTAAGCCATCTTGTAGTTTTGTTTTCATAAATATCTTTAGTTATTTGTGCTTTGTTGGCTCGTACAATTTTTCCAAAGAGATCATTTAAACCAAAAGGAGCGTATATCTTAAATGCACCATTTTTATCTCTTCTAATGCCCACTGCTGTAGAGGTTGTTGGCCAAGAATTTATATCATCTTCAAGAGATGTATATGGCTTAATGTCATAGCCAAAATGATCTTTATACCATAAATGAACTCTAGCTTCATTTTTAAAAATGGATAGGAGAAATCCCCTATAGTCTTTAGCTTAGGGGATGAATCCGTAACAAAACATTAACTTTTATGTTTTTCAAGTAAATCAGATAAAGCTTCATCAAGTAATTTTGATATTGGTATTCTAGTCTTTTCTGATAATTCTTTTAGTTTATTATATAATTCAGTATCAATGGCTGAACCTATTTTAGTTCTATTTTTTAGCATATCTCACACTCCAATAAAAAATATTTATGAATATATTATATAAAATAAAAAAGGTTCTTGCAAGTGGTTCTACTTTATAGTAAAATTATATTTGTGAGGTGATTATATATTGTATAATAGTAAAAATCACAGTAAATTCATATTAAGATACCATATAATTCTTGTGTGTAAGTACAGAGAAAACTTAATGATACAATATGGAGAATTTGTAAAAGAGAATATGTTATCTATATCACAAAAATATGATTTTACAATATTAGAAATAGAAGTAGACAAAAATCATATTCACTTATTGGTTGAAAGTGAACCAAAAATATCTCCACTTATGATAGTTAGAGTATTAAAGCAACAAACAACCATTAGATTATGGAATAAATTTTCAGATAAATTAAGTAAATATTTCTGGAAAGAAAGAACGTTTTTTACTGATGGTTATTTCGTATCAACTATAGGTGAAGTAAGTACAGAAACATTAAGAAAATATATTCAGAATCAAGGATAGAAAGGAGAGTTAGTATGTTAAAAGCTTATAAATATAGAATATATCCTAATTCAGAACAAAAAGAATATTTTGCTAAAACATTTGGTTGTAGTAGATTTATATATAATAAAATGTTAGCTGATAAAATTGAACATTATAAAGAAACTGGTGAAATGTTAAAAAATACACCAGCTCAATATAAAAAAGAATTTGAATGGCTAAAAGAAGTTGATTCGTTAGCGTTGGCAAATGCTCAACAGAATTTAGAAAAAGCTTATAAAAACTTTTTTAGAGATAAGTCTGTAGGTTTTCCTAAATTCAAGTCTAAGAAAACTAATTATTATAGTTATACTACTAATAATCAAAAAGGTACTATATACATTGAAAATAATCATGTAAAAATACCTAAATTAAAAACTATGATAAAGATTAAATATCATAGAGAATTTACTGGAATTATAAAAAGTTGTACTATTTCTAAAACTCCAAGTAATAAATACTATATATCAATATTAGTTAATACTGATAATAAAGTATTGCCTAAAATTGATAAAAAAATAGGTATAGATGTTGGTCTTAAAGAATTTGCAATATGTAGTGATGGATATAGAGTAGCAAATCCAAAATATCTAAGAAAGTCAGAAAAGAGATTAATTAAACTACAAAAGGATTTATCAAGAAAACAAAAAGGAAGTAACAATAGACACAAAGCTAGATTAAAAGTAGCTAAATTACATGATAAAATTGCTAATCAAAGAAAAGATTTCTTACACAAATTATCTACTAAGCTTATAAGAGAAAACCAATCTATAGCTATAGAAGATTTACGAGTAAGTAACATGATGAAGAATCATAAATTAGCAAAAGTAATTAGTGAAGCTAGTTGGTATGAATTTAGAACAATGTTAGAATATAAAGCAGACTGGTATGGAAGAACTATTGTAGTTGCTCCAACTAATTATGCAAGTAGCCAATTATGTTCTGTGTGTGGTTATAAAAATATTGATGTAAAGAACTTAGCATTGAGAAATTGGACTTGTCCGAACTGTGGCACAAACCACGATAGAGATATAAATGCAAGTAAGAACTTAGAGAAATTGATAGTATAAACTATTGATAATAATGAGGTTGGGACAACCTTATAAGCTTGGGTAAACTTGTTCCGTTGGGAATATTGACCAAGAAGCTTCTAAGTCTTTAGCTTAGAAGTAGTTCACCATCTACTTCAATATCTAAATCTGAATAAAGTTCTTTAACATATGAGATAACTTTATTTTCAGATTCTTCATCAAGATTTTTTTCATCAAAATAAACAAAATCTATGTCTTTTATACCGTAATCAAGTGGTTTGTCAGAAAGATAATTCCAGACTGTCTGTGCTATACAGCCAGCTCCTATGTAATAATTCTCTAAGTTTAAAGATTCAGCTCGTTCAATAACGGTGTTAATATTTTTGCTTTTCATAACAATCTTTTCTAAAACTTTTATCTGTTCATTAATATCTAGGTTATAACCATTTAATAATTTTTTATCCACGTTTATTACTCCTTATAAGAAAAATTAAGAATAAATTAATTATATCATTGCTTTATGGAAATAATAGATTTTGAGTAATATAATTACAATTATAATTTAAAATGGGAGGATATATTTGATGAAATCAAATAAGATATATAAAGCACTGTTCATACTAATGATTACAATTCCGGCTACATATATAGTTATATATGAAATATTGAAATTATATAAACTTACTTTTACGAATTTCACTATTTCAATAACAGAAATAGTAATGCTAATAATATCAATTATAATTGCAATATGGTCATATGGGAATAAACATAAAAGTGAAAAATCAACAAAAATCAAAAGAATATCTAAATGGGGAATGTTCTTAGGAATATTAAATGCAGTAATAATGTCATTAAATCTTAGTGTTGGACAAATATTTATGGACCCTGAGCACTTTGTAGAAAAGGATGGCAAACCTATGGTTGCTCATGTAAATGCATACTTATCAATTTATGTAGATTATTATGACAAAAAGAATATATTCATTAGAGGAACCATTGTTAAAATCAATGAGTATATAGGAAAAGGTGGATATGATCCATTTGATGAAAATGGCAATGCTCCTAAAGCAAAGAGAGCTACTTATTACGATGATAATGGAAATTATGTAAAAACAATTGAATAAATTTAGGCAACGAGAATTATGAAGCTGAATTTTCTATTTTGGATTTATATATTATTTGAAGATTTAAGTTTAGCGATAAATAGAACTTAGATAGTCACACTATTATTTATTGCATATACTGAAATATGCGCAGAAAATAAGGAGTGTTTAATTTGTATATTAAGACTAAAGATGGTAAGGTAAATCCATCTAATTCTGAGTCGATTGTACCTTATGTCGATAAACTTCCTATTCCAATGACAGCTAAACCTATTAATAAATATAATAGCTCTTACTATCATTCAGATGAAGATTATTACAACATTATCATGCAGGAAGGGTATCATAAGTTCCATAGAGATTTTCCATATACAAAAATGTGGATGTATAATGGAGTATTTCCTGGACCTACAATAGAAGCAAGAAAGGATGTCCCTATTTTAGTGAGGTGGTTTAATAACCTTCCTAATAAGCATCTTTTCCCAGTACCTCATACTTTGCATGGAACTCTTGATGCACCTGATGTAAGGACTGTGGTTCATCTTCATGGTGCTGAGGTTGCTGATGATAGTGATGGTTATCCTGATGCATGGTACACAAGAAATTATGAAAAGACAGGGGAAAGCTTTACAGGGAAAGTTTATAAATATACTAATAATCAGTATGGCGCTACTTTATGGTATCACGATAATGCTATAGGTATAACAAGATTAAATGTTTATGCTGGTCTTGCTGGTTTTTATATTCTAAGGGATAATCTTGAGGATAGACTTGATCTGCCAAAGGGCAAATATGAAATACCATTAATGATACAGGACAGGACTTTTAATGAAGATGGTTCATTATTTTATCCTGAAGCTCAGATAGTTGATCATCAGGCAAGCTTACCAGTGAATTTTGGTAATGTTGCAACTGTAAACGGAAAAATATGGCCATATCTTAATGTTGAGCCACATAAATATAGATTTAGGATATTAAATGGATCAAATGTTAGGGACTATAAACTAACTTTAAGTAATGGTGCTTCATTTACTCAGATTGGAACTGACAGCGCATTACTGCATCATGCTCAGACAATAGAGTCATTTTTATTGGAGCCGGCAGAAAGAATTGATGTAATAATAGATTTCTCCCAATATGCTGGACAGGAAATTTTATTAAGAGATTCTACAGGTGATCCTGTTCCTCTTGGTAATGAAGGAAACATAATGAAATTTAAAGTATGCCTTCCACTAAGCAGTCATGATTCAGGTGAAGTTTCAGAATTGTTGCCATATCATGGGATAGATTCAAGCCTAGCAAGCATAGAAAGAACTATTCATTTAAATCAGAGAGGGACTATGCATTTACTGAATAATAGAATGTGGAGTGATCCAAGTACTGAAAAGCCAGAGGTAGATACTATAGAAATATGGCATCTGGTTAATCACTTTTTTACTCCTCACCCAATTCATGTGCATCTTGGTCACTTTGAAATTATAGGGAGAAAAATATTTACAAATGATGATTTTGATGAAAATGGAGATTATAAGTTTGATATAAATAGTCTTGTTCCACCACATAAATATGAAAGAGGACTTAAGGATACTGTAAGTGCAGAACCTTTGACTGTAACAACTATTGTTATGCATTTAAAAAGAACAGGAAAGTATGTTTATAACTGTAGTATTCCTGAATATCATGATAATGATATGATGAGACCGCTTAATGTTACTGATAGATTTATTCCTATCAGCTGAGTTGAGAATAAGTAATACTTTTTTCATATTATATTTTAAGTAATTAATTATATGATTTTAGAAGGAGCTGTATCAAGAATGATTTTTAAATCTGATACAGCCTTTTTGTTTTTATATTAATTTAGTATTTGGAAGCTTAAATTCTGCAATAAATAGTAAGGTGCCTGTGATGGTAAATTATTTATATATCATTTGAATTATAATAATACAATAATTTGTTCATTATAACTATATAATGATTTCTTTTTCATAATGAATCTTATAAATAAAAATGTGATTTGAATCATATTTCTAATACGGGCTTTTTTTTTATAATTAAATCATAACAAATGACAAGCGTAATTTTAGGAGGAATTTTAAAATGACAGTTAACAATATAGATAAACCAGTTATGGCATGGAAGGGCTTTAAAGAAGCAATAGTATTTAAGAAGGTACAGGAAGATAAGAATGTAAGTTCATTTTTCATAAAGATGAAAGATGGTAGCACTCTTCCATCATTTATACCAGGACAGTATATCGCAATAAAGGTGAAAATGCCTAATGGAAGTTACAGCAAGATAAGACAATATACTCTTTCTAAGAATTATAATGAAGATTTTTATAGAGTTAGTATTAAGAGAGAACCAGAAGGTAATGTAAGTAAGATGTTATGTGATAATGTAAATGAAGGTGATGTTATTGAAATAACTGCACCAATAGGAAAATTTGTTCTAAAGGACAGCGACAGACCTCTTATTTTAATAGGTGGTGGAATCGGAATTACACCAATGCTTACAATGGCTTATGATGCAGCACCAAAGGGAAGAAAAATTCATTTAATATATAGTATTCCAAACTCAGACTGCCACAGTTTTAAAGAAGAAATAGAAAGCTTTAGAAAGTATGATAATGTAAAGATTACTACTATCTATACAAGACCATTTGAAAAAGATGAAGCAGAAAAGAGATTTGATCTTAAGGGCAGAATAAATAAGGAATGGATGATGGAAAACCTTCCAGTAGACGGTGATTTCTACTTCTGTGGACCAGAACAGTTTATGAGAGCAATTTATCATAACCTTATTGACATGGGAGTAGATAAGGAACAAATAAACTACGAACTATTTGGACCAGGACAGGACATAACTAAATAATTTAGAATTTAGAATGTAGAATTAAGGACAGAACTCTGCTTTAGCAGAGTTCTGAGCCAAGGCATCAGCGAAATGGATTTTGTCAGTAATTATACATTATAAAATATACATTTTACATTAAAAAAGGTTAGGGTTGTGAAAAGATGAAAAAGTGCAGCTGTAGCGAGTGTAAAAACAGGCTTTGTGCTACAAAGGTTCCTATATTTGAAAATCTTGAATATGAAGAACTTTTAGAGATATCAGGCAAAATAGATTACAGAGAATTTGACAAGGAAGAAGTTATTTTTTCTGAAGGAGCACCAGCAGATACTATGTATTTTATTAATGGTGGTAAAATTAAAATTTATAAATACAATAAGGCTGGTAAAGAACAAATTCTTAATGTACTTGCTGATGGAGAGTTTTTTGGAGAACTTGATCTTATAAAGACCTCAAAATACAATTTTTATGCAGCAGCCATGGAAAAAACAAGAATATGTACTCTTGCTAAAAAAGAGATGAAAAACATAATATTAAGAAATCCTGAAATAGCAGTGAAACTGCTTGAAAATGTAGGAAAAAGGCTGTATTCACTTGAAAACCTAGTGCAGAGTCTTTCTACAAATGATGTAGATGCAAGAATTGCCTTTCTTCTTATTGAATTTATGGAGAAATCATCAAATGTTACTGATGAAGGAATTGAAATAAAGCTTACTATGAAAAGAGAAGACATGGCTAATTACATAGGCGTAACAAGAGAAACTATAAGCAGAAAACTTAAAAAGTTTCAGGATGAAGGTATAATAAAGATAAAAAAAGCGAAGACCATAGTAATTCTAGATGAAGACAGGTTATATGAAAAATATAATGAATAATAACATTCCAATAAAGTTAAAATTTAATATGTGAAATTTGTTTTTAAGATAGGAATCCACTAGTAGGGATTCCTATTTTTCACCTACTGATATTATAAAATACAGTGGACGATAGTCAATATTGATGGTTTATCACATAGCAGATAGACTTGTAAATATCATACGAACAAATTAGTTTAAGGAATATATCGGGTATCTTATTATTGGCAGTTGTGAAAAAAGGTTTATAATTAGACCGTAGATCTAATTAAGAGGGGGTATTATGATAACTAAAAAGTATTTTGATAGTACTAAAGAAAAATATATTGCAATGATATTCAAGATTTTTCTAGAAGAAGGATATGATAATGCTACTCTTTCTTTAATCATAAAAAAGCTTGGAATTTCAAAAGGTGTTTTCTATCATTATTTTAAAAATAAAGAAGAGTGTGCAAAACAGTGTGCCAAATATTATACAGAAATGTGTATAGATAATAACCACTTGGAGCAGCTCTATCCATATGTGGCAGCATGGATAGTCTTCTTGCTAATAAAGAACTTGTCCATTTGATATATTCTGAGTTTTAAGCCATGATTTAATTTTATCTTCACTATTATATATAAATCCATGAAAGTATAAGATATAAGTTTATTTTAAGCAATAAATGTAAAGATAATTATTATTTTGCTTAGTTTCAAAATCATATGAATTTGTGTTATAACAAATTGGTAGTACCCATTATGTAACATGCAAATGAAATTTTGCATATAAACCAATAATGGGTTTTGTGGTTATTAGTGATTAAGGAGGCTGAAAATGTCAGTCAGCAGTGAAAAACAATATATAAAAATGACAGAAACACCGATTCCTAAGCTGATTTTATCCTTAGGACTGCCGACAACAATAAGCATGTTAGTTACAAACATATATAATATGGCAGATACATATTTTGTTGGTAAACTTTGGACAAGTGCTTCGGGTACGGTTGGAATTATGTTTGGATTAATGGCGATTATTCAGGCCTTTGGATTTATGCTTGGACATGGAGCTGGAAGAGTTCTTAATATTTTTGGAGATATGTTATTCATGCAGGGATTTAATATGGGTATATATGGAGTAGGACTTTCATGGAATAATGACTGTATTGGCATTTATCGGCTTCATTAACTCAGCAGCAATCATCAGTCTTTTCAGGGATGACAGTAAAGTTATTGGTATAGGAACTTTTGCGTTATAGGCTCAGTGTATCAGCTTAATAATTATGCCGGTATCAGTTTGTGGCAATATGCTTTTTCAAAGTATAGGGAAAAGTGGACGTGCTACATTTCTATCATGCTTAAGAAGCGGCCTGTGTTACATTCCAATTCTTATTATATTAACTCGTGTTATGAGCCTTACAGGAGTTGAGATTGCTCAGCCAATAGCTGATGCAGTAGCTTCTATAATAACAATACCTTTTGTTGTTCAATTCTTCTCTAAGCTTCCAAAAGAAGATTATGTTGTAAAGAAAGTTGTAAATAAAAAGTTATATTCAACTTATTAAAGTTAAATAATAGGGAACTCTATTATTATTGATAAAAATAATAAGGAGTGTTTGATTATGGAAAATAATATGGATCTTGAATATCCTATGTTTTGCTATCAATGTGAACAGACAGCAGGGGGAAAGGGGTGCACTAAGCTTGGTGTATGTGGTAAGACTCCAGAAATTGCAGCTTTGCAGGATCTTTTGATTTATCAGATAAAGGGCATCAGTTGTTATGCAAAGGAGATTATTGAACAGGGAGAAAATCTTGATAAAGATATTGTAAGCTTTATTGAAAATTCTCTTTTCACTACTCTTACAAATGTTAACTTTGATGCAGAAGTTCATATAGAAATGCTTAGAAAGTCACAGAGTATTAAGGAGTCACTTAGAAAAAAAGTTGGCAAGATTAAAAATGATACAGATCATGCTACATACAATTTAAGTGAGACAATGTCTGAGATGCTCGAGGATGCTAAAAAAGCTGGTATCATGTATGACAAGGAGCTTGACCCTGATATTCGTTCATTAAGACAGACTATAATTTATGGACTTAAAGGAATAAGTGCGTATGGACATCAGGCAAGAGAACTTGGCTATTATGACGATCAGGTAGATAATTTTTATGCTCTTGCTCTTGAAGCAACTACAGATGATAACTTAGATGTAGAGGAACTTATAAGATGGACTATGAGAACTGGTGAAGCAAGCATGGCTGTCATGAAGAAACTTGATGAAGCCAACACAGAAGTTTATGAAAACCCAGGTCCTCATCTTGTCAATGTACATATTAAAAAAGGACCATTTATCATTGTTTCAGGCCATGACTTAAAGGATCTTGAGATGCTTCTGCAGCAGACTGAAGGCAAGGGCATAAATGTCTATACTCATGGTGAAATGATTCCATGTCATGGTTATCCAGGACTTAAGAAATATAAACATCTAGTTGGAAACTATGGTGGTGCATGGCAGGATCAGCAGAAGGAATTTGATGATATTCCAGGATGTATTTTAATGACTACTAACTGTTTGATGAGACCAAGAGAAAGTTATAAAGACAGGATTTTCTCAACAAATGTTGTGGGATGGGATGGCATAACTCATATAAAGAAAGATGAGAATGGCTATAAGGATTTCAGTCCAATAATTGAAAAAGCACTTGAACTTGGTGGATTTAAGGAAGACCAGGAACCTCATGAAATACTTGTAGGTTTTGGCCATCATGCAACTATCAGCAGGGCAGATGCCATTGTTAATGCAGTAAAGGAAGGAAAGGTAAGACATTTCTTCTTAATTGGAGGATGCGATGGAGCTAGACCAGGCAGAAACTACTATACTAATTTTGCCAAGATGGTACCACATGACTGCATCATCCTTACACTTGCCTGCGGTAAATACAGATTCAACAAACTTGACTTTGGAGAAGTCGCTGGACTTCCAAGACTTCTTGATGTAGGTCAGTGCAACGACTGTTATTCAGCAGTAAAGATAGCTACAGCACTTGCAGATGCATTTGATACAGATGTTAATTCTCTGCCTCTTTCAATCATCCTTTCATGGTATGAACAGAAAGCAGTTGCAGACCTTTTAGCACTACTTTCACTTGGCATCAAGAATATTTATCTTGGACCAACTTTACCAGCATTCTTAAGCCCAAATGTATTGCAGTATCTTGTTGATACATTTGGATTGAGACAAATAAGTACACCAGAAGATGATTTAAATACTTGCTTAAGACAGGTAAATACAAATCAGCAAAATTCATAAAGTTGTTGCGGTAAATATTGAAATAAAATACTTATTATGCTAAAATAATCCTTCTTGAGTTCATGGAAATTTAAGGAGGATTATTGTTGCTGATATTGATGGCAGTATAGCAGGGGCATGCCATATGGTAAAGAAGGATCTCAGAAACATTCTTATTTATAAGATAGGCTGCATCGCTTTTATTGAAGATTTTGGAGTACATAAAGATTATAAGAGACAGGGCATTGGCAGAAAGCTGTATGATGCAGCAGTAAAGAATGCTGAAAAATGGAATGCAGACAGTCTGGAACTTAATGTCTTGGAAGTTAATCACGAGGCCAGAAAGTTCTATGAAGCTGTAGGTTTAAAACCTAAAAGTACGCATATGGAAGTAATGTTGAAAGAAAAGGGGCTTGTCCCCTAAAACCCCTAGAATATAAATTTGTCCGATTGGTGCATTCTTGTCTTAACGGCGTTGAAGGCATCCTGATATAAAGATATTATTATCTTGCAGGTTAGAGAAAACTAACTTGAAGAATTATATAATCAGGGATGAAGAACGTATAGCTAAGATTTTTTCAAGTCTGTATAATGTTCCAGTAGGTATAAGAGATTATTTTTACAAAATTAAGGTGGTGGAACTTCTGCTTTATTTACATGCAGCAGAGATTGATAAGACAAAAAATATAAAACCTTATTTTTACAGATCACAGATAGAAAAGATAAAAAATCTTCGGACTAATTGTATAATGAAATTGAACCAATAAAAAATCCATAGTGATTACCCGTGTTATAATTAAGTTGCGAAACCAAAATAACAAGGAGGATAATCACTATGAATTACCCAAATCATAACACAGAATCACGTAAAAATAAACACTTGAATTTCAAAGAGCGCATGACTATAGAAATACGCCTTGCAGACGGTTGCTCTGCATATAAAATTGCCAAAGAATTGCAAAGACCAATCAATACTATTATCAATGAAATCCGTCGTGGAACTACTACTCAAATCAAGCAAAGCTTCGTAGAAGCACCAAACATACAGTTGTGAAAAAGCATAAGAAGATACTTGGTAAAAGCATCTCAGAGCGTCCTACACACATCCTTATTCATCATTTGAAAAAGGCACAAATGAGCGTCATAATGGGCTAATACGTCGATTTATCCCCAAGGGAAAGCGTATATCTGATTATAGTGTTGATAACATAGGGTTTATTGAAGAATGGATGAACACTCTTCCACGTAAAATCTTAGACTACCGAACTCCAGAGGAGCTTTTTGAAAAGTACCTCGATGAGATCTATGCAGCTTAAAAATTCAAGGGTTCAAATGGAAAAATAAAATTAGTTCAATTTGTTATTGCAATTTATCGATACTTTCTATAATATAAAAACACTAAAAGTAACAATTATTTGTGTGAAAAAAGGAGGATTAATATTATGGAAAGTATAATGAAAAGTAATTATGGAGAAGTTTCAAAAGATTTTGGCGAGAAACTTAAACAATTAAGAACTTCAAAAGATATGTCGCTTAGAGAGGTTGAAGAGAAAACTGGCATATCGGCCGGATATGTTTGCAGACTAGAAAGTGGTGAAAAAAGAGCACCGACGATACCTATTATTTGTAAGTTAGCTCAAGTGTATAATCTAAAGCCATCTGAACTATTTTCTATGGCAGTTAATACGGTAGAGAGGAATGAAAGGATAATGGATATAGGAACATTTCTGTTAACTTATGATGTTCTTTATCTAGATAGAATATTAACAGTGCATGTTAAAAATATATTAATTGATATAATTAATGATATATTACTAAATGAGTGGAACAGAGGTCTTGAAAGGCAAATATTAGAAATGATAGATGATATAAAAAATTCAAACATATGGGACTAAGTATTTAGTCTCTTTTTTTGTTTAATATAGTAAATACATAGAAATGGATATTGTATTTTGTTAAAATAATAGTAAGATATAACAATATTAAAAGAGGAGAATAATCATATGATAACTGGAGAATTAAGAAGCAAGATAGATAAAATTTGGGAAACATTTTGGACTGGCGGACTTACTAATCCACTTGAAGTTATAGAGCAATTTACATACCTTTTATTTATAAAAGATTTAGATGATGCTGAAACAACTAAAGAAAATGAAGCTTCGTTTTTTGGCGTTGATTTTGATAGAACTTTTCCAGAAGATAAACAATATTTAAGATGGAGTAAGTTTAAGAATGAAGAAGCTTCTGAAATGTATAGAATAGTATCAGAAGAAGTATTTCCGTTTATTAAGAATATTCATAAAGATAAATCATCTGCATATTCAAAGTACATGGGAGATGCAATGTTTAAGATTCCAACACCACTTATGCTTTCAAAAATAGTAGATGCTATTGATAATTTACCTATGAGTGATAAAGAGGTAAAAGGAGATTTATATGAATACTTACTATCTAAGGTAGCAACAGCAGGTACTAATGGACAGTTTAGAACTCCAAGACACATAATTAAAATGATGGCAGAACTTATGAAACCAAAGCCAGAAGATATTATTGTAGACCCTTCAATGGGGACAGCAGGTTTCTTAGTAGGAGCAGAAGAATATTTAAGAGATAATCATGCAGATATGTTTTTAGTACAAGGATTAAATGAACATTTTAATAATAATATGTTCCATGGCTTTGATATGGATAGAACTATGCTTAGAATAGGTGCTATGAATATGATGTTACATGGTGTTGATAATCCTAACATAGAGTATAAGGATTCATTATCAGAAATGAATACAGATAAGGATAAATATACTTTAGTATTAGCTAATCCACCTTTTAAAGGAAGTCTTGATTATGAAGCAGTATCAGCAGACCTTTTAAAAACAACTAAAACTAAGAAAACAGAACTTTTATTTTTAGCATTATTTTTAAGAATATTAAAAACAGGTGGAAGATGTGCTTCAATTGTACCAGATGGAGTGCTTTTTGGTTCAACTAAAGGACATAAAGATATAAGAAAAGAAATAGTAGATAATAATAAGCTGGAAGCAATAATTTCAATGCCTTCAGGAGTATTTAAACCATATGCAGGAGTATCTACTGCTATTATGATATTTACTAAAACAGGAACAGGTGGAACAGATAAAGTATGGTTCTACGATATGAAAGCAGATGGTTATTCATTAGATGATAAGAGAAATCCAATAGATGAAAATGATATTCCAGATATAATAGAAAGATTTAATAATCTTGATAAAGAGGTCGATAGAAAGAGAACAGATAAGAGCTTTTTCGTACCAGTAGAGGAAATAAGGGAAAATGGATATGATCTTTCTATAAATAAGTATAAGGAAATAGAATATGAGGAAGTAAAGTATGATGAACCTAAAATTATTTTAGATAGAATAAAGAGTAGGGAAAAAGAAATTAATGATGGAATAGAAGAACTTGAAAGAATGATAAGTGAGAATATAAATCTTTGATTTAGCATTTTGAATTTATTCAATAAATGAATTTGAGTGAAATTTCACTTTAAAAAATGAGGTAAAATTAATGAAATATATAAAAGTGAAGGATTTATTTGAAATAAAAAAAGGTAAAAAAGTAGAACAAATAAATGAAAAAAAAGATGGGGCTATAAGATACATACAAATAGATGATTTGAGAAATGATGATAATATAAAATATTGTGTAAATAATAAATATGTTTTAGCAAGAAAAGAAGATATTATAATTGCTTGGGATGGAGCTAATGCAGGAACGATTGGTTATGGTTTAGAAGGAGCTATTGGTAGTACTCTAGCTATCTTATCTTTTAAAGATAAAGGCTTTATGAGTGAATTTTGTGGCTTATTTTTAAAGAGTAAATTTAAGTATTTGAGAGATAAATGTACTGGTGCGACTATACCACATATATCTAAGCAAGCACTAGTAGATTTAAAAATGCCTAATATTAGTTTGGAAAAACAAAAGGAAATTGTAAATACATTAAGAATATCTCAAGAATTAATAGATAAAAGAAAAGCTCAAATAGAAGATTTAGATGAGTTAGTTAAATCGAGATTTATCGAGATGTTTGGTGATCCTGTTTTGAATCCCAAAAGATGGGTGGTTAAATCTGTAATAGATGTTTGTGATTGTATGGTACCTGGAAGAGATAAACCTAAAAGTTTTACAGGTGACATACCATGGATAACTATAGAAGATTTAAATGTTAATGGTGTAACTCTTGGATCTAAATCAGGTTTAGGGTTGACTGACAAAGAGATAGATGAGGTGCACAGAAAAAAGGTACCTTTAGGTAGTGTGATAATGAGTTGTGTAGGTAATTTGGGTATATGCTCTATTGCTGGAACTGAAATGATTATTAATCAACAATTACACTCATTTCAATGTAAAAATATTAATAATATTTTTCTTATGTATTATTTAGGTTTTAGAAAAGATTATATGAATTTGAAAGCAAGTAATACTACAGTATTATATATGAACAAAACTATATGTAATTCAATACCAGTATATCAACCACCAATAGAACTTCAAAATCAATTTGCATCCTTCGTTAAACAAGTCGACAAATTGAAATTTGAAATGGAGCAAAGTTTAAAGGAATTAGAAGATAATTTCAATTCATTAATGCAGAGAGCATTCAAAGGTGAATTATTTAACTAATAAAAAGAGGAATGGATAAAGGAGATACTTATGAAAAAATTAAGAAGTAATTTAAAGAAAGAAGAAATAGCATTAACTAAAGGATACATGAAATGGTATAGAGTTGTTGAAAATGAACTAAGACTTTTTATAAATGAAAAAGCTTTAAATGATAATAATGAACTTTTGAATAAGATATATTGGAAAGAAAATAGAGCAGAACTTTGTGTAAATGGGTATGATTATTCAGTGAATTTTTATGAGAAATTTAAAGACTATTCACTTAAAGTATTCGTTAAATCTGATATTGGAGCATTATATAGTGAATATGAAGTTGAAAGTTGGGGAGTAAATGAGAGAGCCATAGAGGTAAAGTTTAAATAAGGTTTAAGGAGGAAGGGCTTTGGGTAATTTTGATTTTTTAAAGGATAAAGATATATTTAAAGGCTTTGCAGGTAGTTGCATAGAGGCTGAAAAAAGTATAGTAGTAAGTCCTGCCACAACAGCTATTTTAAGTAGAAGAGCGCTAGAGCTTGCTGTTAAGTGGCTTTATAGTTTTGATGACGACTTAGTAATGCCTTATCAGGATAATTTATCAAGTTTAATACACAGTAATTGTTTTCATGAACTTATAGATAATAAGTTATTTAGACCAATAAAATATATTATCAGCCTTGGTAATGTAGCTGTTCATACTAACTCAAATGTAAAGAGGGAAGAGGCAGTTTTATCTCTTCATAATCTTCATATGTTTGTTTCATGGATTGATTATTGCTATGCTGAAAAGTTTACAGATAAGGAATTTGATGAAGGCTTATTATTAGATGGCGAAGAAAAAAGAACAAGACCAGAAGAACTTCAGGATTTATATGAAAAATTAAGTTCTAAGGATAAAAAGATAGAAGAAATTAGAAAGCAGAATGAGGATTTAAGAAAAGAACTTACAGCTAAGAGGAAAGAAAGCAAAGAAGATTATGATTTCAATGTCGATGAAATTAGTGAATATGAAACTAGAAAAAGATACATTGACGTTGAACTTAAACTTGCAGGCTGGGAGTTTGAAAAAAATATAGTTGAAGAAGAGCCTTTAAAGGGTATGCCAAACAATACTGGAGAAGGATTTGCTGATTATGTTCTATATGGCAAGAATGGTAAGCCACTTGCTGTTGTTGAAGCAAAGAGAAGTAGTAAAGACCCTAAAATAGGTAGTCAGCAGGCAAAACTTTATGCTGATTGTTTAGAAAAGAAACATGGACGAAGGCCTGTAATTTTCTTTACAAATGGATTTGAAACTTATATATGGGATGATTATAACAATTGTTCTGAAAGAAGAGTATATGGTTTTAGAACACAAGATGAATTGCAGTTAATGGTAGATAGAAGAAGTAGTAGAAAACCACTTAATAATATCATGATAAAAGACAGTATATCTAATAGATATTATCAAAAGGAAGCAATAACAAAGGTTTGCGAAGATTTACAACAGAGACAGAGAAAATTCCTTCTTGTTATGGCAACAGGAACTGGAAAGACTAGAACTGCTATATCTCTTGTAGATGTACTAGCAAGACATAATTGGATAAAGAACGTTTTATTTTTAGCTGATAGAAAAGCACTTGTTAAACAGGCAAAGAATAATTTTTCAAGATTACTTCCTGATTTATCTTTATGTAATCTTTTAGATAATAGAGATAACCCCGAAGAATCAAGAATGATATTTTCAACTTATCCCACTATGATGAATGCTATAGATGATACAAAATCAAAGGATGGAAAGAAGCTATTTACACCAGGGCACTTTGATTTAATTATAATAGATGAATCACATAGAAGTATTTATAAAAAGTATAAAGCAATTTTTGATTATTTTGATGCGTATCTTCTAGGACTTACAGCAACTCCTAAAGATGAAGTAGACAAGAATACTTATTCTATATTTAATCTTGAAAGTGGTGTACCTACTTATGCTTATGAATTAGAAAAAGCAGTAGAAGATGGATATCTAGTTGATTATAGAAGCTTGGAGCGTACATCAAAACTTATGGAGGATGGAATTAAGTACGATGATTTATCTGATGAAGATAAAGAGCAATTTGAGGATACTTTTGATGATGATGAGAATATAGATGATGAGATATCAAGTTCAGCAATTAATGAATGGCTTTTTAATGAAAAAACTATTGATTTAGTGTTAAATGATTTAATGGATAACGGCTTAAGAATAAAAGGAAATGAAGAAATAGGTAAGACTATAATTTTTGCTAAAAGTAATAGACATGCAAAGGTGATTGTTGATAGGTTTAATAAACTTTATCCAGAGCTTGGGGCTGATTACTGTAAGGAAATTGATTATAGTATTAATTATGTTGATAGCTTAATTGATGATTTTTCAGACCCAGATAAGAAACCACAGATTGCTGTATCTGTTGATATGCTCGATACAGGAATTGATATTCCAGAAATATTAAACCTTGTATTCTTTAAAAAGGTACGTGCTAAATCAAAGTTTTGGCAGATGATAGGAAGAGGTACAAGACTTTGCCCAGACCTTTTATCAGTAGGAGAAGATAAAAAACAGTTTTTAGTATTTGATTTCTGTAATAACTTTGAATTCTTTAGAGTTAATCCAAAAGGATTTGAAGGTGGAGTGCCTCAAAGTCTATCAGAAAGAATTTTCAATTTAAAGCTTGATTTAGTAAAGGAATTACAAGATATTAAATATTCAGATAATGAATATGTTGAATATAGACAGGCTTTATTAGATAATCTTATTTTAAGTGTGAATTCGTTAAATGAAGATAACTTTAGAGTAAGAATGGAATTAAATTATGTTCATAAATATAAGAATGAAAGTTCTTGGAAAGGATTAGGAGCTGTAAGTAGCAATGAGATAAAAACACATATATCACCACTTATAACTCCTATAACCGACGATGAATTTGCAAAAAGATTTGATGTAACTATGTATACAATACAGCTTGCAAAGCTTCAAGGAACAAATGCTAATAAACCTATAAAAAGTGTAGTACAAACAGCAGAAGAGTTATCAAAACTTGGTACAATTCCACAGATTCAAGAACAGAAATATATTATTGAAAAAGTTAAAACAGAAGAGTTCTGGGAAAGTGCTGATATATTTGATTTAGATGAAGTAAGAGAATCTTTACGTGAACTATTAAAGTATTTACAAAAAGAAACACAGAAAATATATACAACTAATTTTGATGATATGATTATTAAAGAAGAATCAAATGGTGCAATGTATAATACAAATGACCTTAAAAACTATAGAAAAAAGGTTGAATATTATTTAAAAGAACACCAAGACCAAATAGCTGTACATAAATTACGAAATAATAAAGAGCTTACTAAGCAAGATTTAAAATCATTGGAAGAAATAATGTGGCATGAACTTGGTACAAAAGCAGATTATGAAAAAGAGTTTAAGGAAATGCCATTAACTAAACTTGTAAGAAAGATTGTTGGATTAGATAGAAATGTTGCCAATGAGATTTTTTCAGAATTCTTAAATGATAAATCTTTAAATACAAAGCAGATTCACTTTGTAGAACTAATCATTGATTATGTAGTTAAGAATGGATTTATTGAAGATAAAAAGATATTACAACAAGAGCCATTTAGAAATGTGGGAAGTATTGTTGAATTATTTAAAGATAATATGAATTGTGCAAGAAATATTATGAGTAAAGTTGATAGTATTACTGAAAAACTGAATAGTGTAATTTAACTAAAACACACAGCCTTTTTAATGTATGATATTATATTTTTACTGAATGTTACACAATGTCATTTAGTAACATAAGAAATGGCTTGTTTAGGACATTTAGAAATTTTCTGAAATAAATTTTATTTTGAATGTTACATAATATACTGAATAATAAAATTGTGTAACATATGGAGGTGAGTGATATAAAAACAGTTTATCCCCTGAAAGATAAAAAGCAGATTGAAGCAATGAAGAACTTTTTAAAAGGAAAAAATACTAGAGATTATCTTATGTTCATGGTAGGTATTTCTAGTGCATTAAGAATCAGTGATATTTTATCATTAAAAGTTAATGATATCTGGGATGGTAAAAAACCTGTAAAATTCATTTATCTTAATGAAAAGAAAACAGGCAAATATAAGCGTTTTCCAGTAACGAAGAATTTAGAGAAAGCTATTATATTATTTATGAAACAGTATAACTATAAGAAAAATGAATTTGTATTTCTATAAAGGAAGAATACAAATAAGCCAATTACTAGACAACAGGCCGCCCGCATCATAAAAACATGTGCTGATTATGTTGGTGTTGAAGAAAATGTAGGTACACATACAATGAGAAAGACATGGGGTTATTGGGCATATAAAAGTGGCGTTTCATTAGCTTTAATCATGGAAGCTCTAAATCATAGTAGTATTTCTAATACAAAAAAATATCTTGGAATTACACAAGAAGATTTAGATGACGTGTACATGAATTTAAACTTATAAACTATAAAAGATGAAAAGGAGAGTTAATATGAAAAAAATAAACATTAAAATTAGTAAAAGGTATTTGAAGGACTTGATAATAACTATTATGCTAGGCATTACATTATCAACTGTGATATTATCATTTTTCAGAATTACAACTATAAATGGACACTCGATGGATAATACACTTTATGATGGTCAGCGTTTAATTCTTAGCATGAAGAGTTATTCTTTTGGAAAAACACCAGAATATAAGGACGTTATAGTATTTGAAAGAAAGGACTTATCTACAAGATATCTTGTAAAAAGAGTGATTGGCGTTGCAGGAGACCGTGTAGCAATTAAAGACAACCAATTATATATTAATAATAAACTTATAAATGAAGATTATATAAAAGAACCTATGAACATGGATGACCTTGATATCGTTGTTCCAGAAGGAAAAGTCTTTGTAATGGGTGACAATAGAAACAATAGCATTGATAGTAGAAAGTGCATAATTGGATTTGTTGATATAGAGGATGAGATTTGTGGCAAGGTTTTAGGGGTTTAAGAAAGCATTATTTTTAAGAGACTAATTGTATAATGAAATTGAACCAATAAAAATCCATAGTGATTACCCGTGTTATAATTAAGTTGCGAAACCAAAATAACAAGGAGGATAATCACTATGAATTACCCAAATCATAACACAGAATCACGTAAAAATAAACACTTGAATTTCAAAGAGCGCATGACTATAGAAATACGCCTTGCAGACGGTTGCTCTGCATATAAAATTGCCAAAGAATTGCAAAGACCAATCAATACTATTATCAATGAAATCCGTCGTGGAACTACTACTCAAATCAAGCAAGGAAAACATGTTG
>NZ_VULX01000010.1 GCF_009696465.1 Inconstantimicrobium porci | reverse complement strand
TTTAGGATTACTATCTATTAAGAATGCTGCTCTTCCGTTAAAGCTTCGTAGAAGCACCAAACATACAGTTGTGAAAAAGCATAAGAAGATACTTGGTAAAAGCATCTCAGAGCGTCCTACACACGTCAATAACCGCCAAGAATTTGGACATTGGGAAGTTGATACTGTAGTAGGTGAAAAAACTAATAGTGACAGTGTACTACTTACAATTGTTGAGCGTTTGACTCGTAATGCTATAGTGCTTATGATTCCGTCAAAAACTGCTGAAGCAGTTACCGAAGCCTTTAACTATCTTAAAGATGTCTATGGAACTCAGTTTAGCAAGGTTTTTAAAAGCATTACTGGGGATAATGGCTCTGAATTTGCAGACTTATCCACACTTGAAAATCACACTGAAACTAAGGTCTATTACACACATCCTTATTCATCATTTGAAAAAGGCACAAATGAGCGTCATAATGGGCTAATACGTCGATTTATCCCCAAGGGAAAGCGTATATCTGATTATAGTGTTGATAACATAGGTTTTATTGAAGAATGGATGAACACACTTCCACGTAAAATCTTAGACTACCGAACTCCAGAGGAGCTTTTTGAAAAGTACCTCGATGAGATCTATGCAGCTTAAAAATTCAAGGGTTCAAATGGAAAAATAAAATTAGTTCAATTTGTTATTGCAATTTATCGTAAAAAAATACACAAGAAATTTGAAGTTAAATGCATGTGCAAAGTTCTTGGAATCAGCAGAGCTGCTTACTATAAGCATGTTCACAGAAAACCGTCCATATATGAACAGGAAAATAAAATCTTAGACAAGAAGATACTTGAAGAGTATACCGCCTCAAAAAGGCGTTACGGAGCTCCTAAGATTCATAAAACGCTGCAAAGCAAAGGAATTACTGTCAGTCTAAAACGTGTTCAGAAAAGAATGAAAAAGCTTGGAATAAAGTCAATCGTTATCAAAAAAATGGGAACCTTCATGCCAGTCAAAGGAAAATGTTGAACAAAAAGAAAATCTTATTAAGGGCGATTTCTCCGCCGAGACAATCAATAAGAAATGGCTTACAGACATAACTTACATTTATACACAAAATGAAGGCTGGTGCTATTTGGCTTCTGTTTTTGATTGCTGTAGTGCTAAAATTGTTGGATGGTATATGTCCAAGACTATTGATGCTGAGCTAGCTGTTCAGGCCGTAAAAAATGCAATAAGCAATCAAAATCCTGATACTAAAGAACTAATCATTCATAGTGACTTAGGATCACAATACACAAGCAATAAATTTGAACAATATTTAGCTGATTTATCTATTAAACACTCTTATAGTAAAAAGGGATACCCCTATGATAATGCTCTAATGGAAGCATTTCATTCCTGCTTTAAAAAAGAAGATGAAAGAATGAATAAATATGCTGACTTTGACGATGCAAGAATATCGACATTTCAATATATTGAAAGCTGGTATAACAGAAAAAGAATTCATAGCAGAATTGGTTATATGACTCCTCAGGACTATGAAGATTTTATTGTAAAAAAATCTGCTTAAAAAACTAAAAAAATGTGTCTACTATATTGACATAGGTCCACTTACATATAAATCCTATATGATAAACATGAATGGAGAATCGTATAGATTAAAAGCGACAAAGAAATGGATGAAGGAGGCTTGAACCGCTTTTACATATTTCCCATATTTTGATGGCTGATTTTTTAGTGATAATTTGGTCTCCTTCGTAAGTATAAAATACAAGAGTCCCTTTAGACTTTTCATTGCCTAGTGTTTTTACAACATTAGCAAATCTACGTCTTGCATGTGCCTTATCTTATTTCTCGAATAAGGCACATCTTAGGAGATATTTTATTGATGCAATACCTTCAAAACTTAAACCATCAAAAGAAATTACTAACGCTGAAAAAGGGCGTAATTATTGCAACGAGCTCTTTAAAATTGAGAAAACCTTAAAGAATATGGATTGCGACAAGCGCAAAGCGGAGCGTGTAAAGCAGGAAAAGCCTGTTTTAGATGCTTTTTGGTGTTGGCTTGAATCACTCAATCCATTAAGGGGTTCTAAACTTGGCAAGGCAGTTTAATATGCTATTAACCAGAAACCTTACATGGAAAATTATCTGCTTGATGGAAGATGTTCTATATCAAATAATATTGCTAAAAACAGCATTCGTCCATTTACTATTGGACGTAAAAACTGGCTCTTTTCGGCAAGCACCAAAGGTGCTGAAGCCAGTGCAATAATATACAGTCTCATTGAAACAGCAAAAGCAAATAGCCTTGATGCTTATAAATACATAGAATTTTTATTGAATACAATGCCACATCTTGAAAAAGATCAGTCACCTGAAAGCATTTCAGAAGTTATGCCTTGGTCCGACATTGCAATTGAAAATTGCATAGATAAAAAGAAATGAGTAAGATTTCACTAATTATGATAATCCTACTCATTTTCTTTTACAATATACTCTTTTATTAGTCGCTTACAATCAATTAAATTATATAATTACACACGTTTCCAATCACATAAATAAGAATTTATTGTATCAACTTAAATTATTTATGATTATTTCTATTCTAATATTATATTTATTATGTGCATTTATTAATCATATTGCATCAGATTTGTATTTACTTGTTCCAAAGTGAGTAAATAATAGTTACAGCATTATATATGTTTTTTATACTTTTTCCTTCAATACAAAAATGAAATATCAAATAGTAGCCCCCAACAATTTTTACACTAAATTAAATAAAAAACTAATTTAGACATATATGTCCAAAAATATACATATTTTATTTAATTCATGTAAAAAAGTTACTGAATTATAGACACTTTTAATTTTAATTAAAGAAAACTTAAGTTCAACATGTTATTAATATGGAAATAAACATGGAGAATTATTTATATATTGTAATACTATTCGTGGATATAATGATAAAATAATAAAAAACTATTGATTTTAGTCAGAATAAGGACTATATTGAAAATAAAGTAAAAATAGTTTTGCTTTTTGATTATTAATTACAAAAATGTATATAAACCTCTTTAGGTTACTATTATAATATTTGTTTCACAATGTAAAAGGAGAAAGGAAAATATGCTTGAAATTTGTAATATTAGTAAAAAATACAACACTAAAGATACGTTCTTTAGTAACAAAAATATAAATCTTAAAATTGATGAGGGAGAAATTATTGGCTTTTTAGGAGCTAATGGTGCAGGAAAGACAACACTAATTAAAATTATATGTAATTTAATTAGTCCAACTAATGGAAAAGTGTTAATAAACGGAAAAGATATAAAAGACAATCCTGATGAAGTACATAAAAATGTTGGAGTAGTGCTAGAGGGAGCGAGGAATGTATATAATTTTTTATCTATTGACTATAATATTGACTATTTTACATATTTAAATAAGTTAGATCCTGAATTAATAAAAGAAAGAAAAGAAAAGCTATTAGAACTATTTGAATTGAAAGAGAAACATGATGTTCCAGTAAATAGTTTGTCTAGAGGAATGCAACAAAAAGTAGCGATAATAGTAGCATTATTAAAAAATCCAGATATTTTAATTTTAGATGAGCCTACATTGGGATTGGATGTTGTATCAAAAGAAAAAATGATTAAATTATTGAAAGAAATAGCAACTAAATTTAATAAAACACTAATTGTTAGCTCTCACGAAATGAATGTAATAGAAAATCTTTGTGATAAAATTGCGTTCTTTAACAAAGGACAACTTACCCAATATGATACCATAAATAATCTGAAATTTAGTAATAATTATACATATTCTGATGTAGTAGTTGTTAAACAAGATAATATTGTTGAGTATCTGAAAAAAAATCATATAACATATACAGAAGAAGATGATTTTCTAGACTTTAAGATTAAAAATGTAGTAAAGTTTATATCTGAATTTCCTGATATAAATGTTATAAAAATAGAAAAAGAGTATGATAAAATTGAATCTCTCTTTAATTAATACAGAGGAGGTAAAGTATATGACTTTGAAAAATTTAATAAAAGCAGAATTTGTTATGTTGTGGGGAGAGTTGAAAAATTACTATCTAAATTATATATTTTATAATTTGTCTACATTAATAGCATTTATAGGGCTATTTTACTCCTTTAGAAATAACAAAAGTCAAAGTTCTCTGCTACTTCTATTTGGACTTGTTACGTGGCAGCTATGTTCCACAGCTATAAGCTATATGGCGGGTGTAATACAAGATGAAGCAATGATGGGGACTTTAGAACAAATTTTTATGACAAGAACGAGTGTTATAGGAGTTTTTGCCTCAAAAATAGTAGTTAATTGTACTTTTTGTGTTTGTAAAGCTATGATTATTTTTATTATATGCTCATTGGTTTTTAATGTACAAAATAATATATTGACATTAGGATATAAAAACTTATTTATTATTCTTATTATGATATTATGTGTGATAAGTTTTTATACATTAGGATTAGTGTTTGGTGGGTTAACTTTATATTTTAAAAAGGTACAACCTGTTTGCAATGTATTTACATATATATTGCTTTTCTTTACAGGAATAACCACTTCTGTATCTGGCCTGCCTAAAATAATTCAATCAATAAGTTATTGTATACCAATTACATGGGCAAATAGATGTTTCGACCAAATAGTTAATAAGGGGTTATCCTATAGTAATGATATGATATTCCTATTACTTAATGTAGCAATATATACATTCTTGGGATATATAGCATTTACTCATTGTATCAAAAAAGCAAAAAAATTAGGAAAGTTAGGTCAATATTAGGAGGGGTAAAAATGGAATATAAGTTTTCAAATTATAATATTTTAACTAAACATAATGGGAAAAATATGGTGTTTAACTCTAGGACTCTATCTGTTGCAGAACTTGAAGATTATGAGTATGAATTGTTTTCCGATAATCTTATTAATAAAATTATTGAGTGACTAATTGTATAATGAAATTGAACCAATAAAAAATCCATAGTGATTACCCGTGTTATAATTAAGTTGTGAAAGCAAAATAACAAGGAGGATAATCACTATGAATTACCTATATCATAACACAGAATCACGTAAAAATAAACACTTGAATTTCAAAGAGCGCATGACTATTGAAATACGCCTTGCAGACGGTTGCTCTGCATATAAAATTGCCAAAGAATTGCAAAGACCAATCAATACTATTATCAATGAAATCCGTCGTGGAACTACTACTCAAATCAAGCAAGGAAAACATGTTGAAATGTACCTTGCAGATACTGGTGAAGCAGTTACCGAAGCCTTTAACTATCTTAAAGATGTCTATGGAACTCAGTTTAGCAAGGTTTTTAAAAGTATTACTGGGGATAATGGTTCTGAATTTGCAGACTTATCCACACTTGAAAATCACACTGAAACTAAGGTCTATTACACACATCCTTATTCATCATTTGAAAAAGGCACAAATGAGCGTCATAATGGGCTAATACATCGATTTATCCCCAAGGGAAAGCGTATATCTGATTATAGTGTTGATAACATAGGGTTTATTGAAGAATGGATGAACACTCTTCCACGTAAAATCTTAGACTACCGAACTCCAGAGGAGCTTTTTGAAAAGTACCTCGATGAGATCTATGCAGCTTAAAAATTCAAGGGTTCAAATGGAAAAATAAAATTAGTTCAATTTGTTATTGCAATTTATCAGCATTTAATAATACATATTCAATAAAATAAATGAACTTAGTATTAAATTATCACTAAAAATTAGTATACCCACGATATTATTCAAAATACCATGGGTTTAATATTATTATGAAGTGTCTCATTAAAATCTGTCACCATCTTAACACCCTGTGACTTGATATATCACTACATCTTGTTCATTCATTATTATAAGTTTGTAAATACCCCCAATAAATCAAGAATGCCATATCCCCATTCTATATTCGGGTATATATCATTTTTTCTTCTATATGTTCCCCTTAATATATAGGACTTAAGGGTATTAGAATACATATAAGGATCATTTCCTTTCACTATTCCCCATTCAAATAGCAATAAAGCAGCGCCAGCAGCTACAGCAGCTGACACACTAGTTCCTGTAATATAAACTCTTCCATTATTTAAAAATATACATTTTACATCTACTCCACCAGCAGCAACGTCTATTTCAAAAGCTTGTATAGAGGTAGTGGCTAAGCCTGATTTAGGATAAACAGTTATATTGTTTTGATTGTAATTGCTTATAGTTAAGGAATACCTGCTTGTACTTGGATTGGTTATTGTTCCACAAGTACATGGAGAAGTCAATGAAGTTGCACCCTTTAACATCTTCCTGGAAAACATCCAAATATCATATCTTCCATCAAGAACATAATTACCATAAACTCTTATTTTCCATATTCCAGGTTTTAGTCCAGCAAAATATACGCTTATAAGTTCATCTCCAGATAAATCCTCAGGAAGATAATATTGAATTAAAACCTCTGTTTCTTCTATAACAAATTTAGACACATCCTGCTGCTTAAATAAAGCGGGTATAGTTCCACTGCTTTCTCCTGTAGGTGATATAATACTAATAGAAACTTTATTGGGTTTTAATGTCCATAAATCTAACATTAAGAACTTTTGACTATCAACATATAATTGAGTTTCTTTTAAATCTCCATTTCCCTCAAGAATACTAAAAGCATGATTTCTACCTTCACCTTCATCACCTGAACTATTTACTACAGAAACTCCCACGTTACTGCATACATCATCTATATAAGATTCTAAAATACCATTAAATCTATGATTGCCAAGTGTTGTACCTAGCGGCATATAAATAACTGTTGGTTTGTTTTCACTTAAAGCAAAATCTAAAATATAATTAATTGCTGACATAATTGATGCCATATCATATAGTTCTTTAGTTTCTGTTAATCTTTCAGATACTAAATCCCTGCCTAATTTTACAACTACAAATTCACATTGTGGCGCTGCACCTTTTATTTCAGGATCAAAACCAGATGCACCAATAACTCCAGCCATAGCAGTACCATGCCCTATATCATCTTTAGATGCAACAATACTATAGGGATCTTGTCCTGCTCTTTGTGCAGCTAATGCTTTATTAATATCTTCATTTGTATATTCAGTGCCCCAGGATATTGAGTCTTGCCCGGTAGTTGTTGTTTCTCTTGGAAGACTCTGATCCCAGATTCTTAGAATTCTTGTATTACCATCGCTAGTTTGAAATTCTCTATTTGTATAGTCAATTCCAGTATCAATTATGCCAACTACAGTACCCTTACCGCTTAAACTAATAGATTCATTAGAAGCTACATCATTGATATTAGCTGCTTCAAGTGGGTTAATCGATACTTTTTCATTAAAATCTATTATATCTAATGTGCAGTAAATACAATACTTTGCTATATAAACAACAGATGGAAAAGGATTATTTGCTAAAGTTAATCTATCTTCCATGACACTTTCAAATCTTTTTGTAATAATAACGTATTTATCATTTATTACTGTAATATACATTTCCTTTTCTAAACCAAGAGGTGCTTCACTTACGATATCCCCCTGGTATTCAGCTACATATTTTACGTATATCGGATTGTTAAAAGTAAAGAATGGCGCATTACTAAACCTAAATCTCAACAAATCTCACCTCCATATTTTGTGGAATTCTCACGTATAAGTTATTAGTATAATATTCTGTATAGTCTGCAATACCTCTAGACTCTAATTTAAGACCTGAAATACTATTAAATATTTCTAATAAATCAAGTGTTCCATATCCTAAACTATAATCAGGATATCTTGTAGTAGTGTTTCTAAAAGCTCCAGCAACAAGATAACTTAAAATTTTATTAGCATACATAGTAGAATCATTACCATCAACTATTCCCCACTGCATAAGTAAAGCACATGTACCAGCTACAATTGAGGTAGCCGCAGAAGCACCAGTTACTGTTACTTTACTACCATTGGTACTGGTAGCATAAATACTTATACCTGGTGCAGCAATATCTGGTTTGATAATAGGAAATAGGGGAAATCCCCTGCCTGATGCTGGAACTATACTATTCTTTTCCTGATTGTAATATGATACAGAAATTACATCACTTGATGCTCCTGGTGCAGTAAGTGTCTGATTTGGATCAGGCTCTAAAAATCTGATGTCAGGCTTTAATGTCACAGATGGTGGAAGCCAGATATCAAACCTGCCATTAACTATATATTCACCTTTTAACCTTATTTTCCATATACCAGATTTAATAGACGAAAATGATAAAAGAAAAACCTGTAATCCCGTAATATTATCTGGGTTGTAAAAATTAACTTTCAGATCTGTATTTTCAAATATATATCTCACATTTTTTTCTTTATAAAGATTGGAAGACATAAACTGAGAACTTTCTCCTGATGGAGAAACAACAGCTATCGACATTTTGTTAGGACGTCTGACGAAGACCCTGAATTGTAAAAGCTTCATGCTGTTTCCAACTTTCAATTCAACATCTTTTATATCATCAGCTCCAGATAGATATCCTGAAGCGTGTGTTTCTGCAGCTCCTTCATTACCACAGCTGGCTACAAAAACAAGCCCTCTGTTACTAGCAATCTTACTTAAGTATCTAGAAAATACATCGCTGGAATCATGGCTGTAATCAGAAGTACCTATAGAATTCAAGATAATCATTGGTTTTTTTGCCCTCAATGAATAATTTTTCAAGTACTCTATTCCTGCTATTATAACACTAAGGGAATATACTGGAACGTTTTGAATGCCCTCATCAGCAAGCTGATTTTTAAATTTTTGTGACTCTTTAAGTTTTACTATAGCAAATGTACAATCATTAGCTACACCTGCAACATCTTGGTCATAGCCCCTTGCACCTGCTATACTTGCCATCTGAGTACCATGTCCTATTTCATCTCTAGAGGGCACTATAGCATAAGGATCATTCCCGCTAATTTTTGCTTTAACAGCTTCATTGATTTTATCATTATCATAAACTGTACCAGTAAATACTTCATTTGAATTCTCAGTGGTATTTGGTGAACTTATAGTCTGATCCCATATAACCTCGATTCTAGAAGTGTTATCTTCTCTTAAAAATTCCTTGTTTGTATAATCTATACCAGTATCAACAATTCCAATAATTACCCCTCTTCCAGTCAGGTTTAAATAAGGATTAATCTTTATGGGCTGAATATTGCTAACGTCTGTTACACTTGTATCCTGCAAAACATACTTATTCCTAAAGTTTACAAATATTATAGCAGGCACAGCTTTTTTAAGCTCATCAATCCTATCATCTTTAATGGCTAGTATTGCTAATTTATCAGTAATTTTAAAGGCACATGCATAATCAATATCCTTCATTTGTTCTAATAGATTCCCTCTGTATTCTATTAGATACTTTTCAACATCATTTTGCTCTATAAATAAACTACAAGCCTGTCTATTCACAAAAACAGCTCTCCTAATTTAGTAATCATTATAAATATATTTATTAAATCTGATGTTTATTCAAATAATCGCTGCAAGAAATATTACGAAGCCCTGTCGTTTTCAACACATTTTCCTCGTATTAGTAAACACTATATCTAAACATAAAAAAACTGATAAAAAGATTCGTTATAAAATCTTTTTACCAGTTCAAAATTCTTCTTCTACTGGAGTAGTTTATTATTCTTTCTTTTTGAAGAATATAGCACCTACTGCTGAAGCTATAATTACTCCAATTAATACTATTGTAGCAATCAATCCTTTGTTAGATGTCTTTTCAGACTTTGCTTCAACAGACTGATTATTGCTGTCTTTTTTATTCTCTACTTCAGAACCTGCTGTAGTATCCTCTTCTATATTATCAGCAGCTGCATTTTCTGTATTTTTATCTTCCTCTGCTGTATCAGCTATTGTGTTTTCAAGCGCATTGCCTGTAGTAACAACATTATTTACTGTTGCATTATAAACTACTTTTTCATTAGAAGCTCCTGAAACAGAAACAACATTTGACTCTTCTTTATTTTCCTTATCTACTGAATCACCCTTATTTATTGAATTACCTGTATTAGGCTTGCTAACATTAGGTTTTGAATCATTTACTGTACTGCTAGTATCTATCATGCTTATTCTTGTTAAGTTTTCAATTTTCTCACCATCAGTAAAAGCAGCACCTATATCATATATACCATTAGAATTTTGCTTTAAAGTATCAAATAACTTAGCGAATAGAACTATTCCTCCATCTGTTACAGTATAATATTCATCATTATAATCTACTATAGTATCTAAAGCTCTTACTCTAGCCATAGACGGCTTAGTTATTTTCACACCATTTACTACTATATACTGAATTTCTTTGTTAGTTAATTTACCTGATACAATTTTTATATTCTTTGGCTTAGCCACATCAAAAGTAACTTTTTCACCATTATCAATATTCACAACCTGAACATTATTTACAGGCTTTATTGGAGTTACTGGCGTTTGTGGTTTTACTGGTGTTTGTGGTGTATCCGGTAATACTGGTTCACCTGGCACTTCAGGCTTACTTTCTGTATCTCCACCATCTTCTGGTAGATTTGGAGTTTCTTCTTCTCCGCCTTCTACTGGTGGTTCTGGCGTTTCTTCCTTATCTCCATCATCTGGTGTTTCTTCACTGTCTGATGGTGGCTGATTATCTGGATCTGATGGCTTTTCTTCTTCCACATCTCCTGGAGGTGTCACCACTTCGTCATCTGGCTCTTCTGGTATTACTGGTACACCTGGTGTATCTGGTAATACTGGTTCATCTGGCACTTCAGGCTTACTTTCTGTATCTTCACCATCTTCTGGTAGATTTGGAGTTTCTTCTTCTCCGCCTTCTTCTGGTTCTCCTCCTTCTACTGGTGGTTCTGGCGTTTCTTCCTTATCTCCATCATCTGGTGTTTCTTCACTGTCTGATGGTGGCTGATTATCTGGATCTGATGGCTTTTCTTCTTCCACATCTCCTGGAGGTGTCACCACTTCATCATCTGGCTCTTCTGGTATTACTGGTACACCTGGTGTATCTGGTAATACTGGTTCATCTGGCTTCTCAGGTGATGATGGTTCATCAGGAGTAACCTCTATAGGATTTCCTGGCTTCACACCATCTAGTGTTACTTCCTGTGAGTCTGATTCTCCATTTTTATTCACTACAACTTGTCCATTTCCATCAACCTTAATATTATTAAGATCAATATTTAAAATAGGACCATCTGTATTCTGAATTACAGTTCCATTAGTAATCATTCCTATAACATCACCATAGTGATCAAGTCTTACTTCAGCCTTAGTATCAATAATTCCTATTTCAGTAGTATCATTTTCCTTCTGTACAGCAACAAGTAACTGATCATCATTACCTGGAACTAGCTTAATACCTTTAACATTTTCATAAGTTTCAATATCATATTGAAAATCTCCATCAATACACTTTACTGTGTAAGTTTTATTAGTTGAATATGTAACAGCCTGTGATTCAACAACTTGATATGTTTTACCACCAGCAAGCTTTAAGCTTTCCTTTACTATTCTAGGATCGTTATAATCCAGTGCATTTATGTATATCCTTCCAATATTATCTCCAATTAAAAGCATGTTTCCGTTTTCAGATCTTATAACAATTTTTATAGATGCATCATACTTATTATCTGCTGAAGCAGGTAGTATTTTTATAGATGCATTCTTATCCCTATTTCCTTCGCCATCAAATTGAACTACAAAGCCATCCTTTTTACTTGGATCATCAGCTTTCACTGCATATCCACTAAGGATAAATTTCTCATCATCTACTTCTATTCCACCAATAGCCCTAACTTCTGAATATTCACTACCAAGTATTGCAGCTACATCCTTGCTTTGAACAACTCTTTTGTTTTTAGTAACTATAATAACTGAAGTTTTATCATTCTTATCTTTTCCAATCATGCAGATATTTGCATCACCTAAGTATGTAGCTAGCGTTGGGATAAAGTTCTTCACAACTTCATTTCCATTTGGAGTTATTATAGCTGTTTCATTGTTTATTTCATCTACGATTAAATCAAGAGTAAGCTCTACATCATCATAATTTAAAACCTCTACTCCAACCATTTTTTCATCTTCTACTTTTGATGAATCTTTATCATAAACTCTTGTATATTTAAAATTATCTTTAATATAAGTAACAGTGTAACCACCTGTACTGTTCTCAACTATATCCTTAAGCGCAGCTTTTCCAATGTTATCTACTAATAACCACTGATCTGCATCTGCTGCAGCTTTTTCTTCAATTACAAGTTCACCTGAACTTATTACTGCTCTTATCTGCTTTCCACTGCTTAATGTTACGTTTTCATTTACATTAACTCCACACACTGAAAGATTATAATCCTGTGTATTTTTAACTGTCTGTGCATTAGCCGTAATTCCGCTGCAATTCATAAAAATTGCACTTGCCGCTAAAAGTGTAACTATTTTCTTCTTTTGCATAAGCTAACCCCTCTGTTATTATCAAATTTAATTATTTGTAAAAATTCTTTACCTCTTTAATGCATTTTGTCGTATATATATATCTTTTCGTACCTTTATATATTTACTTTATAAATTTGTAGATTTTTTGTCGAAAATGCAATTTATTTAAGCAAAAGAAAAATTCTATATTCTCATTTTAAATAGCAATAGAGCATCTGTAACCGTTGATACACTTGTTCCTATAATACAAATTATTATATTATTTAAAAATATACAATATATTTATTAAATCTACTGCTTATTCAAATAAAAAAAGCCAACATATCTCATATTCAAGATATATCGACTCTCAAATTAATTGTCACTATAATGATATCTACAAGCTAAAATGTATACATTGTTTACATCAATCTTATATATAAGTCTATCCTTATCATTAATTCTTCTGCTCCAAAAACCAGACAAGTTTCCTGTTAATGGCTCCGGTTTCCCAATTCCTTCATTTCCATTCCTACATATATCGTCTATCAATGAATTTATTTTTTTTAATGTCTTTCTATCTTCTGTCTGCCAGTAAGTGTAATCCTTCCACCCATTATCTGTGAAAACCTTATTCATCAATATCTTCCTCTATAAGTTCATGTGCTGAAAATTTTCCCTTTTCTAATTGTGCCTTTGATTCCATTAGCCAGTCATAATTTGTTTTATTGTCCATCACATGTATATTCTCCATAAGATTGTTGTAAGATTCTTCTGATAACATAACAACATTTCTATTATTTTTTCTTGTAATAATCATTGTTTCATAATCATCTGTTACCTTATCCATATATGTTTTCATATTGTCTCTTAAATTAGTATAATTAACAGCTAACATAATATCACTCCTTACGTACAGTTTACTGTACTTAAATTGTAACGTACAGTTTATTGTACGTCAATATTATTATATGCAAAATCTTTAATATATTTCACTAAATATATTAATACCTTAAATTCATTGAACTCATCATCAAAAAGTGTTACTCTATCACTATTGAATTCACTTAAATAAATAGAGATTTTATAAGCTCTCTTTTAAACAGCAAAGCGAGGTATAGCAATGATTAAAATAGAAAACTTATCTTACTCATTTAAAGACAAGGATTTATATAAAAACATTTCATTTACATTAGAAGATGATAAACATTGTGCTTTTATAGGTACAAATGGCAGCGGTAAAAGTACGCTGATAGATATGATTATGAATCCCGATGAATATTTATTTGATGGCACAATAGAAAAATCAGAGAAATGCAGAATCGGCTATGTACGTCAGTTTGCAGAGGACGATAAAGCAAGGAAAATTACTGTTTTTGACTATATATGTGAAGAATACATAAGACTTCAGAATGAAATAACAGCTATCTGTGAAGAAATGGGCACAGCAGAAGACATTGAACCATTAATGGAAAAGTATCAGGAAGCTTTAGATGCAGTGGACTCAATTGGCGGCGATGACTTTGAAAATAACGTCAATAAGAAGCTGAATCTTGCAGGCCTTAATAATTTTAAAGACACATTAATTTCTGAACTTAGCGGTGGAGAATTTAAACTTGTCCAGGTAATCAAGGGCATGCTTAATAAACCTGATCTTATTATTATGGATGAACCAGATGTGTTCCTAGATTTTGACAACCTTGATTCTCTTAAGAATTTAATCAACTCACATCAGGGTACAATGCTTGTAATCACTCATAACAGATATTTATTAAATAACTGCTTTGATAAAATCATTCACCTTGAAAACATGGAAATTCAGGAGTTTGACGGCAGCTATATTGATTACAACTTTAAACTTCTTCAAACTAAAGTAGAGCTTCAGGAATTATCTGATGCTGACACTGCTGAAATTGAGAGAAATGAGAAGCTGATTGAACTGTACAGAAAAAAAGCTGAAATAAATACTGAACGTGCTAGAGGCAACACTCTACAGGCCAGAGTCAAAATTAAGGAAAGATTAGAAGCACGTAGAATTAAGGCTCCATTCTTAGCTATCAAGGAACCTTACATTAATTTAAACACAAGCAATCAGCTTGCTGCAGAATGTACTGCTTTAAAGGTAACTGATTACAGTGTTGCCTTTAATGACACTTTATTAGAAGATGTTAATTTTGAACTTAAATCTACTGATAAGGCAGCCATTGTTGGCCCAAATGGTACTGGCAAGACTACTCTGCTTAACGATATTTTTGATAACAATAATCCATCTATTGAAGTAAATGAAGACATTAAGATGGCTCTTTTATCTCAGTTAAAACTTAAGACAATGAATGAAGAAAACACTATACGTGAAGAATTCATAGAAGCAGGCTTCATGAACAGTGAAGAAATAATGGATCATATTTCAGACTACGGCTTCGAAAATGAAGAAATCCTTCAGCAGACAATTAAGTCTCTATCAGGCGGTGAAAAGAACATGCTGCAGCTAGCTAAAATCTCAGCCAGCAATGCAAATTTACTGCTGCTTGATGAACCAACAAGTCACTTAGATACATATTCACAAATATCACTAGAAAAAGCAATCAAAGCTTACAATGGAGCTGTATTAATGGTTTCTCATGACTTCTACTCAATCGCCAACTGCATGGACTACGTCCTAATAGTTGAAGATAAAAATATCAGAAGAATGAATCTGAAAAAGTTCAAGAAAATGGTCTACGAAAACCACTTCGGCAAAGACTACCTAGAAATCGAACAGAACAAAAAACATGTTGAAACACAAATAGAATTAGCACTAAAAGATAATGATTTTGTAACTGCTAAAGAACTGTGCGAAGAACTGGCAAAACTGGTAAAGGCACTGCAGGCGTAAGAGATAAATTGCAAAAATCTATACAAAAATAAAGCTGCCAGCGATGGCAGCTTTTATCATTATTTCTTAACTAATATTAATGTACCTAGCCCCACTTATCATGTCCACTACTTATCCAAATTATAAACATAAATAAATTTGACTTATTTAGTTAATACTAAACTTATTAAAAACATAAAATTTGATATAAATTTTTATTAACGGAGGAAGATATGTGTACAGCATTAACTTTATCAACTAAAGACGGATATAACTTATTCGGAAGAAATATGGACTTAGCATATTCATTTAATCAGGCAGTAACTTTAGTGCCTAGAAATTATGAATATAAAGATAACATTACTGGCGAAATGAGAAAGAATAAATATGCAGTATTAGGTATGGCATCTATTATAGATAATTACCCTGCCTTTGCAGATGGATGCAACGAAAAAGGATTGGGATGTGCAGGACTTAATTTCCCTGGTTGTTTCTATGTAGAAGAAAAATTAGTTGAGGGAAAGAAAAACTTAGCTCCATATGATTTACTCTTATGGATACTCGCCAACTTCAAAACAGTAGATGAAGTTTTAGATAATATTAAAAATATAGAATTAGTAGGTATACCACTTAATGATAAAACTCCAATCCCAACTCTTCACTGGATAGTTTCAGACACAGAGGGAAAATCTATAGTCATAGAAAAAACAAAAGAAGGCTTAAAAACTTTTGAAAACCCAATTGGTGTTTTAACTAATTCACCAACATTTGATTGGCATATGACTAACTTAAATGAATATATCAAAACTACACCTATTCAGCCAGAACCTGTAAAATGGCTTAACGAAGAATTAAAACCGTTAGGAGTAGGTCTTGGAACAAAGGGACTTCCAGGAGGACTTTCTGGAGTTGACAGATTTGTAAGGATAGCATACTTAAAAGCACAATATCCTCAGTCAGAAAACGTAATGTCTGGAATAAGCCAATTCCTTCATATGTTAAATAATGTTGCCATGCCTAGAGGTGCTGTCATCAATGAAAAATCTGATGATATAACTTTATATACTTCTTGTATGTTGCTGCAAAAAGGAATTTACTATTATTCCACATATAACAACAACGGAATAAGTGCTGTTGATATGAATAAAGAAGACTTAGATGGAAAAGAAATCAAAAGATTTGATTATATCGATGAATTAACTATAAAATATCAAAATTAAGCAATATAAATGAAGAAATCCTTAAGCAGACAATAAAGTATCTATCAAGTGGCGAAAAGAACATGCTACAGCTAGCAAAAATCTCAGCCAGCAATGCAAACCTACCGCTGCTTTATGAGCCAGCAAGCCACTTAGATACATATTAAGAAATAGTAACTATATTATTAAAAACATACAGAGTAACTACAAAGTCATTTATTAGGGGATTAAACATTCTTCTTTTTCTAACATCTGCAGTTATACCATTGTATCCTATTCCTTTAATATAAACATACTTATTTTATACAAAGAGCTCACCAGCTACAAGCGAAATACTATCTCCTCCAAGCATTTCTCCTATGAATGTCATAATTAAAGGTCTGCACGTAACGATAAGGAAACAACTAAAGTGAATTCAACTCTCGAAGCAAATTTTTCTCAGCGTAGCTGACCCCTCACCTTTGGTGAATTTCACTCGCGTCAGCGAATTTCACTCAGCGTAGCTGAATCTCACTCGCCAAGCGAATTTCATTCACCGAAGGTGACTCTCTCGCGTCAGCGAATTTCACTTTCATCAAAATCAACTCGTAAAACAAAAAATAAGCTATGAACCAAGTATAAACTTGAATTCACAGCTTACCAAACAAATTGAGGAATTTTATTATCAGTTCAAAATCCTTAATTCTTTTTCATGCCTAAAGTAGTGTTATCTGATTTCCTATCTCTTAATTCAGCAACAGGGCTTTCTGAATCTATATATCTGTAATCCTGTCCTTTTTTACTTATATAATCTACAATAACTTTATGTGTAGGTACCCCTTCTACTGGAGTATTTAATTTATCCTGGAACTTAAAGAATCTGTCATTATCATCTAATTTAGATACATCAACATAATCTTCATTATGAGAAGTTAACTGTACTGATGAATTTAATACATTTCTTACATACTCTTTATTTTCATGAAGCCTAACGAGTTCTGGAAATTCTCCATTAGGAATAACCTGCTGCCATTCTTTATTTTCATACTTCTGAAGCAATTCAACAGCTTTATGTAAATGAGATAACTCTTCTTCAAAATGTCTTTCCCATACTTTCTTTATATACTCATCTGTCTCTGTTTCATAACAAGAATAGTAAGAATAACATTCAGTATATTGATGCATTAATAGGCATTCCAACATAGTTGTATTAGGATCAATTAAACTTCCATATTGAGTAACATGCTGTTCTTCAATAAGCCCTATTTTCTGATATAACTGCCTTCCTATTTCTGATTCATCATATACTGCACTTGTATTCATAGTCTGCTGTTCTGCAGCTGTAATTATATCAACATGTAATTTTGTAAATTAATGCAAGTTCTCTTCTTAAATCATTGTTATCACATTTTCTTTGTGATTGATGTCCAAACCAAACCTGCTCAAATTCTGTCCCGTTCATTAATATCACTCTTGTTTTTGTATACGGATCTACTGTATTTTTATTATATGGTTTTAATTTTATAGAGTCCCAATTTCTAAATAAGTCGTCAATTGGCTTGTAAGATTCATTAAATGGATTCATTATTTTATACTTCCTTTCAAAAATAAACTTTCTTTTATTTTTTACCATAAAGTACAAATATATCCATATATTAAATGTGGTTATCAAATTTAATAAATTGAAAGGTTATCTACAAGAGATGAATGCACAATTTCTTCTATAAAAAATCTCATAAAGCTTAAATCATTTGTAAGCTCTGGATGAAATGAAGTAGCTAGAATATTTCCCTGCCTTGCTGCTACTATGTTGCCATTTACTTCACATAGTATATCAACATCAGTGCCAGCCTCTAATACATAAGGAGCTCTTATAAAAACAAGTTCTATTTCTTTGTCTGAAACGCTCTTTATAACCTTTTTAGTCTTAAAGCTGTCTATCTGTGTACCAAATGCGTTCCTTCTCACCTTTATATCCATAACTCCCAGATAATTAAAAGGTTGATTTTCTATTTCTTTAGCTAGAAGTATCATTCCTGCACAAGTTCCCCATACTGGCATACCACCTTGAATCTTTTCTCTGAGGCATTCCATAAGTCCAGTTATTCTCAACAGTTTTCCTATAGTCGTACTTTCACCACCTGGAAGTATTATTGCATCTATTTTTTCAAAATCCTCTGCAACTTTGACTTCAATTCCTTTGTGTCCAAGTGCTTCAATCTGTTTTAAATGCTCAATGACTCCACCTTGAAGTGCTAAAACTCCGATATTCATCTTACCATCCTCTTTCAGAATATTTTTCAGCTACTTCTTTGGCATTTACTCCTTGCATAGCTTCACCTAAATCTTCTGATACTTCTGCTAACTTTTTAGGATCATTATAATATGTTGTAGCAAGGACTATCGCTCTAGCTCTTTTTTCTGGATTATCAGATTTAAATATTCCAGAACCAACAAATATTCCATCACATCCAAGCTGCATCATAAGTGCTGCATCTGCTGGTGTGGCAATTCCTCCTGCTGCAAAATTAACTACGGGTAACTTGCCATTTTCCCATACATATTTAACAAGCTCGTATGGAGCTCCATATTTTTTTGCTATTGCCATTAATTCTTCTTTACCTGCTTTTTGAATTTCTTTTATCTCACTAGTCATTGTCCTCATATGAGTGACAGCATTAACTACATCACCAGTTCCAGCTTCACCCTTTGTTCTAATCATTGAGGCTCCTTCCCCAATTCTTCTTAACGCCTCTCCTATATTAGTTGCACCACACACAAAAGGCACCTTAAAACTTGTCTTATCTATATGGTACTTATCATCTGCTGGTGTAAGTACCTCGCTTTCATCTATGAAGTCTATATTCAAAGCTTCTAATATCTGAGCTTCTACAAAATGTCCAATCCTTACCTTTGCCATTACCGGTATTGTAACAGCATCTTGTATTTCCTTTATCATCTTAGGATCTGACATCCTGGCAACTCCGCCTTCTTTTCTTATATCTGATGGAACTCTTTCAAGAGCCATTACTGCACATGCACCAGCCTTTTCTGCAATAATCGCCTGCTCCTTATTAGTAACATCCATAATAACTCCGCCCTTTAGCATCTGAGCCAGATTTTTATTTATTGATTCTCTTTCCATTTTTGAAATCCCCCTTTATTTAATATAACTACATAATATTACAAATCCCCCACTAAGTATAATGTACCGGTACAATTTCTTATTGACTTGTTAAATATCAAAAAAATAAGCTATGAACCGAATATATCAATTCATAGCTTTCTTCTTTTATGTATTTATTTATAATTTAAAATCTCTTATTTAAGCAGCAGCTGCTGAATTCTGATCTGCATCTGACTTTTTCTGAATCTTTCTTAAGATAGCTCTTGCAATTGGTCCAGCAACTAATATGTTTAAGAAAAATGCTGCACAGAAATTTCTTGGCCATCTTATAAAGAACTCACTTGCTACAAGAGAAAGGCTGTCACCACCAAGCATTCCCCCTATGAATGTCATAATCAAAGACATGCAAGTTACTATAAAGAAACAGTTAAAAAGAATCATTGCATTCTGGCTGTCATTCTTTCCGCTGAACTTAGCAAGAAGCGCTCCATTAATCTTTCCAACAACAGCTCCTTCAAGTATAAAAGCTATAATAAAAGTAACAGGAAATGCCTTTAAGCATACCATCAACACTTCTCCGTCAAATTTGCCCATATGTATAGAAATGTTCAGCATTCCCATGAAAAACACCATAATAAAGCACATACATATTCCAAAAATTATTCCCTCTTTTTTATTCCTCGGCATAAAACCCTCCTAAGTATATCAATTATTTATTAGATTTTTACTACCCTTGCAATTTAATACTCCAGGCAGCGAAATTCATTATATCATAATAAATTTTTTTTCGTAATGATTTTTTATGAGTATTTTTCCCATAACATTCAATAAGAATCAATCCTTATTATCAGTTAGATTTGTCATGATAAATAACTATATAATAAATATAATTTATTGCCAAATTCCAAGTTTCACTTTAAACTCCGAGCTTGTCCACTAATCTTAGCTTGTCCCCTTAATCTTAGCTTGTCCACCAAACTCTCATTTTTAAAATCAATATAACTTATGCAGCAAATTCTTCTCACAAAAAAGCTACAAATCAAAAATAAACTTCAATTCATAGCTTGTCCCCCAGTCCATCACTCGCGAAGCGAATTACACTCAGCAAAGCTGAATTTCACTCACCTTCAGTGACTCCTCCCCCTCTGTCGTATCTACTTTTTACATGAAAAATAAGCCATGAACCAAGTATATACTCCAATTCACAGCTTGTCCCACTGTCTCACTCACCAGTGCCATCGCTCCTCTCTCTTCATTTCCTTTTCTCTTATTTTCTTATTTGTAGTAATAGAAGCTATCAGCATCCGTCTTACTCTTCCATAGTTATTAAGAAACTTTTTATATACTTTTTCATCAGTAATATACTTAGTCTTATATAAAAGCTCTAACCAATATTCACTTTCAAAACATTCCTTTAATGCAATACTCAGTTTTGAAATAAGATCCGCCCTACTCTGAGCATATTGCGCTTCATGTATATTAGCTCCAACAGAAGTTCCTGATCTTATAAGCTGCTTAGTTAATATATATTCTCTTCTATCATTCATAATCTCCTTACATAACTCAATAATACTTATAGCTAATTCTTTAGACTTATCAAGCATAATACTCTCAGACAACACAATCACTCCTTAACCTTTTATTAAAGATTATAGCCAAAGAAAATTATATTAATCATGCAAAATAATAAAAAAGCTACAAATCGAATATTACCTTTAATTCATAGCTTGTCCCACGCCTTTCCCTCAGCACAGCTGAATTTCCCTCACCCTTGGTGAATTTCACTCGCGTCAGCGAATCTCACTCAGCATAGCCGAATTTCCCTCGCGCCAGCGAATCTCACTCAGCGTAGCTGACTCCTCCCTCGCGCCAGCGAATTTCCCTCAGCGTCAGCTGAATTTCACTCGCAAAGCGAATTTCCCTCGCGACAGCGACCATTTCTCGCGCCAGCGAATTTCCCTCGCGTCAGCGACCATTTCTCGCAAAGCGAATTTCCCTCACCGAAGGTGCCAATGGTGAAGAATATTTTTTTATAACAACTTTTATTTTCTTGTCATATTATACCTTTATAAACTCTTATAATATGACTATAGGATAAATTAAGGGGTGTTTAGAATATGAACATGATGAATATATCAATACTATTAAAGGATCAAGGTTTTAGAGAATATCTAAAAGAATTTTTATATTTTACTGATGAAGATGTAAAGAACTTATCTAGTTATAACGCTACTAAAGGAGTAGTATTAGATCAGGACGTAGCACATTATTTTACCCTGTATCAGGATTTTAATAATGGTAATAGATTTTTATTGCAAACAAATGAATACGCTTACGGTGCTATAAGATTTAGACGACCTAGATATATTGTATTCAGTGTTGTTGATAATAAAATAGTAATAGACCATAACAAGTATGAAGATACTTTTAATATAACAAAATGGCAGTCAACAGATGAAAAATACTATGAAATAATTGAAGATAATGACAGTTCTATGTGTTCCATTTGATATAATTAAATTTACAGTTTATTGTAAACCTATTCATAGCGAAATGATTAAAATAAAAAAGGGTGAAAGACATATTCCGAAGCCGACCTCGTTCCCTACGGTCTCTTAAGGTTGTTTCTTCACATGTCTTTCACCCCTTGATGACTAAAGGACGAAATTGCATTCTACCATTCTTTTACACAAACGTGTAAACCCTTTATTTACTACACTTTATATCATTAAAAAATTATGTTTTTGAATGCAATTTCCTTTACATTAAGAAATAGACCTCAGCATTAAGTTTCTGAGGTCAGGTTTATCTATAGTTAGGGTACACATAACTTCAAATTATCTAATATTTTTTAACTTAGCAGAATGTTGCAAATTAAATTCCTAGTTTAACTTTCTTGCTTTAATTACAAATGTTACTGGAAGCATTTGCGCCTTTTTTGCAAACTAATAAAAACTCCATCCTTTTTTAAATAAGAAGCAATCCTTTTAAAAGTTCCAACTAAATCTGTTGTCCATCCTATACCATAAACAGAATAAACATAATCGAAATAATCTTTAGGAATACCACACTCTTCTTCCATTGAAGCACAAATCAGCTTTGCCTCAAACTCTCTTAAAATTTCAAATCCTTGCTTTTTATATAGATTAACTGCTGAGGTATTTGACTGGATCACTTCAAGCAAATATTGTTTAACCTGCATCTTTTTTAATAATTCCTTTGCATAAAGAAACATATTACTTGTTATACCATGATTTCTATAGTCAGGTATTACAGCTGTTCCTGTATCATAAGCAGTTAATTTTCCATTCCATTGTCTAACTGCATTTAAAAGAAATCCAACTAAAACATTCTCCTCAAATGCTCCTATTGAAGCTTTTGCAACATATCCTGTTCACTTAAGCATCTGTTGCAGCTTTAAAAGAGGCAGTTCCATTTTTACTTGATAATCTGAAAATGCCTCTAAAAATGTACTATGTAATTCTTCAATACTTGTGTTTTCAACTGTGTTATAACTAAACATTTTAATTTACCTCCCACTTAAATTGATTATATTCTTAATTATAACATATACTTCCATACAATTATTGAACCGCCAATATGGCTGTTTTATTTTTTAGAATTGTTGTGATAAAGTAAAGGTGTAACAAATTTATATTTCTTTTTCACTATTAAGCAGTTTTTTTATCCCTCTTGTAGATACAAGACATTCCTCACCATTAATCATATATACTATCCTGTTTTTTTTATCAATCTCCTTAATCTTATCCTTATTAATAAGAAAAGAATTGTGGCATCTACAGAAACGTTCATCTATCATATTCTCAACATCCTTCATTTTGCTATAAAATTCAACCTGCCTATTTTTACAATGAAGAATTACTTTATGTATTATAGTAGAAGTTTCAAAATATATTATCTCATCAAAATCCACGTTAATTAATGTATCATTTTTATTCCCATTTAAAGCACTTAATTGCAACTATTGAACAAATAGCAGTTATTATTAACATAATAACTATTGGATCAACAGGTGTTACTTTAAATCGCTTTAAAATATGCTTACTTCTATAATCTGAAACTACTAAAGGTAAGCCCATAACTCCTCCAGCACAAATTGCAATAGATGTTATTGCTCCAAATGATTGCTCTAAAAATGTATAATTTGCCCCTTCAAAAGCAGGCTTATTTCCATAAATAACTCCTATTGCTACAAGTACAACTATGGGCATACATATAGAAAATATGAACATGTCCATTCCTCTTAATGATAACTTCAACTCTGTTTTTAACATTGTATTATTGAATATTTTCTTTTCATTTCATATAACATTTCTAATATCTCCTCAGCATTTTTGATAGCTAAATTCAAAGAAATTATAAGCTTATCACATACTGAAATAATATCTTCATCTTCATTAGTTGAATTTTTTCTCCTACAATGTTATCCAGTATCTCTGCTCAATAACACCATCTTCAACTACTTCGTTTTCTAGAACTCCACCATTGTTCATTATTGATTTAGCAGAGCCAATATTGTCTTTATCACATGTCATCAGTACTTTTGTGATACCAAGTTTTCTGCATTCTTCTAAGCCAAGCTTGATCATGGCAGTTGCATATCCCTTTCGCCTTTCACTTGGTCTTATTCCATCACCTATATGTCCACCTGTGTAAAGCAGCTCATCATTTAAATAGTGACGAATATTAATTGCTCCAACAAAAATATTCCTGTCTAAATCCAAGCAGAAAAATGTTGAATCAGGCACACGTCCATCTTTTTCTTCTTTTATCTCCAGATTTTCAAGATAATAATCAAAATCATGATAATCATTTCTTCTAATCATATATGGAGAAAAATTCTGTTCTACAGCAAGCCATTCATCCATCATATCAAATAACTGCTGCTTATATTCATACGATAATTTAACTAATTTTATATTCATGTCTTAGCCCCCTTCAGCACCGTACTTACATTTATTACACAAGTATATCAAACTTTGTAATTAATAACAAATATTATTCCAGGCATGATTTTATATAATCAATTGGCACGTCCATTCTTGTAGCAATTTCATCTTCAGAAAGCCCCTGCTTAAAGAACCTCTTCACAACATTAACCATATTTTCTCCAACCTCTATTATGTGCTTATCTAGATCATAAAATCTTACTACCCTTTGACCCCATCTGTGCTCAAATAATCTATGTACATACTCTATATTTTCAAGAGTATCTAACTTTTTAATAAACTTGTCCATATCATCTTCCTCAAAATACAATTCACATGCATTATTTTTTATAATGATGTCACTTGTATCTTTATTGATGAAGTTCTTCCATGTTTCTAATGTTTGTAATGAAATATTCCCTGTTAAAGTTACATTAGCACCAAAATCAGCAATAACATCAAGTCCCAATACATCATGGTAAAATTCCTTAGATTTTTTTATATCAGATACAACAATTAATGTACTTACATATCTCATATTTCACGTCCTCCATAATTTTTATTTACATCTCACCTAATATCACCATTGTAACACATATTGTATTTTTTTCTTTTATTGTAATATAGTTATTAAGCTACTACACTTAGTTTGTAGTTATATAAATGAAATAAAAAAGGGTGAAAGACATATTCCGAAGCCGACCTCGTTCCCTACGGTCTCTTAAGGTTGTTTCTTCACATGTCTTTCACCCCTTGATGACTAAAGGACGAAATTGATGCTGTTCTATTTAAGCAAAGCTAAATTACTACCTGTTTTCAAATTCTTTGTAAAACAGATAATACGATTCGCTTCTTTAAATCCCACATTTAAATGAAACTTTAAACTGGTATCATTACTCAGTTCACAGTCACTTGCAAATTCTGTACATCCCTTTTCTAATGACCATTGCTCGCAATTCTTTAGTAATTCCCTTGCATAACCCTTCTTTCTAAATCCATCTTCTATAAAAATACCTTCCAAATAGCCAACAGGACTGCTACTAGTGCCTTCTACATAATCATAGCGTAACTGACACTGAGCAAATCCTATTGCCTTCCCTTCATTAGTTACTATGAATTCAGCTGAATCCTCAGAAACAATAATTTCATGAAACTCCTCTTCCAATTCATCTAAAGTATGACTACTCCACATCTTATGAGCCATCTTTGCTATAATATTTACATCATTTAAACCAGCTTTATATATCATAATATCCTCCACTTCAGCAATTATTAAAATCATCTATTTCTTTGATAATAATATAGTACCATAAAATGTAATACAACATATTAACTCTCTACATTTTTTCTTTAATAAACTTATATAGCTTGTCCAAATAATTTCCTCATCATTATTAGTTGGAATTATATCTCTAACAGATAAATAGGAAATTTTTTTCACCCATAAATAAATCTTGAATTCATAGCTTGTCCACTGTTCCACTCGCGTCAGTGAATTTCTCTCAGCAAAGCTGAATCCTCACTCGCAAAGCGAATTTCTCTCAGCGTAGCTGAATCTCACTTACGAAGCAAATTTCACTCCCCCACTCGCGTCAGCGAATTTCTCTCAGCGTAGCTGAATTTCACTCACCTTCGGTGAATCTCACTGGCGTAGCGAATTTCACTCGCAAAGCGAATCTCACTATCATCAGCGACTTTCCTATTTCACCGGCAATGTTATTATAAACTCACTACCAACGTTAGGCTTACTTTTTAACTCTATATCTCCATTATGAAGCTTTATTATCTGTTTTGTTATAGTAAGTCCTAATCCACTGCCACCTTTTTGCTCAGATGTTTTATCTATTCCCTGATTAAATCTGTCAAATATTATTTTCTGGTTTTCTTCACTAATACCTGCTCCATTATCTTTTACACTTATCTTAATCTCTGTATCTAAATCAAATACTTTTACTTCGATTAAACCGCCTTCAGGTGTGAATTTTCCTGCGTTGCTGACTAAATTAATAATGCATCTTTCTATATCAAGCTTATCGCATTCAATTGATTTCTCCTCTACATCAGTATCAAAAATCAATTCAATACCCTTGTCCTCTATGTAATCCTTCATATCAAGCACTGTTTCTTCAACAAGATAAACGATATCCACACTTTCTTTATTTATAACATACCTGTTATTCTCCATTTTAGAATAGTCAATTAAGTTATTGATAAGGCTTAACAATCTGTTACAATTTCTGTGCATTGCATCCATATAATATGATAGCTTTTCATTAGGTACAATCTGATCATTTCTAATAAACGATATGATTAATTGATTTATACTGGTAATAACATTTAAAGGAGTCCTAAGTTCATGTGACAGATTCACAAAATAATTGTTTTTAGTCTTCTCTAATTTTAGTAGCTGATTGAACAACTCTTCATTTCTTTTCATCTCTTTTCTTAATTCATTAGTTCGTATGTTAACTAGGCTGTCCAAAGTTTTAACTTTGCTTCTAGCTACATATATAGCTAATATTATTAAAATGAAGTAAAGACATAAGGCATACTTGCTAATCAAGATAGGAGGTTTAATGGTAAATTTCACCGAACTAACTTCACTGATTATTCCATGTTGTGTTATCGTCTTTATTTCTAAGTCATAATCTCCTGGAGATAGCTTGGCAAATGTAAGTAAATTACTTCTAGTTTCATTCCAATCTTCCTCTAAACCTTTTAATCTATAATAATACTTTGTATTTTTTGTATTTTTATAGTCATTTGTAAAATAGTTTATTTTTATATTATTTTCACTAAACTCAAACTTCATATTATTAATATCTTTTTTACTTATACCGTTTACCTCAAATCCATCAAAGATAACTTTAGGTTTAAATGTAGATATCTGAATATTGTCTATATTAATAATATTAAATCCATTTATCCCTCCAAAGTAAAGATGTCCATCTTCACTATTAAAACATGCCCCTCCATTAAATTCATTAGACTGAAGTCCATCTTCAACTGTAAAATTCCTAAATGTTTTATCCTGCATAGAAAACATAGAAATACCACCATTTGTACTCATCCATACATAATTATTTTTATCAACTAATATTCCATATACAGTATTATTTATTAATCCATCATTTTCTGTGTAATGAGTAAATTTGTCTGTATCTGGATTTAGTATATTTAGGCCATGATTAGTTCCTACTAATATATTGCCATCTATATCCTCATTTATATACAATATTGTATTATTACTTATACTTGTATTATCTTTAGGATTATATTTATATATTTTGTGTGTTTTAGTATCTAGATTTACTTTTATTAAACCACCCTCTAAAAAACATCCAATGTATAAATTACCCTTTGAATCTTCATATAAAGATCTTATAAATTTATCTGATACACCTATCTCATCAAAAATTTCTGGTTTATCAATAAACCTACAACTACTTGTATCAAATATAGCTAGTCCTTTAACTGTTCCTATTAATAAATTTCCTTTAGAATCTATTATTAATGATCTTACCTTATTTGCTGGCAAGCCATCTTTAACTGTATAGTTCGTTATAGAATAGTTGCCATTATCAGATTTAGTAATAACTGATAAACCTTCATTAGTTCCTACATATATTTTGTCCTTAAATCCTATTATTTCATATACCTCATTACTATTAATATTGCTATTTTCTTTTTTTAAATGTTTTATAGTATCTCCTTCAATAATATTAATACCGCCATCATTAGTACCTATCCATAACGTTTCATCAGCTTCCCTATATATAGAATTAACCATGTTACCACTTAAGCTTTTTTTATCAAATGGGTTTGCTTTATAGTGTTTAAAATTATTCCTAGGATTAAAAATTGATATGCCACTATATGCACCTACCCATATAAGACCACTGCTGTCTTTTAATAAGCATCGCGTTTTATCATTTACTATACTGTCCTCTTCAAAAAAATCCTTTTTATATGCTGTAAACTTTTCTTCTTCGTAATCAAAATTACAAAGTCCTCCCTCAGTAGCTATCCATAGCTTTCCCTTAGGTCCAAGTACTACATCCTTCACTTCATCACTTAATATTGATTGTTTACCCTTTATATGTCTGTAGTTATCTACTCTTTGATTTCTTGTATTAATTCTAAATAATCCACTATCTAAGGTGCACACCCATATATTACCCAATAAATCATCATATGTAGTGTACGCTTCAACTTTTCCAATAGTATTCTCATATGAATTCAGCTTCTTTAAATTTTTATCGAACTCAATAACACCTGCATCTGTACATATCCATATATTTCCGAAAGAATCTTCTTTTACAGAATATATATATTGACTTGGAAGATCATCCTCTTTATCTAAAATCCTGAAAAACCTATCATTATTTTCATCATACATATTAAGGCCATCTTCAGTAGCTACAATTACTTTATTATCTTTAGTACTAAGAACCTGGCATACTCCATTGTTCGATAAGTTTCCACCATTTTCATCTGAAGTATAATTCCTTATTGTTTCTGAATCAGTATTTATTCTACTTAGACCTTCTAAAGTAGATATCCACATATCACCATTCTTATCTTCTTTAATATCAATAATAAAATTGCTTATTATTGAATTTTTATCATACTTATCATTTTTATATATTTTAAATTCATGTCCATTATATCTGTTCAAACCATCATTAGTACCTATCCATATATATCCCTTGCTGTCCTGATACATACTATCTACTGTAGACTGTGATAAACCATCTTTAATTGTTATATTATTAAATTTAATATTTTCACTTATACTCCCATAGGCTATGTTCATATTTATAAACGAAAAAAATAATATGAAACTTAAAATTCTTATTATGTACCTGTTTATTTTCATATTTCTCCTTTGTATGTTGAATATAGTTTAAATTTTAAAGAAAATCTCTCTATTATATATCGACATAAAGGATACTCTTCTGAAATAAAAAACAAGCTAAGTATTTACATATTTATAACTACGTTCAATACGGTCATGCTCTCAAAACTAAAGGCTAATATATGTAAGAATATTACTTATTTCGCACATATTTTTAAAAGAATTTTCTAAGATGTATATTTGCATACATAATCTTAATACATTGAAATATTGTTTATATTTTAACAATATTCTGAATATTATAAAATAAAAAGAAAGGATAAGATGGTGTCCCTCTGGTGATTAAATTATGAACATAAATACAATAGATATTAAGACGGATATAGGTAGAGAACTTAAAATAGAAGACGCAATAATTTTACTTAGCAATCTACAATCGGAGTTTGGATTTAGCTTTGTGATGGAACATATAGAAATAATAAATATACATAATGATAATTCTTATTATAGAGTGCTTTATGGTACAAGCAATAGCTGTAAATAAATTAATTTATTTACAGCTATTTTTAAATTTTTTATTTATAAATTCTTTTAAAAGTTCACAATAGTAATTTATTGGTAAAAAATAGAGATAGAAGAACAGCTTATTAAAGCTATATATTCTATCTCTAAAAAACAATTTGGTACATTATTTTTGCTTAGATTAAATACTTATCTAAATCACTAAATGACTTAAAACCTTTAACATCCATACTTATATCTGTTAATGAGTATAGAGGAAGATTAATCATAGCATTTTTATATTCATTGGGAACCTCACCTATATTAGTTTCAAGTACGGTTAATATCTTTGAAATAATTACTTCCTTATTTTTTTTTGTAGTATCATTTACTATCATTTCTCCAATATCAGTCATGCTATACGCCTCCTGCAATTTATTTCTTGCTTTTTCATCGCATACAAACTTTTGTACAAACAAATAAAGCAATTCGATACATTTATTCTTCATAACTGTATCTTTGATATGTTGAGTTAATTCTATAGCCTTCTCCGTCATTATGCCTCTCAAATATTCACTTTTCATCAACGGCAGTAAACATAAATTAATAGCGTCTAATTCAGTCAATGGAGCATTGCTATATATTTTATTACTCAATGTGTCATATTTATTGTCTCCGGAGTATTTAGATAAATATACTATTTTAGGCTTATATATTATATTGCCACTATCTAGCATTTCCTTTGCAATTGAGATTTCTCCAGTGTAAACAATTATAGTATATATAAGTATAAACTTCAATTCATAGCTTGTCCCCCAACTACTCACTCACCGAAGGTGAATTTCACTCAACGTCAGCTGAATCTCACTTGCGAAGCAAATTTCACTCCCCCACTCGCGTCAGCGAATTTCACTCAGCGCAGCTGAATCTCACTCACCCAAGGTGAATTTCACTCAACGTCAGCTGAATCTCACTTGCGAAGCAAATTTCACTCCCCCACTCGCGTCAGCGAATTTCACTCAGCGCAGCTGAATCTCACTCACCTTCGGTGAATTTCACTCGCGCCAGCGACCTTCTCGCGACTCTTCCTATTTCACCTGCAATGTTATTATAAACTCACTACCAACGTTAGGCTTACTTTTTAACTCTATATCTCCATTATGAAGCTTTATTATCTGTTTTGTTATAGTAAGTCCTAATCCACTGCCACCTTTTTGCTCAGATGTTTTATCTATTCCCTGATTAAATCTGTCAAATATTATTTTCTGGTTTTCTTCACTAATACCTGCTCCATTATCTTTTACACTTATCTTAATCTCTGTATCTAAATCAAATACTTTTACTTCGATTAAACCGCCTTCAGGTGTGAATTTTCCTGCGTTGCTGACTAAATTAATAATGCATCTTTCTATATCAAGCTTATCGCATTCAATTGATTTCTCCTCTACATCAGTATCAAAAATCAATTCAATACCCTTGTCCTCTATGTAATCCTTCATATCAAGCACTGTTTCTTCAACAAGATAAACTATGTCCACACTTTCTTTATTTATAACATAGCTGTTATTCTCCATTTTAGAATAGTCAATTAAGTTATTGATAAGGCTTAACAATCTGTTACAATTTCTGTGCATTGCATCCATATAATATGATATTAAGTCATGAGCTTTGCTGAAACCTCCTTTATAAAAAATCTAGATTATATTTAAAGTCTATAAACTAAAAAAGAGCCTGTCATCAGTAGTTTTTATCTGCTAATGACATAGACTCTTTTATCCTATATAAAAATCTAATTAAATTTTAAATCTTGCAATTGATTCTTCAAGTTCAGTTGCTTTGCTGTCAAGTACGCTTGCCAGTGATGATATTTCCTCAGTTGAAGCTAACTGTTCTTCTGCAGATGAAACAATATCCTGAACATTATCAGAGAAGTCATTTGCTATTTTGCTAACTTCCTTAACATTGTCAGTTACTTCTCTAGAGTTGTCTTGAGTTCTTTCACACCACTGAACAACACTGTTAATCTGCTCTGTTATGCTTGATATTGATGATAATATCTTATCAAATGCTTCGCTTGTTTCTGTTACAACCTTTAATCCATCCTGTACATTGCCTGCTACAGTACTTGCTTTTGCAATAGAATCACTGCTGTCTCTCTGAATTAATGCAATTATTTCAGAAATTTCTTTTGCTGAGTTAGCTGATTCTTCCGCTAATTTTCTAACTTCCTCTGCTACTACAGCAAAGCCCTTACCATTTTCACCAGCTCTAGCTGCTTCAATTGATGCATTTAAAGCTAATAAGTTTGTCTGTTCTGCAATATCTGTAATAGTCTCTATGATTCTTCCAATGTCCTGAGATTTTTCTCCTAATGAATTTATAATTACATTTGACTCATCAACTGAATCCTTAATTGTGTTCATCATCTTTACTGTACTTGTCATATATTTATTACCATTAGCTGCAAAGCTACCAGCCTGTTTTGATGATTGAAGAATTACATTACAGTTATCAGATATATTATCAATATTTGTACTCATTTCTTGAACTATTGTCGACGCATTATCTACAATCTTAACCTGATTTTCTGCTTTATCAACAATTTCTTGAATAGAATTTGTAACCACATTTGCAGCCTTAGCTGTCTCTTCAGTTATCTTTGCCAGATCCTCAGTTGAACCAATAACATCTGATGCTACATCTTTATTCTTTGCTACTATTTCTCTAAATGAAGTTAATACCTTATTTAAACCATCAAGTATCTTACTTGTTTCATCCTTAACATCACTCTCAATAACAATATTAAGATTTGCATCAGCAATTTCATCTGTAGATTCTTTAATAACATTAATTGTATTCATTGTTCCTATATAGAATGAAATAAATACGTACGCTAAAAATATACTATTAACTACTGTTATTATTAAAGTCATAGCTCTTGTTATTTGAGCTGTTCTGTTTTTAGTATTTAATGTCTTGAGTAAATCTTTTGTTTCATCATTTATTAGTGAATAAATATCTTCAACAGTATTTGTTGCCTTATCAAAATACTGCTGAGAATCAATATTTATAGTTTCTGCAGTAATAAGATCATCAACAATCATTTCAATCATCTCTGCAGAACCTTGAAATGCCTTATCAATATCTTTGCTTAACTGTTCTTTAAATTCAGGTAGTAATTCATATATTACCTCGATTCCTCTTTGAGCACTGTTAAGATTTGTCTGTGCTGACTGGCTTAAAAACTGAAGTTCAAATTTTTCATCATCAGTGATTGCTTTTTTAGCTGCCACACCAGAACCAATACCTCTTGCAAGAGCTATGTTTTCTGCAACCGATGGCATTTCATAAACGATTGAACGTGTTAAATAATATGTATCTAAATCACTCTGTAATGATAACTTTGAATTTTCAGAAATTGCATTGTTAAGCTCCATAAGATTATTAATCAAATTATTATGCTTTTCCTTAACTTCCTTTGCTGTTAATGTCTTGCCTTCTATATAAATTTCATTAAAAGAACTCTTTATACTATTGAAGCTGTCATTAACTTTAAAATCGCTGCCATACTTACTGTTCATCTTTTCAACAGCTGCTAAATCATTTTTTATCTCGCCTTCTTTTGCAATAATTTTATCCTTTACTGATTGATTACCGTTGCTATACATCAAAGATAATCCTCTATGCTCCTGTACATGCTTAATAAGTTTATTTGATTCACTTAGATATGTTAATCCGTTAACTTGTGAAACAGTTACTTTAGCAGCGCTACTCATATTAAATAAAAATACTGTAACGAATCCTAAATAAGGAAGGAAAAATACACAAGCCATTAATATGAATTTCTTAGGGTAGCTTAACCTATTCATGAATTTTGTCCCCAATTTAAAATACTTATTCATATTACCTCCTAATATTTTGTTTTTTACTTTATATTAATTTTCGACATTTGTTAACATTTCTTTAAGGTCGTTTGTTAATTAGATTGAAATTTTTTTCTTATATCTACGAACTTATATTTTTACCCATAAATAAATGTATGTCATTACAACTTTGCTTTCTTATATTTATGCACAAAAAAAGATGCACCCTTATGGATGCACCTTAATTTCTTATCTAATTATTCATTTAAGTTATTAAGTATAATCTCTACAGTCTCATCAAGTCCTAAATCTTTTGTCAGCGCTCTGTCTTTAAATACTCCTGTAAAATCTTTATCCCGCCACCATTGTTTCATATCTTCTCTTCCAAAATCATGGCAGTTAGGTTTTGTTTCATGCCTCTTAAGTGTTTCTTCAAAAGGAATATCATAATAATATGCATAGACATTATCATTGAATTCTGACTTCACAGTTTCAAATAATTCCTTATACCAGTCTGCATATAAGATTCCTTCAAGGATAACATAATCACAGTTTTTTCTTCCATACTTAACAAGGTCAATTAGCAAAGATACAGCCTTTGTATCACTGCCATCCTTTACCCACAGCATTTCCCTTCTAATAACATCCTGAGAAATAAGCAGTGTTCCACGCCCAAGTTTCTTCTGAAGTTCTTTAGCAACAGTAGTTTTGCCACTTCCTGAATTACCTCTAAGTATAATTATTTTAGATGAACTTTCCATAATACATACCTCTTCTGCATTACAATTTTCACATTTTATACTTTGCATTATAACCTCCTACTTAACTCCAGTAACATTACCACTATCATCAGTAGTGTACATCCCTTTTGTCATGTCAAGCATACAGAACTCATTATCCCACTTATCCTTGACTACTACGCATTTACCAATATCAATGTCAAAAGGACCATATACAAGCGTACCACCTGCTTCTAAAAACTTAGCAGTGCTTCCTCTACTGATTCAACCTTAAAATCTACTATTGGATTATGTTCTTTTACCAGCACAACTTCAGTAATGTCATTGCTCATTCCAAGTCCACATGAAGTATCTGTCCTCCACAGAAGTTTAAGTCCAAGTGATTCTGAATAAAACTTTATACCTTCATTAAGATTATCAACATAAAAAGATACACAGTCCACATTTTGAAATAATGATTTTTCCACTATACATCTCCCCTTAATACTAAATTCATTAATACACTATCCTTTAATTCCACCTTTAAAAGAAATGCTTGTCCATCATAATTATATAAATTTATAAATGATTAATAGCCAGTCCTTCTGAGCACAAATAAAGAAACTCCCACTAGGGAGTTCCTTCCTTTTCTCTTCTCTGTTCTCTATTCGTTATTAACTAGCCACCATTTTTTCAATAGTTGTAAATTTAAAATTGTTCTATCCATATTATAATATTTCAAGTATTTCTACTTTATATTTTCCGCCTGGTGCATTAACTTCAACAACATCCCCAACCTTTGCACCTGATAAAGCCTTACCAAGATCTGATTCTATACTTATATGCATGTTTTCAGGATCAAGGTCAACTGTAGTTACAAGCTTTATAGTTTCCTCTTCATCATCTTCAACAAATCTAACTCTTGCTGAACTGTTTATGCCAAGAGTTGTTTTATCAGTACTGTCCTCTACTACTGTTGCTGTTGTAATCATGCTTAAAAGATATTGTATTCTATTATCATTTTCTCTATAATTTGCACATGCCTCTTTGTATTCAGCATTTTCAGATCTATCTCCATGAGCAGCTGCAATCATCTTTTCCTTTGCAATTTCAGCTCTCTTTACTGTAAGTCTATAATCAAGTTCTTCTTGTAACTTCTTTATATTTTCCTCAGTTAATGTATTATGCATAAAAATAACCCTCCATTAATCTGCTTAAAATTCATCATTTTTTATACTTTTAACTATAGTACCTAATTTCTATATAATCAAGTTTTTTATAATTTAATACTTAATTGAAATCAGGCAAGCCATCAATTTCTTTATAATGCATTTATTGTAATATTATTCCTAACACTGTATAATCTTTCATGAGGAATACTGACTACCAAACTTTCAACAAAACAAATTTATAACGAAAGAGATGATACTATGGAAATAACAAAGATTACAGATAAAAATAGAAATGAAATTAATGATTTTATCAAAAAGCAGTGGTTCAGCACTACAATGGCAATAAGAGGAGAATTATTCGATATGGCTGTTCTGCCTGGTTTCGTATGTTATGAAGATAATGAAATTATTGGACTTGTTACATACAGATTTGATGGAAAAGACTGCGAAGTTATGTCTCTTGACAGCCTTAAAGAAAACTGCGGAATAGGGACTGCGCTAATGAACAAGGTTTATGAAGAGGCTAAAAAATCTGGCTGCAAAAAGCTAAAACTGATTACTACTAATGATAACTTAAATGCAATAAAATTTTATCAGAAACGTGGCTTTGATATGACATTTATATATGTTAATGCAGTTGAAGCTGCACGTAAGATTAAGCCTTCAATTCCTGAAAAGGGAGACTATGACATTCCAATTAGACATGAAATTGAATTTGAAAAACTAATTTAGCTTGAAAGACATATTCCGAAGCCTCCGTCGCTTCACTCCAAGTCGTTTCTACATATATCTTTCAATCCATCATTTAATTATTTTATTTTTTCATATATGTTTTTGATATCACTTTTTTATAAGAAAACATTTAACAAATGGCTTAACCACTAAGGTTAAGCCATTCTACTATTTTCCCTCAAAGAAAATATAATTTTCAGCATTTTCAGATCTGAATTCGTTGTCGTCATTACATCTTACATACACTTTATATTTTGTATCTTTAACGATAGCTGCTGTGAATCTTAGTATAACTGACTTCTTATCTTCACCTACTGAAATACTTACTTTGCCATTTGTTAAGCAGTTGCTTTCATTTACTGTATCATCCTTGCTCATAGAAGCAATTCCTTCTGCTGTGATGTCAGACATGCTTTGAACCCAGTAATTTTTAGCTTCACACATTTTTCCGCCATCAATTTCATTATCAAAAGTAATCTTTACAGCATTACTGCCTATCTGCTCGATTTTTTTCATTTTTACTGTATTATTTTTTTTTTTCGTCACATTTGCAACCGTCATCTTTGTCTTTTTTGTCGTCTTTCTTTTCGCACTTATCTTTCTTATCCTTTTTGTCCTTCTTATCTTTTTTATCCTTCTTGCAATCATCATCGTCTTTGTGATGATGATGTCTCATTTTATCAGACTCTGCTTCAGCATCTGTCTGCTTATCCTTCTGTGCTTCAGCGTCAGTTTGTTTATCCTTCTTTACCTCACCATCAGTTTTCTTATCTTGTTGAGCTTTTGCATCTGTCTTTTTGTCCTTTGGAGCCTCCTCTGCTTTTGTCTGTTTACTTAGCTCTTTCTTTTCTTCAATTTTTACAGGTGCACCATCTTCCATCGCATAAACCGGCCTGCTCATTGATGGAGCCAACTGTGATATAGTCATTGCTGCCAGCATTGCTGCTATTGCCGTTTTTTTCATATTTTTTCACTCCTTAATAAAAAATAATTACAGGTATTAGTATCTGATTATTTTCATAAAATTATTTATAGAAGAGAAAAAATAATATATAATTTAGATTACAAAGTGAAATTCAAGAAATGTATAATTCAAAATAACTAATTTTACTATGCTCTATGGCTTATTAAATAATCGGAGGTGTGTAATTTTGAAAAATAATTTACGTGAAAAATTCATAATAAAACTAAACAAACTTCCAAAGGCAGCAGTTATCGCAATTGGCTTTTTAATAATAATGCTTGCAGGAGTTGCTGAAGTTTTATTAAACAAAGTATCAAAATATGTTGGTCCAGTTGCATTCGTCATCATAGCTTTTATAGGATTCTGGGTTATTATTTCACCTAATGAATACAAAAGGATAATGTCAAAAGAAGAAACTAACAAGAAAACTGCAGTCAAAGTCTCTAAAATAAACACTGCAAATAACACAACAGTAAAGAAAACTAACAAGAAACAAAATAAAAAAAAGAAAAAGAAGAGAAGATAGAGTTTTAAGACCTATTCCGACTCCTCCGTCGGCAAGCTCCAAGTCGGCTCTACATAGGTCTTAAAACTCTAGACCTCAAAAATTCTTTAAATAAAAACATCCAGTGAAAAAATTGATAATAATCTTTTCACTGGATGTTTTACTCTATTATCTATAACATTTTTTACAAGGTCTATATCCGCTTGTCTCTGCTCTGGATTTACTTATTGCATAAGAATTTTTCATTCTTCCGCATTGAGGTCTACTATGATATCAATCTCCATTACCTGAGGATGCTACATAAACAGTTCGTCCCTTTCTATCTTCAGTATTAGTATTATTTGAATTTGAGTTAGTACTTGTTTGAACGCTAGCCTGTTTCACCTGTTCTTCTTTCTGCTTTTTAGCCTCTTGTTCTTTTTGCATCTCCTCCTGTCTTTTTTGTTCTGCTATTTTTTGTTGTTCTTCTAATTTCTTTTGCTCTTCTTGTTTTTTCTTCTCTTCCCTCTGTTTATCTTCTTCTAATTTTTTATTATAACGTAAATTAGTCAACTTAGTGCTAAATATCCTTTTAGCATAATTCCTATATTCAGTATCTTGTAGACTTGCTATTTTATTATTGATTTCATCTACTTTTTTATTATCATCAATAGACTTAATATAATTATCCTTCAGATTCATTTAAAGATCCTTTTTAACAAAATTCGTATTTATGGAATTTCTTACAAATTATCGTCTTTAAATTGCACTCTGTCTAATAATTTATTCATTCTGAAATTCATGATAACAAACATTATAATGAAGAACAAAACTACACTGCCTATCATATAACACTCCATAAAGATTCTGCTTTTATGATATAAATTTATAAAAGCATAATATACTTTGCTAGATACTACGTATGTTCCAAACAACATAGAAGATAAAAATATTAAGACGATAGCAGCTGATGATATTATGCTTAACGCCATATTTATATAAATACCTAGTTTAAATTTGTTTCTATCCATATCTACACTTCCTTATATTTTCTAATTATTTTTGTTAACATTGTAAAAACTGCAGCTGCAATTATATATACAATCAGCATTTTGATATCACCTTTTGCGGCAAAACCTGTAAAGTCAAGATAATCAATTTTGTTCATCACTCCAAAATACCATAAAAGTATATAGATAATTTCAAACAATCTTTCATTGCTTAACAATGCAGCAAGAAGAAAAGCTAGTCCACAAACACCTGCAATACCTGATATAAATGAACATAATACAGCGATTTGTCCTTCAAGCAGCAGCTTTAGTAGTATTCCACTCTGCACAACAAGATCTACAATTACAACTGAAATAAAAGAAACAAACCAATAGTGCTTGTAGTTTTCACAGCTTTTGATAAGCTGTAGCACATTATTCTTTCTATCCTTAACTGATGATTCAGCTATAAAGCCTAGTGGCAGCAGTGATGATATAGGAAGAATGTATTTTTCAATTTTACTAACAGGCAGTAAAACCTCTAAGAAAAACAGAAAGATAACTGCCAGTATTAATAAGACACTTCTATTCTTAAGAATCAGCTTTATCTCACAGCTTATATTTAAGAGAACACTATACTTAAAGTCAGCATCACTTAACCTGCCTAATATATTAACTTTATTCTTTTGCACAAACTTATTATTGATTAATTTATTCTTATTCTTTCCCATAGATATAATGCTCTTTTTATGAGACTTTTCATAAAATCCTCTAAATACAAGGCAGCTTATCATTATTATCACTATTGCTGCTGCTAGATAAAGTAGTCTGATTTTTATGATTTGCATGTCAAAGCTCATTCCATGCCATACAATATAATTTATCTCTGCATTATTCTTATCTCCAAACAGCTCAATCATATTTGATGTTATTGATGGATGAATAGACTTTATGCCATTAATCATGGCTTTTATAAGAATACCAATGCCAAAGAAATCTTTATTTAATAAATTCTCTTTGTTATTAGCAAGATTTTCCATACCAAATATATAAGATACCATATAACATAGAAAATAAGCTATATTGCCCATACTTCCTCGTAAAAAACTTATACATTCAAATAAAACAGCCATAGCCGCTGTTACACAAATAACAGGAAATACTATAACTAATATTGGCTTGATAATTGATATAAAGTTTATTTTATAAGATTCACCTCTTACAATCTGCACTAGAATAGATGACATAACACAGCTTAATACTATAGTTATTAAAACTAGAAGGCTGCTAAGAAACTTGCCTGTAAGATATGCAGACTTTTTAACTGATGCTGTACCAAGGATTTCATTAACACCAGTTATTCTGTCATGTTCAATATTTCCACGTACAAGATAAAAGCCAAACAATGATAAAAACACTGAAATCACAAGGGCAATCATTGCTCCAATCCACTCTGAGTTATATATTCCTCTGTAAATTGTCTTTCCCACCTGCATATAATTTGTTATATATTCTGCATTTTTGGGTGCAATAAATAAAAAGCATAATATCATGATTAAAATAAGAACACATAGATATTTAAAGCTTCTTACTCTTTCTTTAAAATCAGCTTTGGCAACACTTAGTATTGTTCTCATTACATATCACCTCTGTCCTTGAAGTGGCAGTAATACATGTATGCATCCTCTAAACGTGGTTCAACTTTTACTGCATATTTCATAGGCATGTTATCAGAAATCACCCTTACTTCTACATTGTCGCCAATCCTATTTATACTGCTGACTACATACTTCATACGGAAAGTATTTAACTCACTATATGGAATAGTTTCCTTCCAAACCATCCCTCGAACTGAATTTATTAAATTTTCTATAGAATCATAACACTTTAAACTGCCCTTCTTCATAATGGCAATTTTATCAGCTATAGACTCTATATCTGTGACTATATGTGTTGAATAAAGAATAATTCTATTATTTGATATTTCAGATATGATATTTCTAATATTGGCACGTTCTTCTGGATCTAATCCTACTGTAGGTTCATCAAGTATTAGAAATTTAGGATCATTTAAAAGAGATTGTGCAATACCAACTCTTTGTTTCATCCCTCCAGAATAGCTCTTAAGAGGACTATCTGCTACATCGTGAAGATTTAATAGCTCCAAAAGTTCATTAATTCTCTTTTTAGCAGCCTTTTTACTCATTCCCTTTACAGCTGCTATATACTCAAGAAATTCTCTTGCACTTAAATTTGGATAAATCCCAAAATTCTGTGGCAGATAGCCTAAGATATGTTTCAAATAGTCTTCATTTTTTAATATATCTACATCATCTACTGATACACTTCCAGAGCTTGGCTTCATTATCGTAGATAAAATTCTCATTAATGTGGATTTGCCAGCGCCATTTTGTCCTAACAGACCAATAACACCATTTTCTAATTCTAAATCAATGTTCTTTAATGCAAATACGCCCTTTGCATATTCTTTTGACAAATTATTAATTCTTATATTCATAAATACATAATCCTCCCTGAATCTTATGTATTTATGATACAAATTTTTCTCTTTTTAAATCTAAACTTTTTCTTACGAAAATTATAACATTACCTTACAATTTGCAATTTCTATTATAAAATCTGTTTTTTTCTTACTGCTTGTTACTTCAATGCTGCCGTTATGAAGCTCAACTACAGCTTTAACTATGGCTAGTCCAAGACCTGTACCTTCTCTTTTTTCACATGTCTTCTCTGCTCTATAAAGTCTGTTAAATAAAGTACCTATATCTTTAGCATCTATCATATCTCCATAGTTTCTAAAAATAATCTGCACTTTACCTTCAGTTGTTTCACTGATATAAATATCTAATTTCCTGCCAGAACTTCCATACTTGATACAGTTTGAAGTAAGGTTATTAAATACTCTCACCATAAAAAGCGGATCTGCATAAATTTTAATATGCTCCTTTGCTGCATGAATCTCGTATGTCATATTTTCTTTTTCAAAATCCGGCATAAAACCAATTAAGCTCTGACTTATCAATTCACCAGCATCAAGCTCAGCTAAATTAAGTTTTATATCACCATTAGATATTTTGGTGAACTCAAAAAGCTGATTAACTGATTCTTCAAGCTCTTTTGATTTACTTAGGACGATTTTAATATAATGATCAAGCTCCTTTTCATCAGTATATTTTTTACTTGCGATTATTTCTAAAAAGCCAAGAATGGAAGTCAGCGGTGTTCTTAAATCATGTGACAGGTTTGTAATCATATTATTCTTCTGCTTCTCCCATAATCTCTCCCTGGCAATTAATTTCTTTATGCTGTCAGCCATGTTATTGATATTTTCAGAAAGATTGCTTAATTCATTATTTCCGCGCTTTGAAATCTGTATATCTAAATCTCCCTGTGCTGCCTCATTAACCTTTTCTGTTATTTCTTCAATATAATCTGTTATGCTGTCCATGCGCTTGAAGAAAATCATACACATTATGATTATAAAGATTAAAAGCATGCTTAAAGTAAATAGAAGCATAGCATATACGTTAGTGTTATATTCATTAATAAACTTCATATACAGTTTGTTACTGCATTTATGAAGCAGGAAAATAGCTCCAAAATATAGAAATAAACTTATGATTAATGATAATACTGCAGAAATAAAGAAGTTGAATAGTATTTTAAACTTAATTTTCAATTTTATATCCAACTCCCCATACAGTTTCTAATATTTTTGGATTCTTTGCATCTTCCTCAATCTTTTCTCTAAGTCTCCATATATGAACCATTACAGTATTATTGGCTTCAAAATATTTTTCCTTCCACACACTTTTAAAAATATCTTCAGCATTAAACACTTTTCCAGGGTTTGAACATAAAAGCAGGAGAATATCATATTCCTTAGGCGTTAGCTTTAATTGCTCTCCATAAAGATACACCTTATGTTTTTCTTTATTTATGCTTATTCCCTTGATTTCTATTACATTATCATCTTTTTCTTTTGCATCTCTATCTAGATAATATCTTCTTCTGATCTGCGCTTTAACTCTTGCTGATAATTCCAAAGGATTAAATGGTTTTGTAATATAATCATCTGCACCAAGTGAAAGCCCCTGAATTTTATCAATATCCTGACTCTTAGCGCTGACCATAATAATGGGTATGTTATAATCCTTTCTTATCTTCATGCAGACATCAAATCCATTTATTTTAGGCATCATAACGTCAAGAATTATTAAATCCACCTTCTGCTCATTAACTATTTTTAAAGCATCTTCACCATTATATGCTTTTAATATATTGTAGCCGTCACTTTTAAGATATACTTCTATAAGTTCATTTATTTCAACTTCATCATCGACTATAAGTACATTAAACATAAAAGCCCCCTATATATAAGAAAAGTACTTTAATACTATAATCATATAACATCAAAGTACTTTGTTCTTTTAGTATATAAATATTTTAATTTTAAAATATCAAATTACTTTAATTATTATCTATTAAAATAATAATATATTGATTTAACTCCGAAGCCTGAACCACCTTTGGCATTTGTGAAGGCAACTCCTGCTATATCAACATGCATGAATTTCTTGTCTTCCTTAAACTGATCAAGGAATAATCCTGCGCATATTCCAGCTGCTGAAACTGATTTGTTCTTAAGATCAGCTATATCTGATTTTATCATTTCCTTATACTCATCAAATACTGGCATTCTCCAATACTTTTCCCCTGTCAATGTGCTCTTTGATACCATCTTTTCATACATATCATCATCAGTAGTTAAAACTGCTGCACATACATCACCAAAGAAGTTTGCACAAGACCCAGTTAAAGTTGAAAATTCTACTATGCTGTCTACATTTTCTTTTCTTACAAGGTAAGTAAGAGCATCAGCCATAGTAAGTCTTCCTTCAGCATCAGTGCTACCGATAAATACAGACTTGCCGTTCATAGTGCTTAGGATATCGCCATTTCTGTAGCCTTTGCCATCAACCATGTTTTCACATGCAGCAACTACTGCTACGATATTCTTCTTAACCTTGTTAGCTGCCATTGCACACATTGCTCCAATAACAGATGCAGCTCCAGCCATATCACTCTTTTCTTCAACCATGCTTCTGCCTGGCTTTAAGAATAATCCGCCTGAATCGTAGCATAATCCTTTACCAATTATTCCTTCGTAAGAATCGCTGTCTAATCCTTTATATTTCATAACAATGAACTTAGGTTCATTAACGCTTGCAGATGCAACTGCTAAGAATGCGCTCATTCCTAAAGCTTCACATTCTTCTTTTGAATAAACTTTAACATCAAATCCATACTTAGTACCTAGGTGAACAGTTCTTTCTGCAAGTTCTGCTGGAGTAAGCACGTTTGCAGGTTCATTTACAAGGTCTTTTGAAATCTTTATTCCTTCAGCTATGTTGTTAGCTTCTTCTAATGCCTCAACATAATCACCATATATATAAATTTCTTTTTCCTGCTTGTCCTTTTTGTCTAATATGTATTTATCAAAAGTATACTCACTCATAGGCATAGTCATAGCAAACTGCTTAACGATTTCTTCTTTGTCGTCAGTAAACACAAGTTCAGTAAGCTTGTCTATAAAAGCCGCCTTAGAATTTATTTCTTTTAATTTTGAACCTAATTTTAATACAGTCTTTCTGAAGAAAGCAAAAGCATCTTCTCTATGACAATCAAAACCTACTATAAGAAGGTTTCTGAACTCTTCACCAATTTTAATTCTTCTATATTTTATTTCTCCTGCTTTTAATGAAGTATCATCGTTTCCGTAATATTCATCATATATCTTCTGTAATGTAGGGCAAGTAAACTTTGGTGCAGTATCAAACTTTGTAAAAGTTACTATTGTATCTACATTATGAGGGCAGGATTTAGTCATTTTTATAATCATTTATAACCACTCCTTATTTTAACAACATACTATATTATAACCATATACTAGACATTGTATCAATAATTATATATTTTAAAATCATACTGATATAGCATCTATTAATCTCTTAGCTTTATTTCTATCATAGCAGTTCATAAGAAAAGCCGCTTTAACCTTATCCTTTTTTGCCTGCTCTTCAAAGAACAGATTATGACCATAATCAGGAATATATTTTTTGATTTCCTTATCAATTATTTTTAGGAAATCATCCATATTTTTATTTTCCACTGCTACATATGTTTTAAACATGTCAAACCATATACCTAAAACAACATTTTCAATAACTGGTCTTAAAATTTCAAACTTATTTTCCCTTCTCATATTGTCTAGATACTTACTGCTGAAAATATCATTAATCTTAAAAAAACCATTCCTTTTTCCCTTGTTAGTAAATGAGTCTTCGTTATTACAATAATGATATAATGGCTTGTCTAATATACCCACCTTATGTATTCTACAGTATAGTCTATTAAGAAAGTCCACATCTTCATACTGCAGTCTTTCAATAAACTGTATACCGCTATTTCTTATTACATCGCTCTTATAAAGCTTTGACCAGAGGAATCCACATGTAATAAACATCATAACTCTCTTCTCTAAAGTTACTTCTCCCTCCATGCTTTTATTCCACAAGTACATATCTTTGTTTTTTCTCTCACTGTAGTAGCCACAGTCCACAATATCATAATCATCTTCCTTAGCCTTCTCATACATAAGCTCATACGTATTTTTATCCATATAATCATCACTGTCAGCAAAGGCTATATACTCGCCACTAGTATACTGTAGTGCTGCATTTCTCGCACCACCTGGTCCCAGATTTTCATCAAGCTTAATTACAAGCACTCTTTCTGGATCTATTTTTTCAAATTCATATAAAATATTAAGACTATTATCAGTAGAGCAGTCATCGACAAAAATGAATTCCATCTCCTTTAACGTCTGTTCCTTTAATGATAAAATTACCCTTTTAAGATATTTTTCACTGTTATATACAGGAATAATAACAGACACCTTACACTTCATATTTTAGTCCCCACTTACATCTTTTTAGTTATTTAACTTATTATAACATATATCGCTATTTAATATTTAAATATAAAATTTCAATTACATGCTTGGCCATGCAAAGCATAAAAATTATCAATTAGAACACTCACTATCACTGAATTATTGAACAATTCTCAAAACAATCACCTTCCACCTGAAAAAGCCACAGGTGGAATTGCGTCCAGCAATCCCACAGAAGGCATGGAGGAGCATCCTCCATTTGAATTAGAAATTTATAAGCATAGCGAATAAATTTTTTCCTTTTCTCTAATCTCTTCTCTCATATCTCTAATCTATCAAAATAGTCTGGTCTGTTCCATATCTTCTATCTTAAATCTTGATGACTCCATCATTTCAATGTCATATTCTGCTTCATCATTACCCTTTGCATGTTCACCTTTTAAGTACTTCATACCATTTTTAATCTTTGATGAAATCAGCTTTAAAACGTAAATATTATCAAACCTATTATATATTGAATCTCCACCTAGTCCAGTAAGGCATATAAGCTGTGTATTGCTCTTCTTTGCAACTTCCATAAGCGGTTTAAGCAGATGTGCCGCATTTGTCTGAGCAAATGGATTATCCATTATCAGCACCTTTCCTTCCTCTCTTCTGCTGAATACATCGCTATCATCTTTTCTCATATATGAAAGAAGACTTGATAAAATAACAAATGCAGAAAGGAAACCTTCACCGCCTGAATTTGAAGATACTTCATTCCAGCTTATTGGTCTCTGTTTATCTTCTTCAATTTTGTAAAGTTTAATATTAATTGTAGAAAGGGAAACCACCTCATCATAAAGTTTAGATGTATTGATGTTGTTACTTATAAGTTCCTCAATGCTTTCATTATTTTCAAGAGTTATAACACATTGGTTTCTAAGCTGTTCAATATACTCTCTAAGTTTTACTTTGTATAAATCATCATTTTCCTGCCACTCTGGCACAATTATATTAAGCATTTTTATTCTCTTATCTTTAATAGTAATGCTTGAATTGTCATCAAGTTTAGATATATTTTCATGTATTGTCTTAATATAATCTAATAGATTTTCTAAAACATTAGCTTCTTCTTTTTCAATAAGCTCGATATCATAGCTTAATTTTTCCATAAGCTTATTGTAAGAATCATTTAGCATTGTAAGCTGTTCCTTAAACTCATATGGCTTTGAAACAATTGCTAAAAGTGTATCTATAGGCTCTTTAAAGAAAACCTCATCTTTGAACTCATCATTTATTTGAACTTTATACACAGCTCTTTGCAGGCTATTTTCATTCTTTGACTCATCTTCTTTAAGTTTTGATAAATCTCTTTTAAGCTTTCCTAAAGTTTCATCTAAATCTGATATCTTTATAAATGTGTCTATATTCTCTTTAATTAACAGACTTCCATATTCACTTACACTGCTTAATGAACTACTTATCTTTGATAATATATCGGCTACTTCCAGTGATTTTTGTCTGTTGTTTTTAATTTTAAACTCTACTGAAGCTTCTTCCTCCTTATAATTTTTATTAAATATTAAACTTCTGTCTTTAGCAGTATCATATCCGAAATTATTTTTTAAATCTTTATAACATTTTGTTAAAGTCTTATTTATAAACTTAAGTTCACCATTCAATGGTGATATATCATCGTTTGTTTTAACAATATCTTTTTCACAAAGAGAAAGATTATCTTCAGCTTCATTTTCCTTGTATACATCATATAAAACAGCTGTATACTCACTATCTTTAATACCATATTTTTTAGATTTTGCTATAAGTTCCAGTTCTGTATCTTTAAACTTTTTACTACTAATTTTTATTTTTTCTTTTAATTCATTTTCAGATTCAGAAATCTTCTTAGTAAGTGAAGCATACTCAGCTTTTAAATCTTCAGTATCTTTTTCAATTATATTACCACTAGTGTACATGTTATAAACAGCCATATCATCATTTATAGCTTTTATATTTTCTCTATTATGAATTATTTTTTCGTCACATTCTCTAGAAGATTCTTCATTCTTATCTTTGTCTTTCTTTAAGTTGCTTATTGAATTCTTGCATGCTGATATAATATCTTTAACGTTATCAAGCTTCTGCTTATTTTCTTTATAAATATTATAAGAAGCAATTAAATTGTCATAAGCTTCACGTTTATTCTTATATCTTTCAATTTCTTTCTCTAGCTTTTTAATTTCATTATTTCCATCATTAATCTTAGAATTAATTTCCTGCCTTTTCTTTTCATAAGTTATTAAATCAGACTTTGTATTATCTAGTTCATCTTTAAGGCTTTTTATTGTTTCCTTAAGATTATTGTACTTTTCTAATGTAATATCTGACTTTTCAATGATATTCTTCTTTTCTTCATAAAACATTATAGAATCTTCTTTTACACTAATATCATTTTCTATTTTTACTATTTCATCTTTCTTTGAGTTTATAAGGTTTTTAAGTTCCTTCTGATTTAACAGCTTATCATTAAATGAAATTAAGAACTCAACTCCATTTATGCTTGTGATAATCTCACTATTATCCTTTAAAGAATCAGTCAGTTTTTCTCTTCGTATAATTGATATTGGTGCGGATGTATAGCAGTTTATCGGATTATCCTTCAAAACATTTATATCAGATTCATTCATAACAAGGGAATAAGGTATAAAAGGATTTCTTTCTATAAATCTTTTATTTTCAGCTTCACTATAACTATTGCTTCTAAGCCAGTCCATACCGTAAATTATATTGATATCACGTTTTTTAAGTTCTTTTTCTACATCCTTTGGAAGCTTAAGCACCTTGCCACTTTCAAGATTTAAAAGTTCCTCTTTCTTCTTTTCAAGCAATATTCTAAGCTTATTTTCTTCTTCCTTTATATCTGCAATCTTTCGATAAAAAAGCTCTCTTATTTTATCAGTATCAAATACATATGATTCATTAAGATCAACATATTTAATTATCTCTTTTCTCTTTTCAATATCTTCATCATATTTTTCAGCCTGTTCATTTTTGTACTTAAGATCTCTATCTATCTGTACACTCTTGTTTGATGCTGTTTCTTTCTGCCTTGTAACACTTTTTAACTCTTCCTCTAATTCAAATATATTCTCATTTACTGCTTTTTTGCTTTCCTCAAATTTTGCACTGGAATCAGTAATTTCCTTGTCTAATTCAAATATATCATGATCATTAAAATAACCTTCAATATTTCTAATTAGATTTTCATTATATTTTTTATTAAAGCTATCCTGCTCTTTGTCAAAATATCTTATACTGCTGCTTAAATCTCCTTCATCTTTAGACATTGCACGTATTGTTTTATTATTATCTTCTATAGAAATCTCAATTTTCTTCTTTTCTTCAATTAATGATTTCTTTAAATCTTCATTTTGATGCTGCTCATTCTCTGCTAATAAAAGCTCTTTTGTTAAAATACTTTTTATAGAATACCCTAAATCATTTATTCTTGGTGCAAAATCTTTGTTTCTGCTGTTTAATACCTTCAGTCTATTCTCATAATCCTGACATTCCTGAGATCTTTCCATATATTCTTTGTGAATTTTAGCGCATCTTAAAACATTAAGTTTTTTACTTAACTCCTCTTTTTTTGACTTAAGACTGTCTAAGTAATTCTTTAAATCTTCAAGCTTTCTTTCTATATCATCTCTTTTATCTTCTTCTTCATAAATTTCAAGAGATTTTTCCTCATACATAAGTTCCTTTAATGCATCATTTAATGCTTCACAATCCTTATCTAATTCCTGTTGTTCTGATTCGTAATTTAGCTTGCTCTGCTTTAAATATGCAATATCATTAGCCATTACATTTTCAAGTTCTTCTCTTTTTTCAATAGTTTCAATATATTTATCACACTCATCATAAAGGTTACCTGATAATTTACAGAACAACTCCATCTTTGCTTTTTTATCAATGCTGTGCTTATTTTCCTTGTACTGAATTATATAATCAGAAATAATCTCCCTAAAGTTTTTAATCCTATCTTCATCTTTATTAAGCTTGTTTTCAATGGCTGGCAGAAACCATTCCTTCATAAGACCTTCTACATTTTTTGCATTTGCAAAAAGTTCAGAGAGACCTGATTCTTTAAGATTAATCTTTTTGATTACATTTTCCCACTCTTTATAATTAATCTTATAAGTTAGCAGCTTATCAAAATATGCTTTGCTTGTTGCAGAATTAGACATATCAAAATAACTGAATTTCACATCAGGATTTTTTTTAAGTTCCTCAAATAATTTTTTTGCATTTGCATAACTTTTTACAGCTTTGTGTCCATTAATTTCTTCTACAATCTTTAAACTATCAATATCACAATTATTCTTTATTCTATATTCGCTTATAAAATTAATTATATCCAGCTTTTCTTTTGAATCCTCATCAGACTGAACTTCTCTTTTTCTCACCATCATTCCTGTAAGAACATATCCAGCCTCATTTTCAAGTTTCCATTCTGCCATGATATATGTTGGAATATTAGATGTAAAATAACTTTCAAAAGGTCTATCCTTAAAATCTCTATATCTTTTATGTACAAAAGGAGCCATCATCATCTGCACAAGTACAGATTTTCCTCCACCATTTCTCAAATTAAACATTGTATTTTCGCAGTCAAGGAAAAAGCTTTCATCATCTATCTTCATTGAGTTATTATTATAATTTAAGTTTACAAATCTATATTTATTTATCCTGCTCATTGCTTTCCTCCCCAAGAGCCTTAAGTACTCTCTTATAATTATTCTTATTAAGAATATTCCAATCCATAAATGAATCAAGTTTTTTAGTTGGTTTTATCATATCATCATTCTGTATATAGTAAATAAGTCCCTGGTCATCAAGAAATTTTAATATTGTGTTGATAAAACCTTCCTTCGTAGTTTTGGCAGTAGTCTTCTTATCGCTGCTTTTAAGTGCTTCAAATCTTTCAAGTATATTCTGAAAAGCAATGCCATCAGTATTTTTTTCGCTTTCCTCGCATCTCTTTGCTCCTTCAGTCAGTCTGTCAGTTATTATATTAAGGAATTCACCAACCTTAATATAATCCCTGCATTTACTCGTAATCCCCTGTGAACTATAAAAAGTTACAAGAAGTGTCAGAATTACAAACTGTGAAAGGTAGTAATCCTTGTCATTAGCTCCTGATTTGCACAAAAGTTTTTTCAGTTCTCCTTTTGAATAACCAAGAAAATCATTCTCCTCCTTAGGTATGAGATATATAACTCCCCCGTACTTTTTTATGTATACTTCAGAAGCTTCACCAAGATTCTTAACAAGCTCTGTTATATGTTCATTTTCACAATATGATTTATATAAATCCTGTTCACTTTCACTAAGCTCGCCATTTTTAAGAAGATAATAAAATATCTTATTGCTCACATTAATTTCATCTATTGAGTAGCCCATTTTTATATAATGCTCCCTTCTTCAACTCTAAATACAACATTACTACATATAAAATTTCTATATTTACCATTCTCATCTTTAACATTCTTAAGCACAACATCTGTATCGTCTTTACATTTTAATGCATAAAATTTCTTAATTCTCATAAGACTTCTATTCTCATCAACTGCTTCTACAATGCTCTTATTAAGCTGAAAATCAAATTCTTCACTTTCAACAGTATTTTTTCTTTCTTCTTTGACCTCTTCAATATCTACGCATCCATTTTTAAGCATTTCAATTATAACTTCTCTAAAAATTCTTACATCAGGAATAAGGTTTTCTTTCAAGCTTTCATTTTCACTTATCATATTATTTATCTCATTAAGCGTAATGCTATTCTTTTTAACTGCAAACATGAGTATTATTTCAATAACCTTTTTATATTTTTTAAGTCTTTCTATTTTCTTTCTGTTTTCTTCTTCTATCATATCTTTTTCATCAAATGTTAGAAGTTCATCTTCTTCTACTGACTCATTTTTAATGCTTTTCTGATACTCCAGTGATTTATTTATGTTGTATCTCTTTACTGGGTCCATTATAAATAGCGGTCTTAAAATATCATCAACATTTTCCAGAAGATTTGCATTATCAAGTATTCTATTATATACTTCCGTCTTAAAGTTAAACCTTTCGATAAGTGACATCTTTGATATGTTCTCAAGCTCTTTTCCATAAATCTCTTTAAGACTAAAATGTTTTTTCATTATTCTCTGATCTTCATCTATTGTACGTCCAAGATACTTATTAATAATCCTTAAGTTATTTAAATTTTCTTTTTCTTCATCTGTAAGTTCACTTATATGAATATCTTTTTCTGTAAACTCTTTAATCTTCTGATCTATATTCTGCTTGTGAAGTATAAATTTTTCCTTACTATTTTTAATTAATTCAAGGTTTCCTGTCATCATCTTTTTATAATCATCTATAGAATAACTAAGAGGATTTTCTCTTATCCTTCTTATTGCATCATCCATACTCTGCACTCTTATCCTCATACTATTAAAAATATTCTTTATATCATCAACAGCTTTATCATAAGAAGCCTTATCAAGATGCATCTTAAATATTATTTCATCGATAGTCACCTTTAAATTTTCTTCAATTTCAAGAGTAGAAAGAAGAAGTGAATACCCTTCTTCAGTAAGGGAATATGATACCTTTCTTACTCCATCAACATATTCAATTTTATTTTTGACAAAACTAATATTAACATCTTCATAATCTGCCTTTTTAAAATTAAAAGTTCTAAAATACATGGCTTTACCTTCATCACAAAGGATATTATTCACTATAAATTCCGCAAGTTCTTTACATTCATTATATGTTAGTGGTTTCTTTAAATATAAAGAGTTTATCTCATCTATAAAACTTCCTATATAATCAATGGTAGCAATTTCTTCCTTTAAAGACTGCTCCATAATATATAGAAGTACTGCAAATATAATATTGTCCTGTTCATATCCTTCGATAAAACCATACTTTTTCCATGTTCCTTTTGATATACTGTTTCTAAATAACAGTGAAAATGCACCTATTTTCTTCATTCTTACATGATGCATATCTAAAAAACTAAAATCCATAATGTCTCCTTCTGTATTTCTTTATAAATCATCTATATTTATAATTTCCTGAGGTATATATAAATCAGCCTCAAGAATATCTTTTATTTTCTTCTTGTATTCGTCATTAAATCTATCAAGAAAACTATCCTTTATATTTCTATTCTGTCCCTCTTTAGTTGCAGGAAGGTTAATTTTATCGCTATTATACTTATCTATCATCTTTATATATCCTTCTACAAATGGACATACATCATATTCCTGCTCTGCCTTTTGTAAAAAGCTTTCATATATTATTATCCCTTCATAATCAAGATCGCCAAAATAATATAGAGTATTTCTTCTATCTGCAATATAATCCTCAACTGAAATGTCAAAATCATTAAATGCTTTAATTATATTTTTTCCAGCACCATAAATAACAGTATCAATTTCTTTGCCTAACAGATTTCCATCATTGTTTATTAAATACTTTCTAAATGTATAATATGTATCCTTATTTTCAATAATGAGAATATTCTGAGGTGTCTTTACACATTTTGAATAATAAGCAAGTGGCTCAGATGTTTCATAAAAATTCAATTCTGTAATATTAAACTTGAGGTTTTTAAGTATCGTCTTTCCTTCCTCTTTTTGAAGAAACTTTTCTCTATGCCATATTTCAAAACTTCTCTCATTCATTGATATATAATTTTGAAGTTTCTCTTTCTTATTAATAATAAAGTCATTAAGCATAAGAATATATTTTCTATGTTCCTTATACTTTTTCAAATGATTTCTATAATATGAAACATCAAATCTAGTTGAAAGCTTATACTCAATCTCATCAACATACTGCTTCAGCTCCTCTTCATCCCTTATAATTCGATATTTCATATATAATCCTGGCTTTCTTCCATTTCCTCCGCTGCTTTTTATGATATTTATTCTACCCTCATCAATAAGCTTATTCACTTCATCATACAAGACTGTATAATCATCGATTTTTAATAGTTTTTCTATTTCATCAAGTGTAATAGTGTTTTTCTTATAATTTTCTATCTTGTACATAAATATCTCCACTTTTAACATTACTTAATTTATTGATTTCATTTTATCACATAATTTCAAACGTAACATACTAATCTGCTGCATCTTATGTCCTCAATCATCATAATAATGCAATTTTAATATTATAATTATTTAGTACTGCAATATTAATTTACTTAAGTACCTTTGTATTTTTATATTGTAATATTAGTTCCAAAGATTAAAAAAGCCGCCTTCTGCAAAAGATCTCCTTATTACCTTTCACATAGGCAGCTATCTAACTTATTTCTTTAACGTACTTATTTTATCAGAAGTTATATAATCCACACCCCAGTCTGCATACTTTGATGCCATCTTTTTGTCATTAACAGTCCAGCAGTTTACCTCAAGATTCTTCTCATGACATTTTCTTATCATTGCTTCTGATAAATATTTTTGATTAATATCTATACCAGCATGAGGTCCAAGCTGTGATGCATTCCTTAAATGATTTTCGTCAAGTTCAGATCCTATGAGCCACTGAAGTTTAATGTCTTTATCATTTTTTCTAATTTCCTTTAAAACTGGTAGCCTGAAGCTTATGCAGATGCACTTCTTAACCATATCATAATGCTTTATTATATCTACTGCAGCATTTACCTTTGTAATATCACAGTCAGGCTTAAACTCAATAACTGGAGCAATGCCTGTGTCTCTGCATGTTTTTAAATACTCTTCAAAAGTAGGAATCTTCAGCTTTCCATAAAGTTTTAAGTTTCTGCCGCATTTTATGTGGTATTTTCTTATTTCTTTTAAAGTAAGATCTTTTACTTTTCCTGTACCATTTGTCATCCTATCAATCTTGTTATCATGAAGGACAATCCACTTGCCATCCTTTGTTGTATTTATATCAGTTTCACCACCCCAGAATTTCTCACGTCCTGCCATGATATAACTAGGGACAGTATTTTCGGGAGCAGCTGATACAAATCCTCTATGTCCTATAAATAATATATCTTTAACATTAGAAGCATAAGCTCTCAATGTTTCTATATTTCTTATTTCATTTTCGCTTCTAGGAATGACTGCAAGAAAAACAGTAATTATTAAAAATGAAGCTATAAACACTTTGAACTTAGTTTTCATTTAAACCGCCCCCTCTTAATAAAATTTGCAGATTATATATTATATGCATCCTTTTATTAATAGTAACATATCAATATATCTTTTCTCTTACAATATTATTAAAAAAGGATGAAAGACATATTCCGAAGCCGACCTCGTTCCCTGCGGTCTCTCCAAGTCGTTTCTTCATATGTCTTTCACCCCTTGATGACTATTAGGAATATCATCTGAGCTGAGCTTTGAATAATAAAAGAAATCATCCATCATTGATTTTAAATATGATGCTTTCCTACTTATTATATTTAATAGGAACTCTAGTCTTTAAATCTCCTTGTGCAATTTTCTTAACGTACTCAGAAATCTTATTGAGATAATCAACTTTTCTGTATGTGATGATAAAGAACACTATCATTGAAATAATAAACCAAATAACCATTAAATCTAAGTCATCACCAATATACCCTCTGCTTACAGCTACAATATATCTCGAGTCACTCTTCTTCATAATATTAGTGCAAATATAATATCTGTCATTTATTTCTATTATTTCATTCTTTCCACTTATATTAATATTATTCACTGGAGTTTTATTATTGCTGCATAAAATATTGCCTTTTTCATCTGTCATGTATAGCTCTGGTCTTTCCTTCATTTTGTAGCTGTCAGAGATTTTGTTGAAAACCTCCTGTATATCAGAATTATTGCTGGAATATAGCTTGGCACTGGAAAGTTCTCTTACAATATCCTTATTATACATACGAATATTTTCCATGCTTTCGCTGTAGCCTGGCTCTCTTTTAATTAAGCCTCCAAATGGAATACAGATAAACTTATGGCTTTCTGCATGTTATTTTTTATTGTGCTGTTAAGGTAATATCCTATAAGCACAAACCATAAAGTCATGGTGATGCTGACAACTACAAGAATAAAGGACATAAAATTCTTTTTCACATCCTTAAAACTGTACATCAGCTTTTCTTTTTTTATAAGCTTCTTATTATATATCTTGAAAATATTAAGACAGTTCATGAATCTCACCATCCTCTAAGAATAATCTTCTCTCACCCATGTCAGCAATTCTCTTGTCATGAGTTACGATTATGAGAGTTGTATTATTCTGCTTCTTGATATTAAGCAGCAGCTCCATAACCTTTTTGCCATTGTTTGAATCAAGTGCACCAGTAGGCTCATCACAAAGCAGTATTGAAGGCTTGTTGACAAGCGATCTGACAATGGCAACTCTCTGTGCTTCACCACCAAAAAGACTGCTCACATCCTTAAGCACCCTTTCTCTTATCCCTTCTCTTGTAAAATCCTTAGTTAGATTCTTAATTTTTATCATAAAAAAATCACCCCATATATTTTTTCTTTCATCATTTAATGCTTGATTACAATCTCAAACCATAATTAAATGATAAACAAAACAAATGGAGTAAAAATCTATTAAAACTAAAGAAAAAATAAAGATTTTTAGCTTTTTATCTATAGACAAAACTTCAAAATAAAATTATTGTGAAATTAATATTATATACATGATAAAAACTAAATATATATTATAGAACTAATGAAACAAAATTATGAAAATATTAATAAGTTTAATAAACAAAACTTATATAAACAAATATGTTATGTTTCACAAGATGAAATGCTTCTTAATGAATCGATAGATGATTATTTGAAAATTATAACACATAGAAATATACCAGATGATTCATTACAGCAAGTTAAAGCTTACTGCAGACTCAATAAAGAAGTCAAGGTTATTAAGGATAATGGTACAACACTATCTGGCGGTGAAAAGAAAAAGATACTTAATTGCACTTATAAATCTCATAATAACGGATCACAGATAATAGGTCACAGATTGAAGGTCACAAGTTTGGATGAAACTCCCTATCGTGAGTTTTCACAAATTAAGTGTGGGATGGTGGGACAAGCTATGTTTAGCAAAAATGAAATTACGTTCAGTAATTTCATCTGTCAAAAAAATGTGTTTAATTTGAAAAAAATTAAGGGAGGACAAGCCCTCCACACAATTATATTAAAAACTCCCGCTGGGGAGTTTTCTCCTTACCTTTGACCTTTGACCTGTTAAAGCCTGTGACTTGTCTTTGACCTGAACACCTTCTACATTCTTCCTTCTTTAATTATCTGCCTGATGTTTTCCTTATTAATTACTCTTGGTACTTTGATTTGATTCTTGGACACACCTTTATGGTACATTGATTCCTTAACCTTATTGAATGTGCCTTTCTTTAGCTGGACAAGCTTAAGAGGTGATAGTTTAAAGTTATATCTTGCCCTGTCATATGCAATGTTTGTCCTTTTAAGTTCTATCTCCAACTGTTTTTCCACCCTCTTAAGGGTAAATGCATCTAGAGGATCTTTAAATTCTACATAAATTATATATCTACCTGGTGAAACATTATTATCTGGTTCTGTTATATAGTCTATAATTTCAAGTTCAAATATTTTAACAGTATTCCTTAGTGCTGCCACAAGCTGCATTTCATTTGTCTTTTCAGAAGCCATATTAAGCACCTGATTCTTTCTATATTCAAATACTATCTCAGGTGAATTATTGTAGTAACCAACTACTCTTACAACATCACCAAGCCTATACCTATAAAGGCCAGAGTAATTTGTAACAAGCACTTCATATTTTTCTCCAATTTCAAGCTCATCAATATTTTTCGTAATAATCTTTCCTCCTTGTTTGTTCTCCATATCTACTGGCAGAAACTCATAAAACACTGTGTCAGGAATTACTATATATTTAATTATGCCCACATTCTTGTTCATACCGATTGTTGCTTCTGTAGCTGCATAGCAAGGTGAATAAATAGGCAGATAGTTTGTATAATAATTTACCTTGTCATCATAGATAGAGAAATTAGCTCCAGTAACAGTTCCTATATAAACTAGGCTAGGCCATATCTTTCTTGCACATGCTCTAAAGCCATCCTTAAAAATCTTTTCAAGCTCATCTGCTCTCATAGCATCAGGCTCTAAATATGAATTTAACTTTTCCCTTACATCGTCATCTATTACAAGGTTCCTGTTAACTTTACCTGTCCTAATATCTTTAACAAGATCAAGATGATTTTCTTCCATAATCCTGAACATATCAAGCACACTTGAAATAAATACTCCTGAAATAAAAGTCAATCCTCTTTCCTTAAGTGCAAAAAGGATATGAAGATATAATGATGACTCTTTATCCTTTATAGTCATAACCTCATATGGCGAAGTATATAAATATTTAATCATTTTACCCATCGCCTTCATGCCACCAGATGTAGCTGAACATACAGGAATATTTCCTTCAGTGTATGAAGTCATAACTATATCTGCAATAAGAAGTCCTCTTCCATACTTCCATTCGTATTTAAGATTATCATAGGCATATCTGTTTAATAAAAATGCCATATATTTTGAAGCAATCATTCTGGCTTTCTTTGTTGATGGAATAAGCTTCTGTTTGCCAGTTGTTCCTGATGTATGTCCAAAGTATTCTACTTCATCACACATTAAAACTTTCTTTTCGCCCTTGGCCATCCTTTTTATATATTCTTCATAATAATCATATTTTGTGATTGGCACTTTATTTTTATAATCATCTATAGTTTTTATATTTTTAAAATCATACTTTTTCCCTATTTCACTTTCTTCATTTCTCTTAAGTATATTCTTCAAAACTTTTTCGTTGACATTAAGTGCATGCTTTGTATCTCTTTCCAGCTTATTATCTACAATAGCCCCTGCAGATATAATAGTTTTATACAAAACTTTACTTATTATTCCCGTAAAACACATCTTCTTTTAAATTAATATAATATCAATGTATGATATTATATGATCTTTCGCCCTCTAATATCTCAATATTTTATTATTTTAGTATTCTTGTTATTTAATATTTAGATATTTTATTTTTATAGTACATAAGTATTATAGTATTAAATCTTTTTAATTATCTGATTTTATAATTGCAACATATTTTATAAACATCATCTATTATAGTATTACAGTGTTTTAATATCTAAATATTAAAATATTATAATTGTAAAGTATTTTAATTATTTTGTTATAAGATATCAATATAGTGATTATATTTATCGTATTTGGATAAGCTAAGTGTGTAAGATATTTTACTATGTTAGGAGTGTTAGAGTTGAATAAAGCATATTTATCAACATTGGTATCCTTCTGCATGTTGACTAGTATATGTATGACAGAAGCCAATGATATTACAAATATAAGTACACCACAGATTCAAAGCAGTGCGAAAAATGATCATTTAAAAAAAGAAGAACGGGAGATAATGATAAAATCCTATGCCTATGACACAAAGATAATTGAAGATAATATCCGTTCAGTCAGAAGCAATACTTCTCAAGATAATATCCAGAAAGTTGCTTTTTTAACATTTGATGATGGTCCATCTACCACAAACACGCCTAAAATATTAGATGTACTTAAAGCTTACAATGTTAAAGCCACATTTTTCATCTTAGGTGAGCAACTTAATAATGATAGCTGTAAAGCTGTGCTTAAGAGAATGTATAATGAGGGTCATGCCATTGGAAATCATACATTTTGTCATGATTATAAATACCTATATCCAAACAGGTATGCAAATGCAAACCATATAATCAAAGATCTTAAGAAAAATGAATCAGTAATGAAGGAAGTTCTTGGAGAGGATTTTCACTGCAGTGTTGTACGTCTTCCTGGGGGATTCGCTTCATGGAAAAATACTAAAGCTTTAAAGGAGCCTTTTAAGGAATGTCATGTAAATTATGTGGACTGGAATGTTTTAAACGGAGATGCTGAAGGTTATAGAAAAAATAAAGAACAACTAATAGCCAGATTTAATCAAACATTTAAAGAACAAGATATTGTTGTAGTTCTTATGCATGATACATATGGAAAGGAATCAACTGTTGAAGCTCTACCTTACATAATCGAAAAGCTTCAGTCAAAAGGCTATAACTTTGGTATCTTAAACTAAGTTTAAACATGAATTTTATTTCAGGTTATTGACTGGATAATATTGTAAATATACAATATTATTGAGGTGTTTTTAATGAAGTCAGTTGTAAGAGTTCCAAAGCAGGAAAGATCCATTGAAAAAAAGAAGAAAATTATAAAAGCAGCCTATGAGCTTTTCAATTCAAAAGGTTATTATGAAACTAATACTGCTGAGATTGCAAAACAAGCTGGAGTTGCAACTGGCAGCGTGTATAGTTATTTTGAAGATAAAAATGATATTTTTTATTACGTTATTGATTTATATATGGACAATATAATAAATAGGGTAGAGGAGTTGTCACATGAAATTCCTCACAAAAATTTAAATGAAATTGTTGAATTTTATATTTATTCATTTATAGAGATACATTCAATGTCAAAAAAATTTCATAACGAACTTTCTGCTCAGTGTCTTATAAATAGTAATATTAATAATTATTATAACGAAAAAAAGAATCTTATTTTAGAAAAGATTCTCAAGATATTAAAAGATAATAATATTTCTTTAAATTCTATTCATAAAAAAGAACAGTTATTCATAATTTCAGAAATAGTAAACTCAGTATGCCATCAGTTTATATATAATAATGCTACAATCGACAAAAAGCTGATGATTACTGAATCTATAAAGGATATAATTAAAATAATAAAGTAATTTAATAATAATTTATTTTATTATTTTAATATAACAATATTAGAATACTATAATACGAAATAATTTATCATTGTTTTGCCTTAGTATTTTATACTTTCATATAAAAAACGGTGAATTGCATTATATCATGTTTTTGAATTAAGCTGTAAATCATTTGTTTTCAACACTTTACAGCATTAAAATTTTACCTTTTTAATGCAATTTCCTAGCCATTAATAAGATACTATAATACTTTAGTATATTAGTATACTAGTATTATGGTATCTTTATATTAATGAATTATATAGAGAGGCTTGTCTTCTATATAAGAAACTCTGAGAAGTTTCATACCAAACTCTACTTTCTTAATTCATATCTCTAATCTTTTATCTGTAGAATTCCTGAGTAGCGTAGTACTTGTTTCCTATCTTGTAAACTCCAATTCCTATGCTTGAAAAGTTTGTAGATAATATGTTAGCTCTATGTCCATCTGAATTCATCCAGTTTGTCATGAACTTATTGGCAATAGCAGAGTTGCCACTCATTCCACTGATATATGCTATATTTTCGCCCCATGCATTGTATTTAACTCCATCTTTCTGCATCTGTGCTGTGATAAGCTGTCCTTCTGGATTCTTGTGATCAAAGTATCCTCTGTCACCCATATCCTTAGACTTAATTCTAGCATATTTCTGCATAGTATTATTGTATGAAAGTGCACTTAATCCAGCTTTTGCTCTTTCTGCATTAACAGATTGGAAAATCTGCTGCTCAATTTCAGCTATAAAACTATCTGTACTTTCTACTGGTTTATTCTGTGTACCAATATTGTTATTTGGCTTGTTTCCGTTATTTACAATACCATTATTTGATGAACTATTATTGTTCTCATTTCCTGCGTTATTATTGTTTTCATTCTTATCAGGTGTAATCTGTCCTGCATTACTTCCAGAATTAGAGCCAGTATTATTACTGTTACTGCCTGAGCTTGTACCATTATTACACTGATTATTCTTATTAGGTTTAACAGTATTCTGATTAAAGCTAAGCCACTTGAATGATGATGGTCTCTTAACAGTACTTGTTAAATTAAGTTTATTCATTAATGATGTCTTATCATCCTTTACTAAATTTCGAGCTGCAGTATTTTCTGCTACTGCATTATTATCACTACTAAATATATTTTCTTCTAATATATTATTATCTTCAGCATTTACTGCTTGTCCTAACCCTACACCATTTCTTACTACTGAGTTATTATTATCTGCATTTTTGTCTGCTGCCACTTTTTCATCTTCATTTTGATTTAATGACATCATTAAACCTTTAAATGGATTTTTCTCCTGCGCTATAGCATTATTAGCTGCAACTTTATTATTAGTATTATGGCTTGTACCATATACACCTGCTCCTACAACTGTAACTAATCCAGCTGCTATTAAAATTTTAGATATTGTTTTGTTTCTCATACCTAATTTCCTCCTTAAGATTTATTTTGGTAATCGTCGCACAAGAAGAATAACATATTAAAACAGCCGTATTCAAAAAAGGTTCTTACTAATAAAAGCACATCCTTTCTTACATGGTTATATTATACATGGGTAATTTATCAATCCATATTTTTCATAATTAATCCTTAGACAAGTGACTCCAGTGGCTAAGCTACATTATTTTTCCCAGTAAAATGGATGTTTTTTTGTGGTGTATAATACCAGTATTGGTTTTAATCAATTTATGTTGCAATACAAAAAAAACTGGCTAAAAGCCAGTTTCATAGCAAATTACTTGTTTAATCTTTCATCTTCAAGTTCTTTAAGTATATCTTTAAGGTAAATGCTAAGGGCATCTCTTACGATAGCGCTTTTATCTTTACCAGTTTTTGCAGCCTTTAAGTTAACAGCTTTATATATATCATCAGTTATATAATATGCTTTTTGTTTGTATTTTACAGTTTCTTTAGTATCTTTAACTGAATCTCTTCCATCAATTAAACTGTTGACTACGCTCTTCTTCCTTCTATTTTCTCTATCGCTTAACCCCATCTTAGTTACCTTCCTTCATTATTATTTTTGCAATGTTCATATATTCTTTTGCAATATCAGTCCTCTTATTCTTAAGAACTACAGGCATACCATCATACACACCTTTAGTTGCTTCAGCAGTTTTCTTAGTTGTTCCGATAATTCTATACTGCTTTGCTAACATATCAAGAATTTCATTGTGATCCTTAACGTTCTTTTCATATAATGTAGCAATTACACCCTTAACAGAAATAGCAGGATTTACAAGATCCTGTACATCTTTTATAGTTTCATTAAGCTGTTCCAGACCTCTATATGATAAATAATCAGTTTTGCAAGGAATAATTACATAATCACAGGCCGCTAATGCATTAAGAGTTAGTATACTTAATTGTGGTGGACAATCAATTATTATATAATCATAATCATCTTTTATTTCCTTTAATGATCTTGATAAAATTTTCTCTCTTGATGTTCTTCCCTGAAGTTCCATTTCTAGAGCAGCAAGATCTATTATAGAAGGAATAATAGATAAATTCTTAATGTTTTCTAATTTATAAACACATTTTGCAGTTTCAACGCGTCTCTTTTTAAGTAAGTCGCACACTGTATATTCCATATCAAGTGGTTCAAGTCCTGCTGATATAGTTAAACTTGCCTGGCTATCTAAATCGACCATTAGGACTTTTTTTCCTTGTTCAGCCATAGCGGCAGCTATATTAAAAGTTGCTGTAGTCTTAGTAACTCCACCTTTTTGATTAGCTATCGCAATTGTTTTAACCAAAATAATCACTCCTCTTGTTATTTTATCCATAATTTATGCTTTTATACAAATATTATAAAAACCAAATATAATACCTTTATACTTATGTATTATACTATCAAAAAATTAAAATATAAAGATAAATTATTACTTTTCTATCAATATATTTTGCTATTTAGATATTTTAATACTAAAGTATTATATTTTATGCTATAAATTATATTTTTTCCTTCCTATTATATATAGTAAAATTTCAGACAATTTTTTTATGCTTAAATCTTCATTAATTAATTCAAAAAGTTATATAATAAATATATAGGAAAAATGTAAGGAGATGTTATTATGGTTAAAGCTGAAAAAATACATGCCATAGTAAGCAGAGCAGCAGAAAAAATTAATCTAAAAGTCGATGACTTCAGCATGAGAAGACCTTATATATATGGATTAGATTTTAAAGCATATTTTTCTGAAGGAGTATATGTATCTTTTCTTGAAGTAAATGATGGCACTTTAGAAGCTAGTGTTGGAATGAATCATGGGCTTGATGAAATAGATTTTGATCTTAATGATAAAACAAATAAAGAAGTTAAAGAATTTGTTGATAAGCATAATCTTGATCAGAAGATAATTACTTATATTGAAGAGATACAAAAAATTATTACCTAAATATTATCGTATTATAATATTATATAATTATGATATTATTAGCTAGTAATGAGTATCACATAGAGAACAACAAAGTAGAAAATGTACAACTAACGTACTTTATTATTTGCATACTAAAATACTCTAGTATTATAATTTTATAATACCTTGATATTAAAACGCATTAAAAATAGAAGCAGGGCCTTTTAGCTCTGCTTCTATCTGTGTTCAGGATGGTTTGATGGCTCATCCTTACAGTATGGTGTCTTTTCATTAGCTTTTTCTTTAAGCTTTCTTTTATAATTTGGTGAAGCAATATCCTCGCTTAAATTTTTATTATTTGAATTGTTCATCTTCATCACTCCTTAAAATTAACTTCTTTATTAGAGTTTGTAGAATCTTTTTATATATTCACATAATTCAAAAAATACGTGAGCGAAGTCTGATGAATTTTCTCCATTTCTCTTGTCTCTTATTTCTTATCTCTTATCTGTCACCTATAATCTACCACAACCTGTGACCTTCTACCTGTAACCTATTCAGTATCCTGTTACCTATTTAAGTGCCCTTTGTCCTACTTTGTCTTCTACTTCATATGCTCCAGTGATCTTTATTGCTCGTCCAACGACCTTATATAAAATACTGCCTAGTATTATATTAAGAGCTGTAGTAGGTAAAACAACTGTAATAAATAATGTGTTGAATGTTTTCATTGGGAATCCATTGAACATCATTAATACTGTTAAAAATATTGTACCGCTAATCAATGTTCCTAAAGATAATGCAAATACCATCTGAACCATTCTGTTTATTCTATTTCTTAATGGTAATAAAACAAAATACATAATATTACATGTAATAATCTTATCTACTATATTAGGAATCTGGCTATTTGGTGTTTTACTTGTAGCTGCTGCAAAAATACCAATAGCTATTCCACATATTAATGATGTCTTGTACTCTCTATTGTATACCATTATTATAAATAACATTGCAAGTGATAAATCAGGCTGCATAGCTACTCCAGGTGTTATTTCATGTAATATTGCTCCTATTGCTATTAAAATTGCGTTTGTAACCATCCTCTTTGTATTCATTTTCTTGATACTGATTGCTTTTGTTTCCATAAGATATATCCTCCTTAATAATTAAAAATCTTTTTTACGTTTTTACTTCTTCTAAAAATAATTCCTTTCACAACATGATCTATTCCCCCTTTAAGCTACTAATCTTTAAATTCTTTGTTTGCAAGGCTTTACAGCAATAGAATTTTCCTTTTCAAATGCAATTTCCTAAATATAAAAAACTCCGTCCTATTACTAATTAATAGGACGGAGATTATCCGCGTTGCCACCTAAATTGTATGTAAAAAACATACCTCTCTTCTCAGATACTATCATATCCTGTCCACTGTAACGTGTGGCTTACGTCTTAGCTACTTTCTAGAAATATTTCACCTTGCTCCTCAAAGGCCCATTCACCAATAGCTATTGTACTGATATCACACCACCATCAGCTCTCTTTAACATTACATCATGGCTACTATTCCTTATCAAAGGATTTATATTTGTTATTATAATATTCTTTTGGTAATTTATTGTCAATACTATTTTTAAAATTAATGGATAATTTTATTACAATTTCTTTTTATTGCTTTTAATTTAAGTTATTTTGATATATCATAAAAGTGTGCCTAACTTTATTGATAATACGTTTATTTAATATATTAATTATGCCGTACTTAGGTGCCTTTTTTAATGTCAATTAATAAAAATTTATTCTCATAAAGCTTTTGATGTTTTAGGCAATGTTTTATTGAGAAGCAGAGTAAATTACTTATTGGAGGACAACATATGAATGCTCATGATGTGATGGACATTGCACTGACTGCAGGCGAAATACTGCTTGGATATGGTGCAGAAACTTACAGAATTGAAGATACTGTAATAAGAATATGTAACTCATATGGTTATGATGCGGAATGCCTTACAGTATCAAAAGGCTTATGGCTTACTATAGGTCAAGGTAAAGAAAAAATCACCTCTGTGAAGAAGGTCAAAAAGCAGAGCGTTGATTTATACAGAATCGAACTCGTTAATGATTTTTCAAGAAAGTTATGCAAAAAGCAGCTTCCAGCTGACGAAGCAATGAAAAGACTTAATTATATTAGTAACTCGCCAACATTTACATATAAAGTGAGACTCTTTGCTTCATGTATGACTGGCTTTATATATACATTATTTTTCAATGGTACAATGGTTGACGGTATTGTATCAATCATAATTTGTTCTTTTACATATTGGATTCTCGAGAAGATATCAAAGCTGGGATTTTTTGAATTTCTGCAGTACTACGTATCTGGACTTATTATCGGACTTTGCAGCATCTTGTCCCATATGATGATTGGCAGCATTAATTCTCATAATGTTATTACTGGATCAATAATGATCCTGCTTCCAGGAGTTATCCTTACCAACGGAATTAAGGACATGCTTTATGGTGATTTTTCATCAGGCATATCTCGTTTTTCAGAAGCACTTATTGTCATAGCTGCAGTCAGTGCAGGAATAGCAACAGCATTATTATCTTTGAAAGGAATGTAAGACATGTTACTAAAAATGACTATATTATCTTTTCTCGGCAGTGTATTTCCTGTAATTCTTTTTAACATCGACAGAAAAAAAATTATTTGGACAGGAATCGGGGGAGCTTTAGGCTGGATAGCCTACAGCATTACTCTTGATTACAGTGGCAGCACAGTAATAGGCTCATTCTTTGGTGCCTTTGCTGTTAATATCTACAGTGAAGTAATGGCCAGAATTAAAAAAACGCCTGCTTCAATGTTTTATGTACCCGGCATTTTCCCACTTGTCCCAGGAATAACAGCCTACAGCACAATAAATTACATAGTTCAGGGCAATTTTAATGAAGCACTTAGAAAAGCAGCCTTCACCTTAGCAATTGGCGGTGCTATAGCATTTGGCATCATGCTCTCATCAACAATATTTAAATTCATAAATCAAATAAAAAAGAATTATTAAAGATCATAACTCATTTAGAATTAATATTTTAATATCTAGTTACAACGAATAGTGACTAGAGAACAACGAATAGAACATGATGGAATCAGTTCGCGATGCTTACTGATTCCTTAATTTTTATGGAGGCAAATCCTCCAAAACTCCTGTGGGATTGCTAACGCAATTCCACGTTGAAGAATAGCTTGTCCAGCCACGCTATTATCTCAAAACTCCCGTTATGGAGTTTCCTCCTTTTCTCTTCTCTATTAGTTCTTATCTCTTATCTGTGACCTGTGCCCTATCTTTGCACTTCAACCTACTTCAAAAATTTTTATATTTTTTTACCAACTTTTTTTCCTCCCGCATATATACAAGATGAAAGAACAAAAAAGGAGGTAATTTAACATGGCAGTAAAGAAGGTATTAAGAACAACAGTTCTATGCATTGAAGTTGAAAAGGGAACTGACAAAAACGGTAAGAAGCTTTATGCAAAGAAAAACTTCAAAAATGTAAAAACTGATGCTCCATCTGATAATGTCTATGCAGTAGCAGAAGCTATAAAGAATGTATTATTACAGCCTGCAGAAGGTTATTATCTTAACGACTCATCAGCAGTAATCAATGAATAATTAAAAAAATAATATAGGGAGGAGGAATAACGATGGAATATTCACTAACATTGAATTTTGTCACATCAGAAGGGCAGAAAGCTGCTATCAGAATATCTGATGTTAAATCTGAAATTTCACAGGAACAGATATCTGCTCTTATGGACACCATAATAGAAAAAGATATCTTCATTACATCAAAGGGATCACTTGTTTCAAAAGCTAGTGCACAACTTGTAGGTAAAAATACAGAAAAATATGACTTTAAGTAATTATTAATCAAGCTTCTGGATTAATTTCCAGAAGCCTTTTTTTGCGCTAAAAACAAAAATAATTTATTATAGCAAGACAATAAATGATATAATATTAATAAATCTATTAATCTAAGAGGTAAGTTTATGGGTGAAATTTTTAGAACAGTACTATTTGATAAATTTAAAGTGAATTATGAAAATCTCCTAGGTAGAGACTTTGACTCTTTCTATGACAGTTTAAGAGCAGATTTAACAAGCATAGATGATATCCAAGGTCGAGAACTTATTTTAAAAAATATTTTCTCAAACGTAAAAAAAACTAAAAAAAGATGGCTTGATAAAATCCTAAGGGATAAATCATCTCAGTATATGCAGGATATAGAATTTGCCAAAAGTGAATTTAATAAAGTACTGAACAAAAAGCTGTCCCTAAAGAAATTTGAAAGTTACTTTGGAACAACAGACCTTGAAACATATATCAAAAATAAACTTGAGCCTCTTGAAGAGTGGAAAAACAGTACAGAATCACTGCTTACTGATTTTCCAATGCTGAAAGTTATGAATAAAGTTGCACTTAAGAGTGCATTTAGAAATGATATTATCGTTGTTTATTCAAAACTTTGCTATGAAGAAGAAAGCAGAAAGGATAATACTACAAAAGTCCCGACAATATTATCGCAGATTCCTGTTGATACAACATCTAAGATGTCTTTTTTAACAGAAGAGCAAAAGAAAGACCTTGATAAGCGAACTAATATAGATACTCCTTCGACAATCGACAGATATATAATGATCGATGAAAATGAACAGAACAAACTTCTTCTACAGCTTGAGCAAAAGACATACATTCAGATAAAGGAAGGTGGTAACTCAGGTGAAGTGTCTGACTTACTTACTCAGATAGCGCTGATTAAATCAGTAAAATACCTAAACCCTCTTGATGTAAAAATAATAAGTTATTATTATACTCACTTCCACAAGATAGTGTTAGGTGATCCAATTGAAAAAAGTATCTATCAGATAGTTCTTGACCTTGGCTTGTCAAACCAGGTTAAGAATTATGAAGCTGTAGAAAACTCAATAGCAAAGCTAGGTAGTACTAAGCTAAGCTACAACCTGGAAGGAAACTCTGTTAATGGTATCCTTCTTGAAAGTTCTATCTATGTAAGCAATGGTGTAAAGATGGCAAGAGTTTATTTAGGTAGCATACTTAAAGAACTGATAATCAAGAAGAGTACACTAGAATATGATGGCGATATATTCAATTCATTGGGTGGAGATGCCCAGCAGCTTGCAATATGGCTACAGAAGAGAAGGTATAAAGCAAGCATTACAAACGAAGGATATGATGAAACAATCCATCTTTCAAAGTTTTCAACAGCGATATACTGGAATACAAAAAGACTGGACAGAAAGAGAGACAGAATTATAAAGGCTCTTGATGAACTTAAGAAAAGTAATCTTATAATTAAAGATTTTACTTATGCCAAGAAGATATTCTCATTCGAAGTAGAATACATTCCACTTTCACCAATAGAACTGGCAAGAATCAATACTCCAGTTTCCGAAAAACAGAATGTTATCGAAGGAAATCATCTAAAAAGAATTGAATAATTCATTAAAAAGACAGAAATAGCACTGAAAAAAATACTGTCAAACTGAAAATAACAGCTTTGCAGTATTTTTTTTATTTTTTTTATCAATTTTTAAATTATTGCATATATACACTATGAGAGCTGTCCGGAAACTTACGTTACTGTGTGGAAGCTGTCCAAGAATCTACGTTACTGTGTGGAAACTGTCCAAGAATTTACGTTACTGTGTGGAAATTTTAAAGGATATATGCACTTTTCCTGGAGCTGTCCAGATATGTACGTTACTAAGTGGAAACTGTCCAAAAACTTACGTTACTGTGTGGAAACTGTCCAGGAATTTACGTTACCGTGTGGAAATTTTGCATGACATCATTGAAAAAACCGTAAAATTTTATAAATTCATTGGGTTTTATGCTTTTTTGAGCGTTTTTTTATATTTTTTTTAACTTTTTTTTATGTCAATATGTGTAAAAAATAAGGCTATCTGTCCAAATCTGTACGTTACGCAGTGGAATTTTTAATGATTTTAATCATTTTGCCTTGAAGCTGTCCAAATCTGTACGTTACTGAGTGGAAAAAAAAATTTAAATTTTATGAATTTAAGAATTTATCCACAGTGGATAACTTTTGACTAGCTCGTACCCCTGTGGATAACACAGTTTGCAGAGCTGTCCTATGATATACGTTACTGTGTGGAAAAAACTCTGCAAAGTGGCATTACTTCGTGACAGCTGTCCAAAATAGTACGTTACTGTGTGGAAATTTTGAGCTCTTTGCACAAAGATGATTTTTACTTTATCATATGAAATGAACTATAAGGAGGTGAAGAAGGACTATGGCAACTAAGATGTATAACTCACATTTATCTACTATATTGTATAGCTGCAATGAATATTACATACTAGACACATATATGGCATTAGTGCATATATCTAGCGAAGTAAATTCAAAGTACATTATACAGAATTATAGTGATTCAAAAGCTGATCTTATATCTTTAATTAGAAACAGATATGTAAAAGCGTCATACAAGACAGTATTTAACTGTCTAAATACACTTATAGAAAAGAAGATCATATCATACGACAACACTATAGGTGCATGGACTCTTAATGACATGGAGAACATGACAAAGTCAGCTGACAATGCAATAACGCTACAAGATAATGCTTTTACTGGTTATACAAAGATCAGAAGTTTCTTCTTCACAGACGAATTTAGTAATATGAAAGCCAGAGAAAAAAGGCTTATTGTGTACATGGCACAGCTATCTGACTCAAAAGCATCAGAATTCCATAATGGATTCTCAATGAATCTTTTAAAGCATAACAGTGGCTGGCTAAAGGTCTTAAAGACTAAATGCAGATATTATGCAAAATATACAATTGAAAAACTGCTGAATAAATACTCAGATCTGTTTAAAGATACATCTGAAGACTTTAGACAGAGAGATTATTCTCCAGACAGAAACAAGAAGTTCAAATTCTCCTTCTACTGTCCATCACTGGATACAAGAAAACTAGAAGAAGATACTATTGAGCTTGTTAAGCTTGCAAACATTAAAGAATACAATATGATAATGGATAAGCTTAAATTTGCAGAAGTTACTTTATCAAAGAAACTAGTTATGCATTTTGTAAGAGCTATTTCGAATATTAAGGAATGGTTCATCAAAGAGAGAGTTGTCCAGCTTATCGTTAATAAATACAGAGCAATTCAGGTTTACCACAGCAGAGAAAACATTAAATCTCTTCCAGCATACGCTGCAGCTGTTGTAAAAGCCGTAGTAAAAGAATATAGACAGTTTAAATCATCAATCTCATTAGAAAATGTTAAAAAGTACGAGGTTGGCGAATACTTCATGGAATATATTGATAATAACGTTAACGAAGATATCTCATATGATATTGAAAAATCATTATCTTTATTCTAATGCAGCCCTTGATTTTTTCGTAAAAATCACTAGGGCTTTTTGTGGTTAGCAAAAAAACAATAAATATAGCTTTTTTTAAGAATATGAATGCAAATTCATATTCTTTTTTTTATTTATACTAATTCCACATATGATTTCATCAAAAGCACCCTACCAAATAAATTTTTAAACAACTTTACATTGCATTTTAACACCTTTACAAAATAATTTTATAACTTTACATTATATCTAAATAACTTTTCAAAATGATTTAACAACTTTGGATATATATTAAATACTTTTACAAAATAGATAAACAACTTTACAAATAAATTTAATGAAATTACAAATACTAAAAATACAGTTACATTTACTGTCCATTTTCATGTAAAGTTATTTAAAGAAATATTCTAGTTGTCAAAATTGTGGATAACTTCATCAAAATAATTTGTACCTTCGTCAAAAATGCGAAAAAGCTGTTTAAAAATAAAAACCGTGTAATCCTTGATGGATGCTTGCTTAGAGTAGATTTTACGCTGACGATAAACTGTAAGTAAATATAATAAACTGTATGATAATAAATAAATAGAAAGATAAGAATATAAATTGTAAGATAAGAAATAAACTAAGATAATTTTGTACCTGTCCGTAATCTTACGTTACTAAGTGGAAATTTTCTTTTGCTATTAAACCTATATAATAAGATACATATGAAATAAATCTTAAAATAAGTTGTATCAATAAAAGAATTTGTGGTAATATTGATACAATATTACAGTGAAATATAGTCAAAATATAAAGTATGGAGGGATATTATGATTTATATAGAGTATATAATCTTGGCAGTACTTGTAGTCTTCCTATCAATTAAGCTTGCTAAATACGTGGATTTAATTGATAAAACTACAAATATCTCAGGAGCATTAATAGGAGGTATTATACTTTCAGCAGTAACATCGCTACCAGAACTGCTTACAAGCATATCTGCTACTGTATGGCTTAAGAATCCAAGTCTCTGCCTTGGAAACATTCTAGGCAGTAATTTATTCAACCTTGCGATTATAGGAGTACTAGGCTTATTTACTGCAAAATCATTATTAAATAGTAGAATAGGCAGCAGTCATGCAAAGACAACAATTTTTGTTTTAATAGTATATATAGTGCTTTTACTTAACGTATTCGGTATTCTTAATATAGAGATTGCTACGGTTGCTATAACATCAATTATCATTCTTGTATGTTATATTTTTAGCATTAAGTATATGTCTTCAGATGACAATTCTGCAGAGGCTGATGAAGAAGTAGCTATAGACAGCAGTCTTACGACAAAACAAATTGCGTTTAGGTTTGTTTTAGCAAGTATCTGTCTTATAGTATCGAGTATCATGATTACGAATGTTACAGATAAGATAGCAGCAGAATTAAATCTTGGAGCAGGTCTTGCAGGAGCTCTATTCCTTGGAATTGCTACTTCTCTTCCTGAGCTAAGTTCTTCAGTGTCATTGTTCAAGATGAAAAACTTCAATGTGGCAATAGGAAATATTGTGGGAAGCAGTATCTTTAATTTCTTTATCTTATTTGTCGTAGACGTTTTATATGTTAAGGGAAGCATATATAGTTTCGCAGATCATCAGACACAGAACTTAGTGTTCTTTGGTCTTTTAGCCAACATATTTATGCTTCTGCTTCTTACATTCAAAGATAAGATGAAAAATAAGGCACTTGTCATTTCATCATTTGCAGGAATATTACTTTGCTATGTTTTATTTTTAGTTTTATAAGCGTTGGTCACTAATTTAGATAAGAGATAAGAACTAAGAGAGTAGAGAATAGGATATAAAAATACTGTAATACTAAAATTACTTAGTAATTTAATATTTTAATATGTAAAAGCTATGCCAGGATAATTCCCAGCATAGCTTTTTTGGTGGACAAAATTATGTGTTTATGCAAATAGCAAGATATAATTTCTACTGTATATTTGGAAGATATACAGTTGTATCAAGTACAAGAGTATTATTCTTCATATCATTTAAGCTGCATATAAACTTTTCTACATCTTCAACCTTGTAATTCTTATAATACTGCTTTGCAAGCTTATACCATGTATCATTTTTTGCTACTTTGTGTAGTGTACCTGAAGTTAAAGCTGTTTCAGGAATCTTAAAAGTTGAACCAACAATTAAGTCATCTGAACTTTTCTTATTATTAACAAGGCATAATAAATTCTTAACTGTGTTTAAATTGCAGTGTCCTGTGTACTTCTTGCTCAAAGAGTCAATTGTATCTCCCATCTTAACAGTGTAATCAGTACACTTTAATGACTTAGCATAATCAGCTAGTGTCAGTGATGCTAGCTTTGAATCTGTATTTTTTGCAGATACCTTTTCTTTATATGCATTTGGAGCTACATTTGTTGTATCTTTATTTTGAGAATTTGGTGCAGTATTTTCTCCCTCCTGATTAGTAGATTGTACTTTGTTGTTATCAGCTATCTGTTTAGTATTGTCTGCAGATTTAACAGTTGCATCTTTTCTAGGTAAGAGTATGTAAGTGCATACCGCAGCTGTTCCTAATATTGCAGCAACCATTGAAATTGCTTTTTTATTCATATTTAAAAACCTTCCTTTCATCTTCTTTATTGTGATTATTGACATTAAATATAATAAATATACACAAAAAATATATTTTATTACTGTATTGAGAAATATTTAATATAATAGTATAATATACAAATTACTTTGATTTAGATGGATGAGATAATGATGAAAGCAGAATGAAGATTAATGAATAAAGGAAAGAGATACTCTTGCAAAGCTTAAGTATTTTTAATTTTATTGGAGGATTTTCCGCCAAGCATTCTGTGGGATTGATGAATGCAATTCCATCCTTAATTGCTAAAGCTGCTTTATTAATTCATATTTTTATTTGATGTTTATCTTATTTAAATTAAAGTAGTATGATAACAAATAAAAATAGAATATGAGGTGAGTCTATGATTGAAATGAAGAATGTTACAAAAACATTTAAGATCCACAAGAAGAATTCTGGATTGGTAAGCTCCATTAAATCGTTTGTGAAGAGAGAATATGAAACGGTAAATGCGCTGAATGATATTTCTTTTCATATTGATGAAGGGGAAATGGTAGGATATATTGGTCCTAATGGTGCTGGAAAGAGTACAAGCATTAAGATTATGAGTGGAATTCTTTATCCAGACAGCGGAAACTGCATTATTAATGGTAAAGTTCCCTGGAAGGACAGAAAAATCTATGTTAAAGACATCGGTGTAGTATTTGGACAAAGAAGTCAGCTGTGGTGGGATATAGCTGTTTCAGATTCCTATGATTTATTAAAGCAGATCTACAAAATTCCCGATAAAGAATTCAAAGAAACATTAAAAATGATGACTGATATGATTGATATTGAAGAACTTCTTAAAATGCCGACTAGGCAGTTAAGTCTTGGACAAAGAATGAGATGTGAGATAGTGGCGTCTTTATTACATAGTCCCAAGATTTTATTCCTTGATGAACCTACAATTGGCCTTGATGCCGTTTCTAAAATAGCTGTAAGAGACTTTATTAATAAAATAAATAAGGAAAGAAAAACTACAGTAATTCTAACAACACATGATACTCAGGATATTGAAGCACTGACAAACAGAATAATACTTATTGGTAAAGGAAAACTTCTTTTAGACGGAAACCTAAATAAGCTCAAAGAAGAATTTGAAGTTAAAAATGGCCTTAAGGATATAACTACTGAGCAGTTGGTAGTAGGTCTTTATAAGGAGTACAAAATATGAATGTGAAATCATATTTATCATTTTTTAAAATAAAGTTTATCAATGGGCTTCAATATAGAACTGCAGCTTGTGCAGGAGTTATTACTCAGCTTGCCTGGGGATTTATGTACATCATGATGTATGAAGCATTTTATAAATCAAATCCAGCAGCTGCTAGTATGAAATTACCTTCACTAGTTAGTTATATATGGCTTCAGCAGGCTTTTTTAGCTCTTTTTATGACTTGGTTTGTTGATAATGACATATTAGAGCTTATTACATCAGGAAATGTGGCATATGAACTTGTAAGACCTATAAGTCTTTATGACACCTGGTTTTCCAAAAGCTGTGCTAATAGAGTTGCCAAAGCAGTGCTTAGATGCTTTCCAATAATAATTGTATCTCTTTTAATTCCTAAACCTTATAATCTTTCACTACCATATAGTTTTAAGAGCTTTATATTATTTCTTATTTCAATTATTTTAGCTCTTATTGTGATTGTATCCTATAACATGTTTATTTATATTCTTAGTTTTTATACAGTTTCTCCTATAGGACTTAAAATAGTCTTTACGACTACTGCTGATTTCTTAGCAGGTGGGGTTGTCCCTATACCGCTTCTTCCTGATAATTTAGTAAAGATAATCAATCTGACTCCTTTTGCTTATATGCAGAACACTCCTTTTAGGATTTATAGTGGCGATATAAGTGCTGAAAAAGCATTAACAGTAATACTAATTCAGTTTTTCTGGGCTGTAGTGCTTGTTTCCTTTGGAAAACTGCTAATGAGAAGAACGTTAAAGAAAGTTGTAGTACAAGGAGGTTAAGATATGAGGCTTTACTTAAAATATTTATCTATTCATCTAAAATCAATGCTGGAATATAAAACATCATTTATTTTAACAGCATTAGGACAGGCTATTACTACTTTGTTTTCATTTATAGGAATATATGCGCTCTTTGACAGGTTTGGATCAATTGAAGGCTACAAATTTAATGAAATTCTATTATGTTTTAGTGCTATAACATTGTCTTTTTCACTGGGAGAATGTTTTGCCAGAGGATTCGATCAGTTTTCAAGCATAATTTCAAATGGACAGTTTGATAGAATAATGGTCAGACCAAGAAGCATTACGCTACAGGTTCTTGGCACAAAGATAGAACTAAGCAGGATAGGAAGATTTATTGAAGCTATAATCATCATGATTTATGCAGTTAATACCTGCAAAGTTAATTGGACAGCTTCTAAAACAATTACTCTCTTACTAATGATATTTTCAGGAGCATTTTTCTTCTTTTGTCTTTTTAAAATTTATGCTTCTTTATGCTTTTTTACTATAGAAGGATTAGAATTCATGAACATCTTTACTGATGGAGGAAGAGAAATCGCTTCATATCCACTAGATATTTATAAGAAAGGAGTACTTCTATTCTTTACTTATGTTGTACCACTTGCATTTATAAATTATTATCCGTTTTTATATCTTATAGATAAATGTCCAGGCAACAGCATATTATATATGTTTTCTCCATTAGTTACACTACTCTTTGCAATCCCATGCGAAATCCTATGGAGATTTGGCATAAGACACTATAAATCTACAGGGTGCTAAGTGAGAGTCCAAATCTTTGATTTGGGTACTCGAATTTAAGCAGGCATTCCAAATCTTCGATTTTTTATGATTAGGAATCAGTTAATTTAAAGTTCACCACAAATGTTAGACTAATTATCTATCATTTGTAGGTGTATTTTTTTGACTAAATATTCATATGAAGAAAGATTAGAAGCTGTTAGTAGGATTATTGATGAAGGTATGTCCATGCATGAAAGTGCACGTATACTTCCAACTGCATATACTGTAGTTAATCGTTGGGCTGCAAGACATATGAAGAAGCGGACTTGTAGCGTGTTAGAGCGGAGGCTTCGTAATATGTCTTGCAATCCATTTTATATTAAGTTTTATCTTTAATACTCTTAATTAACTGGTGAATATAATTTCATATTTCAAGAATATATTTATGTATTTTATTAACAAAATCTATTTAGAATTTGAGTTATATTTCATCACTTAATTATTGTTAAAAATCATCTAAAAAATGAGCTTAAAATAAACATGTTTCACGTGAAACATGTTTATTTTTGTAAATATGATAATAAAGAAAACTAAGCTGACTAGACAAGATATTAAGGTGATAAAATAATAAAATATTTAAATATAAAAGTATTATAGTATTACTATACTATAATATCACAATCGAATTTTTAGATTGTCTCCTGTATTCTAAATAAAGAATATAATTAAAGTTGAGGAATAAATAGATGAATGATATCAATTACGAATTCTTTCCAGAAGTAAATTCTAACTCGAACACAGAAATAAAAATTGAAGTAATTGCTGATTCACATACAAAAGATTTGGCAGTATAAGAAATATGAAACACGTATAAGATTTTTTAATATTATAATTATAAAATATTAAGTAATTATAATGTTAAGGTATTTCAGTATACTTTAATATTATCAGTATCTTGTAAAGTATAGAAAGTATGCGGGCTAAAAGGACTAATATTAAGATAACATAGTACTATAATAATTAAATACTATGCTCGTAACTTATATTATTAGTTTTACTTTTAATACTAAAATACTAAAATACTCAATAATTCAAATACTAATATAACATAATACTTTAATAATAAAGTATTCAAGTATACGAATATCAAAGTAACCCACCAAAACATGATTTATATTTCATATTTTACTGGCTTTCTAATCATATCAATACTGATTAACAAGAGAATGATAAAGAGTACAGCATAGTATGTTGTGCGATATATATTTGAAGTGTTTAAAAGGTTCATGAGATCATGAAGACAGCTATAGTTTACAAAATCATCTATTGCATGAAACAAGATTACTATAAACAAGTTTCCCTCCATCCTATTTCTTCACCTAAGGGACTACCCGCTATAGATATTAGCAGCAGGCAGAGAAAAACCTGAATTACTGAATGCGTACTATAACCAAACACATTGCTGGAAATATTTATTGAATAATTGAATCCTAGAGAATTACATATAAAAAGTGGTAAGAATATGATGATTACTGAGTAGGAAAATATGAATAAATAAATTAGAGGATTAGTTTTAAAGGCAGCAACTTTCTTAAGACATTTTTTTAATTTCTCCTTCCCTTCATAATGGTAAATAAAAAAAAGTGCTGTTATGCTTGGTACAAAAGAGCCAATTATACTTTTTCATTATTAACACTCCTAACTTAAAAAATATGATTTATCGCTCAACTTAATAATCTAAAGTATAGCAGTAATTTCTTAATATAAAGTAAAGAAAATCTGAAGTTTAAGCAATACAGAGTTAATACCTTAATAGTTTGGTATTATAATATTTTTATAATAAAGTATTTAAGTAATCAGGGTATTAATATATTTTAATTATTAAAATATAAAATTATAAGATATTGTAGTATAGTAATACCACAGTATGTTGGTAATATAGTACTATAGTAAAATGATATCCTAATATTAAGATAGTAAGATAACGTAAGATTTGTGTGTCAGAATACATAACTATTTAGTATCTTAATATTAAGATGTTTTGATTTCACAATATGTTAATACTAAGATATGTTAATACAAATATATTAATATTAATATTAAATAATAAGGCTTAAACTGCTTAAATACAGCGATTAGGGGGAATACTTAAATATTTTGATTATATAATATCATCATGGGACTATAAGGTTATGAAGCCTGATGTTAAGCTTTTTGAAATAGCACTCAAAGAATCTGGATCAAACAGGGTTTTGGAGGAATGCAGGTTCCCATAGATGATAGATATATACCAGATAGAGAAATAGCTGAATTAAAGGAAATAATCAAAATATTATAACCTATTATTTTAGTAATAGGCTATCATGTTATTAAAAATTTAAAATACTAGAGTATAAAACTATCCAAATATCAATATACTTTAATACTATAATAATATAATATTAAAATATAAAGGTATTAAAATATTGCATATGACAGTCTGTAAATACAGTGTTAAGCGAAGTTTGTAGAGATAATTAAATATCCTAATATAGATAAGTGGACAGGCTTTTATAAGATGATTATTTAAAATCATTGCAATAAAGATTGTCCACTACTTTTTTATGCAAATTTTAATGAATAATTTAGAAGGAATTTTATATAAAGGTCAAAAACACAAGAAATAATTAGTAATATTAAGATACAATTAGTAAAACGAAGATAATTTAATCAAAACAGCTTCTAAAAAATAAGGAAGGTCAGAGTACTATTTTGTTAACTTTGACTTTCCTTGACCTTAAAACTACAATAAAGTTGTAAAGAGAAAGAGAGAAAAATAAAGAAGATGAAATGATAGATCTTTTTAAAGTTTCTCTTCTCGAACAATCAGCAAGTATATAAAATTTAAATATATTAGGAGGTCTTTAGTATGTTCGGATTAATACCTTTTAGAACAAATAACGATTTACAGGAGGCTGGTGATTCATTTGAAAGATTTGTAAATAACTTCTTTAATGATGATTTTGCACCAGTATTTCACGGAAGAAGTGATTTAAGAGCTGATATCAAGGAAAGCAAGGACAACTTCACAGTAAAGGTTGATCTTCCAGGAGTAAAGAAGGAGGATATTGCTATAGATTATAACAATAATAATCTTGTTATTTCAGCAAAGAGAAATGAAGAGAAAAATGAGAATGAGGAAAATTACATTAGAAAAGAAAGAAGCTATGGTGAATTTACAAGAAGCTTTTATGTAGAAAATATTGAGGAAGAAAATATAAAAGCAAAATTCAATGATGGTGAGCTTGAGATAACTCTTCCTAAGAAAAATAAAAATATTGAAAATTCTAGAAAGATTGCAATTGAATAATATTAATACAATTAGGAGGTCTTTAGCATGTTTGGTGTAATACCTTTTAGACGTAGAAGTTATGATATTGATGCTTTTGAGAATGAATTTGAAAACTTTATAGATATGTTCTTTAATGATGGTTTTATGGCATCATATAATAATATGAACATGAATTCATATTCACCTATTGATATTAAGGAAAATGAAGATAACTATGCAGTAAGGGCTAGTCTTCCTGGCGTTAATAAGGAAGATATTTCACTTGAATATAAGAATAACAATCTAATTATTTCTGCACAGAGAAATGCTGAGAAGAATAATGACAACAGCAACTATATGATGAGGCAGCGATGTAGTCAGCAGTTTACAAGAAGCTTTCACATCGACAATGTTGATGAAGCAAATATAAGAGCAAGATTTGTGAACAATGAGCTGCAGGTTATACTCCCTAAGAAATATAAAACACAAGTTAATAGTAACAGAATTAAAATTGAATAATTCCTTGAACCCTTAATTTATAAACCATTATTTTCTCTTAAATAACAAGATATTATAAGCCAGGTACTAGTATTATTAATGATGAGAATGTGAAATAATCCTCATGTTAATAGCTGGACCTGGCTTTAAATCTACATTGATACATATAATACTATATTATTATAATACTTAAATATTAGAAATTAATAATATATTAGTATTACAATATTATAATAGTATAGTATTAAACAATATGAAGCAGCTCAGCATTTTATTTTAAGAGCATAATATTAAGATATATTAGTATTAAAGTATTCTAATATGTAGGTATATTAGTACGATAGTATCAATTAATATTAAGAAGTACTGAAGAAATAAGTGGATGGTACTACAGTATGATAATAGTGAAATACATTAATAATTAAATATAAAAATAGTTTAGTATTACAGTACTATAATACTAAACTACTAATGTATTAAAATATTTCAATCTTTAAATATTATTGTATCATTATATTATTCCGACAAACTACAGTTATTTGCAGCAGAGCCTATTATACCGCCAGCTTCCTTGTTAAATTCGCCACCAATACAGATGACTTTTGCAAAGTCAGAGTCTTTAAGAATAGAGATAATTTCGATCATAATTATTCAATATTGTTTTGTATTGATTTGCGCGAATAGTAAATATATAATAATAATTGAAGGAAATAGGTAATAGCGTTAAGGATAATTCCTGCGTAATATTATGAATACAGCTGATTAGTATTATGGAATTTAATTCATAATATTAATCAGCTGTTTTTTATGTATTATAGATATGAGCATATTATATTTGATGGCTTCTACAACATGAAGTAAGAACTATAGAAGAACAAGAAAAAGTAATATATAACAAGATAAATTAACATTTAGATTTTAAAATACAAGCCTCAGGTATATAATAAAAATATGGAATAAAATGGAATGCGAGTGAAAGGGGTTGATTTTTTATGTCAGAGGGATATTTATTAGATATTGCTCTTATTTTATTGAGCACAAAATTCTTTGGGATTATAACGAAGAAGTTTAAGCTTCCTCAAGTAGTTGGAGCACTTGTTGCAGGTGTTATAATGGGACCTGCTGTTTTAAATATAGTCCATGAAAGCGACTTCATAAGCAAGGTGGCTGAACTTGGCGTTATTGTTCTGATGTTTAATGCAGGACTTGAAAGTAATATAGAACAGCTTAAAAGTGCAGGAAAGGATCTTGTGATTATAGCATTACTTGGAGTTCTTGTGCCTCTGGTAGGATGTTTTTTGATAGCATCTATTTTTAATCCTCATATCTCAAACAGAACTGTGCTTATGCAGAATATATTTGTAGGTGCAGTATTTACAGCTACATCAGTAAGCATAACAGTGGAGACTTTAAGAGAAATGGGCAAAATGTCAATGAAGTCAGCAAACGCAGTACTTGGTGCAGCAATTGTGGATGATGTTATGGGCATAATAGTACTTACAGTTATCACAAGCATTACAGATCCTAAAATAAGCATAGTAAAAGTATTGGGTAAGGTTGCAGCATTTTTTGTAGTGTCAATTATTGCAGGTATGGTAGTTTCAAAGTTATTTGGAAAATGGGTTGAGAAATATAATATCGATAAAAGAAGATTTGTTATTGCAGCATTTGTTGTATGCCTTCTTCTTTCATATAGTGCAGATACATTTTTTGGAGTTGCCGATATTACAGGAGCATATATAGCTGGACTTATTTTATCAAGAAATAAGGAAACTGATTATTTAAGCAGAAGATTTGATACTTTATCATATATTCTTTTAACACCTATATTCTTTGCAAGCATTGGTATTGATATAAAAATTCCTCATATGGGAATGACCACAGTTATCATAACATTATCACTAGCATTTATGGCTCTTATTACTAAAATAATAGGATGTGGCATAGGAGCTAAAGTATGCGGATACAATAAAAATGAAGTTCTTCAGGTAGGTGTCGGCATGATTCCAAGAGGTGAAGTTGCCCTTGTAATAGCCAGCAAAGGCATGAAAATGAACATGATGAATGATATGTTCTTAACACCAATAATAATAACAGTAATAATTGCTGCAATAAGTGCACCTATTCTGCTGAAGTTTGCGTACGCTAAAAATGATTCAGGAGTAGAAAAGGTAGTAAATAAACCTATTGAAAATTAAAATTTTGTGAAAATCGATGATGTGAATTAATATAAAAATATTAGTATAATTACTCTGCTGCATACAGTGTACTTATATTTTTGATAATAGGAACACTAAGTTTTATCCAGATGAAGAAGACTGGTGCTTTTGAGGAGGTTGAGTAGTATGCAGAGCAATTTATCAAGTAATTTAATAAATACATCATCAAAAGAAAAATTGAAATATAAAAAGAAACTGACAGGTTTTGAGAAAAGAGAACTGTGGTTACAAAGAGTATTTATATGGATATGTATAGCTATTGTATTCTTTCCTATAGTATCAATAATAGGAGCATCATTAGGAACTGGAGATTCATCCGCTAGCAAGACCAATGATTGCAGTTATGTTTTTCTTTAGTATTCAGGGCACATATAATGAATATATTTTTTCAAACATGATTCTAGATACAGATGAAACACAGACAATAATGTGTTTATTAAGAAGTTATATAAATGGACAATTTAATCAGCACTGGACAACATTTGCAGCAGGTTCTGTACTTGCAGCTATCCCACTAGTAATTTTATTTATGTCTCTTCAGAAATATATTGAAAAGGGACTGGTTGCAGGTGCAGTAAAAGGTTAAATCCTACTGCTAATTAAAAATTAATTTGCATAATCAAAATTCCTCATATTAGATTATGGGACTCTGCATTCAGTTTGTTTGCAGAGTCCATTTAATTTTCATCCTTTTCTCATATCTCTAATCTCATCTCTCAAATCTTTTTCAATGTATGGAAATTGCATTTAAAAAGATCGCTTTTTAATACTATAAAGTTTTGAAGATAAAGGGTTCACACTTTAGTGTAAAGAAATGGTGGAATGCAATTTCGTCCTTTAGTAATCTAAGGGGTGAAAGACATATGAAGAAACGACTTGGAGAGACTGTAAGGAACGACGTCGACTTCGGAATATGTCTTTCATCCCTTCTTTACTGATTCTCTCTCAACAAGTGATACATTAGATATAATTGTTTCATTTTGCAGTTTCTCACTTGAAGAGACTTTGTTTATTATAATGTCTACTGCTTTTTCTCCTTTTGAGAAAATATCCTGATTTATTGTTGTAAGGCCAGGGATGAAGAATTGGCTGTGCTTGATGTTATCAAAGCCAATTATTGATATATCCTCAGGTACATTAATGCCTAGAGAATGAAGACCTTTTATGATTCCAAGTGCAAGAATGTCAGAGGCGCAGAATAATGCAGTCATATTATCAAGATTATCCTTAATCTTTGAGGCCAGTTTAAAACCATCGTCATATGAAATTTCATCCTGAAATATTAAAGCAGGATTAAAGTTTATATTATGAAGGCTTAAGGCTTTTCGAAAACCATTAAATCTATATTGGTAAATAGGTGTAGACCAAAAGTTACCGGCTGCAAAACCTATTTTAGTATGTCCATTATTTATAAGATACTCAGCTCCAATAAGACCACCATTTTCATCGTCTGCTAGCAGGTTTGTGAAGCAGTTTTCGTTTCTTTCCTGATCTACTAAAATAGTAGGCAGGTTAAGCTTAGATAAAAGCCTGTAGTTATTCTCGCCAATATATCCAAGCACAATGATGCCAGTTAAATCACCAGAATTAATAAGCTCTGAAAATCTTTGCTCATTATCTATTCCAAGGATAGTTGCATTGTAGCCAGTTTCGCTGCACTTATACTGTACACCGCCGATAAATTCCTGAAAGAAGGGGTTCTCAGTAAGTATGGAACGCTTTGATTTATCTTCAAAAGGCATAATCAGTGCTATTTGTTTAGCTTCTTTTTTGGCAAGTGATCGTGCTGCACTATTCGGTGTGTAGTTAAGTTTTTTGATTGCTGCAAGGACACGTTCTCTTGTATCAGGTTTAATCTTATCTAAATTATTTATAACGTATGATACAGTTGCAGTTGAAACTCCAGCTTCTTTTGCAACATCTTTTATTGTAGTTTTTTCTAAGTTATTCATTAAAAGTTTTCTCCTATATATTAAGTTATTAATAATATAAAACATTCAAAAAAGTTATACAATAGTATTATACTACAAAAGGTATACAAATAGTTTAAACGGTTAAATAAAAAAACAAATAAATTTGCAGAAACTTTAATTGACAATGTTTACAAAAGTGGTATTATGAAAATATAGCCAAGCATGAAAAATATTATGAATTTAATTTAAACGCTTAAATTTAAGAAGATTAAGGGGAGGGCATGAAGCAAATGGAACAATATAATGGCAGTTGGCAAGATACTGTTTTTTCAGATGGAAGCAAGTTATTTTTAAGCAAAAGTAATCCCAAAGTAGGTGATGAGGTTGAGATTAAAATAAGACTTAGTAAAGACTCACCGATAAACAGAGTTTTTTTAAGATATTTAAGAAATGGCGAAAGAACTATTGTTCCTATGAATGGTAAAACAAGAGGTATTTATGATATCTACAAGACATCAATAGAAATCAACCAGAGAGAGATAAGATATCATTTTATTTTGCTTACAGACAGCAGGACTTATTTTTATAATCAGGGCGGGCTTACAGAATGTATCTTAAATGAAGATTATGATTTCAAAATCATCAGTGACTTTTCTAATCCAGAATGGACAAAGGATGCAGTATTCTATCAGATTTTTGTGGACAGGTTCTGCAATGGCTGTGAGGAGAATGATGTTAAGGATAATGAATATGAGGAGTATGGATATCATGCAAGAAAGATTCCATGGGGTGAAAAGCCGGGAAGCTATGATGAGTTTGGCAATCTTAACTTCTATGGAGGAGACCTTGAAGGAGTCGAGCAGAAGATTCCATACCTTAAGGACCTTGGCATAAATGCACTATATTTAAATCCTATATTCCAGTCACCTTCTAATCATAAGTATGACTGCGAAGATTACTTTAATGTGGACAAGCATTTTGGTGGAAATGAGGCATTAGTAAGTCTTTCAAACAAGCTGCATGAGAACAACATGAAGATAATGCTTGATATTTCAATCAATCATACTGGTATTACAAATAAGTGGGTTAAGGATAAGAGGCAGTATTATTACAACAAGGAAGATGGAAGCCTTGAGTGCTGGGTTGGTGTAAAGACTCTGCCAGTGCTTAACTACAACTGCAAAGAGCTGCAGGATGTTATCTACAGAAACGAAGACTGCGTACTTAAACATTATCTGAAGAAGCCTTACAATCTAGATGGCTGGCGTTTCGATGTTGGACATACAGTTGCCAAAATGGATGCAACACAGATGGATAAGGAATTGTGGCAGGATGTGAGAAAGAGCATAAAGGACACTAATGATGATGCATATATAATTGCTGAGCACTGGACAGACTGCTCAGAATATCTTCAGGGTAATATGTGGGACGGCACAATGAATTATATAGGCTTCATGAGACCTGTCAGAAGATATCTTGGTGAACCTGATAAATACATCAGATGGGTAATTGAAGACTTGAAAATGAAGACAGGCAGTGCTGACATATTTATGAGAGAAATTATGGCTCACTATGGAAGATTGCCATTCCAGATGCAGAAGCTGCAGTTTAATTTATTAGGCAGTCATGATATTCCTAGATTCCATCACTCAAAGTATTTGATGCATGATGGCAAGCTTAATAAAGATAACATTAAAGCTTCTATAATCATGCTGCTCACTTTCATAGGAGTTCCATGTATCTATTATGGAGATGAGATACTTATTGATGGTGAAGATGGCAATGATCAGGGATGCAGATACTGTATGGATTGGGACAGCAGCCATTATGATAAAGAAATTCATGATTTGTATAAAAAGATGATTAGTCTTAGAAAGTCAGAAGAGGTCCTTAAAAGTGGAAGCTTTAAGTTCATAAAGGCTGATGAAAGGATATTAAGTTATGCAAGATTTGACGATAAGACTGCAATAATATATATAAATTCACAAGATGATGAGTATAAGAAATTAACTTTAAGTTTAGATAGTATTGGACAAACAGAAAAAGTACAAACTATACTTGGTAGAGAAGATTGTTGCATACTAGACAATAACAATCTTCATGTATATATTAACAGTAACGAGAATATTCTTCTTAAGATTGCTCTTAAGTAGATTTTCAACAGCTGTTTTTATATAAAATTAAATAAACTCCTTATATAAATAGTTTTTAAAAAGGGGCTGTCGCACAACTAATTAGAAATTAGTTGTGTAGCGGCTCTTTTTTTATGCAAAAAAAAACAAATCCTAAACTCAAAGAGAATAGGATTTATCAGATTTATATATGACTTATTCCAAAGTTAAGGAAAATCAAGCTTCGCCACGAAAGTTACTAAAAATCATATTATATGGATATATGAACGGACTTTATTCATCAAGAGATATTGAAAAAGCCTGCTACAGAGATATTAATTTTATGTTTTTACTAGAAGGATCAAAAGCCCCAGATCATTCAACTATCGCAAGATTTAGGACTCTTCATTTTGCATCTTGTGCTGAACATATTCTTGCTCAAACAACTAATTTCCTTTATGAAATTGGTGAAATTTCAGAAGTCTCGAAACATCAAAGCAATTCAATCAGAACATACAGGACGACATCTATTTGATTTAAAACAAACAGCATAAAATAATAAAAAAACTATATTTTTAATATAGTCTATTAAAGTGCGCTTATTTTTAAATAGGTGTATTTTTTATGTAGAATTTAAAAAAATGTATATGAAAGAAGGAGCTTGCCGCCAGCAGTTTTTAACTGCTAATGCGACAGCCCCACTATTTTTCTTTTTGCTTCTTCCTCAAAATGTTGTACCATAATCCATTCCCCTTTTCATAATAAAATTATAATTTATTAGGTACTCATGTTACAACTTTACTTAATCACAACAGTATTAATTTAATTATGAAAGCACTCTATATAGTGCTCAAAATATTAAATTATATAAAAGAAGGACATATATTTAATCAAATATGAAATTAATGCCTAATTAAGTAAATATATTGAAAAATATTCCGTTATATGTTATCGTAATGACAATGTAAATAGTTATTTGCTTTTATGCTCTGATTAAAAAGGGAAGAAGGTACGATAGTAACTTATTGTTTGCTCAGGAAGAAAGGATGCAAATATATTATAAAAGGAGTTAAATATGAAAAAGAAATTAAAACTGCCACTAATAATTACAGTAATAACATTAATCGTAATAGGAATTATGTATTCAACATTAAATACTACTAATAAAAATTCGACACTATATACTAAGACTGACTTTAATACATTTATAAAATCAGTTAATGAATCAAGAAATTCAGTAAGAAATTCAGTAACATCAATAAAATCTAACTATACTGATTGGATAAAGGATGATATTTGTCCATTTAATAATGATGAACTTCTTAGTATGAGAGAATATAATAACTCAGTTAATGTTTTGGATACTAATTTTAATAAAAAGTTTGATAAAAATAAAGAACTTACTTATGATGAAGCTAAAAAAGATATAGATCAATTATTTAATTTGTTTAAATATACGTATGGAGCCTACGGCTATTTTGGTGGTGATTCAAAATTTAGCGAAGTAAAAAGTGATATGATAAATGCTCTTCCTAAGGATAAAACAGTATTAATGTCGCAATTTGAGGATATCCTAAATTCTAATCTATCATTTTTGAAAGATTACCATTTTAGAATATTGGAAAACTCTATCGGTCCAATTTGTAAAGGTCAATACTATTATATGAATGATGAACCCATATATAAAGATTCGGCAGGATTTTATTTAATTATTAAATCAGTAAAATATTATATAAAATCTATAGATGGTAATAACAATATTGATAAATTTCTTACTTATGCAATTAGTGATACTGGAGATATAGTATATAACATTGCTATATTAAAAGATTTTACAGGTACAAATCAAATTACATGTGAATTGAAATTAAAGCCAAGCAATAGCAATAAAGAAATATCAAAAGATTTAGTGTTAAATGCAACTATAAACTCTTATACTTCAAATTATAATACCATGTATAAATACACAGAGGATAAAGGAATCCCGATAATATCTTTATCATCATTTACAAAGAAAGATTCTTCTGACGATAAATCTGTTTATGACTTTATTAATTCTGCATATACAGCACGTAAATCACCAGCAGCAATTTTAGATTTACGAGGTAATTTTGGTGGTGATATATCTATTGCCATGAGTTGGATTAATTCATATTTAGGAATTACTAAAAACAATGTGGACGTTAGTTCTTATCCATTTTTAAGAGGTAGCTACTCAAATTTGCAATCATCAGTAATAAGCTCTATAAATCAAACTAATTATAATGAAGAATTTTTAAATTGCTCTGGTCATGCCTCTAAATCATTTAAAACAGATAATATATTATTTGTTTTAATGGATAAAAACACAGCATCTGCATCTGAAACTCTAATTGAAGCTCTTACTAATGCTGATAATGTAATAACAGTAGGTACTAACTCAGCTGGCGCACTATTATCACTAGACGAAAAATACTATAAACTTAATAATTCTTCTCTAGCTATCCAGATGGGTTCTATGCTGTATTTAACACCATTGGGAGATGAATTTGAAGAATGCGGTTTTAAGCCGGATTTACTTGTTAATCCTTGCAATGCTCTAGATAGAACTATAAAACTAATTGAAAATTATAAATTAAAAGAGACTCAACACTAGTAATTTCTCTTTACAAGAGACTGTAAATGATTATGTGTATTCTATTTTATGTTTAAAATAACTAAAATACATGATAGCAGTAATGTGCTAAATTATATATAATTATGAAATATTTTATTAAATATAGAAGTATAATACTACAAAAATATTTTTTTTGAGTTGTCACGATTAGTAAATGAAATGAAAATAGAGTTAGATGTAGCTAAGTTACCTCATATGGAGGTACAAACAAATGAACTATATAATCATATATTCTTTGAATCAAATTGGTTTGGACTTAGTATAGAAGATAATATAAATGTTAAAACTTTTTTAAACAAAATTCGATTAAAAATAAAGTATAAATAATGAAACTAAAGAAGTATATTATTATGATGTAAATTATGGTGCAGGTCTTTCTGTAATTTTATGTGGATTATTTCTAGTTGTTTAAAAAGATAATCCAGCTGTAAAAGCAAAGGCTGATCCTTTCAATGATACCTAAAATCAAAGTAAGCTTACCAATATATCATGGAGTTAATGATGATGATTTAGCAAAAGGAGCAGGGCATTTGAAGGAAACTGCATTGCCAATAGGAGGATGCGGAAATCATTCTGTACTTTGTGCTCATAGAGGACTGCCTACAGCAAAACTTTTTACTGATCTTGATAAGCTGAATAAAGGTGATAAGTTTTATATAAATATCTTAAATGAAAGACACACATATATATCACAATACAATTATTATTTTCCTATCTACCTTTAATTATTGTATAATTAAAGGTAGATGTTTATTTTGGAGGAGAAAGGTTATGATGGATAATATACTGAATCAGATATTTGTACTGACGGTATTGATGGTTGTTGGTATTATTCTAAGAAAAAAGAATGTGATTACTGATGAAGTAAGCAAAGGAATGACCAATATACTTATGGGTGTTGCCCTTCCGTGTCTTATAATATCTTCATTTAATATAAAGTTTACTAAAGACATGGCAAGAAACAGTATAAATATGATTATTTATTCAACTATTGTACATATGATGCTTTTAGCTGTAAGTTCTCTGCTTTTTTTGAAGATGGAGGACAAAGAAAAGAGCATCTTTAAATTTTGCATGATTTTTTCAAACTGCGGATTTGTAGGATATCCAATTGCCCAGGCACTTTATGGTGACATTGGAGTGTTTTACACTTCAATATTTACAATTCCACAGAACATATTTGTTTGGTCATACGGAGTCATGTTATTTTCAGGGGAGAGAGGATTAAAAAGTATAAAAAACAGTTTTAAAAATCCACCAGTCATTGCTGTACTTTTAGGTTGTTTGATATTTATTTTTTCAATCCCAATTCCTAAGCCTGTACTTAGTACACTTAAGTCTGTAGGAAATATGACAACTCCAGTAGCAATGTTTATTATTGGAGCAATGCTTGCAGACAGCAAGGTTAAGGAAATTTTAAGCGATAAGAAAGTTTATCTTGCAAGTTTTATGAGGCTTATTGTAGCACCAGCCTTAACTGTCGCTGTACTTATATTAATCAAAGCTGATAAAGAAATGATTAATATATGTACAATATTAATTTCAATGCCAGCAGCAATACTCCTTGGAATATTTGCAGAAAAATATGATGGTGATAAGAAAGCAGCTTCATCAGCTGTGTTCATGACAACAGTACTATCACTGATTACAATTCCCTTAGTGATTGCAGCACTAAATGCTGTTTTATAATTGAATAAATTTCATCATGTTCTCTTATCCCTGATCTCAGATCTCTAATCTTTTTAATTAATTATATAAATAAATTAAATTATAAACAAAACATTTGACAATATTATAAAGAAGTTAAATAATAGCACGAATATATACATAAATACGACAGGAAAATACTTTTTATGATAAAGAGAAGGGACAATGATGAAAGAGATAATTGACAAGAAGAAGAAAGAAAAACGAGTAGTGAAATATGCTCTTAGAAAATATACAGTTGGCTTAGTTTCAGTTGCTATTTCAACTTCTATATTTGCACCAGTAGCAGTGTCAGCTAACACTCTTGAAATTGGCGAAGGAAATATAGTAGTTTCTAAAGAAGCGAAGATTGAAAACAATTTGCCTAAAGATACTGTCTTAGAGTCAGATAAAGTAGAAGCTATAGCAAATGGCGATGAATTTTTAAGTGATGCTGATGCAGAAAAAATGATTGATGAAGTTATAGATTTATATAACGCTATTCAATATGAAGATTTATATGATATTTTAAAGCCTTATGAAAAAGGAGTAGATAGGTTTAATATTATAAACGAATTAAGAAAGCAATTAGGCCGTGAACCAAGTGAAGATGAAATAAAGAAGGCTCTAAAAACTTTCTATATGGATAAGATTGATTTAGAAGAAGCCTTTAATAAGGTAAAAGCAAACTTAAGACAGGAATTAAAGCAATTGATTACAAAGACAAGTTATGTTCAGAAAAATAATCTTATTTATAATAAGGATAGAATACTTCTTGGATTAACATATTTAGAAAAGCAGTATAGTTTTAAATTTGGCGATAAAACTGCCAAGGATTTAATTCTGTATAATTCAGGACTACAAGGTGATAATCACAATGCTTTATTTTATCTTATTGGAATAGGTAACGTAAGCTATTCAGATTTAGAATTAAGGTACAACCTAAATACATATAAGAAAAATATTGCACCAATCACAGGTAAAGAAAATATATTAGACTTTATTGAAGGTGCAGTTAAAGCATATGCTACGGAAAATACGGCTAAAGAGTGGTTTGAAAATTCTACTAAAGCTTGGATAGTTGAATCAGAAAGTAAATATGGTACAAGTTCAATTTACGAAAAGATGGCTAAGGATGAAAGATTGAAATCTCACCTTATTCCTTTATTATTAGTGGGCGAAAATAGTATTTACGCTATAAGTACTATGAGCAGTGTAACTTATGGAGTAGTTGATGCTTATATTGAAGATACAAAAAATGCATCAATTGATGATTTAAAAGCTGATATGGAAAAGACAGCAAAGAAACAGCAGTTATTTTTAGACTTCTGGTATAGAATCAGCAGCGTTAACAACAAACTTTTAGAATCTAAAAATATAATTGTTGTTGACAGCTTATTAGATTATGGGAAGGCAGATGCTACAGGTACTTTATGGTCTAAGGAAACAGGAAAAGATGCATTAAAAGGTGTTCGTGAATTTATTACGCCGTTAGGTCTTTATACATCATTCATGAGGGCAGAAGGACAAGCTGGACCAGATAATTCAGTTAATTACTTCTTATCTAAAGCTTTAACAGATAGAGGACAGGAAACATATACTCACGAGTTAACACATCTTTTAGATAAAGTTGTCTTCTTAAATGGTTATGGTAGAAGAGAAGGCAAAGGTGCAGAAACTTATGCTAGAGGATTATTTGAAATAGTTAATAATGCTGGTGGATCATTAATTACACAGCCAATATTTAATTTGAATTTATCTTATGAATTAGGTGATGAAAGAATACAAAATAAATCACCAGAGATGTTTAAGACAGAAGCAGATTTGCAAAAGTATATGCAAGGCTTAATGGATGTTATCTATACATTAGATTATGTAGAAGCTATGAGTTCATTAAACAAAACAGCTGAAGATAAGGCTATACTTTATAACCAGCTTGAATTAACTGACCATAGCACTAAACAAAATGTAGTTAATGATACTTTTAAAAACATAAGCAATGAAACTGCAGAAAAGTTAAAAACAGTTGATGATTTAATTGATAATAATATAGTATCAGGCAGACTTGCTTTCCAAGGTATATTAACAACAGGAACAGCTGAAGATAATGGATATTATGTAGTACCTTTATTTGAACCAATTTATGCAGCTATGCAGAATGATAAGGGTGCAGTTGGAGATATTTCTTTCAAGAGAAATGCTTATGAACTGTTAGCTCAGTATGGCTACAGTAAGGGTATGGCAGCTTATATTTCTAATCAATATGCTAATGATAAAGAGGCTTTAAATGCAATTTTAGATACTAAGTACAATGGTAATTTAGCAGAGTTTAAAAAGGAAATGTTTGCGCTTAGAGCAAGTAGACTAACGCAGCTAAAACAAAATGATATTTTTGCTGATTATGAAGAATTACAAAATCTTATGAACGAAGCTGTTGAGAAAGATTTAGAAGCTATGAGAGCAAATAAGAAATACGGAGTTAACATTAATCAAGGTGTAGGCGCAGTAAAAACTTTAAAAACTCAGATTCTAAAATCTTATTTAAAGAGTACTGATGATTTTACAACATCTATATACAAGGATATAGTTGTAGGCGAAAAAGTTGAAGTAAGTGAAAATGTAATAAAATCAACTGTAGTTAATAAGACTGACGATACAATGTGGGAAGGCGAAACTCGTACTGAGCAAGGTGAAGATGGAATTGAAAAAGTTACTAAGGTATGGAAAACAGAAAATGGTGTGCCAGTTGGTGAACCAACTATTACTACAGAAATAGTAAAAGAAATGAAGCCAACAATTATTTATACTGGTACTAAAAAGAAGCCACAGACAGAAGTAAAGCCTGATACTCCTGGAAATGACGATAATACTCAGAATAAACCAGTATTACCACCAACTGAAGTAAAACCGGAAGCACCAGATACACCGGTAGTACCAGAAGCACCAGGAACAGGTGGAGATTCAGAAAGTAAGCCAGATGATGAAGTAGTAGAAAAACCATCAGAGCCTGAAAATAAACCAGAAACTCCTGAAACAGAAGCAAAGCCAGATGTGCCAACAGTACCAGATACTCCAGTTGTGCCAGATGATGAAGTAGTAGAAAAACCATCAGAGCCTGAAAATAAGCCAGAAACTCCTGAAACAGAAGCAAAGCCAGATGTGCCAACAGTACCAGATACTCCAGTTGTGCCAGATGATGAAGTAGTAGAAAAACCATCAGAGCCTGAAAATAAACCAGAAACTCCTGAAACAGAAGCAAAGCCAGAGAAGCCTGGAACAGATGTAAAACCAGAGAAGCCTGGAACAGATGTAAAACCAGAGAAGCCTGAAAACAACAGTCAGGTAATAGATATTGATAAGGGACAAAAAGTAACTTTTGATAAGGCTAAGCCTAATAATATAAAAATTGTTTCTAATAAGTTAGCTAACAAAAGTGTTGATTACATAGTAGTAAACGGAGTGAAGATTACTAAACCTTCTTTATCTAGACTTAAAACAGTTGATACTTTAGTAGATAACAATGATGAGTATTATACTGTAACAGATGGGGGAATAGTTTTATTTGCAAAATTATTTGAAACACTGAAATTAAGTCCTAATAGTGGATATGACATTGGCGTTGCTTTTACAGATGGTGAAGAAATTGCAAAATTAACAACAATAGATATAGTAGATACAAGCAATAATAACAACACAAACAATACAGTTAAGCCATCAACTGATTCAAATTCAGGATCTACTGTTATAAAGCCTTCTGTAAACAATTCTACAGGAAACTCTGCTGTAACAAATAAGGACGATAACGCAAATAATAGCAATAGCGGTTCTGCTTTCACTTATGGCAAGCCACTTGAAACAACAGAAGAAACAGATAGTACAGGTACAACTGATATAGCAGAAGAATTAATAGCTGATTCAGAAAATGAAGTAGCTGATTCTTCTACAAGCGAATCTGTAGATAATGATAATAATACAACAGATAAAGCTGATAATAACGAAAGTACTAACAATAATATAGTTACTGAAGCAGCTAAACCACATACCAATCGAAACAATCCATTTAGGGGTACTAACAATAATATAGTTACTGAAGCAGCTAGTGAAAAAACATCAAAAACAGGTATAGTAGTTGCAGTAATAGCAGTAATCGGAGCAATATCTGCAGCAGTAGGCGTTATCTTATCTAAAAAGAAAAAATAATATTATTTTATGAAGTAAACTCCTAGAAGCGAATGTTTCTGGGAGTTATTTTTTAATAATAATTGTAGATATTATGATTATAGTATCTTATAATTAAAATAATTAGGTATTAAGATATCTTAATATATATTAAATTTGGGGGCTGTTATGGAAAGATTAATTTATCAAAAGTTTAGTAAAGACGATTTTGAATATTATGCAAGACTTTGCAGCAATGAAGAGGTTATGAATATGAACTTCGGACGTGTATTTACTATGGAGGAAACTAACAAGACTTTTGCTGGGCTGCTGAAAGCTGATGTTAATGAACTTGCGGGCTACTATAAAGTGTATGAAGCAGAAGGAAAAGGATATGTTGGACTTGGGGCAATGACAGTAAATGATGACTCAACTGAAGCTGAAATTGAATATATGATTCTGCCACAGTTTTGGGGGAAGGGTTATGGCACAGAAATTGCAGAAAAGATGATTGCAAAGGCTAAGGAGCTTAAAACAGTTAAGAAAATAACTGCCTATACTGGACCTGAAAACTTAAAATCACAAAAGATATTAATGAAACATGGATTTAAATCAGTAAGAACATTTATTACATCTGATGATAATGAAGCTGAAGAACTTAAGCTAATATTATAATTATAAAGTAATATAATATTAAATATTTAAATTACTAAATTACTATATCATTAACAATTAGTATTAGAGTTCTCTTTATTTGAAATAAAGGCTATATTTCAATCTGTTGTGAAATATAGCCTTTATAATTTATAGGTGGAATTGTCCATCTTTTTTATGCAGTTTGAAGTAATGTTAACACATTACCACAAGGGTCTATAAGCTTAAATTCTTAAAGAAGGTTAAAGTATTATATAATAATTTATAGTGGAGATAGGCTGAGTTTTCCTATGTTATTTCTATGTAAAAAAATAAGATGAAAATTTAAAATTGAAAAAAATCTAGTAATAATATATATTGGGAAGGTTTTGTCTTTTGATTATGATACAGTGAACCATATATGTGGAGAAACAAAATAAAAAGAGATTAGTTTATGAATTTAGTTTTCTGGTATATAATAATGTATAAATGTATTTATTATTGGAGGAAATAAAATGAATAAAGATGATATAAATTTATATGATGTATTTAGCCATTATTCATATAGTCAGCTAAAAGAGATGTTTAAAAAAGCAAAGACAAAAGATGAACAAGATTTTTATATGACTCTTTCAAATTTAGTATTACAAAAAGAACAGGCAAAGGTTATAGGTAAGTAACATGCCTACATATATGGATTGTCAACACTTTTTAATACATTTTTTATTCGGTCATATTTGCAAGTCTATACTCAACTGGAGTCATATAGTTTAAAGAACTATGAATGCGTTTATTGTTATACCATAATACATAACTTCTTAATTCTAACTTAAGTTCTTCTAAACTATTAAAAATTCTATTGAATGCAAATTCTGTTTTTATTATTTTATATCCAGCTTCCGCCACGGCGTTGTCATAAGGACAGCCTTTCTTACTTAAAGATCTTTGTATTTCAAATGTTTCTAGAATTTCATCAATAATGTTATTTTTACTTTCTCTAAATATTGAAATAATTGCATTTTCAAGTTTAGTATTGCATACTCTAATTTTCCTTTTATAATATACTAAGCTTCTAGGAATATTTAAAACTCTGCACATTGCGCTGATACTGTACTTTTTTTTATTAGATAATATTATTTCTATTTTCGTGCCATTATCAGCGCTGCCTGCTTTATGATATTCTTCTCCTTTTTCACAATTTTTTATATTATATCACGACCGAATAATTACTGTCTAATTAATTATAACCAATCCAGAACAAGATTTAGAAAGATATGAATTAGAAAATAGTTCTTTACATATTAAATAAAATAGTATGTAGAAATTTAGATACAGACATAGAAAAGATTTTTATTTAAAAATTATGATTGTAAGAACACTGCACAACAGTGTTCTTATTGTTTTTGAAGATGCCTAAATAGAACAATAATATTAATTTTACGAACAAAAAAATAAAGAATAACCTTTAAGAACAGTGGAGAGAATTAAAATACAAAACTATTGAAAGGTAGGAGGAATTAATATGCACAGATTAACAGGAGAAGATTCTATTTTTAATAGTCCTGAAGACATGATTGAATCAATACTGTATATATGTAAGAATTATGAAGTTTATAATATATCAGCAAAGCTTATTTCAAGAGCATATACAGGATGGCATCAATATCCAGAAGTGAAAAATGAAAATGGTTATCTTTATATGAACTCAGCAACTGGAAATATACAGTCTTATTTACCATTAGAGCTTTTAGAGGAAATAACAATAAGGTATAGAGAAGAAAATGAATATTATAAAGCCAAATATGAAGATACCTTACGAGTTACAACAAAATACTTAGATAAATTCTTGAAAGATGATGCTTTAGATATATTGATTAGATATGAGAACAAATAAAAAGAAATGGTATCTGAGAATTATTTATTAAAAAGAGTAAAATGCTTGGTACTATTTGGTAAAATATATTATATATAATAACAATTATAATAAAGGAAGGTAAATATTATAATGAGAGATAAAAATAAGGTTATTGAAGACTTAAATAAATTTATCAAATCAGAATCAAGTAACTGCATAGTTTTAGGGACTGATGTACAGAAAAAACATTTGAACGTACTTAAGTATTTAAATGATTTAGGAATGAAACTAAAAGTTCTTATAAGAATTAATGCGATGAATGAATGTGAATATTTATTAGGAAAATTTAAGACAGGTGTTCCTAAAAAGGTTCAGAACTTAACCATCTATGTAGATAGTATGAATGTTAAATCACAAAATAATACACCAAGAAATTTTAATTGCATAGTAGTTTATCCAATAGATAGTTTAAAGGGAATAAGTGACCCTAATATAAGTGATATATTAAATTATAGAGAAGCAGAGAAAGTGTTTTGGGTAAGTAATCATGATAGTTATGATTATTCATATTTGAAAGAAATTTGTGATATATCTGATGTTATTGAAATGGATAATGATGATGAATCTATTCATAATAGAATAGTAAATAACACTAATAAAGTAGAAAGAGAAAATTTTAATAAACTGTACGTTGATAATTTATCATATTATAAAATTGAAGAAGCGTTAAATAGTAAATACAATCTTGGAGGAATATATACAAGTTCAATGGGGACAGAGCTATTACCAGGTCAATTTGGTGAATTCACTTTTGGAGGATATAAAGCAACAAAAGTATTCAGTATAAAAGTTAAAGAAGAAAAAGAAAATGGAAAGTATGTTTTACTTGCGAAGATAAAGTCATAATAAATAATTATAATATATATTTATGTTAAAACATTTATTATAATAAAGATATTAAGATACATAGGCGGGAACGAGAAAGTATGGCAATAAATAATATTAGAGAAGGAAAATTACTGTATCATTTAACAGAATTAGAAAATTTACCTTCTATAATAAAATATGGATTGTTACCAAGAAAAGATGCTCAGAAGCTTAAATTTAAAGATGTTGCTAATCCAGAAATAATTGAGAAAAGAAATAAATTTGGGTTGGATAATTATGTTCCATTTCATTTTCATCCATACTCAGCATTTGATGTAGCAGTAAAAAGTGACCATCGTGGTGATGATTTAATATACATATGTATAAAAAGAGAAGATGCAAGAGCAAATGGTTTTAAAATATTACCGAAACATCCTTTATCAATATCGGAATGCATCTTATATGAATATGATGAAGGATTTAACAAAATTGATTGGAAAGCTATGCATACGCCAGGAAATGAGGATGAATATATAAAACATGTAAAAATGGCAGAATGTATAACAGATTTAATGATACCAGTTGATGGGTTTGCATCTATATATGTAAAAGATGATGAAACTAAGGAATTAGTGGAATCATTATTAAACAAAAATGATGTGGATTTTCCACCACCATTTGTAAATGTACAAAAGTGGTTTTAAAAATTTATATTTTATGAGGAGGTGAAGATATGATGCATTATACAACTGGAGATTTATTAAAATCATCAGCAGAAGCTCTTGTTAACACTGTTAATTGTGAAGGGTATATGGGAAAAGGAATAGCATATCAATTTAAAATGCAATATCCAGAAAATAATAAAGATTATGTTAAAGCTTGTAAAAGTGGAGAACTTACAGTTGGAAAATTACACTATTTTAAAGAAAAAGGAAAGATAATAGTGAATTTCCCTACTAAGAATAAGTGGAGAGCAAATTCAAAAATTGAATATATAAATGACGGGCTTGATGAATTAATAAAATTAATACATCAGTTAAATATCAAAAGTATCGCAATTCCACCATTAGGTAGTGGTAATGGTGGGCTTATATGGAGCGAAGTTAAAGAAATAATAGAAAAGAAGTTATCTGTTTTAGATGACAGAATAGATATATTTATTTATGAACCATCTCAAAACTATGTATCTTTACCTACAGTTGAACCTAAATTAAGTATGTCAGCTTTGGTACTGATGGAGATGAAAAAGGATTTAAACAAATTTGATACATTGCGTTTACAAAAGACAGCATACTTTATGAATATATTTGCAAAAGAACAATACTTTGAATTTAAAAAACATAAGTATGGTCCATATGCTAATTCTATATCTATAATCAGCAGAACTATAAGGGAGTTTCAGAAATATCATAATGTAAAAAATACTCAAGAAGCGTATAAAATTTTATATAATAAAATAATAAGTGAAAAAATTCAAAATAGAATGAAGATATTAACTCCTTCAATATTAAAGGCTACTCAGTATGTTAATTCAATTGAAACAAATCATGAATTAGAATGTATAGCTACAGTTGCGTTTATAATAGAAAAGCAAAATGGATTAAGTGGAGAAGAGATACTACAGCATTTTAAGGGCTGGTCAATTGATAAAGCAACTAGATTTAGTAATGATGATATTTTGGAAGGAATCAAAAAATTATATAATGATGGAATTATAGAGAAAAATTTAACAGGGTATGTGTTAGCTTAGTTTATATAGAGTATTGGATATTTTTGTTGTTTAGCAGTCTAAGTGAAAATTAATATCATATAATAAAAAATAGGAGAGGAGCACAAATCCTTTCCTATAATTTTTTAAATAAATATTTATTTGTTGGTATCAGAATCATCAGTATAGATATTTTCTTCTATAATTTCATGAACTATTCCTTGTCCATTTTCAAGGCGAGAAATCGAATCTTTTAAAATTTTCTGATTATAAGAATTATTAAAATCATTCATAGTATCTGACATAAAATCAATCCTTTCATTTTGCAGTTTCAATTAGTTTTAAATATTTATAAATAGTAGGATAAGACAGATTACAAAGTCTAGAAAATTCTTTCTTATTTATTTCGCCTTTTACAAATTTAGGATAATGTTTATAAAAGATAGCTGGAATAGAATTACTATCTGTAGCAGGTCTACCTATTTTTTTAATGTCTAGGAAAGTGCATCGAAAAAGGTGAAATTTTTATGCTGTAAGGTGTTGAAAATGTTAGAGTATAATTTTTGTAGGCAGGAAAATTGATAAAAAATAAAGGAGATGTAAAAACATCTCCCCAATACATAAATTATCCATTATAATTTAATTGTCGATATTAAATGAATGGAGCTGAGTTTATGTATGATTTAAGTTTAAATGAAAAAGGAATAAGTT
>NZ_VULX01000001.1 GCF_009696465.1 Inconstantimicrobium porci | reverse complement strand
AAATCTTAGACTACCGAACTCCAGAGGAGCTTTTTGAAAAGTACCTCGATGAGATCTATGCAGCTTAAAAATTCAAGGGTTCAAATGGAAAAATAAAATTAGTTCAATTTGTTATTGCAATTTATCATTTTTTAATAAGTTTAATCTTTATTACTTTTTTTGAAGAAATTAAAATTGCCAGATAAGGTATATTTATATACCATTGTAATTAAAATAAGGTGTTATATGATTCGGCAATTTGCAATATTTTCTTAGGAAAGGTGTTGTTAGTAGATAATGCAATTAAAATTATTATATTAATAAAAACAAAAGATTAATTAAAATGTAGATGTAAATATAACACAAGTTTTAGTATGTGAAATATCAGATTTTTATTAGCTATGTATAGTATGTTGGAATTGAATATATTAATTTATATGTTTTATATAATAACTAAAAAACTTATATTAAATATTAAATAATGCAAATTGATTTAGTATTCTATCATTATAAATTTATAGAGGCATCTAGGGAGGATTAAATAATATGGGAGTTAAATATAAAATAAGTAATGAAAAAGAACTATATGAAGAATTATTAAAGTGTTATCCTGATCGAATAATATTTGATTTATCAAAAAGTGATTTGTATGGTGATATTATTAGGTTAATAGGAGAAAAAAATATTAAACCAAAGGAATATTTGAAGCGTTTGGGTTTTTCTGTACAAAGTTGTACTAAAACAAGTAATACAGAAGAAGAACTTATAAATGAATTACTTGTTTATTACCCAAATAAAATAATAACTAAATTTAGTTCTAATCTCAATATATATCGTGATATATACAAATTTTCAAAAAAAGCAAACCTCAAACCAATTGAATATATTGAAAAAATTGGATTTAAATATAAAGAAAGTAATATATATAATGAAGATGAACTTAAACAAGAGTCACAAAAAATGTTTCCTAAAGGAGAATATGAAAGTTTAAAACAAATTAATGATTTAAACAATAATTTATATAAAAGTTTAGATATAATTGCAAAAAATTACAAAATAAATATTATGGAATATTTAGAAAGTATAGGCTTTGAAAGAGTTGGTAAAAAAACAAATAGTTTAAAAGGAACTTTTGATGCTTATACGTTGTCCAATCTTATAAATAATTATGATGCTACAGGAGTAGAGCTTGCAAATTTATTGAACTGTACTAGAGAAAATATATCTAGGCAAGTTAGAACAAAAAAGATAAGTACATTAAATAAGAAGGGATGGGAGTTACCATTTAATCATAATGAAATTAATGAAGTTATTGATTTAATAAATAGTAAAAAATATAAGAAAATAGGCAATAATACTGCTATAGAAATATTTTCAGGCAAAAATTCAAATGATTTTTCTAAAAAAGCTATTTTATATAAAAAAGATAATTATATTAAATGTATGTTTGACATTACATATGAAATTAAAAAAGCCTTAGAACAAAATCTTTTTGATATATTAAATCAAAAAGAATTTGATCAATTAAATTTTTTAAACAAAATGTGGATAGAGCAAGGTAGAGACATAGAAAATAAAAATAAGGTTGTAAAAGTTGATGGAAAATTACGAACTGAATTAAGAAATACTAGCAAAAGTAAAAACATGGATTTAGATCAATATCTAGATTTATTAGATTATCAGTTGGTTGATAAAAGAAAATCAATAACTGATGAATCTATTTTAGAGGTTTTAAAAAAATATATAGTTCATGATAATGTAATTAAAATCAAATCAAAAGATGAAGATTATCAATATTTAAATTCACTTGGAAACAGGAGAAATTGTGGAGGAATTAAGGGACTTGTAAATCATTTTGGGTATGTATATGATAAAGAAAAAGATACATCCGCAATAGTAGAAAGACATATTAAAACAATAAAAGAAAGATATATTGTAAAAGATAATATTATTTATATTAGTTCTTATGACCATTTTTATAATGTATTGAGTTCACTTGCACGTCAACGTCACTTAACACTAGATGAACTTATACAACAATGGGGTTTTGAAAGAATTAATAATAAACAAGATCTACCTGAAGGATATATCCCTTATGATTATAGAAGAGACTTACAAGAACGTTTGGATTTAAAGTGGAATGATGAAAATATAAAATTAATATTAGAACAGTTATCTGAAAATAAGTCAGTTTATTTGGATATTAATTCATATTTTTATTATGTACTATATTTAAAATCAAAAGCTGAGTTAACTGATATAAATAGTATTATAAAATCGCTGGGATTTGAAAGAAGTTATATACCAACTGAATCAAGCAAAGAAAACAATAAAAATGTTGAAGATTTATTAAAAGATAATAAAAGGAAGTTTATTAAAGAAAAAGTTAAAGAATTAGAAAATATAGAAATAGAGTATAAAAATAAAAATGTAAAAAAAGTGATTATTGAGAGAAACAAAAAGCTGGTACAAACTTTAAAAACTTTATATCAAGGTAAGTGCCAAATTTGTGGTGGAGAGGAACCTACTATTCCTGTTATACAATTATCTAATGGAAATATTTATTCGGAAGTTCATCATATCAATGCTTTTAGTAATGCTAAGTATGGACAAGATGATTTAGAAGAAATAGATAGCTATAAGAATACTATCGTTCTTTGCCCATATCATCATGCATATGTTCATTATAGTAATGGAGGATATGATAAGTTAGTTTTTGATGAAAATAATATCCCTTATTTACAAAATAAAGATGGATTAAGAGTTAAAATTAATACTAATTATCATTTGAAAAACTGTGAATGTAAATAAGATTATATTTAGCTAAGAAAACCGCTATCAAAATAATATTTAAAGATGTACAAGCGACTTGTGTATTTGCGATAGGCTTGTCTGCTCCTTGACCTGTTGATAGTTCAATATTTATTCCTTCTTCCTTGAAGAACCCTTCATTTATAGCAACATACATTGGAGCGTAGAAAACAGATCTTGTTACTTCATTTAATCTTACTGTCTTTAGGGAGTCTTCTTTTTTATTACATGCAGTGAAGCCTAAACATAAAACAGCAGACAAGCAGAAAGCCAGAGATGTTTTAATTTTTTTAAATAACATAATTACCTCCTTTAAATGTGAAAAGTCAATTAATATCTTAGTTTATAGTATGAGTAAAATATCTAATTGTTAAATTAATAAATAAAGGATTTTTATATAAAAACTAATTTATAAAAAATCATAATGCAAAAGCAATACTATTAGAATCTTACGGTTAAAAAGAAAAAAATGTAGTGTATAATATAAGGTATACTTTTTTAGGGAGGAGAACTTAAAAATGAAAGAGAATATTGCTGTTATTTTTCCAGGTATAGCATATACATGCCAAGAAAGACTTCTTATAGAATGTGCCAATAAATATAAAACAATTGGCTATGATGTAGTTAATATTAATTTTTCAAGTGTTGAGTTTGATATGAATAAAACACTGCAGTACAATTTTAACCTTACTAAGGATATAATATTGAATCAGATAAAAGATATAGATTTTGATAAGTATGAGGATGTTGTATTCTTATCAAAGAGTATAGGGACTTCATGCGCTGCATGGCTTGAGGATTATTTAAATATTAATGTAAGACAATTTTTTTTAACACCAATTCCATTATGCTTAGAATATCTAAAAAACACAGAAAATGTTATGGCCATGGTAATTGGGACTAAAGATAAGTTTATTGATTTTAAGGAAGTAGAGTCATTCTGCCAAAGAAATAATATAAAGTGTCTTATATTTAAAGATGTGGGACATAGCTTGAAGTATAAGGTTGATGATGGAGAAACAGAAAAGTTAAACGAGAGGGTTGTTGAAACTGTGACAAGAAGATATGAAGTATAGGGAATATATTTATAAATAAGGTAAAACTGATATAATAAAGAAGAAATCTGATAAATATAAGGGGGTATTCAGTGGAATATATGGATTACATAAAAATAGGCCTTGAAGGAGAAGAACCTTTAAAGTTAATACTTAGGGGGAGAGTCGATAAAACTAAAGAAGATAAAGTTGGAGTAGTAGAAGTGGTTTTTGCTACACTTTATAAGAAAAAAACAGAAGAAAAAATAAATAATTTAATCAATAATAATGATGATTCAGAGTCATATTACATGGTGTACAGTGTGCCTTTTGATACTGATTTAACAAAGTTTGCTCATTATCCATCAATAGAAATAGGCAAAGAAGATTTGTTATAAAATGTGTGGTGTTTTGATATTGAAATATCAAAACACTAAAATACTAAAAACGAATATTTGTAATCTTCAGAAGAATAGTATATAAAAAAAGCGCATATTACAGATATGAGCTCTTTTATTTTACCTTTTTACTGCTATTGTTAAATAATATTAGAAATACAGCCAGTAAATTTACAAGACCAATAATTTTATTATCTCTATTTGAAAAGCCATGAGATAATTTCATCATATAAACGATTATAGTACAGGCAGGAATGAGTATTAATATAGATTCGAATTTCTGCCTTTTTAGGCTATAAAGTAAATATGTAAAACTCATTATTGATGTAAAAATAATCACAACTAATATTTTCAAAAGAATCTCTCCTTAATAAAATGCTGATAGAAAAAAGTATTTCTATCAGCACATTTTATTTTGTTGATCTAAATCTTAAAAGATACTTTTTTTTCTACGTCTTCTACGTTTATTAGATCCTATTAACTTTATTATTGTCATTATTAAGAATACTATTACTATAACAGCAATAGCTGCACCTGCATAAAGGCCTAAGTTGGCTTTGATAAGCATTCCTTTTGTAATATCAGCAGTAGCTGCATAAGTTTTTGAGTAAGTTCTTTCTGATACTTTTACTTTTAATGAATCTGAATTCTTAGCAAGATCCCATGCATTTGTGCTTGTGTCTGATAAAGAGAAAGTAGTCTCTTTATTGTTAACGTAGTTTGCATAGTATTCAACATTTTCATTAAGTTTAATTGGAACATCAATAGTCTTAGTAGGTCCAAAGAATTTTAGAGGTTTGTATGTTGCTTTAACAGTTTCAATTATTTGTCCTTTTTCAGCATATACTGATCTCTGTTGAGCAAAACTCCAGTCAATTATTTTATTCATGTCTTTGAATACTTGAGTATCATCTGCACCGTATTCAGATTTTAAAACTACACCAATAATCTTTCTGCCATTTTTTTCATATATAGCAGTAAGACATCTGCCTGCAGGAGTAGTTAAACCAGTTTTTCCTCCTATGCAGCCATCCTTACCTAAGTTCTTGTTTCTATTAGTCATTGGTAATGGAAATTTTCCAGCTAATGTTACTGTAGCATCTTTAGTACCCATTGTTTCTCTTACCCAATCATTATGGAAAGCAGCCTTGCTTAATATTGATAAATCATAAGCTGTAGTATAATGATTGTTATCGTGAAGTCCGTTTGGTGTTACAAAGTGAGTAGACTTTAAGCCTAGTTCTTTAGCTTTTTTATTCATAAGCTCACTAAACTTAGCGCTACTTCCAGCAACGCTGTCAGCCATCATTGTTGCAGCATCATTTGCAGAGAATAATAAAAGTGTTTTCATAACATCATCTGCATTCATAGTTTCGCCAACTTTTATTTTTCCTGGATAGTTTTTGGCTAATGATTCTTCAGGCTGCTTTAAACAATCTTCAGTGTAAGGTATTTCATCATTTTTTTGTTTATGTTCAGCAAATACAAGTCCTGTAATCAGTTTAGTTATTGAAGCAGGATATCTCTTTGTATCAATATCTTTCGCATAGATTATTTCTCCTGTTTCAAAATCAACTGTAATAGCTGACTTTCCAACTATTTCAGGTTGTTTAGCACTTATATCAGTAGTTTTTTTAGGCGCTATAGTTTTAGGATTTGTTGAATTAGCATTAACCATCTTAGCACTAGGTGATAAAACTGTTAAACAACATGCTAAAAGTAGTGAACTAATTATTCTTTTACGTCTCAATTTTTCATCTCTCCCAACAATTTATTTAAGCAATTTTAAGTATATCATCATTATTTGGCATGTACAATATAATCATAGTTTTGTAATAATTTTTTAATCTAATTCACAAAAAAGTGATTTTTATTAATATGGAATATATAAAACAAAGCTGCTGATGAATATTAATTATAATTCAACAGCAGTTATAATATTAATTGTTTTTTAATCTTTCTATCATTATTTCTTTTGCCTTGATTTCAAGAGTATCATCAAGCTTGCTTAATGAAAAATTATCGTACTTTTTTGAAAGGGCTGTATAAAGCAGTCTGTCAGCAAGTTCTGGGTTTTTTGAAAGCAGTGATCCATGGAAGTAAGTACCATATGTGTTTTTATAAATACATCCTTCATAACCGTCTGTACCATTATTGCCATAACCATGTATTACTTTTCCTAAAGGTTTTAAATCATTGATATATGTTCTTCCACCATGATTCTCAAATCCTACGTATGTTTCATTATATTCCTCGTTGTAGATTACTGTATTACCTATAAATCTGTTGTCGCCAGCTTCTGTACTTATATTTAATATATTAAGCCCATCAAGCTTTTCGCCATCAGCTGCTATATAATATTTGCCTAAAAGCTGATATCCACCACAAATAGCAAGAAATACTTTGCCACTTTCAATATAATCTTTAATGTCATCACGTTTTGTTTTGAATATATCAGATGAAACTATTGACTGTTCATAATCCTGTCCACCACCAAAGAATGTGATATCGTATAAGTCTTTATCGAATTTATCATTCAATGATAAATTGTATATATTAACTTTAACTCCTCTTAATTCAGCTCTGTGTTTTAGAATAAGTATATTTCCGATGTCTCCATATACATTCAACAGGTCTGGATATAGATGGCATATGTTCAATTCCATTTAATCACCTCGTTACCATAATTTCTTTATATAGCCATTGCTATACAGATATTTTCTATAATTAATCATTGCTGTATATGTAGCTAAAATATACACACGATCTTCACAGCTTTGTGAGATCTTTTCTGTAAGTTTGCCATAATCTTCTTCAATTATAAAAGAATTTGTATTAAGATTAGCAGTCTTAAGTCTAACAGCCATATCATACATTCTTGTACCACTGATGAATATATCCTTAATCTTTGTATCATGTAATTTTTCAAAGTATACATCCCATATCCATGAAACATCTCGACCGTCAGCATAATTATCATTTAACATGAAACAGCATGAGTATGGAAAATCATTCAATGATAAAAGATCTAATGCCTGGTTATAGCCGGCTGGATTTTTTACAAGAATAATCTTTACGCTTTTACCGTTAATGTTAAGTATTTCCTGTCTTCCAAAGCTTGAATCTTGTTTGTCAAAAGATGCTCTGATTACATCATTATTAATTTTAAGTTCTTTAGCAATACTGTAAGCACATAAAGCATTATAAATGTTATAAATACCTGACTGAGTTATTGTGAATTCAGTATCATTAAATTTGATTTTTGAATAGTCAGCTGTTATTTCATCAAATGAAGATAGATAATACTTTAATTCCTCTCTTTTATAACCACAGTTGGGACAATAAAAGTCACCTAAATGATTATAAGTTATGAAGTTATAATGATAAGGTGCTTTGCAGAATTTACAGAACTTTGCATCAGCATTAGTATCTACAGTGGTATCTTTATTTAATGAATCATAAAAGCCATAGTAAACCTTCTTGTTTGGTACATCAAGCTTTCCAAGAAGTGACTCATCACCGTTTAAAAGAAGAGTAGACTCCGGAACTTTAACTATACCTTCAAGAATTTTATTAAGTGTAGTATAAACTTCTCCATATCTATCGAGCTGATCTCTGAACAGATTAGTTATAGCTATGTATTCTGGAGTAATATATTCTGTAATAAATTTTACATTAGCTTCATCTACTTCAAGTACAGCATATTTTTTGTTACTATTCTTAAATTTATAATTCTGAATAAGACATGATACTATACCTGGAAGCATATTTGCCCCAGTTTCATTAGTGATTGTCTCTAAATTATTTTCTTTTAGTAAATTACTTATCATAGAAGTAGTTGTTGTTTTTCCGTTAGTTCCGGTAATTAAGATTACTGAATAGTTTTTTGAAATATCCTTTAATATTGATTTATCTAGTTTTAATGCTATTTTACCTGGAAAATTACTTCCACCTTTCAATATGTGTTTTGATAAAAATAGAGTTATTTTTCCACAGAGAATAGCGCATATAGATTTAAGTTTTATTTTAGACACCACCTTAAATTAAGTATTATATATATTTTTATACAATAAAAAGCATTAATAATCAAATAATTAATTTATTTCGAAGAAAGTAAATGATTCATCAAGTTTTTTTGTTATATTTTCAGCGTTAGCATTAATTTCATTAAGTATTGACATTTTTTTGATCGGGTCGTTTACATATAGCTTTATTCCTAAAGAAACTGGTTTGTTGTTGTCAAATACAATATCTATAAGAGGTGTATAGGAATTGTTATAGTATGAAGAGTTATAAACAACAAGACATTTATTCTCCATATAAAATGTTGATTTGCCACTTCCTTTTGTAAAAATTAAAGAAGCCTTGCTTGCACATAGTTTGCTTATATATCTTTTATTTATTTCTTCTTCTGAATCAATAATTACTATGACGGCGTAATTTTTTTTACTGTATTGTGATATAGTATCATATAAGTTTTTAATATGTGAAATACTAATATCTTTACCGTCTACATATATGTAAGCTAATTTATTGCTTCCTACAAATGTTTCACATATATTATTTTCATCTGTAATTCTGAATTTATCGATATTTTTAAGCTTTTTAAGAATACTTGAATTTGCCGCTAAAACTGTTGGTGTTATTTCATTTATTATTCTGTCAGCAGAATCATTAGATTCTTTTTTTGAAATCATAGCAAGTTTTATATCATAATCTTTAATTTCAGATTTAAAGTTAGTATCTGTTATATATCTAGTAATAGGGACTAATGATATTTCAGAAGTATCACTATGTTTTCCATTAGAAGAATATGAAGTTGTGACTTTTGTTTTGTTAAAAATAAAAAAGACATTATATAATAATACTCCTAATAAAAATGATAAAATAAAAATAACTATATAATGCTGAAATTTTAATTTGAAATTATTTGAATCCATTAAATCACCTTTTTTAACAAGTTAATTTCAGTATATCATAAACTTTAATTGAAATAAAATTAAGTGTATTATAAATATGACGATAAAAATATAGAAAATTTTATTTTGTAAGGAGTATTAGGATGAAAAAGGGAACTATTATGAAAGTAGTGGCTGTAGTAGCTATAGTAGTTGCAGGCTTTATGATTTATATGAATATGAATAAGAATAAAACTTCACCAGGAATAACGGTTAAGGCATGGGACAATATTTATGAAGGAAATCATATTGACTTTTTTTATGATGATGATAGTGATAATAATAAATTAAAGCTTCTCAATAAGAATTATAATATATCAGAAAAGTTTTCAAATTTAGATAATGATGTACAGGTTGCGCTTAGAACAGCTGACTGGATAAGAAGTTCTCTTGATGTTGACAGCATTACAAAGCATACAGGTACTAATGGCTATGATCTTTTAAATGAAGCACAGAGTGATAAAAAAGCTTCAGGTTATGAAATCGCCATAATCGAAAGAGATATATTAAAGTGTATAGGTATTATTTCACGAACAGGACAACTGAGAATTAAGCCTAAAAAGGGATCTGACATCAGTAGTTATAATGTGGTCGAGTTTTACAGCAAGGATGAAAAAAAGTGGATACTGCTTGATGTGATTAATAGAAGAGTTTTTAAAAATAATGGCAAATACTTATCGGCAATAGAATTTTTAGAAACAAAGAAAACTGAAATTGAGACATATAATAACAAAAATTACAAAGAAATAAACAGAATTAGTGATTTTAAATATTCGTATTCCGTAAATCTTGATAATACTGTAAAGAATAAAAACTCAAATTCAATGCTTACATATTGTAGTAAGAATGATCTTCCTACCCTTAATGATAATGTTTCATATTATCAGCCACAGATATTTACTAAGAATAAGGAGTTATTTGATAACGTACCTTACTATAAATCAGAAGATAAGGATAAGAAGGCATATATAGTTATTATGTTTAGTAACCTTGTTGAAAAGGACAAAACTGAATATCCATCTATAATTGTGGGGGCTTTTAAGGACAGTAGGATGCTTAAGCAGTATTATATTAAAGTTGGTGATGGTAAGATGACAGAAGTTGGCAAGTATCAGTCTGTAACTCTCAAGAAAGGTGTTAATACAATAGAAATTTCTGAAGATGGTGTAAATGTAGCTTCATCAATAAAAATAGAATATAATTAGAAATAATTTAATAAAAGAAATATAATCCAGCATAGTTCAACATATTATAAAATGTATTAAAAATAAGGAGTTGAATATGTTGGATTTTATTTTAATATTTAAAGCGGCAGTTATAGCCATTGTAGAGGCATTAACTGAATTTTTGCCCATTTCTTCAACTGGTCATGAAATATTAGTTGGTAGAATTATAAATTTCTATGATACAAAATATTCTACTATGTACATGATAGTTATCCAGCTGGCAGCGATAATGGCTATTGTTGTATTATACTGGGATACACTATGGAATTACATTAAAGATTTTTTTGTATACTTATTTACTTTTGGGAGGCACGGAAAAAAAGGTTTCAAATTTTGGATAAACCTATTAGTTGGAAGTATACCTGCACTTATTGTAGGCGGACTTTTGCATACTATCATAAAGAAAAAGCTATTTAATATCAATACAGTAACTATAGGATTTATAGTAGGTGGATTTTTGCTTGTAATTATAGAAAATATATACCTTAAAAGAAAAAAGTATGTTAAGACTATAAAGAATATAGAAAGTGTAAGTTACAAACAGGCATTCACAGTTGGAGTTTTTCAATGCCTGTCAATGTGGCCTGGAATGTCAAGGAGCGCATCTACAATAATAGGAGGCTGGCTGGCTAACATGGATACTCCCTTAGCAGCTGAGTTTTCTTTCTTTTTAGCAATTCCCGCAATGTTTGGAGCGAGCTTTGTTGGAATCAAGGATGCTGATTTTCTATCAATGACCAGTAGTGAAACAGCAGCACTTATAATTGGATGCATAATCTGCTTTATATGTGCTTACTATGTTGTTGCAAAATTCATTGACTATTTAAGAAAAAAAACTATGAAAATATTTGCATATTACAGGATATCTATGGGTGTTGTATTGTTGGTACTTGTTTTAAAGAAAATTATATAACATAATCATAAAATCTCTTTTAATTAAATATATTTCAAATAATGAAGTTAGTTATGTGTAAAGGGGGATAATAGAATGAAAAATGATATAAAGAGGATTGCTCTGCTTACAGGTGGTGGAGACTGTCCTGGACTTAATGCTGTAATTAGAGCTATAACAAGAACTGCTATATTGCAGTATGGGTATGAGGTATTTGGATATAAATTCGGATACAGAGGATTATATAATAATGATTTAACACCTTTAACGCTGGAATCAGTGTCTGGTATTCTTCACAGAGGCGGGACTATATTATACAGTTCTAATAAAGATAATCTATTTGATTACACTGTTGAGGAGAATGGCATAAAAGTTAAAAGGGATGTTTCTGATGTGGGAGTAGAAAACTTAAAAAAAGCAGAAATCGATGCGCTCGTTGTTATTGGCGGAGATGGGACACTTACATCTGCAAGAGATTTTGCAAGAAAAGGTGTGAATGTTATAGGTGTACCTAAAACAATTGATAATGATTTAGCATGTACTGATGTGACTTTTGGTTTTAATACTGCAATAGATATTGCAACTGAGGGGCTGGATAGGCTGCATACAACAGCTGAATCACATCATAGAATAATGATTCTTGAAGTAATGGGTAGAACAGCAGGATGGATAGCATTGCAATCAGGAATTGCAGGGTCAGCAGATGTTATACTTATACCTGAAATCCCTTATGATATTAATAAAATCGTTGAAAAAGTAAAAGAAAGAGAAAAGAGAGGAAAATTATTCTCAATAATTGTTGTAGCTGAAGGAGCTAAACCTAAAAATGGTGATGTAGTAGTTCAGAAGATAGTTGAAGATAGCCCTGATCCTATAAGGCTTGGCGGCATAGGAAATAAGCTTGCTGCAGATCTTGAAAAACTTATTCCTACTCATGAAGTTAGAAATACTGTACTTGGTCATTTACAGAGAGGTGGTAATACATGCACATATGATAGAATTTTATCAACTCGATATGGTGTGAAGGCAGTACAGCTTATAGCTGAAGGAAAGTTTGGCAATATGGTAGCACTTAAAGGTAATAAGATAACTTATGCAAGTCTTGAAAATGTAATTGGTAAGATTAAAAATGTTAGTGTTGATGATGAGTTGATAGAAGTTGCAAGGAAAATAGGAACATCATTTGGGGATTAATTCACGTTTATCTCGAAATAACTGAACTAAGTTGATTTAAACAAAATAAAGGAAAATATATTGAATAAGTAATAAGCCATTATGGTAAAGTAAAATACTTTTATCATAATGGCTTGTCTTTTTATTTTGAACAGCTTTTTTCTAAAAAAGATATAAAATCTTCTCTATCAGATAATCTTAAATCTTTTAATTCAAATTTTATTCGAAGGTTATCTTTTGTAAAAATACTAAGTTTATTTTTCTCTTCATAGATGCTTTCGATATTATCAATATTTATAGAAGTGCTTTTTATTATTTCAGTGATAATTATTTTTTTATCTGTAATTCTAACGCAGCATCTATAAATAAAAATGAATCGTATTCCTATTACTGCAGAAATAATTGCCATTACAGTATATATTACTGCCCTTTGAGTAGTGAAGGAGCTTGTGAGAACTACCCACAGGAATAAAACTGAAACTAAAATAAAGCCTATAGATGCAATTAAATCCCCTAACGCACCTTTATATTTGATATTCATATGTATATCCCACCTTGCTTAACTATATAACTTTATTTATTATAGTATCATACTAGCTGATTTTATTAAAGTGCATTTTACTTATTTATAAAAGTAAGTATAATATAATATGATTAATAAAGAATAAGGAGATATCGTATGAGATTAAGAAAAAAAGCGTGGGCAAGACCAGAGCTTGAAAGTTCAAAGTTCTTTTTAACTGATCCTGAAACGAGAAAAGATAAGTGGCATGAAGAGTTCAAAAATGATAATCCGATTTATCTTGAACTTGGATGTGGAAAAGGAAATTTCGTTTCAGTAAAAGGTGCTGAAAATAAAGATATTAATTATGTTGCAATTGACATAAAGGATGAAGTATTAGTACTTGCAAAAAGACAAATAGAAAAAGAGTTTGAAAAAGTAAACAGAAAGCCTGAAGAAAATGTAAGACTGATGGCAAAACAGATTGCTTTTATAGAAGAAGTTTTTGGTAAGGATGAAGTTGATAGAATATATATTAACTTCTGCAATCCATGGCCAAAGAAAAAGCATAATAAGAGAAGACTTACACATACAAACTTCTTAAGCAAGTATAAAACATTCTTAAAGCTAAACGGTGAGATTTGGTTTAAAACTGATGATGATGAACTTTTCAGAGATTCTCAGGAATATCTTACTCAAAAAGGTTTTGATATAAAATACATAACTTATGATCTTCATGAAAGTAATTTTACTGGTAATGTTGAGACTGAACACGAAAGAATGTTTACAGAAATGGGGATAAAAATTAAGTGCTTGATTGCACAGTACAATAGATAATGGAGATGTAATAGATGAAAAAGGTAGCAGTTGTTTTTAATGGCGGTACTATAACTATGAAAATTGATGAAAGACTTCAGGCAGCCGTGCCTAGTCTTTCAAGTGATGAAATAATGTCAAAGGTTACTGGTATAGAAGGATTTGCAGAAATTGAAACATATACTTTTTCAAACATGCCTAGTCCACATATGACACCAGATAAAATGCTTGAATTATCAAAATACATAAAGAAGCTTATTGATAGAGAGGACATAGCAGGAGCTGTTGTTACTCATGGTACCGATACTCTTGAAGAGACAGCTTATTTTCTTGATTTGACACTTAATACAGAAAAGCCTGTTGTAGTTACTGGAGCAATGAGAAATGGTTCTGAACTCGGATATGACGGACCTGCTAATTTATCAGCTTCAATATGTACAGTTATTTCTGATGAATCAAGAAACAGAGGGGTTCTTGTATGCATGAATGGTGAACTTAATAGTGCTGCTGAAGTAACTAAGGCAAATTCTATGGCTTTAAATGCTTTTAGAACACCAAACTTTGGACCTATTGGAATGGTTGATGATAATAAGGTTCTATTCTATAGAGAATCACTAGATAAACAGTATCTAGATATTGATAAAGTAGATTCAAAAGTTACGTTGATAAAGTGTACAGCTGGTATGGATTCAACATTAATTGATTACTGTATTGAAAGAAAGGTAGATGGAATAGTAATCGAAGCATTTGGTAGAGGAAATATACCTCCATATATGGTTGAAAGCGTAAAACGTGCTATAGACAGCAATGTAGCTGTAGTAGTAGTATCAAGATGTTTTGAGGGAAGAGTGTGCGATTCATATGGATACCATGGCGGTGGTAAAGAACTTAGAGATTTAGGAGTTATCTTTGGTGATACACTTCCAGGACAGAAAGCCAGAATCAAGCTTATGGTTGCATTAAGTAAGACTAAAGAGTTAAATAAAGTGAAAGACTTTTTCGAAAATGGATTATACAATATTTAACGTATAAACGATAAAATAAATAAAGTTTTATTCGTATATTGACGAATGAAATCACATACACTATAATAAACGTGTGATTCGTGGTTTCGTTCATTTTGTTATCACGAACATATTTGGAATTATATCAATAAATGTTTATGATTCAGGAGGTAATCATGGAAAAGTTTTTGAACCATTTTTGGGGAAAAGAAGTCGATTTTAAGAAAGAGGCAATAGCAGGTGTTACAACATTTCTAGCTATGGCTTATATTATTGCTGTTAACCCATCAATTCTTAGTGTGACTGGTATGGATGCAGGAGCATTAGTTACAGCTACTTGCTTGACAGCAGGTATTATAACAATATTTATGGGTTTATATGCAAATCTTCCTTTTGCTTTAGCATCAGGTATGGGACTTAATGCTTACTTTGCATTCACTGTATGTGGACAAAAGGGTATCTCATGGCAGATTGCTCTTACAGCAGTATTCGTTGAAGGTATAATCTTCATTTTATTATCATTATTTAAAGTTCGTGAAGCTGTAGTTAAGGCTATTCCATTAAATTTAAAATATGCTGTTACAGTTGGTATCGGATTATTTATCGCATTTATAGGATTTGTTGATGCAGGTGTTGTTGCAAAAGACGAAAGTACACTAGTTACAATTGGTAAGTTTGCAACTCCTACAGTAGCAGTTGCATCTATAGGACTTATTTTAATTGTTATACTAGAAAGAAAAAGAGTTAAGGGAGCAATCCTTTGGGGGATATTAGGAGCTACAGCTGTTGCTTGGTTATATGCTGCATTAGATCCAGCAGGAGCTAAGTTCTTTAACATATCTTTACCTAATGGAATTGTAAAGTTTGAATCAATTGCGCCAATTGCTGGCAAGCTTGATTTCTCATATGCTTTCCATCCACAAAATATAGTTAATTTCTTCGTGGTTGTATTTACATTCTTATTTGTAGATTTCTTTGATACACTAGGAACTTTAGTTGGAGTTTCCGCAAAAGCAGGTATGCTTGATAAAGACGGAAATGTTCCTCATGCAGGAAGAGCACTTCTTGTTGATGCTATAGGTACTACTGCAGGAGCAGCACTTGGAGTATCAACAGTTACTACTTATGTTGAAAGTGCTACTGGTGTTGCTGAAGGTGGTAGAACAGGATTCACAGCAATCATAACTGGGTTGTTATTCTTAGCTGCAATGTTCTTTTCACCATTATTTGTTGCAATACCAAAATGTGCAACAGCTCCAGCGCTAATCTATGTTGGATACTTAATGATGGAATCAATAGTTAAGATAAACTTCTCAGATATTACAGAAGCTGTTCCAGCGTTTTTAACTATAATATTAATGCCATTAACATACTCAATAGGTGATGGACTTACAGTTGGAGTATTGAGTTATGTAATTATTAATTTAATTCTTAACTTATTCACTAAAGAAAAAAAGAAAATTTCATTTGTAATGTTTATTCTTGCAGTAGTGTTTATCTTTAAGCTTATAGTAATACCATTCTTATAAAAATTATCAGATTAATAAGCTGTTATGTAGTAGCTAATAAAGCTATTATATAGCAGCTTTATTTTTTGAATACTTTTCTATTTAAACCTTTACAAAGGAATAAATATATTGTAAGATGGAATCAGTTAAACGATTAACATTTATGGAGGTAATATGGTATGTTGGGTAAAATTGTGAATTATATTATTGAGAAAAATGTGGTAAAGATTAATTTTGAAAATGGTAGCACTTATGTAAAAATAATTAATGATGAGATAATTAATTTTTTTATCCCGAATGTAAGTGAAGAACGTAATTCAAAAGCAATTGATAAATTGAATTATAAGGAAACTAAATTTTCAGTACGTTTTATTGGACAGCTATTAACAATAAGCACAAAATCATTAGTTGTGAAAATTTATGCTGGTTTTAACATTGATATTTATGATAAAGATGGTAATGCATTATGTGAAGATTATAGACTTGAAAGAGATCCTTTTATTCGAAGAAAAGGTGATTATGAACTGGCTGAAAGTGAGGGTCATGATCTTAGTAAAAAAAATAAAGATACTATATATATTGCTAAAAAAATGGAAGATGATATGCATTTTTATGGTCTGGGTGAAAAGACTGGTCATCTAGATAAAAAATATTATCACTATAAGAACTGGAATACAGATAATCCAAATCCTCATGGAGAAACTTTTGAACAGTTATATAAGTCAATCCCTTTTTTTGTTAATTTCAGAAAGGATAAGTCATTTGGTATATTCTTTGATAATACTTTTGAAACAAACTTTGATTTCGGCAAAGAAAATTCTAATTACTATTATTTTTCTGCAGCAGGTGGAAACACTGATTACTATTTCATCTATGGACCATCAGTTAAGAATGTAATAGAGGGATATACTTACCTTACTGGAACAACACCTCTTCCACAGTTATGGACATTAGGTTATCAACAGTGCAGATGGTCATATTCTCCTGAACTAAGAGTATGGGAAGTAGCAGAAGAGTTTAGAAAAAGGGATATACCATGCGATACTATTTATCTGGATATTGACTATATGGATGAATACAGAGTATTTACATGGGATAACAATAAATTTCCTCATCCAGAGAAAACTATACGTGAATTAAAAGAAGAAGGGTTTAAAGTTGTAACTATAATTGATCCTGGTGTAAAGGTGGATAATAATTACAGTATTTATAAAGAAGGGATAGAAAATAACTATTTTGCTAAAGATAAAAATGGACAAGTATATGAAAATGTTGTATGGCCTGGAAAAGCAGTATATCCCAATTTCTTAAGCAGTGATGTTCAGAAATGGTGGAGCAGTAATCAAAAGATTTTAACTGATTCAGGTGTTTCTGGTATTTGGAATGATATGAACGAGCCTGCAAGTTTTAATGGACCTCTTCCTGATGACATAGAGTTTAATGAAGATGATAAAGTAGTATATCATAAGGAAGCTCATAATGTTTATGGACAATTGATGTGCAAAGCCACATATAAAGGAATAAAGGATGCGACAAAGAAAAGACCATTTGTGGTAACAAGAGCATGCTATGCTGGTATACAGAAGTATTCAACTTGCTGGACTGGTGATAACCAGAGTACATGGGAGCATTTAAGGATGGCTGTACCTATGCTTATGAACATGGGAATAAGTGGTGTGGCCTTCTGTGGAACTGATGTAGGTGGTTTCGGTTTTGATTGTTCTAAAGAACTACTTAGCAGATGGGTACAGGTTGGTGCATTTACACCTTTATTCAGAAATCATTCTTCCATGGGTACTAGAGATCAAGAACCTTGGGCATTTGACAAGATGACAGAAGATATTAACAGAAAATATATAAAACTTAGATACAGTCTTTTGCCATATCTTTATGACTGCATGAAGATATGTGAAGACACTGGTATTCCTGTGATGAAGCCGCTGATTTTAAATTATGAGGCTGATAAGGCAACTTATGAAATAAATGATGAGTTCTTATTTGGTGATAATATACTTGTTTCACCAGTTCTTGAGCAAGGTAAAGACAAGAAGATGGTTTATCTCCCAAATGGCGATAAGTGGATTGACTTCTGGGATAACAAAGAATACGATGGAGGTCAGTATATTATAAAGGAGGCTCCTATAGATATTTGTCCAATCTTTGTAAAAGCATCATCAGTAATACCTTCTTATGAAGTTCAGAATTATGTGGGAGAAAAAGTTATTGATACATTAAAACTTAATATATATTTAAGTAATGATGATAATAATTTTGAATATACTCATTATGTTGATGACGGCAAGAGTTTTGCATATAAATATGGAGAGTATAGTAAATATAGAATTGTTGTGAAAGGCAGAGATGAAGTTGTTATTGATGTGAATAAAATAGTTGATGGATATTGTGATAAATATGAATATATTGAAATAATCATAAATAAAGACTGTACTAATATTATATGCGATGGTGAGAATGTAAAATTCAAAAAGGTAAGGGATAAAGTTCATTTTACAGTCGCATTAAAAGCAAATCAAAAAATAGTAATAAAATAAAGATGATAGAGACTGGCGTATAATCAAAATTAATTATACGCCAGTCTCTTTTATGTTTATTTTTCGTTGCAATGGAAATCTATATTATAGTACAATGAAAATTAAATACTTGTAACTAGAAAAATGATATATTATGTAATATTAGCAAATTAATAATTTAGGAGGTAGTTTATGAAAAACATTGCAGCATTTTTTGATATAGACGGAACAATATATAGAGAAGGGCTTATAACAGAGGTATTTAAGAAAATTATAAAATATGAACTTGTTGATGAAGCAAAGTGGTACAAAGATGTTAAGCCTGCTTATGTTAATTGGGATAAAAGACAGGGAGACTATGATACATACCTTCTAAAGATGGTTGACATTTATAAGGAAGCTATTATTGGTATCAATAAGAACCATATAGATTATATAGCCAAAAAGGTTATTGAGCAGAAGGGTGACAGAGTATATACATTTTCGCGTGACAGAATAAAGTATCATCAACAGCAGGGACACAAAGTCATTGCTATTTCAGGCTCTCCAATTGAACTTGTAAGGGAGATGTCAAGAAAATATGATATGGATGATTTTAAAGGCACAATATATGAACTTAATGAAAACAACGAGTACAATGGTGATATAATTCCTATGTGGGATTCTGTAAGCAAAAAAAATGCAATATATGACCTTGTTGAAAAATACGATATAGATCTTGATAAGAGCTTTGCTTATGGTGATACATCAGGGGATTTTACTATGTTTCAGCTTGTGGGAACGCCATATGCTATTAATCCTACAAAAGAATTAGTGAATAAAATACTTGCATATAAGGAAATGTCAGAAAAAATAAACATTGTAGTTGAAAGAAAAGATGTCACTTATAAATTAAAGGCTGACTGCTTAAATATTCTTTAAAACCAAGTTATAAATATATCAAAAGTGTAGAAAATAAGATTAAGCTGAGATGATATACAGCTTAATTTTATTTTATATAGGAGAAGATTTGCTATGAAGAATAAAAATTTAAAAAATATTAAAAAGCAGATGCATAAGAGGGGAAAATCAAATGTTCTTATGGAAATTGGAGAAAATATAGCTGAAATAACAGACAATATAAAAAAAGCTATGAAGAAAAAATAAAATCGAAAAATCGGTGCTTTCTAAGAACACCGATTTTTTTAGTACTATTGACAAAACATTTGCATCAACGGTAATATTGAAAATGTAAACTATTTATATTAGGAGGTTTATTATGGCAGTATTAATTACAGGTGGTGCAGGTTACATAGGTAGCCATACTACAATTGAAGTGCTGAATGCTGGTTACGAGGTCGTTATAGTTGATAATCTTTCAAACAGCAGTGAAATAGTTTTAGACAGGGTGGAAGAGATTACAGGCAAGAAAGTTAAGTTCTATAAGCTTGATCTTTTAGATGAAGAAAATGTTGAAAAAGTATTTAAGGAAAACAAAATAGAGGCAGCTATACATTTTGCAGGATTAAAGGCAGTAGGTGAATCTGTAGAAAAGCCGCTTGAATATTATCATAATAATTTAACAAGTACTTTAGTATTGTTAAAGCTTATGAAGAAATATGATGTAAAGAATTTTGTGTTTAGTTCATCAGCTACTGTATATGGTGATTCAAAAGAAGTTCCATTTAAGGAAAGTTCGCCACTTCAACATGCAACAAATCCTTATGGAAACACAAAAGCTATAATAGAAGATATTTTAAGAGATTTATATAAATCAGATAATACTTGGAATATTGCAATCTTACGTTATTTTAATCCTATTGGAGCACACGAAAGTGGAAAGATTGGAGAAAATCCAAAGGGAATTCCAAATAACTTAATGCCTTATATAACTAAGGTTGCAGTTGGAAAGCTGGAAAAGTTAAGAATATTTGGTGATGATTATGATACGCCAGATGGTACAGGAGTAAGAGATTATATCCATGTTGTTGACTTAGCAAAGGGACATGTTAAGGCTTTAGATAAGTTAAATACTAATAGTGGACTTGTAACTTATAACCTTGGAACAGGCAATGGAGTAAGTGTACTTGATATGGTTAAAGCTTTCTCAAAGGCATGTGGAAAAGAAATACCTTATGAAATAGTAGCAAGAAGACCAGGAGATATAGCAACTTGTTATGCTGATGCTACAAAAGCTAATGAAGAACTTGGCTGGAAGGCCGAAAAAAATCTAGATGACATGTGTGCTGATTCTTGGAACTGGCAGAGCCATAATCCAGATGGATATATAAAATAATTAATAAAAAAGAGCATTTTGCATTTTGCAAAATGCTCTTTTACTAATCAAACTTTTTTAAAATCATTATATCATATGGTTTTACAGGTAGTTCATTATTAATATAAATTTTATTGCCGGAAATAAGGTCTTTAAAATTACCTGCTATTTGTAACTTGAATAAATGCTCTTTTTCTTCGATATTAAGAACAGTTATGATTTTCTCATCTTCATAATTTCTTGAAAATGCAAGCTGATTGTTAGTTAGATACTCTTTATTGTAATCTCCGTAGCATAAAGCTGTTGAATGAGTCCTTATATCTGTAAGCAGTGAGATGAATTTTGTGATGTCACTGCTTCTTTGTTCATCTATATTTATTGATGGCCTTAAGTTATAATCACCATTCTCTTTCTTGCCTTCAAGAGCCCATTCGCCACCATAATATATTGCTGGTATTCCTGGCATTGTTAGTAACAGAGCATATGCATGCTTTATGTGCTCTTTATTCGTTAAAATTGAGGCTATTCTTGTAACATCATGATTTTCTACAAATGAATACAGAGGAATATTCTCATAGAGGCCACCTTTTGCAAATTGTCTGTTTAATGAATATTGGATTTCAAACATATTTTTGCTGTTAAGGCTTGAGTAAATTCCTTTATAACATTCATAATTTGTAACTGAATTAAGCATATCTTTATTAGCAATAGTATTATAGTCACCATGAATCATTTCACCTAAAAGGAAGAAATCCTTTTTCATTTTTCTACAGAATGATGAAAGCCGTTTTAAGAAATCTTTATCTAGTGAGTAAGCTACATCTAATCTTAGACCATCAATATCAAAATATGAAATCCAGTATTCTATACATGAAAAAAGATAATTTACAAGGTCATTGTTTGATAGATTTAGCTTAACCAAGTCATAGTGACCTTCCCATCCTTCATAGTAGAAGCCGTCATTATCATTGCTGTTACCATTAAAGTTTATATAAAACCAGTCTTTATATTTTGAATTCTGTCTGTTCTGTTTAACGTCCTTAAATGCCCAGAAGTCTCTTCCTACATGATTGAATACACCTTCAAGTATAATTTTTATACCAGACTTATGGAATGATGTACATAATTCCTTGAAATCAGCATTTGAACCAAGTCTTTCATCAATTAATTTATAATCAATAGTATCATATCCATGACATGATGATTTAAGAACAGGTCCCATATATAGAGCGTTAATTCCAATTTTATTAAAATGAGGAATCCATTTTTCTATTGTCGATATTCTATTAATACTTTTTTTTATATCACTATTATTTTTTTCACAGCCACATAAGCCTAATGGATAAATGTGATAAAAAACAGAATCATTATACCAACTCATAAATCACACCACCTAAAGCATTTATTATTATAATAGCATTATATTAACAAAAAATGCAAACAAATTAACAAAAAATAGAAAACACGATTGTAATAATACAATATTTGCACCATAGTTCGATACTGTACGAATAATAAAATGAACATAAGAACAAATGTTGACTTTGCATGATGCTGGTGATAATATAAGAACATAGGAAATAAATTTTAACAGTTATAAAAACAGAGTATGATTTGGAGGCAAAATATGATTAGAAGCATTTTTGTAGAAAAAAAACCAGGATATAACATTGAAGCCAAAAGTCTTCTTGAAGATTTGAAAAATAATCTGCAAATCACTTCAATAGAAAATGTTCGTGTACTAAATAAGTATATTTTCGATTTAGATGATGAAAATTTATATAAGAAGTCAATTACTTCTATTTTTTCAGAATCACCAGTTGATTTCGTTTATGAAAACATGCCAAAAGTTGCTGCAGACGAATCAACATTTTGTGTGGAATTTTTACCAGGACAGTATGATCAGAGAGCTGATTCAGCTGCCGAATGTTTTCAAATCTTAAATTCTGGAGACAGAGTTGAAGTCAAATCGTCTAAAGTAATAATCCTTAAAGGTAACCTTTCTGAAAAACAAATTTCCAAAGTTAAAAAATATTATATAAATGATGTTGAAGCAAGGGAAGTTGATTGCCTTTCTTCTGTACTTGAAAACAAATATGATGAACCTCAAGATGTAAAAGTTATAGAACAATTTACTACATATAGTAAAGATGAACTTATTAAGTTTCATGATAAATTAGGTTTAGCTATGAGTATTGAAGATCTTGAACTTATTCAAGAATACTTTAATAAAAATCATAGACAGCCTACAATGACTGAAATAAAAGTTATTGATACTTACTGGTCTGACCACTGCAGACATACAACATTCTCAACAAATATTCAGAAAATAGAAATAGAAAACAGCAAGTTTACTGAACCGATAAAGGTTAGTTTAGATAAATATATTAAGGCCAGAGAATACGTTTATGGCGTTGATACAAAGAGACCAATAACGATGATGGATATAGCTGTTATGGGAATGAAGGAACTTAGAAAAAAAGGACTTTTAGAAGATCTTGATCTTTCAAAAGAAATAAATGCATGTTCTATAAAGGCTAAGATAACAGAAAATGGTGAAACACGTGATTATCTAATTATGTTTAAAAATGAAACACATAATCATCCAACAGAAATTGAACCATTTGGTGGAGCTGCAACATGTCTAGGAGGAGCAATTCGTGATCCTCTTTCAGGAAGAACTTATGTATATCAGGCTATGAGGGTAACAGGATCTGCTGATCCAACTGTTGATATAAGTGAAACTTTAAATGGTAAGCTTCCTCAAAGAAAGATAACTTTAGGAGCTGCTCATGGATATAGTTCATATGGTAATCAAATAGGACTAGCTACTGGACAGGTTTCAGAAATTTATCATCCTAATTATGTGGCTAAGAGAATGGAAGTTGGTGCAGTTGTAGCATCAGCACCAGCAAGTAATGTAGTCAGAGAGGAACCAAAGAATGGAGATGTAGTAATACTTCTTGGTGGAAAAACAGGAAGAGATGGTTGCGGTGGTGCTACTGGCTCTTCAAAAGAACATACTACGGCTTCGCTTGCAACATGTGGAGCCGAAGTTCAGAAGGGTAATGCGCCTACAGAAAGAAAGCTTCAAAGATTATTTAGAAAACCATCAGTAAGTACAATGATTAAAAGATGCAATGATTTTGGTGCAGGTGGTGTATCTGTTGCAATCGGAGAACTTTGTGATGGACTTGATATAAACCTTGATCTTGTTCCTAAAAAGTATGAAGGACTTGATGGAACTGAACTTGCTATATCTGAGTCACAGGAGAGAATGGCTGTTGTAGTAAGTAAGGACAATGAGAAACAGTTTATCAAAGAAGCTGAAAACGAAAATTTATTAGCAACAACAGTAGCTGTAGTTACAGATACTAAGAAGCTTAGATTATTCTGGAGAGGAAAGAATATTGTAGATCTTGATAGGACTTTCTTAGATACAAACGGAGCTGTACAGTATTCAGATGTCTTAATAGAAAAACCAGATGAAAAAGAAATTTATTTTAATAATAAGAAAGTAAATAATGTTAAACAACAGTGGCTTAACATACTTAAAGATTTAAATGTTACATCACAAAAGGGACTTGGAGAAAGATTTGATTCAACTATTGGATCTAGAACTGTATTAATGCCTTATGGTGGAAAATATCAGCTTACACCAGCAGAAGGAATGGCAGCAAAGGTAGCGACTGAGTCTAATATGGCTGAAGAGGCAACAATAATGGCATTTGGCTGCAATCCATATCTTCTATCATGGAGTCCATATCATGGTGCATATTACTCAGTAATTGAATCAATTACTAAGCTTGTAGCATGTGGTGGTAAGTCAGATAAAGCAAGACTTTCTTTCCAGGAATATTTTGAAAAGCTTGGAGATGATAAAAAGAGATGGGGTAAGCCTTTTAGTGCACTTCTTGGAGCATATGAAGCGCAGAGCGAACTTAATGTTGCAGCTATAGGAGGAAAAGATAGTATGTCTGGAACATTTGAAAACATTGATGTACCTCCTACACTTGTTTCTTTTGCAATAGGAGTAGAAAAAGCAGACAATATCATCTCAGCAGAATTTAAAAAATCAGGTTCAAAGATAGTATATGTAAGCTCACCAAGAAAAGAAAACGGCTTGCTAGATATAGAAACTTATAAAGATAATATGATAACTGTTGAAAAAATGATTGAAGATAAGAAAGTTTTATCTGCATACTCTGTGAAATTTGGTGGAATTGCTGCTGGAATTTCTAAGATGTGTTTTGGAAATAAAATAGGAGCAGATTTAAATGAAAGAGTTATGAATTTAGGTTTGTTTGATGAAAATTACGGTTCAATGATAATTGAAGTTGATGATACATTTGATGTAGAAAGCTTAAATAAAGATACATTCACTGTAATTGGTGTGACAACAGAAAATAGTAGCATAACAGTACTTGATAATAAATTTGAGATAGAAGAATTGCTTAATGTATGGGAATCAAAACTTGATTCAGTATTCCCAATAAAGACTGATGATGAGAAGAAGATTATAGAAACTAAGACAATGAGTTTTGATGACAGTAAGAAGTCACTTCTTGTAAAGAAGGCTCAGCCACAGGTATTGATTCCAGTGTTCCCTGGAACAAACTGTGAAGATGACTGTAGAAGAGCATTTGAAAAAGAAGGAGCAATTGTTAAGGAAATCGTAATTAACAATTTAAGCAGCGATAGACTTAATGATACTTTACATGATATAGCTGAATCAATAAAAGAGTCTCAGATTATAATGCTTCCAGGAGGATTTTCTGCAGGTGATGAACCTGATGGTTCTGGTAAGTTTATCGCTAATATTTTCAGAAACCCTGAAATAAGTGAAGCAGTTATGAATTTAATTAAGAATAGAGATGGCTTAATGCTAGGTATATGCAACGGTTTCCAGGCGCTTATCAAACTTGGACTTGTGCCATATGGTGAAATAAGAGAAGTAACAGAAGATATGCCAACTCTTACTTACAATAATATAAACAGACATATGAGTACAATTGTTAATACTAAGATAATCTCAAATAAATCACCTTGGTTTAATAATGTAAATGTTAATGATATTCATAAAGTTGCAATTTCTCATGGTGAAGGAAGATTTGTAGCATCAGAGGAATTAATTAAGAAACTTATTAAGAATGGACAAGTTGCAACTCAATATGTTGATTTTGATGGCAATATAAGAATGGATATGCCTTTTAATCCTAATGGATCAATGTATGGAATAGAAGGTATAACATCACCATGTGGAAGAATACTTGGTAAGATGGGACATTCAGAGAGAATCGGCAAAAACCTTTATAAAAATGTCAATGGTGATTTCGACCAGAAAATATTTAAATCTGGTGTTGAATATTTTAAATAAAACTTATTTATCTATGGAGGAAAATTAAATGAAAGTAGCTATTTTCTTTGGCAGTAAGTCAGATGTAGATACTATGAGAGGAGCGGCAAAGGCCTTAAAAGAATTTAATGTTAAATATAAAGCTTTTGTCTTATCTGCTCACAGAGTACCAGAAAAACTTGATGAAACTATAAAACAAATTGAAAGTGAAGGATATGAGGTAATTATTGCTGGTGCAGGCCTGGCTGCCCACCTTCCAGGAGTTATAGCATCTAAAACTGTAATTCCTGTTATCGGTGTGCCTGTTAGTGCAGCACTAAACGGACTTGATGCATTGTTCTCAATCGTACAGATGCCAAAGTCAATACCTGTAGCTACAGTTGGCATAAACAACAGCTATAATGCAGGTATGCTTGCAGTACAAATGTTGTCATTAAAGTATCCTGATATTAAGGAAAAATTAATTAAATTCAGAGAAGAAATGAAAGTTAAATTTATAAAAGAAAATGGAGAAGGGGTCGAACTATAATGGAAAAATTAGCAATGTTATATGAAGGAAAAGCAAAGAAGATTTATGCAACTGATAAGGAAGACGAAGTAATAATCTACTATAAAGATGATGCAACTGCATTTAACGGAGTTAAAAAGGGAACTATCGAAGATAAGGGAATAATGAACAATGAAATAACTTGTGCATTATATGAACTTTTAGAATCTAAAGGAATTAAAACACATCTTGTAAAGAAACTAAATGAAAGAGAACAGCTTTGCAAGAAGGTTGAAATAGTACCACTTGAAGTTATAGTCAGAAATGTTGCTGCAGGAAGTATGGCTAAGAGACTTGGACTTGAAGAAGGAACTGAACTTAAAACTACAGTTTTTGAAATTTCATACAAGAATGATGATCTTAATGACCCACTTGTTAATGATTATCACGCTGTTGCAATTGGTGCAACTACTTTTGATGAATTAAAGCAGATTTATGGTATGACAGCTAAGATTAATGATGTATTAAAAGAATTCTTTATGAAAGAGAATATCAGACTTATAGATTTTAAGATTGAGTTTGGAAGATATAATGGAGAAATAGTTTTAGCAGATGAAATATCTCCAGATACATGCAGATTATGGGATGCTAAGACTAATGAAAAACTAGATAAAGATAGATTTAGAAGAGATCTTGGAAATGTCAAGGATGCATATGTAGAAATATTAAAGAGAATCAAGAATGAACAATAAGTAAAGGTAGGTTGTATAATGGATCAAACTGTTGATAAGTTAAAAGAAGAATGTGGTGTTTTTGGAGTTTATTCAGATAGTAAGATTGATGTAGCACGATATACTTATTATGGTTTGTATGCGTTGCAGCATAGAGGTCAGGAAAGTGCAGGAATTGCTGTTTCTGATGGCGATAAGATTAATCTTATTAAGGATTTAGGGCTTGTAACTGATGTTTTTAATAAAGAAAAACTTAATATGCTTAAGGGGAATGTGGCAATTGGTCATGTAAGATATTCTACTACTGGTTCAACAGTTGCTGAAAATGCACAGCCGCTGCTGACAACATGTAAGCTTGGTCCTATTGCAATTGCTCATAATGGAAATCTTGTGAATGCTGATGTAATAAGAGAGCTGTTAGAGGATTCTGGATCAGTATTTCATACAAGTATAGATACAGAAGTAATAATTAATCTTATAGCAAAGGCTGCAAAAGAAGGTATAGATACTGCAATATTTAAAGCAGTTCAAGCTGTAAGGGGTTCTTTTGCAATGGTTATATCAACAAAGGACAAGCTTATCGGTGTAAGAGATCCATATGGAATAAGACCTTTATGTCTTGGAAAGATTGAAGGGGGATATTTATTAGCATCTGAGAGCTGTGCGTTTGATGCTGTAGGTGCTGAGTTTATAAGAGATGTAAATCCTGGAGAAATTATTACTATTTCAAAAGATGGTATAAACAGCTTTGAGTATTCAGAGTGTACTGGAGGTACGACATGTGCTTTTGAATATATCTATTTTGCAAGACCAGATTCTATCATGGATGGCATTAATGTTCACCAGAGTAGGTTAAGAGCAGGTGAACAGTTATTTAAGGAAGCTCCAGTTGATGCTGATGTAGTTATTGGTGTGCCTGATTCAGGAATACCAGCAGCTATTGGTTATTCTAGGGCTTCTGGTATTCATTATGACACTGGTTTTGTTAAAAACAGATATGTTGGAAGAACATTTATAACACCTAACCAGGAAATGAGGGAAAGAGCTGTCTCAGTAAAGCTTAATCCTTTAAAGTGCAATATAGAAGGAAAGAGAGTTATCCTTATTGATGATTCCATAGTAAGAGGTACTACTTCAAAGTATCTTGTAGAATCACTTAGACGAGCTGGTGCTAAAGAAGTACACTTTAGAGTTGCTTCTCCAGCTGTAAAGTTTCCTTGCTATTTTGGAATTGATACACCATATAGAAAAGAACTTATTGGTGCTAACTATACATTAGAACAGATTAAAGATATTATTGGATGCGATTCTATTGCTTATTTAAGTATAGATGGACTAAATAAAGCCCTTGTGGAAGGAAGACAATTTTGTGTGGGCTGCTTAAGTGGTAAATATCCAGTAAGTACTCCAATAGAAACTTCAAAAGAACATTTGGAAAGGTAGGATTAAGACATGATAACTTATAAAGACGCTGGTGTGAATATAGAAGAGGGATATAAAAGTGTAAGCTTGATAAAAGAATATGCTGCAAAAACTTTAAGCAAACACGTTCTTAATGGACTTGGAAGTTTTGCTGGAATGATTGAGATTCCAGAAGGATACAAAAAACCTGTACTTGTATCAGGAACTGATGGAGTTGGAACTAAGTTAAAGATAGCGTTTGATACAAATAAATATGATACTGTTGGAATTGACTGTGTAGCTATGTGTGTAAATGATATATTATGCCATGGCGCAAAGCCTTTGTTCTTCCTGGATTATATAGCATGTGGAGAATTAGTTGCAGAAGTATCTTCTGACTTAGTTAAAGGAGTATCTGATGGCTGTATATTAAGCGACTGTTCACTTATAGGTGGAGAAACAGCAGAAATGCCAGGCTTTTATAAAAAAGGTGAATATGATATAGCTGGTTTTGCAGTTGGTATAGTTGATAAAGACAAAATAATAAATGGCAGCAGAATAGAAGATGGAGATATTTTAATAGGTGTTGAATCATCTGGAGTACATTCAAATGGATATTCATTAGTTAGAAAACTTGTAACAGATCTAAATGAAGATTTTAATGGTGATAAGATAGGAAATGTACTTTTAACTCCAACTAGAATTTATGTAAAACCAGTTTTGGAGCTTCTTGATAAAGTAGATGTAAAAGGTATGGCTCATATAACTGGTGGTGGATTTATTGAAAATGTACCTAGAATGTTCAGCGATAAGAGTAAGAGAGCTGTAATTAATAAGAATTCATATGAAGTGCCTGAAATTTTTAAATATTTAATGAGTAAGGGTGTGTCTGAAGATCATATGTACAATACTTTTAATATGGGTATTGGATTTGTTATATGTATCGACAAAAAGGATAAACAAGCTGTCTTTGAAACTATGGAAAAATATAATTTCAAGTGTCATGAGATTGGTTATGTGGACAGCTATGAAGGTGAAGATGTATGTTTAAGATAGCAGTACTTGTATCAGGTGGTGGAAGTAATCTTGGTTCAATTATAGAACATATCAAAAGCGGATATATTAAGAATACATCAATTGAATATGTTATAAGTGATACACCTGATGTTTATGCACTTACTAGGGCTAAGGAAAATAATATAAAAAATATTGTACTTGATAAGAAGATTTATAAAAACAACATATCAGATGAAATTCTTAAGATTATTCAAGGAAAAGTTGATTTAATTGTACTTGCAGGATTTTTTTCAATCCTCCAAGGAGAAATAATTAAAGAGTTTAAGAACAGAATAATCAATATTCATCCATCATTAATACCATCATTCTGTGGTAAAGGTGCGTATGGTATTCATGTACATGAAAAAACTTTAGAGTATGGTGTTAAGGTGTCAGGATGTACTGTTCATTTTGTTGATGAAGGAACTGATACTGGGGCTATTATTATTCAGAAAACAGTAAATGTAAATGCGGAGGACACACCAAGAGAACTTCAGCTTAGAATTATGGAAAAAGAACATGAAGCGCTTCCAGAAGCAGTTAAGCTGATAAGTGAAGGAAGAGTAAAAGTTGAAGGCAGAAAAGTATTTATAAAGTAAGATAAAATTTATTTTAAGGAGTATTTTATGATTAAGAGAGCTTTAATAAGTGTTTTTTATAAAGATGGAATTCTTGAAATGGCAAAGTTTTTAAGAGATAGAAATGTTGAAATAATTTCAACAGGTGGAACATATAGATATCTAAAAGAAAACAATATTGATGTTATTGATATTGAAGAAGTTACTAAATTCCCTGAGATCCTTGATGGAAGAGTTAAAACTTTAAATCCATATATTCATGGTGGAATTTTAGCAATCAGAGATAATGAAGAACATATGAAGACTATAAATGAAAAAGGAATCAAGCCTATAGATATAGTCATCGTTAATCTTTATCCTTTCTTTGAAAAGGTAAAAGAAGACATCAGTTTTCAGGAAAAAGTTGAATTTATTGATATTGGCGGACCTACTATGCTTAGAGCTTCTGCGAAGAATTTCCAGGATGTTGTAGTTATCAGCGATAAGAGTGATTATGAAGAAGTTATGAAGCAGATTGCTGAAAATGGTGACGTATCATATGAATTTAGAAAAGAACTTGCTGGCAAAGTATTTAAATTAATGAGTTCATATGATGGCGCTATTGCAGATTTCTTATTAGATTAGGAATATATAGCATAAAAAATCCTAGAACTTAAAGATGGAGGAATTTTAAATGGATATATTACTTATAGGCTCTGGTGGCAGGGAACATGCTATTGCAAGAAAGTTGAGCAGAAGTGAAAAGGTGGACAAAATATACGTTGCACCTGGTAATGGTGGTACTGAAAAAGAGAATAAGTGTGAGAATATAGCTTATACTGATAACAATAAGTTGCTTGAGTTTGCAAAAGAAAATAATATTGATTTGACTATAGTAGGCCCTGAGGTACCTCTTATTGAAGGAATAGTTGATCTTTTTAAAGAAAATAATCTTAAGATTTTTGGGCCTAGTCAAAAAGCAGCTATGCTTGAAGGAAGTAAAGTTTACTCTAAAGAATTTATGAAAAAATATGGAGTTAAGACTGCTCAATATGAATCATTTGATAATGTGGATGATGCATTAAACTATGTAAAGAATGCAAATTATCCTCTTGTCGTAAAGGCAGACGGTCTTGCAGCAGGAAAAGGCGTTATCATTTGTAATGAATTAAGCGAAGCGATTGATGCTGTAAATTCATGCATGACTGAAGATATATTTAACGGTGCAGGAAAGAAGATAGTTGTTGAAGAATTTCTTGAAGGAGTTGAAGCTTCAATCCTGTCAATTACAGACGGAAAAACTATCGTACCATTTATTTCAGCTAAAGATCATAAACAGATTTATGATGGTGGTAAGGGTCCTAATACTGGCGGTATGGGAGCAATAGCACCAAATCCATATGTTACTGATGGAGTTATGGAAGATTTTAAGATAAATATAATGGACAAAACTCTGGAGGGTATAAAACAGGAAAAATTAGATTATAAAGGTATAATATTTTTCGGATTGATGATAACAGATCATGGCACATATCTTCTTGAGTACAATGTGAGAATGGGCGATCCTGAAACTCAATCTGTACTTGAACTTATGAATTCAGATTTTGTTGATGTTATAAATGCATGTCTTGAAGAAAAACTTGCAGATGAAAAGATAAAGTGGAAAGATGGAGCCTGCGTTAATGTTGTGGCGGCTTCTAGTGGATATCCTTATTCATATGAAAAAGGCTTTACTATAACAATAGATGATTCAGTAAAGAATGACGTCATCATAGCTGGTGCCGCTAGAAAAAATGACGAGTTAGTTACAACAGGCGGTAGAGTACTTTCAGTTGTTGCGTTAGGCAAAAATTATGAAGAGGCACAAAAAAATGCTTACAATAAACTTAAAGGCATAAAATTTGAGAGTATGGTTTACAGGCACGATATTGGGAAAATAAAATAATAAATTTATAAGAGATAGCTAAGAAATATGCTATATGATTCTTGGCTATCTCTTATTTTATAGATTGTATTATTTTTATAATAATTATAGAATTACAATTTAAATTTATTAATGATAAATTATTTAATCCATATTTAACATTTGTTAATTAAAAGAGGTAAAATGATAAAATATAGGTAAATATAGAAAGTTAACAGCATTAATAAATGTGATAAAATAAATAAAAGCAATAAGATATAGAAACTGGGGGATGTCATGAAATTAATATTATTAAGCAAAAAAACAGATAAACTAAATAAAATGTTAGACCAAAAAATACGTAGCGATTTCTTGAAAAAAAAATCTAAAGCAGTATACCTTTCCTTGGGTAACAAAGTAAACGATAAAGATTATGATTTGACATCAAATTTTCTAAAGAAATATGGTATTCAGATTTTGAATTTGGTGGATATCAACAATCCTAATCTTATGAAGGTAAAAAAAAGCATACTAGAACATAGTGTAGTTTACATTCCATCTGTTAACCCTATAGAGGCAATAAATAATCTTAAGAAATTTAATTTGAAAAATACATTAAACGAGTTCTTTGATAATGGTGGGAAAGTTATCGTAGAAGGAATGTCTTGCGTGTTGTTCTCAGGTGGTATGGAAATATTCGATGAACTTATATTAAAGTCAGATATGGAAGTTAACAAAGGCCTTGGAATTATAGGTTTTAACTGTATTCCAAATTGGAATGAATATAAAGCGCAGCTATGCAACATCGTAGATTTCTCAAGAAAATACGAAGGAGTATATTACGGTGTGAATGATGGTAATGGAATAGAAATAAACGATGATGATGTCATATTTTATGGCGATATAATCAAAATTGAAGATGGATCATTTGATGTATTCAAAGGATTATAAATAAAGGTAATATATGATATACTTAGAAAGGTTAAAACATTATGTTTTAGCCTTTTATTTATATGTGAATTATGGAGGTAATGATTTTATGAATCCACTAGCAGATAAGATAAGGCCTCGTAACTTAGAAGAGGTTGTTGGTCAGCAGCATCTTATTGGACCAAACAGGATATTAAATAGAATTCTAAAAAGCGGCTGCATAACAAATATGATATTTTATGGACCTCCTGGTGTTGGAAAAACAACTATTGCTAGGATTATTGCTGAAAAATCAAATAAGAGGTTATATAAGCTTAATGCAACTACTGCCTCACTTAAAGATATAGAAGATATTACAAAGGATCTTAATACTTTGATGACATCAGATGGAGTAATACTTTATCTTGATGAAATTCAGAATTTTAATAAAAGACAGCAGCAAAGCTTGCTTCAATATATGGAGGATGGGAGCATCACATTAATTGCTTCAACTACAGAAAATCCATATCACTATATTTATAAGGCAATATTAAGTAGATCAACTATTTTTGAATTTAAGCCTGTAACTAATGAAGATATTAAGGCGGCATTAAAAAGAGGCACAGCAATCTGCGAAAAAGAATTTAAAGATATAAAGATTAATATAGATAATGATGCTTATGCATATCTGTCAGGATGTTCTAACGGCGACGTCAGGAAAGCAATAAACGCTCTTGAAATAGCAATTAAGTCAACAATGCCTGATGAAAATGCTGTACTACATATTGATTTGGAAACAGCTAAGGAATGTTCGCAGAGCAAAGTAATAAATTATGATTCTGATGGAGACAGTCATTATGATATTATCAGTGCCTTTCAGAAATCAATCAGAGGAAGTGACTGCGATGCAGCAATACATTATTTGGCTAGGCTTATAAAAGCAGATGACCTGCAGATAATATGCAGAAGGCTGCTTGTAATAGCATGCGAAGATATAGGTATGGCATATCCTCAAGCAATATCAATTGTCAAGAACTGTGTTGATTCAGCTATGCAACTGGGGTTCCCTGAAGCAAGATTTCCTCTTTCTGAAGCTGTGCTTGTACTAGCTACTGCTCCAAAATCTAATTCAGCCACTACTGCTATAGATATGGCTCTGTCAGACCTAGAAACTAAGAATATAGGGGATATACCTTTACATCTTAAGGATGCTCACTACAGCGGAGCTAAAAAAATGGGAAGAGGTGTAGAGTATAAATTTCCACATGCATATAAAAATCATTATGTGGCTCAACAGTATTTACCTGACAATCTTCTTGGTAGAAAGTACTATGTGAGCGGTGATAATAAAAATGAGCGGATTATTGCCGAATATTGGAATAAGATAAAGAATAACTAGGTATATATTTATAGGATTTATACTTGACAAATTTACTCGGAATATAGTTGACAATTTAACTCGGATTTGATAATATAAGTTTGTAATAAATAGAGTGCCTAGGATATGAGGTGAAAAATATGAAATTATCCACAAAAGGAAAGTATGGAGTTAAGGCCATGGTAGAACTAGCTATAAACTATGGTGGAGATCCCATTTCAATAAAGATTATTGGGAAAAGACAAGATATATCAGAATACTACCTTGAACAGCTTTTTAGTTCTCTTAGAAAAGCAAAGCTTATTAAGAGTATTAGAGGTGCACAGGGAGGATATGTTTTATCTAGAGACCCTAAATATATAACTGTAGCAGAAATTATGGATGTGCTTGAAGGACCAATTGAAATAGCAGACTGTATCGATGGAATTTCATGTGATAATATTGACTGCTGCGCAACTCGACTTTTATGGAAAAGAATAAAAGAGAGTATTGATACTGTATTGTTATCAACTACTTTAGAAGATATCGTTAATGATTATAAAGATATGCAGGCCAAGAGACAAGGATTATATTTAATATAGGAGAGTGGAAATACTATGAATAATGATAAATTAGTATATATGGATTATTCAGCTACTACATATGTTAAGCCTGAAGTACTTGAAGAAATGATTCCTTACTTTACTGAAAAGTTTGGTAATCCATCTTCATTTTATGGAATATCAAGAACTACTAAGATGGCAGTAGATGAAGGAAGACATAAAGTAGCAAAAGTTTTAAATTGTGATGATTCAGAAGTCTACTTTACTAGCGGTGGGTCAGAAGCGGATAACTGGGCTATTAAAGGTGTTGCATTTGCGAATCAGAAAAAAGGAAATCATATAATAACTACAAAGATAGAACATCATGCTATTTTACATACATGTCAGTATTTGGAGAAACATGGATTTGAAGTGACATACCTTGATGTTGATAAAGAAGGATTTGTAAACCTTGATGAACTAAAAGCTGCAATAAGACCTACTACTATTTTAGTGTCTGTAATGTTTGCAAATAACGAAATTGGTACAATTGAACCAATAGCAGAAATAGGTCAAATATGTAAAGAACATAAGATAATATTTCATACAGATGCTGTTCAGGCAGTGGGAAATGTCCCTATAGATGTTAAAGCATTAAATATAGACCTTCTTTCACTTGCTGGACATAAAATATACGGACCTAAAGGAATTGGCGTGCTATACATAAGAAAAGGTGTAAGAATAGATAATCTTATACATGGTGGAGGCCAGGAAAGAGCGAGAAGGGCTGGTACTGAAAATATCGCTGGAATTGTTGGCCTTGGTAAAGCAATGGAACTTGCAGCAGAAAACCTTGAAAAACATGCTGCTAAAATGACAAAGTTAAGAGACAGATTAATTGATGGATTATTAAAAATACCATATTCTAGACTTAATGGACCGAGAGGTGACAAGAGGCTTCCTGGTAATGTTAATGTATGTTTTGAATATATTGAAGGTGAGTCTATACTGTTAATGCTTGATTTTGAACATATCTGTGCATCAAGCGGAAGTGCATGTACATCTGGTTCGTTAGATCCTTCACATGTTTTGCTAGCAATAGGTCTGCCACACGAAATCGCACACGGATCACTTAGATTAACTTTAGGAGCAGGCTCAACAGAAGAAGATGTTGATCATGTTTTAGAAGTTGTGCCAGGTATTGTACAAAGATTAAGAGATATGTCACCATTATGGGAAGATGCAATAAAGGAAGGAGAAGTTAAATTATGATTTACAGTGAAAAAGTAATGGATCATTTTAAAAATCCTAGAAATGTTGGAGAAATAGAAAATGCTGATGGTATTGGTGAAGTTGGTAATGCTAAATGTGGAGATATAATGAGAATATATCTTAAAGTTGAAGACAACATTATAAAGGATGTTAAGTTTAAAACTTATGGATGTGGTTCTGCAATCGCATCATCAAGCATGGCAACAGAACTAATTAAGGGTAAGACATTAGATGAAGCATGGACATTAACTAATAAAGCTGTAGCTGAAGCTTTAGACGGTCTTCCACCAATAAAAATGCACTGTTCAGTTTTAGCTGAAGATGCAATTCACAAAGCAATTAATGACTATAGAGTAAAACAAGGCTTAGAACCATACGATATGGAAGATCATTCAGAACATATTCATGAGGAAGTTCATGGAGAATAAAAAAGTAGTTATAGGTATGAGCGGCGGAGTTGACAGTTCCGTCGCTGCCTATTTATTGAAAAAGCAGGGATATGACGTTATTGGCGTAACTATGCAAATATGGCAGGCAGATAAAGAATACGAAGAAAAAGAAGGTGGATGTTGTTCGCTTTCTGCTGTTGAAGATGCTAGACGTGTTGCTAATAAGATAGGTATTCCATTCTATGTCCTTAATTTTAGGGATAGTTTTAAAAAAAATGTTATTGATTATTTTGTGAATGAATATATAGATGGAAAAACTCCAAATCCATGCATTATGTGCAATAAAAAGCTGAAGTTCGGTCTTCTTCTAGATAAAGCACGTGCTATAGGTGCTGAATATGTAGCCACTGGGCATTATGCGAAAATAATCCAAGAAAATGGCATATATCAGCTTATTAAATCTGATGATGATAGAAAAGATCAGACTTATGCATTATATAATTTTACTCAAGACCAGCTTGCACATACATTAATGCCATGCGGTGAGTATACAAAGGATAAAATCCGTGAAATAGCTAAGGAAATAGGTCTTGCAGTACATAATAAAAAAGATAGTGAAGAAATTTGCTTTATATCTGATAACAATCATGGGTTATATATAGCAAATGCAAAACCTGATAAGGTAAAGCAGGGTAACTTCGTTGATAAAAATGGTAATATACTAGGCAAACACAAAGGTATAGTGTATTATACAATTGGTCAGAGAAAAGGACTTGGATTAGCGCTTGGTAGACCAGTTTTTGTTACTGATATACGACCTGAGACTAATGAAGTTGTTATAGGCTCAGAAGAAGATATTTTTAAGAATGAATTAATAGCTAAAGATGTAAACTTCATTTCAATAGACAAATTAGAAAAACCAATGGCAGTACAGGCTAAAATAAGATATTCAGCAAAGCCGGCTGAAGCTATCATTTATCCACTTGAAAATGACAAAGTTAAAGTTGTGTTTAATGACAAGCAGCGTGCAATTACTATGGGACAGTCAGTAGTATTCTACGATGGTCTTAAAGTAGTTGGTGGTGGAGTAATAGAAAGCATTATATAATAAAAAACTTCTAAGAAACTTTAATCAGTTTTTTAGAAGTTTTTTTATGGAAAAAACAATTGTTAAAAACTTGACAAAGTGTCCAGAAGTTGCTAATATTTAAGCAATGACATATTCATGAATATATTGAAAAGGTTGTATTATTTTAAGGATAATGCAGCTTTTTTGACGATAGTACGTACTAAGGTTAATTTAATACAAAATTTAAGGACAAGACAATAAAATAATTATAATTTATAGTTGGTTTAAGGAGATTTTATCGATGTTGAAGAAGAAATATAAAAAGAAATTTATTGAAAAAACAGTCGCTTTGCTTGTACCTATTTTGTTTTTGTTTTCAGGTTGTAGTAGTACTTCACAGAATACAGCTAGTAAAAGTAATAATAAAGTAATTATTTATGGAATTCAGACAGAACCTAACAGCTTAAATCCATATAAAGCATCAACTGCTGATGGTAGAAAGATTTTATTTAATGTATTTGAAGGGCTAGTCAAGGTGGACAAGGATGGTAGTTTCAAGAATGCAGTTTCAGAAAGTCATACTGTATCTGATGATGGAACTACATATTCTTTCAATATAAGGAAAAACGTGAAATTTCATGACGGAAAAAAGGTAACTGCAGAGGATGTTAAATATTCACTTGATACAGCAATATCAAATAAAGTTAAGGGCTTTGATATAGTCAAAAATGTAAACGTAAAAGATGAGAATGTTGTAGAAATAAATTTAAAAAGAGCAGATGCTAATTTTATTGCTTATCTGACTACAGCAATAGTTCCAAAGGATTATAATAATCAGGCTAAAAAGCCTATTGGAACAGGTCCTTATAAGTTCAAGTCATTTACACCACAGGAATCACTTGTACTTGAAAAAAATAATGATTACTGGCAGAGTGATGGAGCTAAACTTCAGAAGGTTACGTTTAAGCTTGAATCAGATACTAATGCATTATTATTAGACTTGCAGTCTGGAAGTGTAGATGCTGCAAGTGTTGATAATTCAACAGTATCACAGCTTGATAAATCGCAGTTTAATATTTATGAAGAACATTCAAATGCTGTACAGCAACTTAACTTAAATAATAAATTTAAGCCTTTTGATAATGTTAAAGTACGTCAGGCTATAAGCTATGCAGTAGATAAAAATGAAATAATAAAGACTGTAAATTCCGGTAAGGGAACTGCGGTAGGAACTCCTATAATACCAGGTCTTAAGAAATACTATGATGACAGTCTTGCTTACAAATATAAGAAGGATGTAAATAAAGCAAAATCTCTTTTGAAAGAAGCAGGATACAAGAATGGTTTTTCATTTACAATAACTGTACCTTCAAATTATAAGGTGCATGTCGATACTGCACAGGTCGTTGTTAGTCAGCTTAAAAATATAGGTATCAAAGCAGCTATAAAACAGGTTGATTGGCCTACATGGCTTAGCGATGTATATACAAATAAAAATTATGAAGCTACAATTGTGTCATTTGATAGTTCAGTATTAGCACCTAATGGATTCTTAGGAAGATATGTAACAGGAGCATCAAATAACTTCTTGAATTACAGTAATGAAAAATTTGATTCAGTTTATCAAAAGGCTACAATAGATCTCGATGAAAAAAATAGAGTCAAATTATATAAGGATGCTCAGAAAATTTTAGCTGAAGATGCAGCTAGTGTATATATTCAAGATATTTCCAATATAACAGTAATGAAAAAACAATATAGCGGTTTTACATCATATCCAATGTACGTTTTTGATGCTGCTGCTATTAAATAATCTTAGGTAATATATGTGTATCAGAGTATTAGAAAGGTAGATTTTTCGCATGAAATATTTAATTAGAAAAATACTTACTCTTATTACAACACTCTTTGTGGTTTCACTTCTTTGTTTTGGTGCTTTTAGTGTTGTTCCGGGTGATCCGGCATCTTTGATTCTTGGAACGGAAGCTTCTCCTGAAAGAATTGCAGTATTAAGAGAACAACTTGGATTAAATAAACCACTTTTTTCTCAGTATAAGGATTGGGTAGTAAATCTATTCTCTGGAAATTGTGGACAATCCATAAAATATAATATGCCTGTTAAAAACATTATAAGGGGTAGGCTACCTGTGACATTAATATTGTCACTAATGGTAATTATCATAATTATTCTAGTAGCAATCCCAATTGGAGTATATGTAGCAAAGAAAAAAGATTCACTGGCAGGAAAATTTGTTAATGCAATAACTATGATAAACCTTTCAGTGCCTAACTTTTTTCTTGGTATTATGTTTATTTGGTTTTTTGGTATGCTTCTAAAGTTTTTTACTCCAGGTGGATATATTAGTTATGCTGACAATTTTCTTAATTTTTTAAAGTTTATGCTTTTTCCAGCAATAGCTATTGCTATTCCTCATATTGCCACTGTGGTGAAGTTTTTGAAATCATCTATTTTGAACGAAATGAAAAAAGAATACGTGAGAACTGCATACAGCAAAGGAAATACAAAAAATAGTGTATTATATTCACATGTATTAAAAAATTCTTTAATTTCAGTAGTAACAGTGCTTGGTATGATAATAGCAGAAATATTTTCTGGAAGTATAATCATGGAACAAGTATATGGAATTCCTGGAATAGGAAGGCTGCTTATTTCTTCAATAACAGCGCGAGATTTTCCAGTTGTAGAAACACTGGTTATTTATATTGCGTTTGTAGTTGTAATAATAAATACTATTGTGGATATTGTTCTTCAATTTATTAATCCACAAGTCAGTATTAAATAGAGGTATAGATTATGAAAAAAGAGTCTAATTTTCAACTGAAATTTGGGAAGGTTATAATAGCTGTAATTTTATTGATAATAATTATAAGTGTTTTTTATGTTCCATATGATATTAATCTTATTAATGGAGATGAAAAATTACTTTCTCCAAGTATTCGTCATATACTGGGAACTGATAATTTAGGAAGGGATGTATTTAGCAGAGTTATTGCAGGAACAAGATTTACTTTTATAGTATCAGTTTTAACTGTCTTATTTAGCAGTGTTATAGGTACTGTACTCGGTATGTTTTCAGGTTATTCTCATTACATAGTAGATGAAATAATAATGAGAATAATTGATGCAATCAGTTCATTCCCTGGTATTTTGCTTGCACTTGTACTTGTGTCTGTAATGAATAAACAAAAGTATACAATAATATTAGCACTCAGCGTTATATTTATACCTAGTTTTACAAGAATATCACGAAATGAGACATTAAAATGCAGAAATGAAGAATATATAAGAAGTGCGCAGGTTTTCGGGGCATCAAAATTAAGAATATTATTTGTTCATATGTTGCCCAATATTATGACATCACTGATGCCCTCTATAGTTATTGGATTATCTAAATCTATACTTGCTGAATCGAGTATGAGTTATCTGGGGCTTGGTATACAGCCTCCATATCCAAGCTGGGGAAGGATGCTGTTTGAGTCGCAGCCATATTTATTTAATGCTCCCTGGTGCGCATTATCACCAGGACTGATGATTATGATAACTGTTATTGGTTTTAATTATATTGGAGACGGATTATCTCAAAAATATGTATATAATATGGAGTAAAAAATGAGTGAGAATTTATTGTGTGTTCAAAATCTGACTTTAAGTATTGAAAATGATGAGAACAGCTATAATGTTGTTAATGATGTCAGTTTTAAAATAAATAAAGGCGAAATAGTCGGGCTGGTTGGTGAATCGGGATGTGGTAAAAGTACTACTGCATTGGCTGTTGCTGATCTTCTACCTGAGCATGTGAAAATAGTTAATGGCAGTATTAGATTTAAAGATAAAAATATTCTAAGTCTTTCTGATGATGATGCAAGAAAAATTAAAGGAAAAGAAATTTCAATGATTTTTCAGCAGCCACTTACTGCATTAAATCCAACTGTTAAAATTGGAAGGCAGATATCAGAAACGCTGAAACTTCATTGTGATAAAAATAAAAAAGAAATTAAAGAAATAACAATTTCGTTGATGAGAAAAGTAGGACTGAAATCACCGGAAAAAGTATACAACCTTTATCCCTTTGAATTATCTGGAGGTATGAGACAGAGAGTAATGATTGCAATGGCTGTTATCTGCCATCCAAATCTAATTATTGCAGATGAGCCTACTACAGCACTTGATTTGTCTATACAAAAACAGGTGATTAAAATGCTTAAAGATTTCAGAAATGAATACAATATGTCTATATTGTTTATATCTCATGATTTATCAATAATTAAGAATATATGTGACAGGATAATGGTAATGTATTGTGGTGAAATTGTTGAATGTGGTAGAAGTGATGAAATATTTAATAACCCTATGCATGAGTATACAAAAGCATTGATAAGTTGTATACCTACTTTTGAAAATAGAGGAAAGCATTTGTGCGGTTTAAAGGGAAATGTTCCACATAGATATGATAATACTACTAAATGTGTTTTTGCATCAAGATGCCAGTGCGCAGGCGATATTTGTAAGAGTAACTCACCCAATATAATAAGTGTAAGCGAAAGCCACTATTACAGATGTTTGAAAAAAGGTGGAGATTCTAAAAATGAGTAAATCAAATTTGCTTTTAAGTGTTAGAAATGTTTCAAATTTTTATAAAGAAAGAAGTAAGGGCATTTTTTCTAAAGGTGGAAAAACTAGGGTTTTAGATGATGTTTCATTTGAAGTTTGTAAAGGTGAGGTATTTGGCATTGTTGGTGAAAGTGGATGCGGTAAGTCAACGCTTTCAAAAGCTATACTGAATCTAATAAACTTTACCGGAGAAATAACTATTGATGGTATATCAGTTAGAGATAAGAAGAAGGATATACGAAAAGATATTCAGATAATTTTTCAAGACCCTAAAAGTGCTCTTAATCCAATGAAGAGAATCGGATGGATAATGGAAGAACCATTGAGGGTTCATAAAATAGGAAATGATAATTCAAGAAAAAAAGAAGTGATTGATATGCTTAATCTTGTAGGGCTTGATGAATCATTTTATAATAGGTATCCACATGAACTTAGTGGAGGGCAGCAACAGAGGATATGCATAGGTGCTGCTTTGATGCTTAAACCAAAATTGCTTATTGCTGATGAAGCTATATCTGCTCTTGATGTATCTATAGCAGCCCAGATTATAAATCTGCTTAATGATTTAAATAAGAAGAAAGGAATATCTATTCTTTTTATTTCGCATGATTTAAATGTTGTTACTTATTTTTGTGATAAAATTGCAGTAATGAATAATGGCAGAATTGTAGAAATAAATGATGCAGAAAACATATATAAGAATCCATCACAGCCTTATACAAAAGAATTATTTAGTTTAATGATATAAAAAAAGCGTTATTAAGAACAGTGAAGTTTTTAATAACGTTTTTTCTTTACGTATGTTTTCCCAATATTGGGATAAACTATTAAAAAATAGTGTGGATGTGAAACGTATGTACAGAACTCGAGATTTTATAGACAAAGAAGTATTTCTCATTGGTGGAAAGAAACTTGGTGTTGTAAGTGGAATACTGGTAGATTTAAAGGATAAAAAGGTTAAAAGTTTAATGATAAATCATTTTGGAATATTTAAAAAAAAGTATGTAGCTTATAATGATATTATTTCTATAGGCAGTAAAATAATTGCAGGCAGGATATCAAGTCCGTATGGTATAAATCTAGATAGAATTCTTATGAAAAATGTTTATGATAAGAATGGTATTTTAAGAGGTAATGTCTCTGATGTTCTTATAGGTGAACAGACAATGGAGTTAGAAGGAATTATCTGTTATAGTGGATTGAAAAATAAAATTAAAAGCGGCAATATTCTTATTCCATTCAGCGAGATTATATTGGGAGATGAATATATACTTGATAAGGGGAATGGCCATATAACTTTTAACAGTGTTATTCATAAGGCAGAGGAGGTTATGCTTAATGAAAATTCAAAATAAGAGGCTAAAATCTTTTTTGTGTATAGTAATAGCTGTTTTATCATTTATTACAGTTATATTTTTATTATTTAAGTTTAGAAGTATTTTTAATATTATTATAATTTCTTTTATATGTGCTTATTTTGTAAAGCCATTATATAGAAAAATGACGAGTTTTAAAAAAATTAATAAAAGGATAGCTGCTATTATAATTATTTTGATAATTTCAGTTTTCTTTATACTTACAATATATTTTACAATAAATACGTTGTATAAAGAGTGGAGCAATATAGGCAGCGTTTTAGACGATGCAGATAAGATGCTAGATATGATTAAAATGAAGTTAGGCATAAATAATGAATTTATAGATACAGCCATTAATAATCTTCAGGAGCAGATTAATTATAGTGTTTCTAGAATAGTTAGAGTGGATTTTGAAAAATATATTGAAATTGGTGAAAATATTCTTGGAATAGCTATTATACCACTGCTTATGTATTATTTTCTTATTGATGGAAATAACATATTTGCAAGAATTTTAAATTTATTTAGACCTGAATACAGACAGCTTATTAATAAAATATCTTTCAATATAGATTGTATTTTAGAAAAATATATTTTTAGTCAGTTTATGCTTAGCATGATAGTATCTATTTTAACTTTTTTAGTGCTTTTTATTATAGGGGTTCCTCTTCCTATGCTTCTTGGTGCTTTAAATGGGCTCTTTAACCTGGTGCCTTATTTTGGACCCGTAATAGGAGCTATTCCAGCAATTGTTGTTGCATTGATTAAATCAAAAAGTGCAGCATTATGGACTGCTATATGTATATTTATAATCCAACAGATAGAAGGTAATATATTATCACCACTAATTACAGCTTACAGTGTGAAAATTCATCCGATTACTGTTATTATTCTTTTGCTTATTGGAGAAAAGATTGGCGGTATTGCAGGAATGATACTGGCTGTTCCTCTTGGTGTAGTGGTAAAACAGATTTTAGATGATATCAATTACTATCTTTACTAAATACCTTGACGAAAAAAATCATTTGGAATATAATTTTATCATAAATTAAATATTAACGGTGAATAGAATGAGTAGACAAGAAATAGTCTTTGCAGAGAGGAAGTGTACGGTGCAAACTTCTAAGATTATCTTGTTGAAGCTATCTATGAGTTATGTTTTTAAGCGATGTAGTAAAATACATAATTAGGGTGGTACCGCGGAAGTTATTTCGTCCCTTATCTTTTGATAAGGACGATTTTTTTTGTTAAAAATTATATGGAGGAAAAGATATGAATTACATGAAAACAAGTGAAATTAGAGAAAGCTATTTAAGTTTCTTTGAAAGTAAAGGACATTTAAGAATGAAGTCATTCTCTTTAGTTCCAAAGAACGATAAAAGTTTACTGCTTATTAATGCAGGTATGGCACCATTAAAACCTTACTTTACAGGAGTTGAAGAACCTCCTAGAAGGAGAGTTACGACATGCCAGAAGTGTATTAGAACTGGTGACATTGAAAATGTAGGAAAGACATCAAGACATGGTACGTTCTTTGAAATGCTTGGCAACTTTTCGTTTGGAGATTACTTTAAGAATGAAGTTATTCCATGGGCATGGGAATATATAACTGAAGTTCTTAAGCTTCCTAAGGATAAGCTTTTTGTAACTATATATCTTGATGATGATGAAGCATATGATATATGGACATCAAAGACAGATATAAAACCAAGCCAGATTTTTAGATTAGGAAAAGAAGATAACTTCTGGGAACATGGTTCAGGTCCTTGTGGTCCTTGTACAGAAATTCATTATAATAAAGCAGGGGTAAAAGTTAATAATGTTGATGAATTTGTTATAGCGTCAGACAATGATGAAATAATAGAATTCTGGAACCTTGTATTTACTCAGTTTGATGGTGATGGTGAAGGGAACTATGAAAGATTAGCAAATCCAAACATAGATACAGGTATGGGTCTTGAAAGAATGGCTACTATCATGCAGAATGTTGATAATATATTCGAAATTGATATAGTAAGAAATATCTTAGATGGTATCTGCAAGATTGTTGGTAAAGAATATGGAAAGAACGATAAAGATGATGTTTCATTAAGAATTATCACAGATCACGTCAAGAGTGTTTCTATGATGCTTTGTGATGGTATACAGCCTTCAAATGAAGGAAGAGGATATGTTCTTAGAAGACTTTTAAGAAGAGCCGCAAGACATGGTAGAGTTCTTGGTATGAAGGATGAATTTTTATATAAAGTTGTAGATCTTGTTGTAGAAAGCTATAAAGAAGGATATCCAGAATTAGTTGAAAAAGCTGATTATATCAGAAAGATGATTACAATAGAAGAAAAAAAATTCAATGAAACTATTGATACTGGTATGGATATACTTAAAGACTATATGGATAAAGCAGTTTCAGAAGGAAAAACTATATTGGATGGAAAAGATGCGTTTAAGCTTTATGATACCTATGGATTCCCTCTTGAGCTTACTGAAGAAATAGTTGAAGAAAAAGGCTTAAAGGTCGATATGGAACAATTTAACAAAGCGATGCAGGAGCAGAGAGAAAGAGCTAGAGGAGCAAGAGAAAAGACTTCATATATGGGTGCTGATGAAGTGCCAATGAATAAAGTTGATGCATCATTAAGTACTGTATTTGACGGCTATGATAAAACTGAACTTACAAGTATAGTTACAGTAATGGCAACAGATGAAGATTTCACAAAAACTTTAACTGCAGGACAAAGTGGTTATGTATTTACAGAAGTTACACCATTCTATGCTGAAATGGGTGGCCAGGTTGGAGATACTGGTATGATTATAACTGATAACTGCAAAGCAAAGGTTACTAATTGCAAGAAAAATGTAGGCGGAAAGATTACTCATTTTGTTACTGTTACAGAAGGAACATTAAATGAAGGAGAATCAGTAAAACTTATCGTAGATGAAAAGAGAAGAAAAGACATATGTAAAAACCATACAGCAACTCATATGGTTCAGGAAGCACTAAGAGAAGTATTAGGCGAACATGTTCATCAGTCTGGGTCTTATGTTGATGAAAATGGTATGAGATTTGACTTTACACATTTCTCTGCACTTACTGAAGAAGAAATCAAGAGGGTGGAAGAAATAGTGAATTCAAATATAATGGATGTATATAATGTTGAAACAAAGGTAATGAATATAGAAGAAGCTAAAAAGACTGGCGCTATGGCATTATTTGATGATAAATATTCTGATGACGTCAGAGTTGTATGTGTTGGAGATTATTCTAAAGAACTTTGTGGTGGAACACATGTTAAGAACTCTGGAGAAATAGGATTATTTAAGATTATTTCTGAGAGCGGTGTTGCTGCAGGTGTTAGAAGAATCGAAGCATTAACTGGTTTCGGAGCTATGAATTTTGTAAATAGCAAAGAAAAAGAATTAAAGTCTATATCTTCATCTTTAAGATGTGCTGATGGGGATATCGTTAAAAAAATTGAACAACAGCTTAATGAATTAAAAATGAAAGATAAGGAAATACTTGAATTAAAGAACAAAATTGCTTCTGGTAGTGAAAATGATATATTAAACAACATTAAAGAAGTAGAAGGTATAAAAGTACTTGCAGCAAGAGTTGATGATGTGGATGGAAATGCATTAAGAGATTTATGTGATAAACTTAGAAATAAGATTGGAAGTGGTGTGGTTGTACTTGGAGGTGCAGCACACGGAAAAGTATCTTTTGTTTCTATGGCAACAAAAGATATTTTATCAAAGGGAATCCACTGTGGTAAAATTATCAAAGATGTAGCAGCTATCACAGGCGGCGGCGGTGGTGGAAGACCGGATATGGCACAAGCTGGTGGAAAAGATATTGCTAAGCTTGATGAAGCAGTTTCAAAAGTGGATGAAATAGTAAAAAAATTAATCAAATAGTATACAAAATATAAAATATAATGTATAATAAAAGAAATGATTATCAATTAGGAACAACTTACTATCGAGATAGAAAAAATAATAGCAAGTTCAGAAGCTTCTAATTTAGGGGGTGAAGTTATTATGAATAACGATAATATGCAAAATACAATGCAATTTGATTTTCCAAAAGATAAAAAGGATTTGACAAAGACAATTCTTACGGAGGTTTATAACTCTCTAAAAGAAAAAGGCTATAATCCGGTTAATCAACTTGTAGGCTATTTAATTTCAGGAGACCCTACTTATATCACTAACTATAATGGAGCAAGGGCTTTAGTGAGAAAATTAGAGCGTGATGAAATTTTAGAAGAGGTCATAAAATTTTATTTAGAAATAAAGTAAAGAGTGTCCTTTGACACTCTTTTTTCTTAAGGAGTGAACAAATGAGAATCTTAGGGTTAGATGTTGGAAGTAAAACTATTGGAGTAGCTATTAGTGACCCTTTAGGCTGGACTGCACAGGGAATTACTACAATAAAAAGACAAAGCTTTACTAAAGATGTTGAAGCTATTAAAAAAATATATGATGAATATGGTGTAGATAAAATAGTAGTAGGTTTACCTAAGAATATGAATGGAACTATAGGTGAAACTGGCGAAATGGTTCAAGACCTTTGTCAAAGAATTAAAAATGAGTTTTCACCTGAAATAGTATTATGGGATGAAAGACTTACTACAGTCGCAGCTGAAAGAGCAATGTTGGAAGCAGATCTTTCAAGGAAAAAAAGAAAAAAGATTGTTGATAAGATAGCAGCAACTTATATTTTACAAGGATATCTTGATAGAATATCAAATGAAAAAAATTAATGGATAAGGAGAACTAATATGAATAACGATATTGATACAATTATGCTTTATGATGAAAATGGCACTGAAACAGAATTTAAGGTGGTTGTCAAATTCGATATTGAAGAAGATGAATACGTAATAGTATCACCTATGGATGCACAAGATGATGAGCTAGCTATTGCACTTAAGATTGTTAAAGAAGAAGATGGTAGCGAAGCATTTCAGACTGTAGAAGATGAAAATGAGTTCGAAATGGTTGCAGAGGCTTATAATACATTGTTTTCAGAAGACGTTTATTAGGTGAGGTGTTGTTATATATGGCAACAATAAGTTTAAAAGATATACAAAAACTTAAAGATGATTTAAAAGAAAAAGGATATAAGTTTACTCCTCAGAGAAGATCAATAGTTGATACAATCATAGCTAGTGAGGGAAAACACCTTACTGCAGAAGAAATATATGATGAAGTTAAGAAAATATGTCCTGAAATTGGCCTTGCTACAGTATATAGGACTATTTTGTTACTTGAACAGATGGGTATAATATATAAACTGGATTTAAATGATGGATGCAGTAGATATGAACTTGCTCATCAAGATGAGGTGCATAGGCACCATCATCTTGTTTGTAGTAAATGTGGTAAAGTTATTGAAGTTGAAGACGATTTGCTGGAAGAATTAGAGAAGGATATACAGAAAAAATATAATTTTAAAATAAAGGATCATAGTGTAAAATTTTTTGGGCTATGTAGTGAGTGTAGAGATGATAAATAATACAAGTATAGAAGAAAATAATACAAAAAAGTTAGAGAATAAAAAATATATTCACAAAAGAAAAAACAATACTGTTAGAAAAACTGTAACATCAGATAATGTAATTGAATACAAACTTGATGATAAAGTGGAAAAGATTAGAAAAAAAGAACTGAAAAAAATAAATACAAAAGTATTGGATGAAGATACTAAAGTTGAAGAGGCAGAGGGGATGCCTGTAGTAGTCGAAAAAAAAGCTGTTATAAAGGCTAATACTGAAAAAAATGTAAAGCATAAAAGTCAGACAAGAAGAAAGTCGGCTACAAAAAGAGAAAAGCAGAAGATAAAAATAATACCTCTTGGCGGTCTAAATGAAATTGGTAAGAACATGACTGTTATAGAGTATAAGAATGAAATAGTAATAATAGACTGTGGATTAAAGTTCCCAGAAGAAGACATGTTTGGTATAGACATTGTAATACCTGATATTTCTTACTTGATAAAAAATAGAGATAAAATTAAAGGAATATTCTTGACTCATGGTCATGAAGATCATATTGGTGCATTACCTTATTTCTTAAAGCAAATTAATGTGCCTGTCTATGGAACAAAATTAACATTGGGAATTGTAGAAACTAAGCTTAAAGAACATAATCTTTTAAGTGTAGTAGAGTTGAAAAAGATACAGCCAAAAGACACAATTAAGCTTGATACTATGTCTGTTGAGTTCATTAAAACAACTCATAGTATAGCTGATGCGTGTGCAATTGCTGTACATACTCCTTTAGGAATAATTCTTCATACAGGAGATTTTAAAGTTGATTATACTCCTATAGATGGGGATATCATGGATTTACCAAGGTTTGCTGAATTGGGGCGAAAAGGTGTTATAATGATGCTTGCTGATAGTACAAATGTTGAAAGAACTGGATATACTCTATCAGAAAGAAGTGTTGGACAGAATCTTTACAATTTGTTTGGAAAAGCTAAAGGTAGGATACTTGTTGCAACATTTGCTTCAAATATTCATAGAATTCAACAGATAGTTGAAGCTGCTGAAAAGTATGGAAGAAGAGTGGCTGTATCAGGAAGAAGTATGGAGAATATAGTTCAGGTTGGTATTGAACTAGGATATCTTAAAGTAGAGAAGAATACTATTATTAGTATTGATGATATAAACAAATATCCAAATGATAAAGTAGTTGTAATTACAACTGGAAGTCAGGGCGAACCTATGTCAGCATTAGCTAGAATGGCTTCAGGTGAGCATAAGAAAGTTACTATAGTTCCAGGAGATACAATAATTATTTCTGCAAATCCAATACCAGGAAACGAAAAACTTGTTTCTAAGATAATTAATTTACTATTTAAAAAGGGTGCAGATGTAGTTTATGGACCATCAGAAGGAATACATGTTTCAGGTCATGCGTGTCAAGAAGAACTAAAGTTAATGCAGATACTTGTTAAGCCTAAATTCTTTATGCCAGTTCATGGCGAGTACAGACATTTAAAACAGCATGCAGAACTTGCTCAAACTGTAGGAATGCCTAAAGACAATATAGTTATTGGAGACAACGGTGATGTTATTGAAGTAACTAGAGATAGTATAAAGAAGAGCGGTACTGTAATATCAGGTCAGGTATTTGTTGATGGACTTGGAGTAGGTGATGTTGGTAACATTGTATTAAGAGATAGAAAACATTTATCTCAGGATGGTATTCTGACTGTAGTTGCAACTATTGAAAAAGAGTCAGGTACAATAATTGCAGGACCAGATATAATATCTAGAGGATTTGTTTATGTAAGGGAATCTGAAGCTCTGATGGAAGATGCAAAAGATATTGTTAAAGATGTATTCCAAGAATGTGAAGCTAAGAATATAAGTGATTGGGCTACATTGAAATCTGAAATAAGAGAAAAACTCAGAGCATTTTTATATGAAAAAACTAAGAGAAAGCCAATGATTTTACCTATTATAATGGAAATTTAAAATATTGTTTCCTATTGTAATAATTTATAAAATAAATTGACTTTTACTTAAACTAATATTAGAATTGATAATAGCAAATTGGATACTGTTTTGTATCCAATTTTGTTTGTAAAAAATAAATGGAGGAATTAAAATGGAACTTATTACTAGAGATGATATAAGAAATGTAGCCATAATTGCCCACGTTGACCATGGTAAGACTACTTTAGTTGATGCTTTATTAAAACAAAGTCATGTGTTTAGAGCAAATGAACAAGTTAATGAGAGAGTAATGGACTCTAATGATCTTGAAAAAGAGAGAGGAATTACAATTCTTTCTAAAAATACAGCAGTATACCATGAAGGGGTAAAGATTAATATTATAGATACTCCAGGACATGCTGATTTCGGTGGCGAAGTTGAGCGTGTACTTAAGATGGTTGACAGCGTTCTTCTTGTAGTTGATTCGTATGAAGGACCAATGCCTCAGACTAAATTCGTTTTAAGAAAATCTTTGGAATTAGGATTAAATCCTATAGTTGTTATAAATAAGATTGATAAGCCAAACGCTAGACCAGAAGAAGTTATAGATGAAGTATTTGAATTATTCATGGAACTTGGAGCTAATGATAATCAGCTTGATTTCCCAATAGTTTACGCTTCAGCTAGAGATGGTATAGCTAAATATGAAGTGGATGATGATAGTACAACTATGGAACCACTATTTAAGACTATTATAAAACATGTTCCTGCACCAACAGGATATATTGACGAGCCGCTTCAAATGCTTGTAACAAGCCTAGAAAGCAGTGAATATGTTGGTAAGATAGTTGTTGGTAAGATTGTAAGAGGTAAAGTGACTAAGAACCAGAATGTTGCGCTTGTAGGACCTGATGGACTTAAGAAAAATTATAAGATATCAAATGTTTATACATACAATGGTTTAAAGAAAGAAGAAGCTCAAGAAGCATCACTAGGAGATATCGTTGCAGTTAGTGGAGTAGTTGATGCTAATATTGGTGAAACAATTGCAGATGCTAGCTGTCCAGAAGCATTACCGTTTGTTAATATAGACGAGCCTACATTAAGTATGAATTTCCTTGTTAATGATTCACCATTCGCTGGAAAAGAAGGAGATTTCGTTACTTCAAGACATCTTAGAGATAGACTTATGTCAGAACTTGAAACTAATGTAAGTTTAAAAGTAGATGAACTTTCACCAGACTGCTTTAAGGTAAGTGGTAGAGGGGAATTACATTTATCAATTCTTATTGAAACAATGAGAAGAGAAGGATATGAATTCCAGGTTACAAGACCTACTGTTATTTTACATGAAATAGATGGTAAGAAAATGGAGCCAGTTGAATTCTTAACTATTGACGTACCTGAAGAATTTATGGGACCTGTGATGGAAAAACTTGGACCTAGGAAGGCAGAAATGGTAAATATGACATCTGCAGTTAATGGGTATACTAGATTAGAGTTCAAGATTCCTGCAAGAGGTCTTATTGGATTTAGAAATGAGTTTTTAACAGATACAAAAGGTAATGGTATCATGAGCCATGTATTTGACAGTTATCAGCCATACATGGGAGAAATTCCGGGCAGAACAAGAGGATCAATTATAGCTTTTGAGCCTGGTACTTCAATTGGATATGGATTATTTAATGCTCAGGATAGAGGTACATTATTCATAGGACCTGGAGTCGATGTATACGCTGGTATGGTTGTTGGAGAATGTTCAAGAGCTGAAGATATTGATGTTAATGTATGTAAAAAGAAACATTTATCAAATACGAGATCATCAGGTTCAGATGATGCTTTAAAACTTGTACCACCAGTACAAATGTCACTTGAACAATGTCTTGAATTCATCAATACAGATGAATATGTTGAAGTTACTCCAAAGAGTATAAGAATTAGAAAGGCAATTTTAGATTCAGCAGAAAGAAAGAGAAATTCAAGAAGAAAATAGTATCAAATAAAAGTAAATAGCTTTAAAGAGCTATTTACTTTTATATATAGGAGGAATTGTTTATGAAAAAACTTAAATCCTATGTCTTAATTGCTATTTTAATTTGTGTAGTTATTTCTGCTGCTGTATCATACAATATTTATAACAAGACTATCACTAATCCTTTAGTTAATAGCAGTTCTGATTTGGAAATAAAGGTTACAGATGGAGATACTCTTTACAGTGTATTTGAAGAATTGTATAATCAAAAAAAATTAAGAAGCTTAAATTTTACGAAAATTTACATTAAGACTCATAATATTTCTGATAATATAAAAAAAGGAACTTATGAATTTGAAAAAGGTGTTTCTCTTGATGAATTAATTAAAGAGCTTCAGACTGGAGAAACTAACAGAATAAAATTAACTATACCTGAAGGATATACTATAACGGATATTGCTTCAAAGGTAGAAAAGAGTGGGCTTGCTACAAAAGATGATTTCCTTAAAGCTGTTAAGAACTATTCTCCTCCAGGATATGTCAAAGAGGATCCTAAGAAAAGATACAATCTGGAAGGTTATTTGTTCCCAGATACATATTATTTTAGTAAGAAAACTGATAGTAATACAATTATAAAAACTATGATAGATAGAACTGAAGAAGTATTCAAACAAATTTCTAAAAAAACTGGGGATAATATTAATGAAGCAAATTATGAAGACATATTAACCAAAGCATCAGTTATTGAGAAGGAAGCTAGAAGTGATAAAGATAGATATCTTATTTCATCAGTAATTGATAATAGAATAAACAAGAAAATGAAATTACAAATTGACGCTACCGTAATATATGCATATGGATATCATAAGGAAAAGCTGTATAATAAGGATTTGATTATTGATTCTCCATATAATACCTACAAGTATACAGGATTTCCAATTGGTCCTATATGTAATCCAGGCATGGAATCAATAATCGCATCTTTAAAGCCAGAAAAGACTGATTATATTTATTATGTATGGACTGGTAAAGGTAAAGATCATTTCTTTACAAATGATTATAAACAGTTTTTATCAGAAAAACGTAAAGCTAATTTGTAGTCATGGAGGATTAATTTATGGGCGGAGTTACTTTAGACTTTATTGAAAAGTATATCAGGGATCTGATACCTGAAAATGATGATAAATTACTTGAGCTTAGAAAATATGCAGAAGAAAATAATGTACCTATAGTACAGAAAGAAACTGCAAGATTTTTAGAAGTAATGTTAGGTATTATAAGACCTAATAGAATACTTGAACTTGGGACAGCTATAGGTTATTCAGCGATGCTTATGTATAATAATGCAGGTACTGATCCTATAGTTACAACTATTGAACGTTCTGAGGAAATGATTTCTATTGCTAAAGGCAACATTACAAAGTACAATTTAGAAGATAGAATTAATATAAAAGAAGGCGACTGCCTTGATATTATAAAAGAACTAGACGGAAAATATGACGTGATTTTCCTTGATGCTGCTAAAGGACATTATAATCAACTTCTTGAACAATGTTTAAGACTTCTTAATGATGACGGCGTGATTATTGCAGACAATGTTTTATTTAGAGGAATGGTAGCATCTGATGATCTAGTAAAAAGAAGAAAAATTACAATTGTTAAAAGAATGAGAACATATTTAGATATGGTTTCATCTGATGATAGATTGATAACAACAGTAATTCCTATGGGAGATGGAATAGCTGTTACTAGAAGGAGGTAACTATCGTGAGAAAACCTGAAATATTAGCACCAGCTGGTAGTTTAGAAAAGCTAAAGGTTGCTATAGATTTTGGAGCAGATGCAGTATATCTTGGTGGAAGCAGACTTAATTTAAGAGCTTTCGCGGATAATTTTACGAATGAACAAATTAAAGAAGGCGTTGAATATGCCCATGAAAGAGGAAGAAAAGTTTATGTTACAATGAATGTATTCCCTCATAACGCAGATCTTGAAGGACTTGAAAAGTATTTAACAGAATTACAATCATTAAATGTTGACGCATTAATTGTATCTGATCCATCAATAATTGTTACAGCTAAAGAAATAATTCCTGATATGGAATTACATTTAAGTACGCAAGCTAACAATGTTAACTGGAAATCTGCAAAGTTCTGGCATAGCATGGGAGTTAAGAGAATAGTACTTGCTAGAGAGCTTACTCTTAATGAAATAAAGAAAATAAGAGCTGAATTACCTGAAGACTGTGACCTTGAAGCATTTGTCCATGGTTCAATGTGTATGGCATATTCAGGAAGATGCTTATTGTCTAACTACATGACTGGGAGAGATTCAAATAGAGGAGCATGCTCACAGGCCTGCAGGTATAAGTACAATCTTGTTGAAGAGAAGAGACCTGGTGAATACTTCCCAATCGTAGAAGATGAACATGGAACATATATTATGAATTCAAAGGATTTGTGCATGATAAAACATATTCCTGAGGTTGTTGAGAGCGGTATATACTCTTTAAAGATAGAAGGAAGAATGAAAAGCGCTTATTATGTGGCAGCTGTTGTCAAGTCATATAGACATGCATTAGATAAGTACTGGGAAGATCCAGAACATTACGAATTTAATGAAGATTGGATGAATAATCTTTTAAAGGTAAGCCATAGAGATTACAGTACTGGTTTTTATTTCGGAGAAAATAATAGACAGATATATGATACATCTTCGTATATAAGAGATTATGATATAGTAGGCGTTGTAAGAGAATTTGATAACGAAACTATGACTGCTACGGTTGAACAGAGAAACAGAGTGTTTGAAAATGATTATGTAGAAGTGCTTAGACCAGAAGGTAATAGTTTTGGATTTAAGATGATGGATATGCACGATCATAATGATAATAAGATTGATGTAGCAAATAGGGCTCAAATGATATTTAAGATAAAATCTGATGTAGTTCTTAAGAGTAATGATATGCTTATAAAGGCTAGAAAGGAGAACAACTAATGAAAAAACCAATTTTGATCGGGATAACAGGTGGTACTGGATCAGGAAAGAGTACAATAGCAAAAGAAATATGCGATAGATTTGATGAAGACTGTATCGCAATGATTGAGCAGGACTCTTATTACAAGTGTCAGAGCAATCTTTCAATGGAGGAAAGATGTAAAACTAATTATGATCATCCTGATGCTTTTGATAATGATTTACTAATAAGTCATCTTGAAGCTTTAATTAATGGTAAGATTATTAATAAGCCAATATATGATTTCGAAGCTCATGACAGGAAAGATGAAACTATAAAGGTTGAACCTAGAGATATAATAATCGTAGAAGGTATACTTGTTCTTGAAGATGCCAGAATAAGAAATATGCTTGATATTAAAATATATGTTGATACAGACGCTGATGTAAGAATAGTAAGAAGATTACTAAGAGATATTGAAGAAAGAGGAAGAACAGTTAAGTCAGTAATAAATCAATACTTAAATGTTGTTCGTCCAATGCATTTACAGTTTACAGAACCTACAAAAAGATATGCAGATATTATAATACCTGAAGGTGGAGAAAATAAAGTAGCTATTGATGTATTAACAGCTAATATAAAACAAATATTACAGCAATAGAGTATAGATACACCTCTTTTTGGATATAATCCCCAAAAGAGGTGTGTTTTTGTGTTTAAACGTAATAATTATAAAAGATATAAAATTTTATTTTTTGTTCTATGTGTTTTGTTTTTATTTTCAATTTTAAAAATCTTTTACATTCAGCATATGTACGCTGATAATAAATTCACAAATGTTTATAAAGGTGGTACACAGACTGAAAAAATATCTGAATTAAATTATAATATCTGCGACTGTTTGGGCAAGAACTTAGTTGATACCAATAGAAAATATGTATTAGTTATTGACTGCAGAGTTTTTAAAATGAACAATATTTATGAACAGGCAGATAAGATGCTGGCATTTACATATATTATGAGGTCTGCAAACGATAAATTCTCTTTAGATGAAATAAATCTATCTAGTGGTAAAAAGTATTATGAAGTATCTGAAGACTACTATAATAAGCTATCATTAATTTGTAAATATATTAAAGGTATATTTATGTATAAATATGATGCAGTAAATCACACTTCTGCCTGGGGAATAGAAAATATTATATCTAACTTACAGTGTAAAGATAAAAACTCATTAGACGGTTATATCTATGAAAATATAAAAGATAATAAAAGTAATGTTTTAAAAGCTTCTGTTAATAATGAAGGTGCATATTCTGAGTTGACATATTCTATACCTTCAGATAATAAAAATGTGCAGCTCACAATTGATAAGAACTGGCAGGATGGTGTTAGAGAAGTATTATGCTCTTCTGATTATAATAAGCTGAATAATATAGGTGTGGCGGTAATGGACAGCGCTTCTGGAGAAATAAAAGTTTTGGCACAAAAAAACGAAAAATATCCTAATATACTTTTAGGGGCAGAGGGGTTAGGATATCCTCCAGGATCTATTTTTAAAGTGCTTGTAGAAATGGCTGCAATAAATGATGATAAACTTAATTTATCTGAGAAATTTACATGTACCGGACGTTACTGTAAAAGAGATGGAAAATCCAATAGTCATGGTACATTGTCACTATATGAAGCACTAAAAGTATCATGTAATGAATGTTTTATGAAGCTTGGTAATAAAATAGGATATGATTCAATCCTCAATATGTGTAACAAACTTGGTCTTGGTAAAAAAGTTTTAAATTTATCAGCAGAATCTAAAGGTTCTTTACCAGAGCTAAAAAATGGACTCAATAACATCTCGATTGGTCAGACATTTAACGTTACTCCATTACAGATGCTTGGAGTTTATAATACTATTGTAAACAAAGGTATTTATATTAAGCCGTATATTTTAAAAGATTTTTATACTAACAATGATATAGTTAGTGCAGTAGCTAAGACTGAACAAAAAAAAATACTAACCGAACAGAATGCTAATATAATAAGAAATCAGCTTATCGACGTAGTTAATTCAGGTAGTGGTGCAAAAGCAAAAGTTAATGGAGTTATTATAGGAGGAAAAACAGGTACTGCTGAGAATGGAAAAAATAATGATATATGGTTCAGCGGTTTTTTTAAGAAAAATGATAAATATTATAGTATGATTATTGTTGTACCTAATCTACCACTTGAAAACAAGGAAGGAGAATTATACGGTGGCGGTAGTACAGCAGGGCCAATATTTCATGATGTAGTTAATAAATTAAAGTAAAATAATAAAATCATGAAACATTTTTGAGCTAACATCATAGTATATTAAGAAGCACTAATCGGAGGAATAATAGTGTTTATCGTCCATTACATGATTGATGTTATAGGAAATCTAATATTGCTTACTGGCTTTGTTTCAGAGAGTACTGCATTTCCTAAACCTTTAAATGAAAAAGAGGAACAGATTTACTTAAGAAAATTAAAGAATGGCGATTTAGAGGCAAAAAGTGTATTAATAGAAAGAAATTTAAGATTAGTTGCACACATCGTTAAAAAGTATACGTATCAAAATAAAAACGTTGATGATTTAATTTCTATTGGAACAGTTGGCTTAATCAAAGCGATAGATTCTTTTGATATTGATAAAGGAACAAGACTTGCTACTTATGCAGCACGATGTATAGAGAATGAAATATTAATGCTCTTTAGAAATAATAAAAAGAGTAAAGGAGAAGTTTTTTTGCAGGATCCTATAGGTGTAGACAAGGAAGGTAATGAAATATGCTTAATTGACGTCTTAAGTAGTGGCAATGATTCAGTACTTGAAACTGTAGAAAATAATATCCAGATTAAGAGCTTATATAAAAAAATGGACTTAGTACTTACACCGCGCGAGAAAAAAATTATACAGATGAGATATGGATTAGTAGATGGAAAATATAAAACACAAAGAGAAATAGCTAATATGCTTAACATATCAAGGTCATATGTTTCGAGAATTGAAAAAAAGGCGCTTAATAAATTATACAAAGAATTGAATTATAGAAAGTAGAATAGTGCTGGATTTCATAATAAAAAATAAATTATGAAATCCAGTATTTTTGTATCTGTAGAATGTATAATAAATTTATATAAAAATTAAAATATATAGTACAAAATTATACTGCAACATGAGTGTGTTTAAATAAAAAGTATAAGTTCAGAATAGTTGTTTATAAAGAAAATATATATAAATAACTTTTATAGAGTATTTAATAATTTATATAGTAAAAAAAATAAAAATGTGCTACAATATCAATGAATTAAGGGGGAATTATAATGGTGGCTTTTAAAAATATATTTCAGGCGTTAATATTAATAATAACTAATGCTGTATTTGTACTATCTATGTATTACCTAATTATTTCTCTTTTTGGGATAATTAGAAGAAAGCATAAAGAAAAAGTTGTGCCCCAAAAAAGTTTTGCTTTAATTGTAGCAGCACATAATGAGGAAAGTGTTATTAAAGAAGTTGTAAACAGTTTATATAATTTAGATTATCCTAAGGATTTATATGATGTCTTTGTTATAGCTGATAATTGTACAGATAATACTGCAGATGTTGCTGAAAAAGCTGGAGCAAATGTATATAGAAGATATGATAAAAATAAAAGGGGTAAAGGTTTTGCACTAGAATGGATGTTCAATAAAATATTTAAAATGGATAAAAAATATGATGCTGTAGCTATATTCGATGCTGATAACCTTGTTGCAAAAGATTTTCTTAACGAAATGAATCGTGAACTTTTAAAAGGTTATAAAGTTGTTCAAGGTTATCTAGACAGTAAGAACCCATTTGATACTTGGATTACAGCATGTTATTCGGCATCATTCTGGACATCAAATAGAATGATTCAGTTAGCTAGAAATAAGTTGGGATTATCTAATCAATTAGGTGGAACTGGATTCTGCGTTGAAGTTGAAATTCTTAGGGAACTTGGATGGGGAGCGACTTGTCTTACTGAAGATCTTGAATTCACATGTAAGCTTGTTTTAAATGGTTATAAAGTAGGATGGGCTCATGAAGCTGTAATTTATGATGAAAAACCTCTAACATTAGCACAGTCATGGAATCAGAGAAAGAGATGGATGCAGGGCTTTGCAGATGTTTCAAGTAGATATTTTTTCAAGCTTATGAAAAGAGCATTTACTAAATTTGACTTTGTAGCTTTTGATTGTGCTTTATATAGCATACAGCCAATTATGAATATTTTAATCGGTCTTTCTACAATTATTACTGTTGTTTCCTACTGTATGAGTACACCACAGTTTATTACCAATGCAGTAAATGTAATTAAGAATGGTAATATTAGTTTCACATTAGCAGGAGTTTCTGTTTTATCTGTTTTATTGATTTTATATACACCATTTTTATTCTATTTAGATAAAAAGCTAAATATTAAATCAATATTATCGTTGATAATTTTACCTGTTTTTACATTAACATGGTTCCCGATTTCAATTCAAGGCATTTTGAATAAGAATGATGTTGAATGGTCACATACGAAACATACTAGAAGCATGTCAATTGATGAACTTGAGAAAGTAAATTAAGAAAAAAGAGCGTATTAATAATTTATAATTGTTAATATGCTCTTTTATATGTAAATTTATACTATTGTTATTGTTTTGAAATATTTTTATAATAAAATAAAAGGAATTGTTATATTAATGTTGAATATAGTAAATTAATGAATGTTCGATTAAGGAGGTTAGCAGAATTTAGATATGAAAAAATATATAGCTGGAGTGGATTTGGGCTCAGAAAGTATATCTGTTTCTCTAGGAGAACAGGATGAGAATGCAGACATCAGCTTTAAATTAATAAATACATATCAATCAAGAGGAATAAAAAAGGGCAGAATTGTTGATGTTAATGAAGTATCAGAATCATTAAAAAAAATTACAACTGATATCTATAATAATTTCAATAATGAGATTAAGTGGTATGTTGGCATAAGCAATAATTCAGTGAATTTTAAAGAATTTTCAAGTAGACTGGAAATTAAAAATGGATATAACATTATAACTGAAGCAGAAATCTCTTGTGCGGTTAAAAATGCAATAGAAAATTTTAAGCATGAAAACGAAACTGTGATTTGCTACGATATTCAAGATTATGTTGTTGATGGCAATATTAGAAAAGACATGCCTATAGGTGTTACTGCAAAAAACATAATAGTCAATGGAATATACTTTTTTATTAAGCGTGATTATTATTACAATATAAAAAACTCCTTAAATCTTTCAGGTATTGAAAGATTTGAAGTTTATCTTACTTCTTATGAGCTTAAAAACATAATTATGAATGAAAATAATGCTAAAAAAAATATACTTTTAGTTGATATTGGAGCACAGTGTACTAATTATTTTAATTTCTATGATGGTAATCTTATTAGTATGGGATTTGTTCCACTTGGCGGTAGAACAATTTCTAATGATTTATCAATATGTGCTGAACTTGAAAAAGATGAAGCAGAAAAAGTAAAGTTATTATATAGCAATATATATAGAAAGAAATATAAAGAACAGCTTATTGGAATTCCTAATGAAAGTGAGATTACATTCAATATGAAGTTGTATAATGATGTTGTACAGGCAAGAATTGAAGAAATGTTTAGTTTGATAAAAGAATCTTTATCAATTGAGAAGTTTTCTGATATTCAAAGGATGTACGTTATAGGAAATGGCATAGTTGAGTTTGAGAATATAAGTTCGTTCATTGAAGATAAATTTAAAAAGAAAACTATTTTACTAACAAAAGATGAATTAAAAATTAGAAATTATTCAACAATTAATTCAATTTGTCTTGTTAAAAGAGCTTCTGATAGGTTAAAATGGAATAGTGAAGAAAATGAAAAATTAAAAGATAATAAACTTTGTTCAGAAAATGATATTGATTTAAGAGAAAAAGAAAGTAATAATAAAGGAATTTTATCTAAATTTAAAAAATTACTAGATGATATTTTCTAAAGGAGGAATAGTTTTGTTAGATTTTGATGTAGATGTACAAGATGGTGCTAATATAAAAGTTATAGGTTGTGGTGGCGGTGGTAATAACGCCGTTAATAGAATGATAGTTGAAGGATTGAAAAATGTTGAATTTATTGCAATAAATACAGATAAACAAGCTTTGATGCTATCTCACGCTACTCAGAAAATTCAAATTGGAGATAAACTAACTAAAGGATTAGGTGCAGGTGCCAATCCAGAAGTAGGAGAAAAGGCTGCACAGGAAAGCAAAGAAGAAATAGCAGAAACAATTAAGGGTGCAGATATGGTATTTATTACTGCTGGAATGGGTGGTGGTACTGGAACAGGTGCTGCTCCAGTTGTTGCTGAAATAGCAAAATCACTTGGTATTTTAACAGTAGGTGTAGTAACAAAACCATTTCCTTTTGAAGGAAGAAGAAGAATGAAGCATGCTGAAATGGGTATAGATAATCTAAAGCAGAGAGTTGATACTTTAGTTACAATACCTAATGAAAGGCTATTATCTATGGTTGATAAGAAGACTACTCTTCTTGATTCATTCAAATTAGCTGATGATGTTTTAAGACAAGGTGTACAGGGTATATCTGACTTAATCACAATCCCAGGTTTAGTAAACTTAGATTTTGCTGATGTTAAGGCTGTTATGCTTGATAAAGGTCTTGCACATATGGGTGTTGGTTATGGTAAAGGTGATACTAGAGCTCAGGATGCTGCTAGGGAAGCTATTTCATCACCATTACTTGAAACTTCAATCGTAGGAGCTACAGGCGTGTTATTAAATGTAACTGGCGGGTTAGATCTTGGTTTATTAGAAATAAATGAAGCTGCTGAAATAGTACAGGAAGCTGCAGATCCTGATGCTAACATAATATTTGGGGCAGTTATTGATGAAAATTTGAAAGATGAAATTAGGATTACAGTTATTGCAACAGGATTTGAAAGTGAATTAGAAGCAAGACAGTCTGCAAATGATAAGGCTGCTACAGAATTGCATTTAAAATCATCAAATGATGAAGCTGCTGCTACTAAAGCCGAAGAATATAATGAATCTCATTCAAGAAATTTTGATTCTGATGAATTAGATATACCGGCTTTCTTAAGAAGAACAAGAAAGTAAAATAATTTAATAATATTTTAAAGGTAGATTCAATTACGAATCTACCTTTTTGTTTCGGCTAGTATCAAAGACTTTTGATACAGCCCCTTTTTTTTGTTTGTTTTTACTTTTAGTAACTAAGGACATGGAAACATATGTCTAATGTTAAGAGTAAATAAATATGAAAGTATATTAAAGAAATAATCTGTAATAAAATACATATTAAAAAATGTGATTAGAATTATGAAATGACAAAATTTTAAGTAATAATAATCTATAATATATTTTAAGGAGTGATATATATGAAAGTTTATATAGATATATTACTTATAGAAAACTTTGTGATAAATTTTTACTTATTATTAATTACGCTTCAAGTTACAAAGGCTCATATAAAATATTGGAGATTATTTCTATCAGCAGTAATAGGTTCACTATATACATTATGCATTGTAATACCAAGTATGAATGTATTTACTTTGTTACCGTTTAAGCTTTTTATATCCTTTTTAATGATATTTGTATGTTGTTATAAAAATGGAATAGTTGATTGCATAAAGAAATTTATAGTATTTATCGTAATGTCTTTTCTATTATGCGGAGTAATTGCTTTTATTTCTTTTTATGAGAATGACTATAGTATCTCTGATGGAATAACAATTAATAAAATTTCATCTAAATATATAATCCTTGCTGTTATGATTACTTATATTGTTTGTTTTGGAACTGTTAAGTATATAAAAGATAAAATAGTATTTAGTAAATTAATATATTTAGTTCAGATTCAATACAAAAATGATATTGTATCTTTTAAAGGATTTCTTGATACTGGTAATGAACTTATTGAACCTGTTACGATGCTTCCAGTTATATTAGTTGAACATAATTTAGTTGATAATATGATTAGAAATAATAAAAACTTATATATTGTAAAATATAGTACAGTTAGCGGTTCTGAAGGATATTTAAAAGGTTTTATTCCTGATAGAATTTCAATAAAGGGAGGCGACACAGCTATTGAAAAAAGAGCTGTAATATGTCCATGTTATGAAAAATTAAGTAGCTGCAATGAGTATAAAGCATTAATTTCAAGAGGATTATTATAAGGTGGTGTATGAAATGGGATTTTTAAGCAGACTAATTAACAAGGTAGTGTGTAAATTAAAAATATATACTAACAAGGTCTATTATATTGGTGGCAGTGATGCTTTGCCACCACCATTGTCTAAAGAGGAAGAAGATGAGCTTGTAAGTAAATTAGTTGATGGTAATAATAGTGTAAGACAAATATTAATTGAAAGAAACATAAGGCTTGTTGTTTATATTGCAAGAAAGTTTGAGAATACTGGTGTAGGAATTGATGACCTTGTTTCTGTAGGAAATATAGGTCTTATTAAAGCTGTAAATACATTTGATCCTGATAAGAAAATTAAGCTCGCTACGTATGCTTCCAGATGTATTGAGAATGAAATATTAATGTACCTAAGAAGAAATGCTAAAGTTAAGGCAGAAATATCATTTTATGAGCCATTAAACATAGATTGGGATGGTAATGAACTTTTATTATCAGATATACTAGGTACTGAAAATGACACAGTATATAATTTTATAGAAGATGAAGTTGATAAACAGCTTTTATTTCTTGCAATGAAGAATTTAAGTGAACGTGAAAAAGAAATTGTCAAACTACGTTTTGGGCTTTTTGGTGTAAAAGAAAAGACTCAGAAAGAAGTTGCTGACATGCTTGGTATATCACAATCATATATTTCAAGACTTGAAAAGAAAATAATTAAAAGGTTAAAAAAAGAAATGACAAAAATGGTATAAAAATAAGAGGAATAAAATCAGTCTGTTTCGGAAATAATGATATTGTATTAGGTTATTGCTTGAAGGGGCTGATTATTAATGCTGATAAATAAAGTTGAAATTTGTGGTGTTAATACTGCAAAGCTGCCAATTTTAAAAGAAAAAGAAATGAAAGACTTGCTACTTAAAATGAGGTCAGGTGATAATAGTGCTAGAGATAAGTTCATTAAAGGAAACTTAAGATTGGTACTTAGTGTTATTCAGCGTTTTAATAATAGAGGAGAAAATGTTGATGATTTATTTCAGGTAGGATGTATTGGACTTATGAAATCAATTGACAATTTTGATTTAAATCAGAATGTTAAATTTTCTACATATGCAGTTCCAATGATAATAGGTGAAATTAGAAGATACTTAAGAGATAATAATGTTATCAGAGTAAGCAGATCATTAAGAGATATTGCATATAAGGCGCTTATAGTAAGGGATAAATTTATTAAAGATACTAATAAAGAACCTACTATATCACAGATTTCAGAAGAACTTAATATACCACGTGAAGAGGTTATATTTGCATTGGACGCTATTCAGGATCCGGTTTCTTTATTTGAACCTATATATCATGATGGCGGCGATGCAATTTATGTTATGGATCAGATATCTGACTCTAAAAATAGCGATGACAGCTGGCTTGAAGATATACTTATAAAAGAAGCTATGAAAAAGCTTAATAAAAGGGAAAATCGTATTTTAAAATTACGATTTTTTAATGGTAGAACACAGATGGAAGTAGCTGATGAACTTGGAATATCACAGGCTCAGGTATCAAGGCTGGAGAAAACAGCATTAAAACATATGCGAAAATATATATAATACATATAATAAGAGTTGTTTTATATTGATTTTAATATAAAACAACTCTTTTTTAATAAATTACATATTTTAATAATATATTTAAATGAGGTGATTTATAATGAATGAAGAAACAACTGAAATAAATTTATTTTCATTAAATGCAATAAGAGATATGCAGGTAATTGATATTAATGAAGGTAGAATGCTCGGAACTATATATGATTTAAAAATAAACTGTGATACTTATAAAATATTAAGTATCTTTTTGGTAAAAGACAAACCTAAGATATTTGGTAATAATGATTTAATTGAAATACCATGGGAAAATATTATTAAAATAGGTACAGATGTTATAATCGTAAAATGCGACGACAAAATAATGTTTGAATGATAGAAAAAACTTAATTTATAGTATATAATATATGTATATTTTATAGGAGGGACGTGAAGAAGTTGAAATGTCCGTTTTGTTTATACGAAGAAAGTAAAGTAGTAGATTCTCGTTCTGCGGATGATTATAATGCTATAAGAAGAAGAAGGGAATGTCTAAGATGTGGTAAAAGATATACTACATATGAGAAAGTAGAAGATATTCCAATACTCGTTATAAAAAAAGATTCTACTAGGGAGAATTTTAATAAAGAAAAAATCATAAATGGTTTAATAAAAGCATGCCAGAAGAGAGCTGTATCTAGAAAACAGATAGAAGAAATTGCCAATGATATAGAAAAGACAATAAGCAATAATATGGTTGCAGAAATTAAGTCAGAGGATATCGGTGAAATGATAATGGAAAAATTAAAGCCTATAGATGAGGTATCATATGTAAGATTTGCATCTGTATACAGACAGTTTAAAGATATAAATACTTTCATGGATGAAATATCAAAGTTAATAAAGAAATAATTTTAAAGGTAGCTTATAAAATGGGTTACCTTTATTATAAATTTCCAGTTTTATTTGGAGAGGGGATGCAGATTAATATATGATTATGAAAAACAATGGTAATTTCATTGCATTTAACGAACAATCATATAATGTTTTATTTTCAACAGGTGATAATGATGTAAGTTATAATATGGCAGATAGTAGCTTACAGAAGAAATTTAATGATTTATGCAGTGAACTTAAGATAGAGGATATTTTTTATTTAAAACAGATTCATTCTGATAAGATTCTTGTTTGTGATGAAAAGCATAAATATCATGGAGAATGTGAGGGAGATGCACTTATTACTAAGTTAAGAAGAAATGCTGTGGGCATATTTACAGCAGACTGCGTTCCAGTGTTGATAGCTGATAATAAAAATAATGTGATTGCTGCAGTACATAGTGGCTGGAGAAGCACTATTGCTAATATAGTAGGAAAGACAATCATTAAGATGAAAGAAAGCTTTGGATGTAATTCTGAAAATTTAAAGGTATTTATTGGACCTCATAATAAGCAATGCTGTTACGAGGTATCAGAAGAACTGATTAGCAAATTTAAAAATGTAGATTATTTAAAAAATACTGATATAAATAATGGCAGGTTTTTAAGCCTTGAAAATTGTATTATTAAGCAGTGTAAAATCAACGGTGTTAGAAGAGAAAATATCATTACAACACAGTATTGTACATTTTGTTCTGAAAATGTGCAATTTCATTCATATAGAAAAAGCGGCAAAAAATCAGGAAGACAGTTTTCGCTGATTTATATAAAATAATGGAGGGCTAAAATGAGTGATGAAAAAATCCTAATAGTAGATGATGAACAAAATATAGTTGAATTAATTAAATTCAATCTGGAGAGTTCTGGATATAATGTTTTGTGTGCATATAATGGACAAGATGCAGTTGATATTGCAAAAAAAGAACAACCATCTCTTATTTTGCTTGATCTTATGTTACCAGTAAAAGATGGTTTGGAAGTATGTAAAGAAATACGAAGGGATATTTTAATTTCTAATACACCAATAATAATGCTTACAGCTAAATGTGAGGAACTCGATAAGATTTTAGGCCTTGAATTAGGGGCAGATGACTACATAACCAAGCCATTTTCTGTAAGAGAACTTATTGCAAGAGTAAAGGCAATCCTAAGAAGAACACAATACTCTAATAATAATCACAATAGCTTTACGATTCAGAATTTAAGCATTGATTTTTCAAAACACGAAGTTAAAAAGGACGGAGCTATTGTTGATCTTACGTTAAAAGAATTTGAACTTTTAGAGCATCTGGTAAAGAATAGGGGCAAGGTACTTACAAGGGATGTTCTTCTTGATAAGATATGGGGGTATGAGTACATAGGTGAAACAAGAACTGTTGATGTTCATATAAGACATTTAAGAAAGAAAATTGAAGATGATGATTCTAAGCCAAAGCTTATTGAAACAATACGTGGAATAGGATACAGATTTTCAGAACATTAATCATGAAGAATAAAATAATTGTTTTTACAATAAGCATAATTTTATTTTCAATTGTAGTTTCAACAGTAAGTTCAATAGCCATTTCTAATTACCAGTATGTCAATGTTATGAAAGCTAATCTAAAAGAGCATAATAAGATGTTGACAGATATTATTAATAACAATGATAATCCAGAGAAAATCCTAAAGTCGTTATCTAAAGGAGATAAGAACATTAGAATTACTTATTTAGATATAGAAGGAAATGTTATTTATGATACTGAAGGTGGAAAATTAGATAATCATCTTAACAGGAAAGAAATAAAAGGTGCTATTAATCACAACCAGGAAAGTGATATTAGATATAGTGAGACTCTTAAAAAAGATATGCTTTACTATGCGCTTAGAGTAAACAATAATTCAATAATCAGAACAGCTGTGCCAATAAGTAATATAAATACTTTTATAAGAAGGAATTCAACTTATTATGTAATTACAGCACTTATTATATTAATTATTACACTTATTATTGCCCTTAAATTTACTAGTTACATTGTAATGCCTTTAAGCGAATTAGAGGATACAGCATATAAAATTTCTAAAGGTGAGCTCAATAAAAGAATATCTATAGTAACAGATGATGAAATCGGAAAGTTGGGTACGGCATTTAATTATTTGGCTGACAGCCTTGATGAAGCGCTTAGGGATGTAACAGATAAACAGACAAGACTTGAAGCAATTCTTAAGAGTATGGACAGCGGAATAATTGCAGTAGATAGGAATCATAATGTAATAATGATTAATCCATGTGCTGTTAATATTTTTGGTATCAAAGAAGATATATTGGGGAAAAAATTAATCAATGCAGTAAGGGATTTTGATATTGATAGTATATTTGATTCTGACAAGGAGTTTATGGAAGTTACGATAATTTATCCGCAGAAGAAAAACTTAAGAATTAGAACGGCTGAAATAACAATTAAAAATGAACATATCGGCAGGGTTGCTGTAATTCAGGATATAACTGATCTAAAAAATATAGAGCAGATGAGAGTACAGTTTGTAGCTAATGTTTCACATGAACTTAAGACACCGCTTACATCTATAAAAGGTTTTGCAGAAACACTACAGGATGTAGAGGATAAAGAAGTACAAAAGAAATTTATTAAAATAATTAATGATGAAGCAGACAGGCTTACAAGAATTATAAATGATCTTTTAGAGCTTTCAAAACTCGATAAAGCAGAAAATACAAATGATAAAGATGAACTTGTATTATTTAATACTGATGAAATTATTCTTGATATCACATCAATGCTTGAAATAGAATCTTCTAAGAAGTGTATAAAAATATATAATGAGCTTGATAATAAGAAAAGAATTTTAGGCAATATAGATGAATTTAAACAAATGCTCATAATACTTGTTGATAATGCAATAAAGTATACTGAGAGTGGTGGAAACATATATGTTAGAACCTATAATTCATTAGGAAATGTAATTATAGAAGTAGAAGATACAGGCATTGGTATACCTGAGAAGGATCTTCCAAGAATATTCGAAAGGTTTTACAGGGTTGATAAGGCTAGATCAAGGGCAAAAGGCGGTACTGGTTTAGGTTTATCTATATTAAAGCATTTATTAATTAAAATTGATGGAGCTATAGAAGTAAAAAGTACACTTGGAGTAGGTTCAAAATTTATTATTAAAATAAAGGGGCAGTAAAATAGAACTGTCTCTTTATTTTTAGAGAATAAAGAAGCTATTTAGCTATGTTTTAAAATATTGGTGCGCAAAACAAAAAAAGTGATAATCATATAAAAGAAATAGGAAAGGTGAAAAATATGCAACAAACATTTGGAGAATTTATTACAGAAAAAAGAAATCAATTAGGACATAAAAGAATATATGTAGCAAATAAATTAGGAGTGTCAGCAACATATGTAAGGGATTTAGAGAAGGGGAATAGGCCTGCACCCCATTCAGAATTATTGCTTAGGTTACTGTCTATTCTCGAAATTGATAGAGAATCAGCAGAATTTTTTTATGCACTTGATTTAGCTGCTGAAACTAGATGTGATGTACCACTGGATATTAAAACATTTTTAATTCTTAATCAAGATATATTTTATAAACTATTAAGAAAAATGAATAATGGTAGCATCAGCAGCGATGACATAGATGTTTTAAAGAATAGTAAATTTAATAGATATGATAGATAATAATGAACTAATATGGTAAATAATCAGCTTAGTTTTTTTATGTATAAAAAAACTATCTTTGTTAAAAATAATTTACAATGAGCAATATTTCTTAACAATAGGATAATATCGATTTAACTTAGCTTGTCTAAAATTATACTTGTATTCAGAATTGATTTTAGATTATGGAGGGAATTTTAGTATGAAAAAAAGAACATTAAAATTTATTATGTCAGCATTACTTGTAACATTAGGAACTGGACTTTTAGCCGGTTGTGGTGATACAGCATCTTCACAAGAAGGAAACAAAAACTCTTCAACAGTATCAGGCTCAATTACAATTGCTGGATCAACTGCAATGCAGGAATTTATAGAAAAATCAGCAAAAGCTTTTCAAGATAAGAATAAGGATGCGAGTATCAGTGTTCAAGGTGGTGGCAGCGGTACAGGTTTAACTCAAGTATCTCAGGGGGCAGTTGATATTGGAGATTCAGACGTTTTTGCTGAAGAAAAACTTGAGAAAGATACAGCTGCCAAGTTAAAAGATCATAAAGTACTTGTTCAGGGATTTGCGCTAGTTACAAGCAGTGATGTTAAAGTTAAATCATTAAAGAAAGATGATATAAAAAAGATATTTTCAGGAGAAATCAAGAATTGGAAAGAAGTAGGCGGAGATGATGCAGCTATTACAGTAATTCATAGACCAGCTTCATCAGGTACAAGAGCTACATTTGTTAAAACTGTTCTTGATGGTAGCAAAGAATCTGAAAATGATAAGATAGGTGTTACTCAGGATTCAACAGGTTCAGTTATAAATTCGCTAAAGAGTACTAAGGGTGCTATAAGTTATGTAGCAATGGCTAGTGCGAAAGATATGAACAAGGTGGCAATAGATGATGTTGAGCCTACTGCTGAGAACATAATAGCTGGTAAATATAAGTTTTGGTCTTATGGTCATATGTATACTAATGGTGAGGCAAAGGATTTAACAAAAGCATTTATAGAATTTGTTGACAGTAATGATAACAAAGCATTGTTTGATGAGCTAGGATTTATCCAGGGAAGCAAAGTAAAATAAGATTGTTGTTATGCAGTTTCTCTATATGATTATAGAGAAACTGCAAATTATAATGAGGTATAGTTATGAAAAGTAGAAACTTTTATAGAAAATTAAAAACAGAATATTTAGGAAAAAGCTTTTCTTATATTTGTGGAATATTTATAGTTATTATTACTCTTGCAATTACTTTTTTTATTCTTAGCAAAGGTATACATACATTTACTAAGAATAATTACTCCATTAGTGAATTCCTTTTTAGTACAAATTGGAGTCCGGATTCTGAAACACCTCATTTTGGTGCTCTAGTTTTCATTGTTGGATCTACTCTTGTGTCAATTGGTGCAATTATAATCAGTGCTCCTATTGCTATAGCACTTGCAATATTTATGAATATCATCTCTCCTAGATGGGGAAAAAAGATTTTACAGCCATCATTAGAATTATTTGTAGGTATACCATCAGTAGTTTACGGCTGGATTGGTGTAAGTGCAATAATACCAATTATAAAAAAAACTTTTGGCGGAATAGGATTTAGCCTGCTTGCAGGAATAATAGTATTAAGCATTATGATACTTCCTACAATAGCATCATTAGCATATGATGCAATAAAAACTATACCAAGAGAATATATTGAGGCATCTTATGGACTAGGAGCGACAAGATGGCAGACAATTTACAAGGTTGTTGTTCCTGCTTCTAAAAATGGAATTTTAACTGGAATAATTCTTGGAATATCAAGAGCTTTTGGTGAAGCACTAGCAGTACAGATGGTTATCGGAAATACAGTAAGTATTCCAAAAGCATTAAATAGTCCGACAGCAACGCTTACCAGCATACTGACAATGGATATGGCTAATACTGCTTTTGGTAGTTCATGGAATAATGCATTATGGTCATTAGCACTTATCTTACTTATAATTTCATTTATCTTTATTGTAATTACGAGGAAAATCGGGAGTAGGAGTGAAAATTAATGAAAGCAAAAACAATTGACAAGATTTGGACCATTATATTATATATTGTTGCTATATTTGTCGTCGGTTTATTAGCTGTATTTCTGTTCTATATACTTTATCAGGGAAGAAAATCATTAAGTTTTAAATTCATTTTTGGTAGTACAGAAAATGGAGGGATAGGAAGACAGCTATTTAATTCATTTTATATGCTTCTTATATCCTTATTAATTACAATACCAATAGGAATTGGCGCAGGTATTTTTCTTTCTGAGTATGCATCAGAAAATAGGTTTGTTAACTTTGTAAGACTTTGTATAGAAACTATGTCATCACTTCCTTCAATAGTTGTTGGACTATTTGGTTTGCTACTATTTGTTACTACTTTCAAATGGAAGTATTCAATATTATCTGGTGCATTATCTGTTAGTATCTTAAATCTTCCTTCAATGACAAGAGTTACGGAAAATGCTTTAAGAGCTTCAGCAAAGAAAGTAAAGGAAGCAAGTTTAGGGCTTGGAGCAACAAGGTGGCAGACGGTTTCAAAAGTTATTCTTCCATCAGCGATGCCTGAAATTTTAACTGGAATTATATTGGCTTCAGGAAGAATATTTGGAGAAGCAGCAGCATTTTTATACACTTCAGGAATGAGTGCGCCAGAGCTTAGGTTTAACAATTTTAATATCTTTGGCAAGACATCAGCCTTTAGTTTATTTAGACCTGCAGAAACACTGGCAGTTCATATATGGAAATTAAATGCTGAAGGGTTAGCTGCAAATGCTACACAGATAGCTAATGGTGCATCTGCTGTTCTTATTATTTTTGTGTTGCTATTTAACGTATGTGCAAGATTAATAGGAAACAAGATTCACAAAGCGTATAGCGGAAATTAGGAGGAAAAATTAATGGGTATTATAACTACAGAAAATTTAAATTTGTATTATGGCAACAATCATGCATTAAAGAATATAAATATGGATATAGAAGAAAATAAGGTTACTGCATTGATAGGACCATCAGGATGTGGTAAATCTACTTTTTTAAGGACATTAAACAGGATGAATGATTTAATTGATATAGTGCATATAGATGGTAAAATATTTTTTGATGGCAAAAATATCTACAAAGAATATGACGAAATTGATTTAAGAAAAAGAGTAGGGATGGTTTTTCAAAAGGCAAATCCATTTCCAATGTCCATATATGATAATATTGCTTATGGCCCAAGAATACATGGGATAAAAGATAAAAAGGTCCTAGATGAAATAGTAGTACACAGCTTAAAAGGAGCAGCACTTTTTGATGAGGTAAAAGACAGACTTAAAAAAAGTGCACTTGGATTATCTGGTGGGCAGCAGCAGAGGCTTTGTATTGCAAGAACACTTGCGGTTGAACCAGAAGTTTTATTAATGGATGAACCAACATCTGCGCTCGATCCAATATCTACAAGTAAAATCGAAGAGCTTATGGATGAATTAAAAAAGAAGTATACAGTTGTTATAGTAACACATAACATGCAGCAGGCTGGAAGAATAGCAGATAAGACTGCATTTTTCTTAAATGGTGAAGTTGTAGAATATGGTAAAACAGATGAAGTATTCTACAAACCAAGGGATAAAAGAACAGAAGATTATATTACAGGAAGATTTGGCTAAAATTTAATGTGCTACTAATTAATTATATAAAAGAGGTGGATAATATGAGCAGGGTTTTAGATAAAAGATTAAGTTATGTACAGGATGATCTTATAAAGATGGCCAGCATAGTAGAAAAACAGATATTTAATTCAGTAGAAGCGCTTAAGAATCATGATGAAGTTTTAGCAAATAAAATTATTAAAAATGATGATGTTGTTGATTCTATGCAGAAACAGCTTGAAGAAAAATCAATTAAGCTTATTGCACAAAATCAACCATTGGCAATAGATCTTAGAAATATTTTTACTACTACCAAAATAATCACTGACTTAGAGAGAATGGCTGATCACGCTGTAGATATTGCAAAAATTGTATTAAAAATTGGACAAGAACCGTATATTAAAAACCTTAGAGATATTATTTTAATGGCAGAAAAAGTACAGCACATGATAAATTTCTCCATAGATACTTATATATCTGGTGATGTTGAAGAAGCTTATAAGATATGTATTATGGATAATGAAGTTGATCAATTATGTAGCAGGATCTTTGATGAGTTAATGAAGCTTAGTGCACAGGATGTTAATTCAAATCAGATATCACAGTTATTATTTGTCTCAAAATACTTAGAGAGGGTTGCCGATCACTGTACTAATATTTGTGAATTCACAATCTACCTGAAAACAGGAAACTATGTTGATTTAAATGAATAATATAAGATTTAGAATTATTAATTAAGATGACAGAGTAGCTATATTTATTCTGTCATCTTCTTTATTACTGTCTTCTTGGATTGTCGAATGATGGAGGCGTTGGAGTTGGTGGTTCATGTGATGGACCAGGATTTGATAAATTAAAGTATAATTTAGAATCTTCAGTTACGTCAAAATCTTTATTAGAACCTGTGTTTTGAATCTTGTTGAGTGCTTCTCTAAAAAGTGCATTATGTGCCTCTTCTCGATTTAAAAGAAAATCTATTGTAGCTCTTACTTCTTTATCCTCGATCTGCCTGTATAAATACTCATATACAACTTTTGCTCTTTGTTCTGAAGCTATATTTGAAAGTAAGTATATGAGTTTGAATTTCACCATTATTAACTTTGCAGTTATCTACATCATGACCATTTAATAAGTTGATTGTTTGAGCAACCATTTCCATATGACTTAATTCTTCTGCTCCGATATCTAAAAATAAATCCTTTATCTCAGAATCTTTAATTCTAAAGCTTTGTGACAGATATTGAAGGGCTGCTTTTAATTCTCAATTTCCACCGCCTAACTGTTCCTGTATTAGTACTGCGTATTGAGGGTTTGGTTTTTCAACTTTTACCTCGTGTAGCAGTTGTTTTTTATGTTCGAATATTAAAAAACCTCCTTTATAATCTATGATAATATTTTTAGTGTTTCTAAGTAGATAATAAATATTCATATAAAATACTCTTATTCTACATCCTATATATAGGCTAATGAACATATTTGTTGACAAAATCTATTACAGGATTTAAGATACAATAGATAGATTAACGTAGAGGTGAGAATATGAATGCTAAAATAAAGAGTATCCTTCCCAATAGTTTAGCTGAGGAATTAGGAATTGAAGTTGGCGACATAATTCTTTCTATAAATGGTACTGAAGTTAAAGATATAATAGACTTTAGATTTCTTATGTCTGATGATTATGTAGAAATTGAAGTTCAAAAACCTGATGGTGAAATCTGGGATATTGAAGCGGAAAAAGATATAGAAGAAGAACTTGGTGTTGAGTTTGATATGGCTATCATGGATAAAGCAAAGAGATGTTCAAATAATTGTATGTTCTGTTTTATTGATCAGTTACCTAAAGGTATGAGAGATACATTATATTTTAAAGATGATGATTCAAGATTGTCTTTTTTACAAGGAAACTTTGTTACTCTTACTAATATGAAAGAGGAAGACATTGATAGAATTATAAGATATAGAATAAGTCCAATTAATGTTTCTGTACATACAACAAATCCCGAGCTTAGAGTAAAAATGCTAAATAACAGATTTGCGGGTAATATATTAGAGCGACTAAAGAGACTTGCAGAAGCACAAATACATATTAATGCACAGATTGTAACTGTACCTGAAGTAAATAATGGTGATGAATTATTAAATACTATTAATGATCTCTATGAATTATATCCAAGTGTACAGAATGTAGCAGCAGTTCCAATAGGAATTACTAAATTTAGAGAAGGCCTAAAAAAAGTAAAAACATTTGATAAAGAATCAGCAAAAAAAGAAATACAAAATGTGAGAGCTTTTCAAGAAAAAGCTTTAAAAGAAATAGGTAAACCATTTGTACGACTTTCTGACGAGTTTTATATAACTGCAGAAGAAGAAATACCATCTGCAGAGTTTTATGATGGATACAATCAGATTGAAGATGGTATTGGAATGGTAAGATTATTAAGAGATACAATTAAAAATGATCTTAAAAAGTTAACTAAAACAGGCAGAGGAAGTTTCTCAATGGTTACTGGTGTTTTAGCTTATGATGAAATTAAAGCTGTTGCTGAATGTATTAGTAAAACCAATAATAACATAAAAATTGATACATATAAGATTATTAATTATTTTTTTGGAGAAACAATAACTGTTGCCGGACTTTTAACTGGTACTGATATAATAAACCAGATAAAAGATAAGATTAATACAGATTATCTTATTATGTCTAGCAATATGTTTAGAAAAGGATATGAATTAGCTGATAATGATGAGCAGATAATGCTTGACGATTATAAAGTAAAAGACTTAGAAGAAAAGTTAGATGTTAAGATTATAATTTGTGATTATACAGGCGAGGATCTTATCGATTTAATAAATGAATATTGCGAGGAGGAATAAAGCATATGGCAAAACCAATAGTAGCGTTTGTTGGAAGACCTAATGTAGGAAAGTCAACATTATTTAATAGATTAGCTGGAAAAAGAATTTCAATAGTTCAAGATACTCCAGGTGTAACAAGAGACAGAGTATATGCAGAAGCAGAATGGTTAAATTACAATTTTACAATGATTGATACAGGTGGTATAGAACCTGAAAATAATGACATTATAGTAAAGCAGATGAGAAGACAGGCACAGATTGCTATTGAAACTGCTGATGTTATTGTATTTATCGTTGACGGTAAAGAAGGAATGACTGCAGCTGATTCAGAAGTAGCTCAGATGCTTAGAAAGAGCAAAAAGCCGGTAGTACTTGTAGTTAATAAGATTGATAATCTTAAAGATGAAAGCAACTGCTTTGAGTTCTATAATCTAGGTATAGGTGATCCTATTACAATATCAGCTTCTCAAGGACTTGGTCTTGGGGATATGCTTGATGAGGTTGTTAAGCACTTTAAGGATCTTCCAAACGAAGATGAAGATGATGAATATATAAGAATAGCAATGATAGGTAAGCCTAACGTAGGTAAGTCTTCTCTTATAAATAAACTTCTTGGTGAAGAGAGAGTGATTGTAAGTAATGTACCTGGTACAACACGTGATTCTATAGATAGCTACCTTGAAACTGAACAGGGTAAGTTTATACTTATTGATACAGCTGGAATTAGACGTAAGAGCAAGGTGAAAGAAGAAATAGAACGTTACAGTGTAATTAGAACATATGCTGCTGTAGAAAAAGCGGATGTCTGTATACTAATGGTTGATGCAACAGAGGGTGTTACAGAACAGGATGAAAAGATAATTGGTTATGCTCATGAAATGAATAAGGCTATAATGGTTATTGTAAATAAGTGGGATTTGATAGAAAAAGATGATAAGACTATGATTAACTTTAAGAAAGATATGCAGCAGAAACTTAACTTCTTATCATATGCTCCATATTTATTCATATCAGCATTAACAGGACAGCGTGTTCATAAGGTTTTAGACATGGCTAAAGCATGTTATGACAATTATAATAAGAGAGTTGCTACAGGTGTTTTAAATGATGTAATAAGTAAGGCAGTCTTAATGAAGGAGCCCCCAACAGTTGCATTAAAGAGATTAAAGATTTACTATGTAACACAAGTTGCAGTAAAACCACCAAAGTTTGTTTTATTCGTTAATGATTCTAGCGCAGTTCACTTCTCTTATCAAAGATATTTAGAAAATCAGTTAAGAAACAGTTTTGATTTTGAAGGAACTGGACTTGAAATTGAATATAGAGAAAAGAAATAAATTTAAAGACAGGAATAAAATCCTGTCTTTTTTTTGTTTTAGAGCATATTTACTGTAATTATCCAATATATATATATTGTTAAAAATAATATAGGAGGTTCAATATGGATAATTACAATATTTATAAAGATATTGCTGAAAGAACCCAGGGAGACATATACGTGGGGGTTGTAGGTCCTGTAAGAACAGGTAAATCTACTTTCATTAAAAGGTTCATGGATCTTATGGTAATACCTAAAATAGAAAATACCTATAAAAAAGAAAGAGCAAAGGATGAGCTGCCTCAAAGTGGTTCAGGAAAAAGCATTCATACTACAGAACCTAAATTTGTTCCAAATGAGGCAGTTGAAATTGACCTAGATGAAGGTATCAAATTTAACATAAGACTTGTAGATTGTGTGGGATATATTGTAAAGAGCGCGTTAGGATACTTAGAAGGCGAAGATACTAAAATGGTCAATACTCCTTGGTTTGACTATGCAATTCCATTTGAAGATGCTGCTGAAATAGGCACTAAAAAAGTTATCACAGACCATTCTACAATCGGTTTCGTTGTAACTACAGATGGAAGCATTACAGGGATTGCAAGAGAAGATTACCAGGAGCCTGAAGAAAGAGTTGTTAATGAACTAAAAACATTAAATAAGCCTTTTATAATAATTCTAAATTCTACTAAGCCTAATGCTCCAGAAACAAAAACACTTCAGAAGGATATGACTGATAAGTATAATGTACCAGTAAAGGCCATTGATGTATCTAATATGCAGGAAAATGATATTAGTGAACTGTTTGTAAGTATATTAAAGGAATTCCCAGTTAAAGAGATTAATATTGATATGCCTGAATGGATTGAAAAGCTGGATTCATCACATTGGCTGAAAGAAAAGTTCCTAAACATAGTTAAAGATATGTGCAAAAACATATTCAAAGTCAGAGACATAAAAACATGCATAAAAAAATATTGTGAAGAGGATGACTGCATTGGAGATACAGATATAGCAGAAATGGATTTGGGTTGTGGTAATGCTACTGTAAATTTAAATCCTAAAGCTAATATTTTCTACAAAATATTAAGCGAAATGTGTGGTAACGATATTAAAAATGAAAGTGATCTTCTAAGTTTGATTAAAGAATTAAACCATGCAAAGATAGAGTTTGATAAAGTTGCTGATGCAATAAAAGATGTAAAGGAAACTGGCTATGGTCTGGTAGCTCCTCAGCTCTCTGAGATGAAGTTTGAAGAGCCTGAGATAGTAAGACAGGGAACTAAATACGGAGTGAAACTTAAAGCGAGTGCTCCTAGTTTGCATCTGATTAAAGCAGATATTAAGACTGAGATTTCTCCTATAATGGGTTCTGAAAAAGAAACAGAAGAATTGGTCAAATCTTTGCTTGAGCAATTTGAGAATGATCCATCAAAGTTATGGCAGAGTAATATGTTTGGAAAATCTTTAGAGATGCTGGTTAAAGATGGCCTTCAAAACAAACTATATAAAATGCCAGAAAATGTACAGGTTAAAATGCAACAGACTCTGCAGAAAATTATCAATGAAGGTGATGGCGATTTTATCTGCCTAATATTATAAATTAAAAAAGGATGCTTTATTTAAGCATCCTTTTTTATTATATCTTTATTATAAAGTGATTCAATTTTATTAATAATTCTATACCAGTATAGTTTAATCACAGCCATCACAGGAACTGCAAGTATCATACCTATAGTTCCATAAAACCCCCCACCGATAGTAACAGCAAGTATTACAAAGTATGGACTTAAACCCACTCTGTTGCCAATAAGCTTAGGATCTAAGAACCATGCATCAAATTGCTGTAATGCAAATAAGAAAATAACTACGATAAAGGCTGTTAATGGATTGAAGAATATATTAACAAGGAATCCGCAAAGCATACCTATAAATGGCCCAAAGTAAGGAATCATATTTGTTATACCTACAATTATAGCGACTATAATACTATATTTGCATTTGAATATTGATAAACCTATGAATGCTATAATACCAATAATCAGTGAATCAAGACCTTTTATTCCTATATAAACACCGATTAATCTATGAATATTTTTAATCAATTCAACAATTCTTCTGCCCCATTTTTCTCTAAATAAAAGGAAAATAGATTTTTTGCCTATACCTATAAACTTTTCTTTATCATACAGAACGTAAATTGAAATTAGAAAACCTAATACTACTTTTATAAATGAGCTTGTAAAGCTTAGTGTACTGCTTAACATAACATTTAAACCATTAGCTAATAAATCTTTAGCCTTTGAAAAAATCATATTAGGATCTAAATGTACATTATTTGCTATATCATTGAATACTTTATTTTTTGATATTACTGAATCTCCCCATTGCTGTATATCAGAGATAAATGATGGAAGATTTCTGGAAATATCAATCAGGTTATTATAGATTTTTGGTATTAATGAAACACCAATTAAGAATAAGAAGGCTATTATTAAAACATATGTAAGTGTTATGCTTATTTTTCTGTTAAGTTTAAGTTTTCTTTCGAATAAATTCATTACTGGGTTTAGTACATATGCAAATATAAAGGCCAAAATAAATGGTGTTAAAATGTTATATAAACTATTAAGACTGTCAAAGAAATACTGATAGTTGTTAATTATTTTTATACATATATATATAATTAAAACTGATACAATAAATTCAACAGTCCTAGACTTCTTCTTAAGAAATTCTTTCAAATAATCACTCCTTTAATATATTAATAAATATAATATTATCATAATTTCCTATTTAATAAAATATAGCATATTACAAAATCGTTAATGTTTATTATTTATTAAGAATTTATGTTTAATTATATTTTTTGAATTTATAGGAGAAAAATGTAGAATTTTTTTAATATCTACATACAATGTAGTATAACAAAAGATTATTGAGGTGATAAACATGTCAAGATGCGGATGTAATAATTGCAATACTTGCTGTAATAGAAGCTGCAACAGATGTTGTCAGAATTGTCAGTGCCAGAGATGTTGCCAACAATCTTGCAGACCATGCTGCCCAAATAATTGCGGCAGAGGAAATGGCAATGGCGGATTTAACAACAGCCCAATATGGTTACTGCTTCTTTTAGGTGGTTTTTTCTTTTTCTAAAATTTAGATTTCTTTTGTATATAAAAGGGTTGCAAGGTAACTTGCAGCCCTTTTATCTTATATAAATTACTTGAATAAAATATATTTTGGCTTTAAAATAACAGATAGTAATGGAGTGATTTATAATGGAAAGACTACAAAAATATATGGCAAGATGTGGAGTCGCATCGAGAAGAAAATGTGAAGAATACATACAAAATGGACTTGTAACAGTAAATGGTATTACAATTACAGAGCTTGGAACAAAAGTAGATGAAAATGACGAAGTAATTTATAATGGCAGAAAGATTGTGCCATGTGAAGAAAAGGTATATATAGCCATAAATAAACCTACAGGAGTTATTACGTCTGTTACAGATGACAGAGGCAGAAAAACAGTAATAGACATTATTGATGTCAAGGAAAGGATATTTCCTATAGGAAGACTTGATTATGATACTTCAGGATTATTGCTTTTGACTAATGATGGCGACGTATATAATAATATTATACATCCAAGGGTTGAGATAAATAAGGTTTATGAAGCTGTTGTAAAAGGTTGTTTTACACCTGATGAAATAGACTTATTTGAAAATGGTGTTGATATTGGAGGATATATAACTGCTAAATCTAAGATAGAAGTTATAGAAACATTTAAAAATAAATCCAAGGTAAGAATAATTATACATGAAGGAAAGAACAGACAGGTTAGAAAAATGTGTAAAGTCTTTAATCACGATGTTATATCTTTAAAGAGAGTATCAATTGGCAAGATTAAGCTTGATACTAAGGTGGGTGAATGGAGATACCTTACTGATAAAGAAGTTAAATATTTATATGAATTAGGTGATGAAGATGTATAATTATGTAGGAGATTTATGTTCTATATATCATTTTATAATAAATAATTACATAGAAAACAAAAAAGCAGCAATAGATGCTACTTTAGGTAATGGTCATGATACTGATTTCTTAAGCAAAAATTTTAATAAAGTGTATGCTTTTGATATACAAAAAAGTGCAATAGATAATTATAAAGAAAAGAATAAAGATAATGTTATTTTAATTAATGACTCACATAGTAAGTTTAGAAATTATATAAATGAAGAGGTGCAGTGTATAGTATATAACCTTGGATTCTTACCGGGTGGCGATAAAAGTATTACTACTAGTGCCTCAACATCATTAGAGAGTATAAAAACTGGTCTTGAGTTGTTGAGCCCTGGTGCCTATATGTTTATTGCATGTTATGTTGGACATGATGAAGGAAAAAGAGAGTATTCCTGCATAAATGAATATTTAAATAACCTTCCTACAAAGAAGTATGGAGTTATGGAGCAGAGCTTTATCAACAGACACAATAATCCTCCGAAACTTTTTATCATAGAAAAAACAATTGATTAAATTAACGCAAAATGAATTGTATGTTGATTAATATTGCATTAAATGTTAGAATAAAATATATATTTTTATTTTATTGGGGGAGTTTTTGTGGATATAGGTAATGAACCAGATTTAATGAGATTGATTCAGATAAAATTTTCTAGACTCAGCAAGGGACAAAAGCTCATTGCTGAATATATATTAAATAATTATGATAAGGCTGCATTTATGACTGCTGCTAAACTTGGAGCTAGTGTAGGTGTCAGTGAATCTACAGTTGTAAGATTTGCTATTGAACTTGGTTTTAATGGATATCCGACATTACAAAAAGCACTTCAGGAGCTTATAAAAAACAAACTGACAACGGTTCAGAGATTAGAATTGTCTAATGAATATATCAGTGAGGAAAATGCGCTTAAAGGGGTCTTAAAGGCAGATATAGATAATATAAGGGCAACTCTTGAAAAGATAAATCATAAAACATTTGAAGATGTTGTAAATAGCATATTTAAGGCTAAGAAGATATACATAATAGGACTTAGAAGTTCATCTGCATTGTCAGAATTCTTAGGTTTCTATCTTAATATAATTTTAGATAATGTAAGAGTTGTCAGTAGTGGAATGAGTGATGTGTTTGAGCAGATGATAAACTTGAATGAAGATGATCTTGTAATCGGAATAGGTTTTCCAAGATATGCAATGAAAACAATAAATATATTATCTTTTGCAAAGAGTAGAAACGCAAAGGTAGTAGCCATTACAGATAGCCTGCTTTCACCGTTGGCATCTAAGGCTGATTATACTTTGATAGCTCAAAGTAATATGGCTTCTTTTGTTGATTCATTAGTAGCTCCATTAAGTATAATCAATGCTTTAATAGTGGCTGTAGGAATGCATGAAAAGGATAAAATATCTGATACATTTAATACGTTAGAAGGAATATGGAAAAAATATCAGGTATATTCATCTGAAAAAGATTTATATGAAGAAAGGTAATACATTGTGCCTTTCTTTTATTTTGTAAAACATTAAAAACAAGGAGTGATTTAATGGCAAAAGTTGTAGTTATAGGAGCAGGTCCAGCAGGAATGATGGCGTCCATAACAGCATCTAAAGAACATGATGTAATATTGCTGGATGGTAATGAGAAGGTAGGCAAAAAGTTATTTATTACAGGCAAAGGCAGATGCAACGTTACTAACAATAAAGATATCAGTGAATTTTTTGATTATATTCCTGGAAATCCATTTTTCCTGTATAGTTCTTTATATACATTTACTAATATAGATACAATGAATTTCTTTGAGGAAAATGGTATAAAGCTAAAGGTTGAAAGAGGCGGAAGAGTTTTTCCTGAATCAGATAAGTCATCAGACATAATCAAAGGATTGGAAAAAGCATTACATAAAAACGGCGTTGATATAAGACTAAAAAGCAAAGTAAAGAAAGTAAACCACAGAGATAACAAAATTATAAGTGTAGTAGACAGTAATAATAATATTATTAAAGGTGATTACTTTATATTATGTACTGGAGGAAAGTCATATCCTTTAACTGGTTCAACAGGCGATGGCTTGACTTTTGCTAAAAAATTAGGTCACAATATTGTGGAGCCTAAGCCATCACTTGTACCTGTGGAGATAAAAGAAGACTGGGTAAAGAGACTTCAGGGATTATCACTAAAAAACGTGAAACTTTCTGTATATGAAAACAATAAAAAGGTATATGATGATATAGGGGAAATGATATTTACTCATTTCGGTATTTCAGGACCGCTTGTTTTAAGCGCCAGCAGACATATACATGATGTAAATCAAAATTCGTATTATTGTGAACTTAATTTAAAACCAGCTCTTGATGAAAAAGAATTAGATATTAGAGTACAGAAAGATTTTAAGAAGTATATTAATAAAGACTTTGTAAATTCTCTTGATGACCTTCTTCCTAGAAATATGATACCTGAAATAATTTTGTTAAGTGGTGTTAACAGCCATAAAAAGGTACATGAAATAACTAAGGCTGAAAGAAGAAATCTTGTAAGTGTTCTTCAGCATTTAAAAATGTCAGTAGAAAAACTTAGACCTATAGAACAGGCAATTGTTACTGCAGGAGGCGTGGATACTAATGAAATAGATCCATCTACAATGCAGTCTAAAATTATTAATAATTTATATTTTGCTGGTGAAGTCATTGATGTTGATGCTTTTACTGGTGGATATAATGTTCAGATAGCATTTTCAACTGGATTTATAGCAGGTTCTAAAGTAGGAAAATAAATAATTTTTTATGAGGTGATAGATATGAAATTAGCAGTAGCAATCGATGGACCAGCAGGAGCTGGAAAAAGTACAATAGCAAAAATATTAGGAAAGAAATTTGATCTTATGTATATTAATACTGGGGCGATGTACAGAGCTGTTACTTTTGTGGCAATGAAAAACAATATTGCACCTACAGACATCGAAACACTATGCAGTGAAGTTAAAAAGATGGAAATGCACTTTGAAAATGATGAGTTATACCTTAATGGAGAAAATATTAATGATAGATTAACTCTACCTGACATAAGCAAAAATGTCTCTGAATATGCAGCGATAAAAGAAGTAAGAACTCTTCTTGTTGATCTTCAGAGAAATATGGCACAAAAGTATGATTCTATAATGGATGGAAGAGATATTGGAACAGTTGTATTAAAAGATGCAAAATACAAATTCTTTTTAACAGCTACACCAGAAGAACGTGCAGATAGAAGGTATAAAGAATTTAAAGAGAAACACTTAGATGTTAAATATGAAGATATATTAGAAGATATTAAAAAAAGAGATTATTACGATACTCACAGGGAAGTTGATCCATTAAGAAAAGCAGATGATGCTGTTCAAATAGATACAACAGGACTTGATATTGATGGTGTCGTAAACAAGATATCAAAATATATCGTAAAATAGGAGGAAATAATGGCTGTAGATATAATATTAGCAGAGAGTGCAGGTTTCTGCTTTGGAGTAAAAAGAGCAGTTGACGAAACATTAAAAATACAAAAAAAATATAATAAAAGAATATATACACTAGGACCATTAATACATAATAATGATGTTGTAAAACATCTAGAAGAAAACAATATATTCTCAATTTCATTAGAAGAAGCTGATAAACTTGCAGAAGATGAAGTTATAGTAATTAGATCACATGGAGTTTCAAAAGAGGTTATAGATAGGCTTACTGATAAGGGATTGAATGTAATTAATGCTACATGTCCTTATGTTTCTAATATACAGAAAAAAGTTAACAAGTATTCTGTTGAAGGATATAATATTGTTATACTAGGAGATAAAAATCACCCAGAAGTAGTTGGTATTAATGGATGGTGTGACAACAAGGCGCTAATAACTTCTGACGGTACTTTTGAAACAAAGCTACCTAATAAGATTTGTGTTGTTTCTCAAACAACTGAAAGACAGGATAATTGGCAGAATACAATCAGTAGTGTAGCTAAATCTTCTAAGGAATTTTTAGCATTTAACACAATATGTTCTGCAACAGAAGTAAGACAGAAAAGTGCATATGAATTATCTAAGGAAGTTGATATAATGATTGTTATTGGAGGCAAAAGCAGTTCTAATACAACTAAGTTATATCAGATATGCAGTGAAAACTGCGAAAATACTTTTCATATTGAAAATGAGAAAGAATTAGATATAGATATGATTAAGGAACTTAAGCATGAAAGGATAGGTTTAACTGCAGGAGCCTCTACTCCTGACTGGATTATCCAGAATGTTACTGATACACTTAAAAATAATCTTTAAATAATATTTTATAGGGATAGGTAATATGAAAATTGAACGTTTATCTTTATTTAATTACAGAGCTTTGAAAGAAATGTCTCTTAAAAGCAGTAAATTTAATAATATTAATACCAATGTTTTCAAACTGCTTAAAGCATTAAAACTTAAAGATAAAATTTTAATTAAAAGAAATATATATCTATTAAAACATGAAAAACAATATTATGGTTATTTATGGTTGCAACATCTATGTAACGATATGTATATTATAAATGACCTTTATTTTATGGATTATAGGACTGATTCTTTTGACGATTTTTGTGAAGGTAAAACGTTGCTTTATGAAACGATGATAAATTCAGACTGCAACAAATTCCTTCCAAGCTATAATTTTAAAATAAATGATATCAGTGATGTGCTCAGGCTGCAACTTAATACACTATTTAGTTCAGAAGATAATGATGATACGTTTGAAACATTTATAAAGAACAAACATGAAGATATAAGATGTGAGCTTCAGAATAATATTTTTGATGCAGATACAAGAGTGCCTATCACAAAAGATGATATATATTTTGACGAAGAACAGGAATATTATATCGATGATGGCCTTATATTTATGAAGGATAATGATAACTTTATAGGAATGGGGCAGATAATTAATCTCAAAGGAAAACTTACTATCGTTAACTTTGGAATAAGAAGAGAATATAGGAATAACGGCTATGCACGTAAATTATTAAGTAAACTTATTGAAAAAGCCAGGAATTTGTCTTTATTCTTAAATCAGAGATATATCTATCTAAGAGTCAGCCGCAGTAATGAAACTGCTTATAATATATATAGAGATGCTGGTTTTCAATATTATGATTCTGTTATTACATGGGAAAGATAACCTCTTTTTGGGGAGGTTATCTTTTTTAGAATAAATCATCGTGTGGGACATATGATGATTTTGTACTAAGAATACTATTACTTAATCTGTCTTTGTAATATGAACGTTCAGTAATATATTCTTCTGTGTTTTCTTTTTCAGAATTGTTTTCAGTATTGTTACATTGTTTTAAATCATACATAATATCACTTCCTTATGTTATTATGTGCGGATTTTCTAATATTATTATGATATTATTCAAGACTTTAATGGTCTTTATTTTTATTTATTCATTATGTTATAATAGATAAAGCAAAAAGATAAACATGGAGGATTTTGATGGAGAACAATTTATTAAATATAGAGTCAAAAAAGGAATACTTTATTCAAACATTCGGATGCCAGATGAATGAAGAAGATTCAGAAAAGTTATGCGGTATGCTTAATAGACAGGGGTATGTTCAAACAGAAAATAAAGAGGATGCTTCTATAATAATATTTAATACTTGCTGCGTTAGGGAAAATGCTGAAAATAAAGTATTTGGCAATGTTGGAGATTTAAAAAAATTAAAGAAGAAGAATAAGGATTTAATTATTGCTATATGCGGCTGTATGATGCAGCAAAAGGGAATGGCAGATAAGGTTCTTGAAATGTTCCCTTACGTAGATATAATCTTTGGTACACATAACTCTTACAAGTTCCCTGAGTATCTTGCAAGAGTTAAACAGTCAGGAGTTCAGGTGAAGGAAATTTTAAATAAAGAGGATAAAATAGTAGAGGGAATTCCAATAGAAAGAAAAAGCAATGTAAAAGCATTCGTAACTGTAATGTATGGATGTAATAATTTTTGTACATATTGTGTAGTACCATATGTTAGAGGAAGAGAAAGAAGCAGAAAGCCTGAAGATATCGAAAATGAAATTAAAGATCTTGTAGCTAAGGGATATAAAGAAATAACATTGCTTGGACAAAATGTTAACTCATACGGTAAAGGACTTGAGCCTCATATAACATTTGCAGATCTATTAAGAAGAATAAATAAGATTGAAGGTCTTGAAAGAATCAGATTTATGACATCACATCCTAAAGACCTTACTGATGAACTTATATATGCAATAAGAGATTGTGATAAACTTTGTGAACAGATACATCTTCCTGTACAAAGTGGTTCATCTAGAATACTTAAAGAAATGAACAGACATTATGACAGGGATCAATATCTAAAACTTGTAAGAAAGATAAAGAAAGAGATACCAAATGTATCTATATCTACTGATATTATTATTGGATTCCCTGGTGAAACAGAAGAAGACTTTAATGATACTCTTTCTTTAGTTAAGGAAGTTGAATATGATTCTGCATTCACATTTATATATTCTAGAAGAAATAACACTCCTGCTGATAAGATGGAAAATCAAATACCAGAGGAAATCAAACATGATAGATTTAACAGGCTGCTAGAAGTGACAAATGAAATAATTGCAAAGAAAAACAGTACATTTGAAGGAAAAACTGTAGAAGTATTAGTTGAAGGACCAAGCAAAAATGATCCTGATAAATTAATGGGCAGAACTAGAGACGGTAGACTTGTTAACTTTACAGGGAAGACTGAAAATATTGGAGAGCTTGTTAATGTTAAAATTACAAAAGCTCATGCCTTTTCATTAATTGGAGAGGAAATATAAAAGCTCTTTTTAAAGAGCTTTTTCTTTTAAGGAGGTTTATTGTTTATGGCACTTTCACCTATGATGCAGCAATACTTAGAAATGAAGGAAAAATATAAGGATTGCATTTTGTTCTTTAGAGTCGGTGATTTTTATGAAATGTTTTTTGATGATGCAGAAATAGCATCAAAAGCATTAGAGCTTGTTTTAACAGGGAAAGACTGTGGACTCGAAAATAGAGCTCCAATGTGTGGAATACCATTCCATGCTTCGAAAAATTATTTAGGAAGGCTTATTTCAAAAGGATTTAAGGTAGCAATATGTGAACAAGTTGAAGATCCTGCAAAAGCTAAGGGACTTGTAAAAAGAGATGTTATAAGAGTTGTTACACCAGGTACATTTAATGATTCATCATTTATAGATGAAGAAAAGAATAATTTTATTATGTCTGTTTACCATAAAGGTGACCAGATATCTTTAGCAGTATCTGATATTTCAACTGGTGATTTTTCATGTACCAGCTTCAATGGAAAGAAAGCTCTTTTACTTGATGAAATATCAAAATTCTCACCTACTGAAATTCTTATAAACGAAAATATGAACAGCGATATAGCTGATAGCATTTTGTATTTAGGAATAATGGTGACAAGAAAAGATGATTCATATTTTGAAAATGATGCTACATATTTATCTAACCAGTTTTCTAAGGAAGAGTCACAGAAGCTTAATGATATTGAACAAATAGTATCATGTGCTTTATTAAAGTATATATGTGATACACAGAAATGTACACTATCAAACATAAATAGGATTGATAGATATGAAATACTTGATTATATGACGATAGACAGTAATACTAGAAGAAATCTTGAGCTTACTGAAAATATACATGAAAAGAATAAAAAAGGCTCTCTGCTATGGGTAATGGATAAAACAAAGACTTCAATGGGCAGCAGACAGCTTAGAAAGTGGATTGAGCAGCCTTTACTTAACAAAAAGGCTATTGAAGAAAGACTTGATTCTGTAGAAGAACTTTACTATAATGTGCCTCTTAATGATGATTTGAGAGAATCACTAAATAAGATTTATGATATAGAAAGAATTGTGGGTAAAATTGCTACAAAAAATGTTAATGCTAAAGATCTTATTTCTCTTAAGAATTCACTTACAAGAATTCCTGAGTTAAGAAAGCTGATCTGTTCATCAAGTTCTGCTAAGCTTAATTACTATTATAATAATATAGATGAACTTAATGATTTAAAAGAATTGCTTGAAAAGTCATTAATAGAAGATGCTCCAATGTCTGTTAAGGATGGAGATATAATAAAGACTGGATATAACAGCGAAGTAGATGAATTAAGGGGAGCAAAGCTTCATGGTAAGGAATGGATAGCAAAGCTTGAAAATCAGGAAAGAGAATTTACTGGTATAAAATCATTAAAGGTTGGGTATAATAAAGTTTTTGGATATTATATTGAGATATCCAAATCAAATTATGATCTTATCCCTGAAGGAAGATATATACGTAAACAGACACTTACAAATGCCGAAAGATTTATAACAGATGAATTAAAAGAAGTTGAAAATAAGATTCTTGGGGCAGAAGAAAAGCTATGCAGCCTTGAATATAGTCTTTTTGTAGACATTAGAAACAAAATAGAGGCTGAGATTCAGAGAATGCAGAAAACAGCAAAATTAATAGCTGAGCTTGATTGTATATCTACATTTGCATTTATAGCTCTTGAAAACAATTATATAAAACCTATTATAAATAAAGAAGGATATATAGATATTAAAGATGGTAGACATCCTGTGGTTGAAAAAGTAATACCCAAAGAAAACTTTATTTCAAATGATACACTTTTAAATAAAGATAAAAATAACATACTTATTATTACAGGACCTAATATGGCTGGTAAATCTACTTATATGCGTCAGGTAGCATTAATTACTCTTATGGCTCATATTGGTTCATATGTACCTGCATCTAAAGCAGATATATCTGTATGTGATAAGATATTTACTAGAATAGGTGCATCAGATGACCTTGCTGGAGGTAAGAGTACTTTCATGGTTGAAATGGCTGAAGTATCAAACATATTAAAAAATGCTACAAACAATAGCCTTGTGCTCTTAGACGAAGTGGGAAGAGGAACCTCTACATATGATGGATTAAGTATAGCATGGTCAGTTGTAGAGCATATAAGTAAATCACCTGATTTAAAATGTAAGACTTTATTTGCTACACACTATCATGAACTTACTAAGCTTGAGGATGAACTTCCTGGAGTTAAGAATTACTCAGTTGCAGTTAAAGAAATAGACAACAGTGTTGTATTCTTAAGAAAGATAGTTGAAGGTGGTGCTGATCATTCTTATGGTATAGAAGTCGCTAAACTTGCAGGACTTCCTGAGAAGGTAATAAAAAGAGCGAAGGATATACTTAAAGAACTTGAGAATAATACAGATATAGAGGAAGCAGTAGTAGATACTGAATTCAAAACTAATAATGAGGTTAAATCTAAAGTGCAGGAATCATCAACAGAGGACTATTTAATTGACACTCCTATGCAGATGGATTTTTCAATGCTTGCAAAAGAAGAACTTATAAAAGAGCTTAAAGATATAGACATTATAAATATTACTCCAATGAAGGCATTTAATAAGCTTTATGAAATTATAAATAAGGCTAAGGAAATTTAGATTGGAAAGTGATAGTATGGTAAAAAGAATAAATATACTAGATGAAAATACATCCAATAAAATTGCAGCAGGAGAGGTTGTAGAACGTCCAGCATCAGTTGTTAAGGAATTAATAGAAAATTGTATAGATGCTAATGCTAAGAACATTACAATAGAAGTCAGGGATGGAGGTACATCGTTAATCAAGATAACAGATGATGGTACTGGTATCTATCCTGATGATATTGAAAAAGCATTTATGGCCCATGCCACAAGCAAGATTAGAAATAAAGATGATATTTTTGCTATAAAATCTTTAGGCTTCAGGGGTGAAGCGCTTCCAAGTATAGCATCTGTATCTAAAATTCAGATAAGAAGTAAATGCAGAGAACTTGATAGTGGCATACAACTTAATATTGAAGGCGGGGAAGTTATAGATAAAACAGAAACTGCCTGTGCAGATGGAACAATAATTGAGGTTAATGATTTGTTCTATAATGTACCAGCAAGAAAGAAATTCCTTAAGAGTACATCAAGAGAAATGTCTTTAATAAGTGATATAGTTAACAGGATTGCAATATGCTATCCTGAGATATCATTTAAACTGTATAATGGCACAAGAAAGGTTTTGCATACTTATGGTACAGGAAACCTTATTGATGTTTTAAGAACTATTTATGGTAAGACAATATGTGAACAGCTGATATATTTTGAAGAACATAATGATATATATTCTGTATATGGATATATAGGTAAGGAAGAAATCAGCAGGGGATCAAGGAACAATCAGAGCATATTTGTTAATAAAAGATATGTTAAGGACAGGAAGCTGACAGTAGCAGTAGAAAATGCCTTCAAATCTTTCTCTACAGTTAATAAGTTTCCGTTCTTTATTTTGTTTGTGGAATCTTATCCTGAACTTATTGACGTCAATATACATCCAACAAAATCAGAAATAAAGTTTAAGGATGATAGGACGGCATTTAAGATAATTTTTGATACAGTGCATAAGGCATTAAGAAATGATGTTATGGATACATTTATGGAGGATATATCTTTGGTAGAAGAAAAAAAGGAATATGAGGATGTTTCGTTCTTAAAGGAAGATGAGAAGGTAAATCTTTTTAATGAGTCAGTAAGAAAAATAGAAAACTTTACTCCACAAAGTGTAAAAGAAGAAGTGCTTGAAGCTGCCAGAAATATTTCTCATGATAATTATATAATACCAGAGAGTAGAACGACAGAGTATATTCCTCAAATTACAGAAGAAAGAGTCCATTATGATATAAATAATGCACATAAAGAAGATACTAATGTAGAGTATAATGATACTTTAATTCCTAAAATACCGGATTTAAGAGTTATAGGCCAGTTTGACAAGACATATATAATCGCTGAATATAATAAAACACTTTTCCTGATAGACCAGCATGCAGCTCATGAAAAATGTTTATTTGAAAATTATTATAATAAGATACTTAACGGCAGCATAGAAGTTCAGAGTCTTTTAGTGCCTGAACTTGTAGAATTATCATGTGATGATTTTTCAATATTTGAAGAAAACAAGGATGTATTTTTAGGCGCAGGCTTTGTTGTTGAAGAATTTGGAGATACTACTGTATCAATTAAAGAAGTACCGTATTTTCTGGGAAAGGCTTCATCACGGAGTCTTTTCTTAGAAATAATCGATAATCTTCGTAAATTAGGTTCTGGTATTACTGCTGAAGTTAAGTACAACAGGATTGCAACAAAAGCATGTAAAGCCGCGATTAAAGCTAATGATGAATTAAATATTGATGAAATGTATGCTCTTCTTGAAAAGATGAAGTATCTGGATGATCCATATCATTGTCCACACGGAAGACCTACAATAATAAAATTCTCATTAAACGAAATAGAAAAAAGATTTAGAAGAATAGTTTAGGTGGTATATATGAAACAGAAGTTACTAATTATAGCAGGACCTACTGCTGTAGGGAAGACAGCAATATCTATTGAACTTGCCAAAAGACTTAATGGCGAGATAATTTCTTGTGATTCTATGCAGATTTATAAAGGAATGGATATAGGTTCTGCAAAAATTAAAAAGCAGGAAATGCAGGGTATAAAGCATCATATGCTTGATATAATATCTCCTGATGAAAGCTATACTGTAGCTCAGTATAAGGAAGAGGTTGAAAACTTGATTAAAGAAATTTCATCAAGAGGAAAGCTTCCAATAATAACAGGTGGAACAGGCTTATACATCAACTCAATTATCTGTAGTATGAATTTTTCTGAGAGTGATAAAGATGAGAATTATAGAAATTATCTTGAATCTTTGGCAGATGCAAAGGGAAATGAGTATATACATGATATGCTTAAAAAATGTGATAAATTAAGCTATGAAAATATACATTATAATAATAGAAAAAGGGTTATACGTGCACTTGAAGTATATAAGCTTACAGGCAAGCCTTTTTCATCATATTCATCTGGAGAGAACTACTATACATGTAGTTATGATTTATATTATTATATATTAAACATGAATCGGGAAACTCTATATAAGAGAATAAATAAACGAGTAGATTTAATGGTAGATGAAGGACTAATAGATGAAGTTAAGCATTTAAAGGAATGTGGTTATAATTCAAGTATGCAGTCTATGCAGGGTATAGGATACAAAGAAGTGTTAGATTACCTGGACGGCAGAATGACTCTAGATGAGTCTATAGAATTAATTAAAAAGGGTAGTAGAAATTATGCTAAGCGACAGCTTACGTGGTTTAGAAAGGATCCTAGAGCAGTATTTATTGATAAGGATCAGTATGAAACTGAAGAAGAAATTATTAATTATATTGTATCAAATGTAAAATAAATATAATTTGAGCTCAGAGTTTAATTTTAATTTCTTTGATGTATAATATATATATATTGATATATAAGGAGGGGTATTGATGAATAAGACAACAAATAACTTGCAGGACATATTTTTGAATGGAGCAAGAAAAAATAAAATTCCAGTAGTGATATATCTTATAAATGGAGTGCAGCTGAGGGGAAATGTAAAGGGGTTTGACAGTTTTACAGTAATTTTAGATGCTGAAGGTAAACAGACTATGGTATATAAACATGCAATTACCACTATTTCTCCTGCTAAACCCATATTGTTCACAGGAAGTCCTGCTGAAGAAGAGTAGTTTATAGGCAAACAGTAAGTTTGCCTATTATTTTTGATTATGATAAGATTATTTCATAAATTATACATATGGAGGAACTTTAATGTTAAAGGTAACAGAAGAATTATTAAAAATAAGATATAAAATAAATAATAACATATTTAAATTAAGTGATAAGGCTTTAGCTGATGTGGAAGAACAATTCAAAAAATTTGATGAAATTCGTGAATTTAATCAAAATAAAGTTTTGGCAGCTTTTCAGGAAGAAAGAATAAGCGACAGCCATTTCACAAATACAACTGGTTATGGCTATGATGATATGGGAAGAGATTCTCTTGATAAGGTGTATGCAAGAGTTTTAGGTGCAGAAGCTGCGCTTGTAAGACCACATTTTGTTAATGGAACTCATGCATTAGGAACTGCCTTATTTGGTAATCTTAGACCTTCTGATACTCTTTTAGCTGTATCAGGAACACCTTATGACACTCTTCAGAGCGTTATTGGTATAGATGGCAAGAATGAAAGAAATGGTTCTCTTAAGGAATATGGTGTAAAATATAAACAGATAGATTTAAGAAACGGCGGATTTGATTTTGATTCAATCGAAAAAGAATTAAAAAATGACAAATCTATAAAGGTTATACATCTTCAAAGATCTACTGGATATGGATGGAGAAATGCATTTACAATTGAGCAGCTTGAAGAAGTAATAAAGTTTATAAAAGAAATAAGAAATGATGTTATTGTTTTTGTTGATAACTGCTATGGCGAATTTGTAGATGTTAAAGAACCAACAGAAGTAGGCGCAGATCTTATTGCAGGTTCATTAATTAAGAATATCGGTGGCGGTATAGCACCAACTGGTGGATATATAGCAGGAAGAAAAGATTGTGTAGAGCAGGCAAGTTACAGACTTACAGTACCAGGTATAGGTGCTGAATGCGGTTCTACATTTGGTGTTATGAGATCTATGTACCAGGGGTTATTCTTAGCGCCTCATATAACTATGGAAGCTGTAAAAGGTGCAACATTCTGTTCAAGAATTATGGAACTTGCAGGGTTTGAAGTGCTTCCTAAATATACAGATAAGAGAAGTGATATAATACAGGCAATTAAATTTAATGACAAGATTAAGCTAATAAACTTCTGTAAGGGAATTCAAGCAGGATCACCAATAGATTCATTTGTTGAATGTGAACCTTGGGACATGCCTGGGTATAATGATCAAGTAATTATGGCAGCAGGTGCATTTATTCAGGGATCATCAATTGAATTGTCAGCAGATGCTCCGATTAGAGAACCTTATATAGCATATCTTCAGGGCGGATTAACATTTGATCATGCAAAGATTGGAATATTGATTGCTTTATCTAAGATTCTAAATTCTTAATATTATAAAATAAAAAAGGGATTATTTATAAGCAGAAAGCTTTATAAATAATCCTTTTTTTATTAATATGAACGATAGATTCCAACAAGTTTACCTAATATAGTGCAGTCATCAACATATATAGGATCTAATAATTTATTCTGTGGTTGTAATCTAATTCTGTCTTTTTCCTTATAAAATGTCTTGATAGTAGCGGCATTTTCAATTGAAGCTACTACTATATCACCATTTGAAGCAACAGAAGTTTTTTCGATGATAGCTAAGTCGTTATCGTTAATACCAGCTTCAATCATACTTGTTCCTTTAACTCTTAACATAAACAGATCAGAATCATGTTTTATGTATTCAATTGGAATAGGAAAATAATCTTCTATATTTTCAGTAGCTAATATTGGAACACCAGCAGTTACTTTTCCCACTATAGGAATATTAACCATTTCTTTTTTTGGATGTGATAATTCTAATATTTCTAAAGCTCTTGGCTTTGTAGGATCTCTTTTAATCAGTCCGTTAGCTTCTAATTTTTTTAAATGACCATGGACTGTTGAAGTAGATTTCAAACCGACTGCATCACAGATTTCTCTGACAGATGGTGGATAACCCTTACTTTCTGTATAGCTTTTTAAAAAATTATATATTTCTTCTTGTTTAGAAATTTTGCCTAACATTTTTTCACCTCGCTATCTTTCTAATAGTATAGCATACTTTTATTATCTAATCAAACTTGCGTTCTTGTTTATTAAAACAAGTATTTCTGTTATAATATATAATGCATTAAAATACAGAAGAAGGTGTATTATTTTATGAATAAAAAGAATGATAAAGAAGCTTACTCATGTGGAGATGATTATTGCGATCTAATACCAAATAAAATCTGCGACAACTGTGGCAAATGTTTAGAGCAGGAGGGCTTTGATACAAAAGCAATTAAGATATCTGAAATTGCAAAAAATATTGAAGAAAATGAAAAAGTTCTAAAAGATTTAGAAAATAAGGAAAGCGATGAAGAAAGAAAAGTAAGAATCTTGGAGGAGTACAGTAATCTTGATGATGGTACTTATGAAGATGCATTTGACCATGTGGAATATTTGGAAGAGCTTGATATTATAGATGATGAAGAAAAATTAGATGAGCTGACAGAAGAAATTTTCCCAGGAGTAAGAAGAATTAAACATAGAAATATATAAAAGATAGAGTAGGAGAGCCGTTAATTTTAAGGCTCTCTTTTTCTTTAGAAAATATCATAAAATATAGATTTAAAATGAGTTTGAAAATCTTTATTTTAGTTTTGCTAATGGATTTGACTGAATAGTTTCTCTTAGCTGTTCGTTATCAACGTGCGTATATATCTGTGTAGTGGAAACATTATTGTGACCTAGAATCTGCTGCAGACTTCTTATATCAGCATTGCCGTATTTATACATAAGTGTAGCAGCTGTGTGCCTAAGTTTATGAGGAGTGTATATCTCTGCATTATCAATGTTTGCAGCTTTAATATATTTTTTCACTAAAATTTCAACACTTCTTTTGCTGATTCTACGATTCATAGAGCTAATAAACAAAGCGTCTTTTTCCTCAAATGGAACTTTAGTATTATCTCTTACATTAAGATAATCATTTATAGATTTCTTGCATGATTCATTAAGATAAACTGTACGTTCCTTATTACCTTTACCGATTATGGATAGGGTGTCCCCCTTTATTTTAGTTGTATCAATACCGCATAACTCAGATACACGCATTCCACAGTTAAGAAACAGCGTTAATATGCAGTAATCTCTGTAATAATTCTTATTATTCTTATCAAGAGAATTTAGAAGCGCAAGACTTTCGTCTAAAGTCAGGTATATTGGCTGCCTTGAACTAACTTTAGGTGTTTCTAATTCTAATGCAGGATTATCGTTTATAATTCTTATTTTGCTATGAAGAAACTTAAAAAATGATTTTAATGTAGCAACTTTACGTGCACGAGTTCGGGCATTATTATGTCTGTATTTTTCTGTAAAAGATATAAAAGCATATAAATCCGACAAAGTTAATGCCTTAATTACAGAATCATCGATATCATCAATTTTAATATCCTCGAATTCTATATTTTTGTCTTTTATAAATCCTTTATATATTTTTATGAATCTGAAAAATAAATTTAGATCTATTTTGTAAGCATCTAATGTATTTGCTGATTTTCCTTTAATAGTTTCAAGATAATTTATAAATTCATTCACACGCTGTGGCGAATCATTGTCATGAAGACATTGAATATCGTAAATCATAAAATCCCCCTTGTTTTTGAGTAATAGTTTCGCTAAATATGCATTTAGCGAAACTATTTATAAGAATTATAGCATATATTTTGGCTTTTTTCAATTATATTAAGTTTTGCAAATGTTTTTTGTGGTATACAACTTTGTTAATGCACAATTTATTATGCATCGATTCTGACAAAAAATAAGCTTCAAATTATTTATTTCTCGTAGAAAATGTAATTTGAAGCTTATTTGAAATTATTTTTTTATTATACGTTGATTATGGCTTCTTCGCCAAGTAAATCTTTATTTTTTTCAAGAATTGGTTTTACATATTCATTTATGAATTCTACAACCTGACCAGGAGCTCTTCCTATAAATTTCTTTGGATCTATGATATTATCAATTTCTTCGTTAGTTAAATTAAAGAATGAATCATTTTTAATTCTATCAATTAAATCGTTGTTTAAGCCATCCATTTTAACTCTTTGTGCAGCGGCCATAGAATGTTCTCTTATTCTTTCGTGAAGCTCCTGTCTGTCGCCACCTCTTTTTACACATTCCATAATTATATTTTCAGTTGCCATAAATGGAAGTTCATTATTTACATGAGCTGAAATGACTTTTTTGTAAACAACTATGTTTTCAGATATGTTTAGATATAAATTTAAAACTCCATCTAGTGCAAGGAATGATTCAGAAACAGAAAGTCTCTTGTTAGCAGAATCATCAAGAGTTCTTTCAAACCATTGAGTAGAAGCAGTAATAGCAGGATTTAATGAAGCTGTTATTACAAACCTTGCAAGGCCGCTTATTCTTTCTGATCTCATAGGATTTCTTTTGTAAGCCATAGCAGATGAACCTATTTGATTCTTTTCAAACGGCTCTTCCATCTCCTTCATATTTTGAAGAAGTCTAAGGTCATTGCTGAATTTATATGCGCTTTGTGCTACTTCTGACAATGTGTTTAAAACTATTGAATCAAGTTTTCTTGGATAAGTTTGACCTGTTACACCAAAGCTTTTGCTGAAACCCATCTTATTTGCAACTAATTTGTCAAGTTCCTTAACTTTGCTTTCGTCGCCTTCAAATAATTCCATAAAACTTGCCTGTGTACCAGTTGTGCCTTTTACTCCTCTAAGTTTTAGATTGCTAAGTACAAAATCTATATTTTCTAGATCCATTACTAGATCTTGAATCCATAAAGTGGCTCTCTTGCCTACTGTAGTCAACTGGGCAGGTTGTAAATGAGTAAAACCTAAAGTTGGTATATCTTTATTCTTCTCGGCAAATTTGCTTAACGCATCTATTATATTTATGATTTTCTTTCTTATTAAAAGAAGCCCATCTCTCATGATTATTATATCTGTATTATCGCCTACATAGCAGCTTGTAGCGCCCAGATGGATTATTCCTTTTGCTGTTGGACATTGAAGTCCGTAAGCATACACATGGCTCATTACATCGTGTCTTACTTCTTTTTCTCTTTTTATTGCATCATCATAATTAATATCGTTAATATGTGATTTTAATTCTTCAATCTGCTTGTCTGTTATGTTTAAGCCTAATTCTTTTTCACATTCAGCTAAGGCAACCCATAGCTTTCTCCAAGTAGTAAATTTTTTGTCTTCTGAGAATATGTATGACATTTCTTTTGAAGCATAACGTGAATTTAATGGTGTGTTGTATTGATCTCTCATAAGTGCCTCCAACGAATATTTGTATTTATTTGTTATCTATATTTCGTATTATAACATATATATAAAATAATTTCACTATTTAATAATTGTGATGATTAAAAACGCAAAATTAAAAGGCACTATACAGTGCCTTTTAATGCAATATTATTTAATTATAAAAACTAATTATTCTTCTAAGTTTTCTATTAATTTTGCAATTTCTTCTACTGCTAAAGTTTCATCATCACCATTAGCTTCTATCTTTATAACTGCGTCTTTAGTTACACCTAAAGATAAAACTCCGATTAAACTCTTAACGTTAGCTTTCTTGCCATTGCATTCGATTGTGATATCAGATTTAAAGCCTGAAGCTTTCTTTACTAATAATGTAGCTGGTCTAGCGTGTAAACCAGTTGAATTTTTAACAACAACTTCTTTAGTTACCATTATATCCACCTCTTTAATTATAATAATATTTAACCTATTTAATTATAATAATTTTTGAATCATAATTCAACTATAATTTTAAATTATTTTAAATTATTAATAAATGCTTGTAATCTTTCAATGCCTTTTTTTACATTTTCTGATGATGTTGCATAGGAAATTCTTATGTAATTTTCAAATCCAAACGCACTTCCAGGAATAACTGCAACATTTTCGGCTTCTAATAATAATTTTGAGAAAGCCAAAGAATCCTTAATTTTGATATCATTAAATGATTTGTTTATTAAATTAGAAATATCAATCATAATATAGAAAGCTCCTTGTGGCTTTATATATGATATTTCATTTATATTATCAAGCATATTCATTGCAATGTTTCTTCTTTCGTCAAAAGCTTTAGCCATAATAGCTATAGTGCTTTGATCGCCAGTAAGCGCTTCTAATGTTGCATATTGCGCAACGGAATTTGGATTAGATGTAAAATGACTTTGAATACTGTTCATTAGTTTAATTATTTTCTCAGATGCCGCACAGTAACCAATTCTCCATCCTGTCATTGAATATGACTTTGATACTCCATTTATCACTATTGTACGATTATATGCATCTTCATTAAGAGATGCTATGCTAATATGTTTACAGTCATCGTATATAAGCTTTTCATATATTTCGTCTGATATAATAAATAAGTCATATTTCTTTGCGAAAGCGGCTATTTCCGTTAATTCGTCCCTAGTATAAACATTTCCTAATGGATTGCCTGGACTATTCAACAAAATTGCTTTAGTTTTGCTTGAAACATATCTTTCTAATACATCAACAGAGTATTTATAATCATTTTGTTTTTTTGTGTCAACAAATATTGGCTTTCCGTCAGCAAGCTTAACAAGCTCAGGATAACTTACCCAGTAAGGACGAGGAATTAGAACTTCATCTTCCGGATTAAGGATTGATAAAAATACATTTGCTATACATTGTTTAGCACCATTGCACACTATAACTTGATTAATATTATATTCTAGGTTATTTTCCTTTTTAAATTTATTACAGATTGCTTTTTTTAAAGATTCAATTCCTGATGACGGAGTATACTTTGTCTTTCCGTCCTGCATCGCTTTATAAGCTGCATCAATAATATTTTTTGGTGTATTAAAATCTGGTTCTCCAGCTGCAAAGCTTACAACATCAATACCTTCACTTTTCATTCTATTTGCCTTTGCAGTAATTTCTAAAGTAAGAGAACCAGATATATTATTTGCTTTTCTTGATAAATTCATAAAGCACCCCCATAAAGATTTTAAACATATTTTTATTATATCATCTTTTATATAAAGGGCAAAATCAAGAAATAAGGAAAACTCGCCAATTTAATCTATCTTGGTTGTACTATTAACTTAATGGCTGTTCTTTCTTCGCCATTTATTTCAATATCAGCAAAAGCAGGTACGCATATAATATCTTTTCCGCTTGGAGCTATAAATCCTCTTGCTATTGCAATAGCTTTTACTGCCTGATTTATAGCTCCTGCACCTACTGCTTGAATTTCTGCAATATTTTTTTCCTTTATAATTGCTGTTAATGCTCCAGCAACTGAATTAGGATTAGATTTAGTAGATACTTTTAATACTTCCATTAATTTTTCCCCCTAGCATATTTTTAGATATCGTTTACATTAGAATGACTATACCTATCATTAATCCAACATATATTATATTCTACATTATTATTTAAATTCCTTTAAATTAAAAAATACATTTTGCAAATTATTGCAAAATGTATTTTTTAAAATTATTTGGCGTATTCAACGGCACGAGTTTCTCTTATAATGTTAACCTTTATCTGTCCAGGATATTCTAATTGCTGCTCTATAGTCTTAACCATATCTCTAGCCATTTCTACAGCACCTGCATCATCAACATGATCAGGTTTTACCATTATTCTTATTTCTCTACCCGCTTGAATTGCATAAGATTTATCTACACCATCATAAGAATTAGCTATTTCCTCAAGTTTTTCTAATCTCTTAATATAAGCTTCAAGAGTTTCTCTTCTTGCACCAGGTCTTGCCGCTGATATTGCATCAGCTGCTTGAACAAGTACAGCTTCTAAAGAGATCATTTCGACATCACCGTGATGTGCTGCAATAGCATTAACTATTACAGCTGATTCTCTATATTTCTTAGCTAAATCCCCACCAATTATAGCATGAGGACCTTCATATTCCTGATCTACAACTTTGCCTATATCATGTAGTAAGCCTGCTCTTTTAGCCGTATTTACATCTAAACCCAATTCTGAAGCCATTAATCCAGCTAAATATGAAACTTCTATTGAATGTTTTAAAACATTTTGACCATAACTTGTTCTATACTTTAATCTTCCTAATAATTTTATAAGTTCAGGATGTAAACCATGTACTCCAGTTTCAAAAGTAGCTTGTTCTCCTTCTTCCTTAATGTCATCATCTACTTCTTTTTTTGCTCTTTCAACCATTTCTTCTATACGTGCTGGATGTATTCTACCATCAACAATTAGTTTTTCAAGTGCAATTTTTGCGATTTCTCGACGTATTGGATCAAAGCTTGATAGAATTACTGCTTCAGGTGTATCGTCAATTATTAAATCTACACCAGTCAGTGTTTCTAAAGTACGAATATTTCTACCTTCTCTACCGATAATTCTTCCCTTCATCTCGTCATTTGGAAGATTTACTACATGCACTGTTGTTTCTGATACATGATCAGCAGCACATCTTTGAATTGCAGTTGTGATTATTTCTCTAGAACGTTTATCAGCTTCTTCTTTTGCTTTTGTTTCAACCTCTTTAATCATAACGGCTACATCATGCTTGATTTCTTTATTTACCTCATCAAGAAGTAATTGTTTAGCTTCTTCACATGACATGTTAGATATTCTTTCTAGTTCAGCTTTTTGATTATCGTAAAGTTCCTGAACCTGATTTTTAATTTTTTCAACTTCGTCCATCTTCTCGTTGATTTCAGTATCTTTTCGTTCAAGAATATCACTTTTTTTGTCTATTGATTCTTCTCTTTGAATTAATCTTCTTTCTAACCTTTGGACTTCGTTTCTTCTTTCTCTTAGTTCTCGATCACAATCACTTCGTAATTTGTGAACTTCTTCTTTTGCTTCTAAAATTGATTCTTTTTTTAAAGACTCTGATTCTTTTCTTGCTGCTTCAAGTGTTGATTTTGCTTGATTTTCTAAATCATTTATTTTCTTTTTTGAAGCATTTTTTATTATTATAACTTCAGCTACTGCAATCATGATAAATGCAATAATTGCAATTATATAATAAATTGGATTCATTAATTACACCTCCTCACATCAATTTAGGCCGTATATCATCTAGTAAATAGAAAGCTCGGAAAGGTGCTAATTTATTTTACTGTTCTTTGAATATGTTAAACCAGTATTTGTTATTATTTTATATTAAAAATAATATATTGTCAATGCCTTTAAAAACCATTGATAATATTTTATTTAGGAGTAAATACTCAGCTAGTTCCTCATTTAAAACTTATGCTTTGAGAGTGAGCATGTGAAGAGCTTTTACAGACCCGTTATAAGAGTTAGGTGAGGTTTATGGAATCAATAGGTGCTTCTGTCTTAAAAAGCATAATAAAAGCCACCCGCTAGCGGGTGGCTTTTCACTTAAAAGATTGTATATTATTACTTTTCTTCTTTAATATTTTTTGCATCATCTTTTTTTGTTGATTCTTTTGTTTCAACATCATTGTTAACTGCAGATGATACTGGTGGAAGATCATTTTTAACTCTGATCTTGTTTTCAATATCTAGAGCTAAATCAGGATTATCTTTTAAGTACTGTTTCGCGTTTTCTCTACCCTGTCCAAGTCTTATATCTCCACAGTAGAACCAAGCTCCACTCTTTTGAACTATTTCTTCTTTAACTCCGACATCAATTATATTACCAACTCTTGATATCCCTTCGTTATACATAATATCAAATTCAGCCTGCTTAAATGGTGGAGCAACTTTATTCTTAGTAATCTTTACTCTTGTTCTGTTACCAATTATCTGATCGCCCTGTTTTATTGAGTCGATTCTTCTAACATCAAGTCTTACTGATGAATAGAACTTTAATGCTCTACCACCTGGAGTAGTTTCAGGATTACCAAACATAATACCAACCTTTTCTCTTAATTGATTGATAAATACAACGATACATTTTGATTTATTTATAGTACCTGTAAGTTTTCTTAATGCCTGAGACATTAATCTTGCTTGAAGACCTACATGACTGTCTCCCATTTCACCTTCTATTTCGGCTTTTGGAACTAATGCTGCAACTGAATCGACTACAACAACATCTATTGCTCCGGATCTAACTAAAGCTTCAGTTATTTCAAGTGCTTGTTCTCCAGTGTCAGGCTGTGATACGATAAGATTTTCTATATCAACACCAAGATTTTTTGCATATGCAGGATCTAATGCATGTTCTGCATCGATAAATGCAACAGCTCCTCCTATCTTTTGAGCTTCTGCTGATATATGTAATGCAACAGTAGTTTTACCTGAAGATTCAGGCCCATATATTTCTATAATTCTTCCTCTTGGAACTCCACCAATTCCTAATGCGATATCTAAGTCTAGACATCCAGTAGAAATTGCATCAACATTTAATACGCTATGTTCTCCAAGCTTCATTACAGAGCCTTTTCCAAATTGTTTTTCTATCTGCCCCATGGCAGCATCTATTGCTTTTAGCTTTTCAGCATCTATACTCATAAAAACACTCCCTTTCGATTTATAAAAGACAGAACATTTGTTCTTGCAAATTATTATAATTATTTTTTAGTAAATTGTCAACTAATTTAAAAGTCCCACTATATAATAATGGAACTTTTATTATAAGTATTGACTATATAAATTATTTTAATCATTATTCATTAGTATTTATAACATGTTTATTCTTAACAAAATACTCGATTCCAGATACTAATGTTGCTAATGCTGCAACATATACCAAGATTGTAGTTCCATATGTAAAGAAGCCATTCAAAGCAGAATTACTATATACATAATTTTTTAATGGAGCATATGTTGATATATTTAATTTAAATAATAATGAAATAACAGCTATAATCTGAAAAACAGTCTTAATTTTTCCCCACCAGCTTGCAGCAAGTACCAAACCGTCTGAGGCAGCTAGTGTTCTAAGACCTGATACTGCAAATTCTCTTGCAGTTATTATTATTACAACCCATGCTGGTACCAGATTGTATTGAGCAAGTAAAATTAACGCTGAAACAACAAGTAATTTATCAGCTAGCGGATCCATGAACTTTCCAAAGTTAGTAACTTGATTTCTGCTTCTTGCAATATAGCCATCTAATTTATCTGTTATTGATGCAAGTATGAAAATTAATGTTGCTATAAAAGTTCCATACGGTATATTAGCACAAGAGATAAATACAACGAACACTGGAACTAGTATGATTCTAATTACTGTTAATTTGTTAGCTAGGTTCATTAAAAACAACTCCTATTAAATCATATTCTCTTCGATCGGTAATTTGGACTTTAATAAAATCTCCAACATTTAATTTATCGGCATTCTTTATTAGTATTGTTCCATCTACATCTGGAGCCATTCCAAAACTTCTACCAATATATTCTCTTCCATTATACCCTTCAATAAGTACATTGTAAATATTACCTACTTTTAAATTGTTTATTTCTTCTGCAACTTCGTGCTGAACCTGCATTATTTCATTTCTTCTTCTTTCTTTTACTTCCTCTTCAACTTGGTTATCCATCTTTGCAGCTGGAGTTCCCTCTTCTTGTGAGTAAGTAAATACACCAAGATTATCAAGTTTTATTTCTTCAACAAAGTTCTTTAATTCAATAAAATTCTCTTCTGTTTCACCAGGGAATCCAACTATTAAAGAAGTTCTTAAAACAATCTCTGGAATTTCTTTTCTAAGAAGCTTTATTTTATCCATAATATCCTGCTTTGTTGTTTTTCTAGCCATTTTTCTTAATATAGAATTGCTTATATGCTGTATAGGAAGATCTACATATTTACATATCTTATCGTTGTTTTTCATTTCTTCAATCATTTCAGAATATATTTCTTCTGGATAGCAGTATAAAACTCTTATCCACTCGATACCTTCTATTTCTGCTATATCATGCATTAACTCATGAAGTTTCTTTTCGCCATATATATCAGTTCCATATCTTGTTGTATCCTGGGCTATTAAGATAACTTCTTTAATTCCTTGATCAGCTAATTCTTTAGCTTCCTTAACAATGCTTTCTTTAGTTCTGCTTCTATACTTTCCTCTTATCTTAGGGATAATGCAGTAAGTACAGCAGTTATTGCATCCTTCTGCTATTCTTAAGTATGCAGTAGCTTTACCTGTACTAATTATTCTATTTCCTTGATTTATATTTTCATCGCTATAATCAACCTTAGCTATTTTCTTATGATCTTTTATAAATTGTTCAATGTATATATTCATTTTAAAATAGTCATTAACACCTAGAATTATGTCTAGTTCAGGCATAAGTTCAAGAAGTTCGCTGCCATAACGCTGAGTTAAGCATCCTGTAGCTATAAGCAGTTTACAGTTATGTTTTTTCTTATATTCAGCCATTTCTAATATAGTGTTTATAGATTCTTCTTTTGCTTTTTCAATGAATCCGCAAGTATTAACGATTATTATATCAGCTTCTATCGGATCATTTGTTATTTCATAATTTTCAGACATAGATCCAAGCATTATTTCTGAATCAATTCTATTTTTGTCACACCCAAGACTTACAAGTCCTACTTTGTATTTTTTCAAGTTTTATTCCTCCTGATGTTTTAATTCATATATATTTTAAAACTGTTTAAATACTTTAACAAGTTTTTTTATTATAAATATGAATTTTATTGATTTTCTATATCATTGTTTGATATTAATACCTGTCTTGGCTTATTGCCTTCACGTGGTCCAATTATCTTCATATTTTCTAATTGTTCTATTATTCTTGCTGCTCTGTTAAAGCCAATTTTTAACTTTCTCTGTAGGAATGAAGTTGATACTTGATTTGACTCAACTACTATTCGTATAGCTTCATCAAGCAGTTCATCTCTTTCATCCTCTTCAGTTGAAGATTCGGTACTTACTTCGTTATTAATGTGTTCTAGAATATCTTCCTTATACTCTACAGATTCATCATTGTCCTTAATAAAATTAACTACTTTTTCAACTTCGCTTTCTGATATAAAGCAACCCTGAATTCTTAAAGGTTTTGATACTCCTGATGGATAATAAAGCATATCACCTTTACCAAGAAGTTTTTCAGCACCACTTGAATCAAGTATTGTTCTTGAATCTATCTGTGAAGAAACTGCAAAAGATATTCTTGAAGGTATATTAGCTTTTATTACACCTGTAATAACATCAACAGATGGACGCTGAGTAGCAATTACTAGATGCATACCCGCAGCTCTTGCCATTTGTGCAAGTCTGCATATATAATCTTCAACATCCTTAGGACATGCCATCATTAAATCAGCAAGCTCGTCTACAATGATAACTATAGATGGGAGTTTCTCATCTATTATCCCCTTATTAATAAGTTCATTATAACTTTCGATATTTCTTACTCCTGTATCTGCAAATAGTTTATATCTTCTAGTCATTTCATTAACAGCCCAATTTAGTGCAGCTGCAGCTTTCTTTGGATCTGTTACTACTGGTATAAGAAGCTGTGGTATGCCGTTATATACATTAAGCTCAACTACCTTAGGATCAATCATTAGAAGTTTTACATCTTCAGGAGAGTACTTATAAAGCAAACTTACGATAAGTGTGTTTATACATACACTCTTTCCTGACCCTGTAGCTCCAGCTATCAGAATGTGAGGCATTTTGCTTAAGTCTCCTACAACACATTTACCTGAAATATCTTTACCTAGTGCAAAGGCTAATTTCTTATTAGACTTAATAAACTCATCTGAATCTATTACTTCCCTTATACATACAGGAGAGAGTTCTCTATTTGGAACTTCTATACCAACAGCAGACTTTCCCGGGATAGGAGCTTCTATTCTTACACCATTTGCCGCCAAGCTTAAAGCTATATCATCTGCAAGATTTACTATTTTGCTTACCTTTACTCCTGCACTAGGCTGAAGTTCATACCTTGTTACAGAAGGACCTTTAGTAACCTGCAGTATGCTTGCATCTACACCAAAAGAATTTAATGTTTCTTCAAGCTTATTTGCATTGCTAAGCAGTTCTTTTTTATCTTCTTTATTCATGATGGATTTATTGTTATTATTTAGGAATTCAACCAAAGGATAAGTATATTCTTTCTGACTGCCATTTTCTAAAATTCTATCATTTAATTCTTTATTAATTGATTCCTTTACATCATTATCAAGTTTATCCTCTGAACTGTTATTTTTTTTAGTCTCTTCATAAGTATCAATCTTTGGAGTACTTTCAACTCTGATATTATCAACTGCAGCTTCATCTTTCATTGAATCAAGGATTCTTATCTTACTACTTATGCCTTTGACAGCTTCATTATTATCCCTTATCTCTGGAGCTACATGAGACTTTTCTATCGTGTTAGCTTTAGAATTCTTAGAAGCTTTTTTATTTCTTGGCTTAACATTAAGGCTGTCTAGAGTAATATTGAATTCTAAGATAAGACATATGACATATGCAAAGAAATTGACTATATATGTCCCTACACTACCGATAAACTTTACTAACGGAAAAGTTACAAGTAATCCTATAATACCAGCATGCATATTACTGTTTGCATCTATTATTGCTTCAATGCTCATAAGTAGGCTGCCATCCTTTGGATTATAATAAGTATAGAAATTCATAGCCTGTACAAGTATTAATGTGTTAACTACAATTACAGTTGTTAAAATGAAATTTCTATTCAGGATTATCCTGCCTTTATTCTTAATATATATAATAGATAGATACATAATATATATTGGAATGAGAAACGCTCCTAGTCCAAATAGAGATATTAGCAATTTCTGAGCTATATATGAAAAGTATCCAACAGCATTAGTATATAAACCCAACATTATTATAATTGAACATGCAATTCCGATTATTCCATTAATGTCAGAAGTATTGTTTGCTTTTTTATTGTTTTTTGTATTCTTTGTGTTTTTTCTTTTAGCCAACGGTACATCTCCCCCTTTCAAACTCTCATACAATTATAAAATAAATTGAGAATAAAATAAAGCATAAAGGAATTATAGAATAACTATAATTCCTTTTCTGCAATAAGTTCTTTTAACTTTTTTAAAGCATCCTTAATTCCGCCCACTTCATTAATTAATCCTATATTAACTGCTTCTTTACCTATCAGAATAGTTCCCATATCATTTAAAAGATCATCTGTTCTCATCATTAAGTTTTCAAGAGTTGCATTATCTATCTTAGATGTCCTTGTGATAAATGAATTAATTCGCTGCTGCATCTTTTGAAAATAATTAAATGTCTGTGGTACTCCTATTACAAGCCCATTCATTCTTATAGGATGAATAATCATAGTAGCTGATGGAGATATAAAAGAATAATTTGAAGCTGTAGCAAGTGGAACGCCAATTGAATGTCCGCCTCCAATAACTAGAGAAACAGTAGGTTTGCTTAAACTTGTAATAAGTTCTGCCATTGCAAGACCAGCTTCAACATCTCCTCCAACAGTATTTAATATAAACAAAACTCCTTTAACTTCTGGATTTTCTTCTATATCTACAAGCTGTGGAATCATATGTTCATATTTTGTTGTTTTAGTTTGTGGTGATAGTATTGCGTGTCCTTCAATCTGTCCTATTATACTTAAAACTTGAATACTTTTATCTCTTTTAAGTTCATTTGTGTTACCAAGTTCTTTAATATCACTTACCTCTTTTGTTACTCTAACATCTTTATTTTCTTCCATAAAAAAACCTCCCTTTTATGATAGTTTAATCATAGAAGAAAGGTTTTATACTATAAAAAGATATCATGAAGAATTTGAATTGCTTCATTTACATTATCTTCTTTTATTAAGCACCAGATAGTTGTATGTGAATCTGCAGTTTGCAACACATCTATATTTTTTTCTTCAAGTGCATCTACTATCTTGGCAACAATACCTGGAATACCACGTATCATTGAACCGATTATTGATATCTTGCAACACTTTTCAATCATAGTATAATTCATATTCATAGATGTTAATATGTTAAGAATGTTATCTTTATCTTTTTCATCTATTGTGAATATCTTTTCGTTAGGGAATATATTGATTAAATCAAGGCTTATATTATTATCACCAAGAATCTTTAATATATGTTTATAGTTTTCTTTAGTATTATCACGTAACCTTATACTTATCTGAACTCTTCCAGCTACATGTGTAATTCCTGTAATCAGCTTTTTAGAATCTCTGTATCCCATGCTATTGATTATTGTTCCTTCGGAATCAGTCATTGTATTCTTTATTACAAGAGGTATATTACCCTTCATGGCAGTTTCAACTGCTCTTGGGTGAATTACCTTTGCTCCTTGTTCAGCAAACTGAAATGTTTCATTATAGCTCATTGCTGGAATACGCTCAGCTGAATGTACTATTCTTGGATCTGCAGTCATAATACCATCTACATCAGTATAAATTTGTATTTCCTTTGCTTTAAGCATTACACCTAGTATTGCTGCAGAAGTATCACTTCCGCCTCTTCCAAGTGTAGTTAAGATACCATCTTTATTTATTCCTTGAAAACCTGCAACTACAGGCACTATATCTTTTGCAAGTATTGACTCAATTAAGTCAGGCTTTGTATCAGTTAATTCTGCTGAATTATAATTATCATCGGTAATTATACCAGCCTGCCCTCCTGTAAGAGGGACGCTCTTTATTCCTGCATTATTAAGTTCATTACACATTACTACTGTGCTTATAAACTCTCCACAGCATAAAAGCAAATCTACTGCCTGTCTATTATCTGCTTTAAAATTATCATCTACTAAAGACAATAATGTATCGGTAGCATATGGCGCACCTTTTCTACCCATAGCACTTACAACAACAACCGGTTTAAAGCCATCAGCTAATGCTTTCTTTACTTTGCTTACAACCTGCTTACGTCTGCTATTTGAAGATACAGAAGTACCTCCAAATTTTTGTATTAATATATTCAAAGCAATGTCACTCCTTTACAGCTTAGATTTAGTAATCACATCGTCGTCTGCATCTAACAATACTGTTTTGGTTCCTATCTTTTTTACTGTAGACCATGGTATTTCAAGAAATTCATTTTTGTTAAAAAAACTAATTTTTCCTGAACCCAGGTTTACAATTAAAAACTTCAAATATCCATTTTCATCAATAATTATATCATTATTGATGATTGTATTATATTTTTCGCCATCATTTACATTAATTATTTCGCACTTTGTTATATCGCTTAATAATCTTATATTATCATCCATAATCAAACCCTCCCTAAGATAAGATTATGTAATGATATCAATATATATTCTTACTTCTTATTTCAAATAAAAAGAAAAGGCAATATTACTTGCCCTTTATTTCTTAGTTATCAGTGTTTTTATCAGATTCTGCTATAGCATCTTTTCTTGATAAATTAATTCTGCCCTGGTTATCTATTTCAGTAACCTTAACAAGTATCTGGTCTCCGACTGAAACGATATCTTCAACTTTGTTTACTCTGTTTATATCTAGTTTAGATATATGAACTAAACCTTCTTTGTTAGGTAAAATTTCAACAAAAGCACCAAAAGTTGCTATCTTGGTTACTTTACCTAAATAAACTTCTCCAACTTGAACTTCTTTAGTAAGTCCTTCTATTATTCCTACTGCAGTATCAACTGCCTTATGATCTGGTGATGATACAAAAACTCTTCCATCTTCTTTTATATCAATCTTAACACCAGTATCAGCAATAATCTTATTAATTACCTTACCACCTGCACCGATAACATCTCTGATTTTATCAGGGTTAATTGTTATAGTAGATGTCTTAGGAGCATACATTGACACTTCGCTTCTTGGAGCTGGTATGCAGTCATGTATCTTTTCAAGGATTTCCATTCTAGCCTTCTTTGCACCATAAATTGCGTCATGTATGCATTGTTTTGATAAACCAGCTATCTTAGTATCTACCTGAATTGATGTGATACCTTTTTCAGTACCTGCAACCTTAAAGTCCATATCTCCGAAGAAATCTTCTATTCCCTGGATATCAGTAATAACTTCTTCTTTAGATAAATCTTCTGATGTAATAAGTCCCATTGCTATACCAGCAGCAGGTCTCTTTATTGGAACACCAGCATCTAATAGTGCTAAAGTTGATCCACATACAGATGCCTGTGATGTAGAACCATTTGAACTTAAAACTTCTGATACAAGTCTTATTGTGTATGGAAATTCTTCTTCTGATGGTATTAATGGTTCAAGAGCTCTTTCAGTTAATGCACCATGACCGATTTCTCTTCTTCCTGGTCCTCTTAGTGGCTTAACTTCACCAACACTATATCCAGGGAAATTGTAATGATGAATATATCTCTTAGATTCTTCTTCACCAATTCCATCAAGAATTTGTATATCTCCAATTGAACCTAAAGTAGCAACAGTCATTACCTGAGTTAATCCTCTAGAGAATAAACCTGTACCATGGGTTCTAGGTAATACATCAACTTCACATGAAATAGGTCTTATTTCATCAAATCTTCTTCCATCAGGTCTTCTATGATTATTTAAAAGCATATCTCTAACGATTTCTTTTTGAATCTTATAAACAATTTCATTTATATCTGATGCTGAATCAGGATAAGTTTCTAAAAACTTATCATTGATAGCAGTTTTTATTTCATCCATCTTAGCATTTCTTTCATCTCTGTCAGTGATGTACATTGCATCTTTAATGTTGTCGAAAGAAAAATCATTAATTTCGCGCTTTAAGTTTTCATCAGCTTCGTGAATTAATGGTTCTTTCTTTTCCTTACCAAAGCTCCTCATAGCTTCTTCTTGGAATGCAACGATTTTCTGACATTCATTGAATCCGAAATCTATAGCGTTAATCATAGTATCTTCAGGGATTTCATTACCGCCTGCTTCTACCATCATTACTCTTTCTTTAGTTGCGCATACTGTAAGTGATAAGTCACTTACCTTTCTTTCTTCTGTTGTAGGATTTAAAATATACTTACCATCAATTAATCCAACCTGAACAGCTGCAACTGGTGTAGTAAATGGTATTGATGATAAACATAATGCAGTTGAAGCAGCATTTATTGCTAAAATTTCAGGAAGGTTATCATTTTCTACAGAAACTACTGTACAAACGATTTGAACGTCATTTCTATATCCCTTTGGGAATAATGGTCTTAAAGGTCTGTCTATTGCTCTTCCGTGAAGAATAGCTTTATCAGTAGGCTTACCTTCTCTTTTTAGGAAACCTCCAGGTATTTTTCCAACAGAATATAATCTTTCTTCATATTCAACACTTAATGGAAAGAAGTCGATTCCATCTCTTGGCTGGTCAGAAGCATTAGCGTTAGTTAAAATAACTGTATCTCCATAACTCATTAAAATAGCTGAATCTGATAACATTCCTATTCTACCAGATTCTACTTTCATAGTTCTTCCAGCAACTTCTATTTGATGTGTATGTGTCATTTAATATCCTCCTTTCAGGATTTTAATAATTTAAAATAATAGAGCGGGTTAACCCGCTCTAAATAGAAATTAGCCTCTGATGCCTAATTCTTTCTTTATACTTCTATATCTTTCTATATCTTGTTCATATAGATAATTTAATAAGCCTTTTCTCTGTCCAACCATTATGAAAAGACCTCTTCTTGAATGATGATCTTTCTTGTGAGTCTTTAAATGCTCAGTTAAAGATTTAATTCTTTCTGATAGTAATGCAATTTGAACTTCTGGAGAACCAGTATCTCCTTCATGTCTTGCATATTTTTCGATTATTTCTTGTTTTCTTGCCTTATCCATAAGTAAAACACCTCCGCGTAATTATCCCCTAATGCCAAGAAGTAAGTTGGCAGTTCTTAAATCATAGCCTTAGGTTCTCGACAGTTATTATAGCATAAACATAAATACTTGTAAATGAGTTTTATATGTTAAAAGGCTGAGATTTTGCAAAATTTTTATCTTTTTTTAATTGAGCCTTTAATGCATCTAAAGAATCGAACTTTTTTTCATCTCTAATTTTTTTTATAAAGAACAAAGTAATATGTTTATCATATAAATTGCCTGAAAAATCAAGAATGTAAGTTTCAATAGTAAGTTTATTTCCAGATACAGTAGGATTATTTCCTACTGAAGTAATTGCTCTATATAATTTTTCGTTATATTCCACATTAGTATAATATACACCTATCGCAGGAATTACAAAATCCTTATCATATTTTAAATTTGCTGTAGGGAAATCAATTTGTCTACCGATTTGCCTTCCCTGTACAACGATTCCTTCTAAGCTATATTTTCTGTTCAACATTATATTAGCTTCTTCTAAATTTCCGCTAGATATAAGGTTCCTAATCTTTGTACTGCTTACTATCTGATTATTAACTTTACATGGAGGCATAACTTTTAACATAAAATTATACTTTGTGCTTAGCTTTTCTAATAAGTCAATAGTACCCATATTCTTATATCCAAATCGATAATTAAAACCAACTATAATTCCTTCGATATTATATTCACTGATAAGATTTAAAATAAAATCTTCAGGACTAGTCTTCATTAATGTTTCATCAAAATTAACCAGTTTAATGATATCAACTGACTTTTTCTGAAGTGTTTTAACTTTATTTGTATTAGTCATTAATAATTTAGGTGCTATATCTTTATTTATTAGTTTTAGAGGATGATTTTTGAAGGAATAAAGCATACAATAACAGTTATTTTCTATTGAAAGCTTAACTGCTTCATCAATTAGACTCATATGCCCAATATGAAGTCCATCAAAATTACCAAGTACAACATATATACCTTTATTTTTATTATAAATATTATAGTTCATAACATATCCTTCTATTTTATAATAATAACTTATCCATTTTAAAAGCTCCGTTTTTATAAAGTCCAATACCTATAAAATCACTAGATTCATTGTATACTCTATAGAAAACATCTTCTTTAAGTTTTTCTTTAGTAATTTTGGGGTTATTAACTTTTACTCCATTCATCAGAAGCTTTGAAAAATAATTATCAACATAAATTGCTGGAAATACGTTGAGTGCTTCATCCATAGAAATTATATAATCATTTATATTTTCCGAAGTCAAATCGTTCATGCATATTCCATCTTTAATATTAAACTTACCATTAGCAGTTCTTTTAAGATCTGTCATTGTTGCACCAATACCTAAGTCTTCACCGATATCATAACATAAACTTCTTATATAAGTACCTTTTGAACAATTAACTTTCATAGTAACATAAGGTATATCTATGTTAATATCAGAAATAGAGTATATCTTTATGTCTCTTGCAGGTCTTTCAATTTCTATGCCCTGTCTTGCTAATTCATATAATCTGACACCATTCTTTTTAAGTGCTGAATACATAGGAGGAACCTGTTTAATATCACCTACAAATTTATTAATTGAATTCATTATCATTTGTTCAGTGATATTAGAATAATCATATTCCTTTAAAACACTGCCTTCAAGGTCATATGTATCAGTTACTACTCCTAATTTAAAACGAACTTCGTATTCTTTATTGTTAGTCATAATAAAGTCAATTATTTTAGTTGCTTTACCAACACATATTGGCAGAACACCTTCAGCTTCAGGATCAAGTGTTCCTGTATGTCCTACCTTTTTTATGCCAGTAATCTTTTTAATGTATGAAACACATTTAAATGAAGAAATTCCTTTAGGTTTTATTAAGTTAATTATGCCATTCATCTATTAATCCAACTCTTTCGCAAATTCATTTAATATTTTATCTTTTACCTCAGAGAGAGTACAATCATTAAATGTAATTCCTGAGGCTTTGATATGGCCGCCACCGCCAAACTTTTCAGCAATATTTCTGACATCAAATTCATTTTTAGATCTAAGACTTACCTTTACTCCGCAATCTGTTTCTTTTAGAAGAACAGAAACTTCTGTATTTTCAACCTGTAAGCCATAAGATACTAAATCGCCTGTATCCATATTGTCTATATTTAATTCATTAAGCATTTGTTTTGTTACATATAAAAGAATTAATTTACCATTAAAAAGAAGTTTGCAATCATCAAGTACTCTACCAATTAGTTTCAGTTTTGAAAATGGTTTATTATCAAATAAAGCACTATGAATTTTTGTATGATTTATATTATAATTTAGCAGATTAGATACAACCCTATGTGTGCTGCTTGTTGTATTTGAATGTCTGAAAGAACCTGTATCAGTTAAAATACCAGTATATAAACATTTAGCTATTGATGTATCAAGTTCAATATCAAGTTCATTTAGAAGAGAATAAATGATTTCGGATGTTGCAGATGATGAAGAATCAACATAATTAAAACGACCATACATATCATTTGTTATATGATGATCAACGTTTATTATCATACCTGTAAAGTCAGATATATCGCATGATAATCTTTCTTCATTTCCACAGTCAAGTGCAATTAATATATCAGAATTATTCTTAGGTTTTGTATTGTGTCCAGCTATCTCCATAGATAAAGGAAGGAAACCTAAATTATCAGGAGTTAAATCCCTGCTAATAATATAAGCTTCCTTACCTAATTTTCTTAATCCTTGAACAAGAGCCATAACACTACCACAAGCATCACCATCTGGTGAAACGTGATAAGTTACACCAAATGAATGATTAGCTTTTATAATGTCTGCAATTTCGGATAAAGAATTCATATTATTTATTTATTTTCTCCAATAAAGAATCAATGTGCATTCCATGTTCTATGGAATTATCAAGTTCAAAAATTATTTCTGGAGCATACCTAAGATTAACTCTATGACCAACTTCTCTTCTAATAAATCCACAAGCATTCTTTAATGCTTCAAATGATGCATTTTTTTCTTCATCACTATTAGCAAAAATACTTATATATACCTTTGCATATCTTAAATCTTTAGTTACATTTACATCAACAACACTAATCATTGCTGTTAAACGTGGATCTTTAATTTCAGTTCTAATTATATCGCTTATTTCCTTCTTGACTTCTTCATTAATTCTACCAGCTCTATATTTTGCCATAGACTATCACCTTCTTTGTCTAAAGTTCTTTTCTTACTATTTCCTGCATAGTGTATGATTCAATCACATCACCAATTTTTATATCATTAAATTTCTCAATAGTAAGTCCGCATTCATATCCTGCATTTACTTCTTTAACATCATCTTTAAATCTCTTTAATGATGATAACTTACCTTCAAGAATAACAATACCATCTCTTATTACACGGATATCATTATTTCTGTTTATCTTACCGTCTAGTACATAACAACCAGCAATTGTACCAACGCTTGATATCTTATAAGTTTCTCTAACTTCTGCTTTACCAACTATAACTTCTTTATATTCTGGTTCAAGCATACCAATCATAGCAGATTTTATATCTTCTATAGCTTCGTAGATTACTCTGTAAGTCTTAATGTCTACGCCTTCTTTATCAGCTGCAGATACTGCTTTACTGTCAGGTCTAACATTAAATCCTATGATAACTGCATTAGATGCTGTAGCTAAAGTAACATCAGTTTCTGTAATAGCTCCAACAGCTCCATGGATTACTCTTACCTTTACATCATCTGTAGAAAGCTTTTCTAATGAAGATTTTATAGCTTCAACTGAACCTTGAACATCAGCTTTAACTATAATAGTTAATTCTTTTACAGTACCTTCTCTTATCTGATTATAGAAGTCTTCAAGTGAAACTCTATGTGAAGAATTTAAGTTATCTTCTCTAACCTTTTGTTTTCTAGCTTCAGCCATTTGCCTAGCTGTCTTTTCATCCTTAACAACATGGAATCTATCTCCAGCTTCAGGAACTTCTGATAATCCCAAAATTTCTACTGGTATAGATGGACCAGCATTTTTGATTTTTTTATGAGAATCGCTAAACATAGCTCTTATTCTTCCATAAGTACTTCCAACAATTATAGAATCTCCAGAATGAAGAGTACCATTCTGCACTAATAATGTTGCAACTGCTCCTCTGCCTTTATCAAGTTGAGCTTCTACAACTGTACCATTAGCTTTTCTGCTAGGATTAGCTTTTAATTCTAGCATTTCAGCAGTAAGTAAAACCATTTCTAGTAAGTTATCTATACCTTCATGTGTTTTTGCTGAAACAGGAACACATATAGTATCTCCACCCCAGTCTTCAGCAACAAGGCCATATTCAGTTAATTCCTGCTTAACTCTGTCTATGTTAGCACCTGGTCTATCAATTTTGTTGATAGCAACTATTACAGGAACATTAGCAGCCTTACAGTGGTTGATAGCTTCTACTGTCTGTGGCATTATACCATCATCAGCAGCAACAACAAGTATAACTATATCTGTTATCTGTGCTCCACGAGCTCTCATTGCTGTAAAAGCTTCATGTCCTGGTGTATCAAGGAATGTAATCTTTTCATCGTTTAATCTTACAGTGTAAGCACCGATATGCTGTGTTATACCACCGGCTTCTGAGCTTGTTACTCTTGATTTTCTTATAGCATCAAGTAAAGATGTCTTACCATGGTCAACGTGCCCCATTACTGTTATAATAGGAGGTCTCTTAACCTTGTTAGCATCATCATCCTCTTCATGTTCCTGAGCTTCTTCTGCTAACCTATCATCTAAGTCTTCTTCTTTTTTAACTAGTTCAACATTGTATTTTTGTGCTACCTTTTCAGCAATTTCAAAATTGATTTCTTGATTGATAGCAGCCATAACACCACTTAACATTAAGTTCTTAATTACGTCAGCTATTGGCTGATGCAATTTAGACGCCAAATCACTTACAGTTATAGTTTCATCAACTTCTATAATATCACTAACTTCATCACTATTTAATGAAATATTATCTTTATTAGCTTTATTTGATTTGTTGTCTGTATTTTTCTTCTTCTTATTCTTTTTAGCTAAGTTTACAACTTCTTCTTCAGCAATCTTTTCATATTCATCAACAATGTTTTCACATTCTTTTTCATTATCATCTTTTGATGAATCCTGTAGTAATTCCTTTATAAGTTCGGCATCCTCATCTTCAATAACACTCATATGATTTTTAACTACAACATCAAATTCATCCTTTAATAGTGCTATTAACTTTTTGCTTGATATGCCTAATTCCTTTGCTAACTCATATACTCTAATTTTAGACAATCTATTCACCCCCGATTGTTTTTTGCGACATAACAGAATTGAAATTTTCCTGTAGCTTCTTTGCCATATTGTTATCTGTTATCGCCATAACGTTTATTTCAGCTCTTCCAAGTGCTGTACCAAGTTCTTCTTTCGAATAATACTGAATATAAGGTATATTGTTTTTATCACATAAAAACATGAAATTTTTTTTGCTTTTTATAGATATATCATTAGAGAAAATCACCAAATAGATTCTTTTCTTATACTTAAAAGCTTCTTCACATTTGTTATACCCTTCCACGACATTACCTGTCTTTTTAACCAGACCTAAAAAAGCTAAAAACTTATTCTGCATCCAGTACCTCATCTCTCAGCTTATTATATATTTCATCACTAATAGCTGTATTTAAACTTTTATTAAGTTTTTTTGTTTTGAATGACTTTTCCAAGCATTCTTTGTTTCTGCATATATATGCACCTCTACCAGACTGCTTACCAGTAGTATCAACTACTACATTACCATCAGGAGTTTTAACTATTCTGATAAGCTCCTTTTTTGGTTTCATTTCCAAACAGCCAGTGCACATTCTCATAGGTATCTTCTTTTTTTTCAAAATCATCACACCTCTGCTTTAAAAATTTATTCACTTAAAGTTTCTTCAGTTGATGGTTCTTCACTTACTTGAGATTTGCTTTTGATATCAATTTTCCAGCCTGTTAGCTTTGCTGCAAGTCTAACATTCTGACCTTCCTTACCTATAGCAAGTGATAATTGATTATCATCAACTACTACTTTTGCAGATTTATTTTCTTCATTTACTTCAACATCAAGAACTTTAGCAGGGCTTAAAGAATTAGCTATGAACTCTTCTGAAACCTTACTCCATTTAATAATGTCTATCTTTTCATTTTTAAGTTCATTTACTATGTTTTGAACTCTACTGCCTTTTGCACCTACACATGCACCCATAGCATCAACATTTTCATCATTTGAGTATACAGCTATCTTTGTTCTTGAACCTGCTTCTCTAGCTATGTTCTTTATTTCAACTATACCGTCAAATATTTCTGGAACTTCTAATTCAAATAATCTTTTAACAAGACCAGGGTGTGTTCTTGATACTACAACCTGAGCGCCCTTGTTTCCGTTTTTAACTTCAACTATATATAACTTATACTTTTCATTAAAGTTATATTCATCAGTGCACATCTGTTCAGATGGAGTGATAATACCTTCAAGCTTTCCCAAATCAACATAAACGTTACCTTTTTCTTTTCTAGTAACAGTTCCTGTGATTATATCATATTCTTTTTCGACGTATTCATTGTATACGATATTTCTTTCAGCTTCTTTAATTCTTTGAACAACTACCTGTTTGGCAAGCTGTGCAGCAACTCTTCCAAAATTCTTTGGTGTTACTTCAATATCAGCTATATCGCCTATCTGGTATTTAGAATTTAATTCTTTTGCTTCTTCGATGCTAATTTCTACAACATCATCAAATACAGTTTCTACAACTTCTTTCTGTGCAAACACATGAAATTCACCAGTTTCTCTATTCATATAGACTTTTACATTCTGAGCCTGGTTTCCTGTATTTGAATAATTCTTTTTATAAGCTGCAACTAGTGCGTCATCGATAGTGTTAAATATCAGATCTTCACTAATACCTTTTTCTTTTACTATTTCTTTTAATGCACTTATAAATTCCTCATTCATTATGATACCCCTCCTTATGTCTATAAATCCCCTTCTAAGTTAATAGACTTTATTTTTTCTCTTGATAGTTCAATATCTTCACCATCAACATTTAATGTAACAGCATCATCAGAAAAATCTTTTAATATTCCTTTAAGATGCTTTTTGTTATCTATAGCTTTAGATAATTTTACTTTTACATCGCTTCCAGTATATTTTTTCATATGTTCATCAGTAAACAGCTGTCTGAATATTCCTGGAGATGATACTTCAAGATGATATGAATCTTTTATAGGATCTTTTTCATCAAGTAAATCACTAACTAATCTACTTACTTTCTCACAATCAGTTAATGTGATACCTTCTGGTTTATCTATATATATTCTAAGATAGTAATCATTGTGGTCTTTAACGTATTCAATGTAATATAATTCATATCCTAACTGTATAACTATAGGTTCAACCATTTTTGTTATATCAGAAACTAAGTTGTCTTTTAACATATTCAGAATCTACCTCCTCATTTATTTATATTATTAGTATAACCAAACAATTTAATGAGTAATAATTTTAACATATTAAAAATTACTCAAACAAATAGAAAGAGCGGGCTTATATTCCCACTCCTCACCTTAACTATTAGTAACACTTTATAATCTTATATTAACATAGTAATATTATTAATACAAGAAGAATTTGTCTAATAGCATCATATTAGTCAACTTTTACATGTTTTCTACTTCTTTAATTAATTCGTCAACTAATTCACTTTCTTTGACCTTTTTTATTATTTCGCCTTTTTTAAATATTAATCCTACGCCATTTCCGCCGGCTATACCTATATCTGCCTCTTTAGCTTCTCCTGGTCCATTTACAACGCATCCCATAACTGCAATTGTAATATTTTTTTTGCAGTCTGCAAGTCTCTTTTCAACTTCTTTTGCAATATTAATTAAATTAATCTGTGTTCTGCCGCATGTAGGGCATGAAATAAATTGTATACTATCTTCTTTATAACCAAAAGACTTAAGAAGTTCTTTTCCTACCTTTATCTCTTCTATAGGATCATCTGTAAGTGAAACTCTTATTGTATCGCCTATACCCTCTGCTAATAAAGTTCCAATACCAATACTTGATTTGATTGTTCCTCTAAATGCAGTTCCTGCTTCAGTAACTCCTAAATGAAGAGGATACTTTATTGTTTCAGAAGCCAATCTGTAAGCTTCAATCATTCTTACTACATTGGCTGATTTAATTGAAACAACTATATCATGAAAATCAAATTTTTCTAATATACGAACGTGTCTTAACGCACTTTCAACTAATGCTTCAGGTGTTGGAGAACCAAATTTTTCAAGAATATCTTTTTCTAATGAACCTGAATTAACACCAATTCTTATAGGAATATTTTTTGCTTTAGCTGCATCAACAACACATTTTATTCTTTCTTCTGAACCAATATTGCCAGGATTTATTCTTACAGCTGAAATTCCGTTTTTAATACATTCAAGTGCTAATTTATAGTCAAAATGAATATCAGCAACTACTGGAATAGGTGAACCTTTCACAATTTCCTTTATTGCTTTAGCTGCTTCCATATCAGGAACAGCACACCTTATAATATCACAGCCAGCATCAGCAAGCTGCTTAATCTGGTTTAATGTTTTTTCCACATCTCTTGTATCTGTATTTGTCATAGATTGTAATGTAACTTTTGAACCTCCGCCAACTGCAACATTACCTACCATTACTTTTCTCGTATGTTTTCTATTCATCTAATCACCTACTATAACTTAATTGGAAATAAAATATCTTTAATCATAACAAACACCATAAAGGCCATTAATATCATGAAACCTATAGTATTAATAAGTTCAACAGCTTTTTCAGGAAGTTTCTTACGTGAAATAAGTTCAAATAAAATCATTAATATCCATCCTCCGTCTAATGCAGGAAATGGAAGTAAATTCATTATTGCAAGCTGAATTGTTATAAATCCAGTAAAGTATATAAGATTCCATATACCTGATTTTACAACTTCATTTGATACTCTGACAATTGTAACAGGACCACCAATATCTGTTTTAACATTACCTTTGCCTGTAAGCAGCCTTCCAAGAGTATGATATGTCTCCACTATTGAAGAAATACTCTTATTAAAACTATGCTTTATACTTGTAAGCACTGAAGGATTTCTATTTGTGTTAAAAGCTATTCCTATAAGATATTGTTTATCTTTAAGAACAGGAGTTACTATAGTACTATATTTTTTATCATTTCTTACATAACCAATATTTATTTGAGAGGATTTATTTGCTGAAATATTCATTATTATATCATCAGTAGTAAACACCTTCTTATTGTTTACTGATACGATTTTATCTCCACTCTTTAAACCTGCACTATATGCAGGCATATTCTCCTGAACACTATTAATACTAGTTTTGCTGAATCCAAAATTAAATGAAATAATAGAAAATAAAAATATACCAAACAAATAACTCATTAGTGGACCTGCAGCTACAATTAATAATCTCTGAATCGGTTTTTTTCTTGGGAGTGAATTTTCATTATTAATATCTTCACTCATTTGTACGCTACCACCAAAAGGTAGTATCTTTATGTTATAATCTGTGCCATTGTGCTTAATGCCACATAATCTTGAACCAAATCCAAAGGAAAATTGTTCAACATCTACTTTGTTTATCTTAGCCAAAACAAAATGGCCTAATTCATGTACAAAAATCAACAAACTAAACATAAGTATTATCAATAAAATATTTACTACATTCAACTGAATGCCTCCTTTAATAAGAATTTCATTATGTTGTTTAATTATTCTATTGTATAATATTGAGAATTTATTTGCAACCATACAAACAATCACTATTATGTATATTTACTTAACATAAAAATATACAAAAAATCTCGCTTAAAATAAGCGAGACTTAATATTAAAGCATAACAATAAATTTTAAATAAATAAATATTACTACAGCTGAATATAGTATACTATCAAATCTATCTAGTATTCCGCCATGACCTGGAATTAAATTGCTATAGTCTTTTACATCAGAATGTCTCTTAATCGATGATGCCACTAAATCACCAAATTGAGAGAAGACTCCACATACAGCACCAATTATAAAGTAATGTATCAATGCAACATCAGTTACATTAAACTTATTTATCAGTACAAGACCGTAAATACCACAAGCAATACTTGCTCCAATAAGTCCTCCGACAGAACCTTCTATAGTCTTCTTTGCACTTACTTCAGGATTTAGTTTATGTTTTCCGAATAATCTTCCTGTATAATATGCCGTAGTATCACATAACCATGATGATATAAATATTAACCATACGAGAAAATTACCATCTTTCATATTATTAACTAAGTATATAAAACTGAAGAACACTCCAACATATATAAAACCTAAAATAGTAACTGAAACATCAATATATGTTATGTCGTGCTTTAAAACTGGAATGCACATCATAAAGAATGTAGCCAAAATCAGTATATAAGCTAATATTTCAAAATTATTATTGCTTAAATAAAATAATAACAATAATGCATAACCAAATATATCGAGTGTTTTTACCTTTGAAATTTTTGCAACTTTATAAAATTCATATAAACCTGCAACTGAAAGAACTATTGTAAAACCTTTAAGATATAGTCCTCCTAAAAAAACAAAGATAATGAAAGGTGCAAGCATTGCAGCTCCTATATATCGTTTATTAATTTTCATCCTATATTCCTCGATTTTCTACTTTTTTATTCCGCCAAATCTTCTATCACGATGCTGATAATCATAAATTGCCATCTCTAAATCTTTTTCTGTAAAATCAGGCCAATTAATATCAGAATACCAGAATTCAGAATAGGCGCATTGCCATAACAGAAAATTACTTAATCTCTGTTCTCCGCTTGGTCTTATTATAATATCAGGATCGGGCATTTCTGCAGTATACAAATAGTTATTAAACAAATCTTTATCTATATCATCTATGTTCATACCTTTTTCTGATATATCTTTATATAGTCTCTTAACTGCATAAATAATTTCATCTCTACCACCATAGTTGATAGCTAGAGTTAAAACAAGACCAGTATTATTTTTAGTCTTTTCATATGCATCTATTAATTCCTTCTGACATATTTCAGGCAGTTTGCTTATATCACCAATATGATTAATAACAACATTATTACTATTTAGTTCATCAAATTCACTTTTTAAATATTGTGCTAACAACTTCATTAGTGAATTAATTTCATCTTTAGGTCTTTTCCAATTTTCTGTCGAGAACATATAAAGTGTTAAGTATTTAACTCCAAGCGAGTTACACTTCTTAACAACAGTTCTTACAGTTTCTACACCTGCTTTATGTCCCATTACTCTAGGAAGTTTTCTTGCCTGTGCCCATCTTCCATTACCGTCCATTATTATAGCAATGTGCTTTGGAATTTTTTCAAAATCTAATGTTATATCCTCATTTTCTGTTTTATTGGAAGAAAATAAATTTAGCATATACAAAACCTCCCTAATAATAAAAAAATGATATAACTAAATAGTCATTATTTCCTTTTCTTTATCAGCTAATGCAGTGTCAATCTGCTTGATATAATTATCAGTTATCTTCTGCATGTTATCTTCACCTTTTTTAATTTCATCTTCTGATAAATCTGATTCTTTCTTTAGAGCTTTAATTTTATCATTAGCATCTCTTCTGATTGATCTTATAGCTATTTTAGCATCTTCACCTGTTTTCTTTACAGTTTTAACTAATTTCTTTCTAGTTTCTTCAGTTAATTCAGGAACTACAAGTCTTATAATAGTACCATCATTAGAAGGATTTATTCCCAAATCTGATTTTAATATAGCTCTTTCGATTTCCTGTAACATTGGTTTTTCCCAAGGTGATATAACGATCATTCTTGGTTCTGGTGCAGATACATTTGCAACCTGGCTTATAGGACAAGGACTTCCGTAATAATCAACCTGAATTCTATCAAGCATACTTGGGTTAGCTCTTCCAGCCTTCATAGTAGAAAGATCTGAATGTAAAACTTTAAGTGTTTTTGTCATCTTTTCTTCTGCTGTTTTAATAATGTCTTTAATCATAAAAATCCTCCTTTTATTTGCTTGAAACTAATGTTCCAATTTTTTCTCCTTTAATGGCTCTTAATATGTTTCCTGGTTCATCTAAACCAAAAACTAATATTGGAATATTATTATCCATACATAAAGATGTAGCAGTAGAATCCATTACCTGTAACCCTTTTTCTAATACTTCTAAATGAGTTAAAGTGTCAAACTTCTTAGCATCGTCAAACTTATGTGGATCCTTATCATATACACCATCAACTTTTTTAGCTAATAAGATTACATCTGCTTCGATTTCAGCTGCTCTTAATGCTGCAGTTGTATCAGTTGAGAAATATGGGTTACCAGTTCCAGCAGCAAAAATTACTACTCTGCCTTTTTCCAGGTGTCTCATTGCTCTTCTTCTAATGAATGGTTCTGCTATTTCCTTCATTTCTATAGCTGTTTGTACTCTAGTCTTAACACCTAAAGATTCAAGCGAATCCTGTAATGCTAATGCATTAATACATGTAGCAAGCATACCCATATAATCAGCAGTAGTTCTATCCATACCTTCACCACTTCTGCCTCTCCATATGTTACCGCCACCAACAACAGCTCCTACTTCAACTCCAAGATCAACAAGCTGTTTTACTTCTTGAGCAATTCTCTTAGCTACGTTAAAATCTATACCAAATCCATTTTCACCTGCTAATGCTTCTCCAGATAATTTTAGTATAACTCTATTATATTTACAAGATTCCATTTTTAATTTCCTCCCTACATTTTATGTATTATTTTATTTAGAGCACCGTCCTATACTCTAAAAAAAGAGAACACGTAGTGTCCTCTTAATATATTACTTTCCTTTAACCTGATTTGCAACTTCAGTAGCAAAGTCAACTTCTTCTTTTTCTATTCCTTCGCCTCTTTCGAATCTTACGAATCTATTAACAACAATTGGAGAACCAAGTTCTTTTGACTTTTCATCTACGAATTTAGCAATGTTCTTGTCGCTATCTTTAACCCATGGCTGATCCATTAAGCATACTTCTTTATAGTATTTCTTAATTCTTCCTGCAACCATTTTTTCAACTATATTTTCAGGTTTTCCTTCATTTAGAGCTTGAACTCTGAATATTTCTTTTTCTTTTTCTAATGATGTTGCATCAACTTCATTTTCATTTAGGAATAATGGGTTTGCAGCAGCAACCTGCATTGCAAGGTCCTTAGCAACTTCTTCCACTATTTCGTTTACTTTGTCAGAAGAAACTTCTACAAGAACACCAATTCTTCCACCACCATGGATGTAGCTGTGAACCATTCCATTTTCTACTGAGAATTTCTTGAATCTTCTAATGTTCATGTTTTCTCCAAGCTTAGCGATTAAAGCAGTTAAAGCTTCTTTAACTGTTTGAGTTTCATTGAACATTTCTCCTTCGAATTCTTCAACTGTAGTAGCACTTGTCTTAGCAACCATTTCAGCTATCTTATCAGCAAAATTCATGAAATCTTCGTTAGCAGCAACGAAATCAGTCTCACAGTTTAATTCTAAGATTGCACCTGTCTTCTTATCTTCAGATACATAAGTCTTAACAATACCTTCAGCAGCAACTCTGCCAGCTTTTTTAGCAGCTGCAGCTAATCCCTTTTCTCTTAATATCTCTATGGCTTTTTCCATATCACCATTTGATTCTGTTAAAGCCTTTTTACAAGCCATCATTCCGGCTCCAGTTCTTTCTCTTAATTCTTTAACTAATTGTGCAGTTACCATTGATAATTCCTCCTTAAATTGTTTTATAAAAGGTAAATGAAAATTACTTCATTTACCTTAAATGAAAACTATTCAGCTAATTGTTCGCCTTGTCTTCCTTCAATAATAGCATCAGCCATTTTAGCAGTTATTAATTTTACAGCTCTAATAGCATCATCATTTCCTGGAATAACATAATCAACGTCATCTGGATCACAGTTAGTATCTACGATAGCTACTACTGGTATTCCTAAAATCTTAGCTTCAAGAATAGTATTTCTTTCTTTTCTTGGATCAACAATGAATATAGCTCCTATGTTATTAGCATCAAGATTCTTAATACCGCCAAGGTTCTTTTCAAGCTTTTCCATATCATTCTTAAGCTTTATTACTTCTTTCTTTGGAAGAACTTCGAAAGTTCCATCTTCTTCCATCTTGTGTAATTCAGCAAGCTTCTTTATTCTACCTTTGATAGTCTTGAAGTTTGTAAGCATACCACCTAACCATCTGTTGTTAACGAAGTGCATGTTTGATCTTACAGCTTCTTCTTGGATAGCTTCTTGAGCTTGTTTCTTAGTTCCTACAAAAAGTATATCCTTACCTTCTGCTGATACTTCTTTGATGAAGTCATATGCTTCTTCAACTTTTTTTACTGTTTTTTGAAGATCTATTATATATATTCCGTTTCTTTCTGTGAATATATATGGAGCCATCTTAGGGTTCCATCTTCTTGTTTGATGTCCAAAATGAACACCTGCTTCTAATAATTGTTTCATTGAAATTACTGACATTTTGTACCCTCCTAATTTTGGTTAGTCCTCCACTATCCATAAATCTTATTGAATACCAAGCCGTTGTACTTGCTATGGCACCTATCAATAAGCAAGATAATGTGTGTATTTTATTACCTTAAAAAGCATATCACAATATTTATAAGTAATCAACATATTTTATTTTATTTTTTTTAATTCATCTATAAGTTTTTCATTTAGTATTTTGATGTGAGTTCCCTTCATTCCAAGACTTCTGGATTCAATAACTCCCGCACTTTCAAACTTTCTTAAAGCATTAACAATAACTGAACGTGTTATTCCAACTTTATCAGCAACCTTTGAGGCAACAAGAAGTCCTTCATTCTTACCATCTAGTTCCTCAAAAACATGCTCAATTGCTTCAAGTTCTGAATAAGATAAAGTGCCTATTGCTAGCTGAACAACTTCTTTCTTTCTGATATCTTCTTCTAGTTCATCTTTTTTTGCTCTTAATATTTCCATCCCTACAATTGTAGCTGAATATTCTGAAAGAACTAAATCGTCATCATCAAATAATGTGCCGAACCTTGCAAGAATCAATGTTCCTAATCTTTCCCCATTACCCAATATAGGTACTATTGTAGAAACCTTTCCGTTTCTATCGCATATGCCCATGTTTTCAAAAACACAATCACCTTCGCTCTTAATGTTAGCTTTTGTTTCTGAAATATCTAATAATTGATTATTATAGCTTGTGGGAAAATATTTATCCTGAGTAACCTGTTTTTTCATAATTTTACACTCAAAACCTTGTGAAAAGTTAAACCCGATTACTTTCCCTTTTCTGCTGGCTATATATACATTACAAACAAGAATATCACTTAAAAGTTTACATATATCATCAAACGCAAGTTTTTCACTTCCTGTTTTCTGTAATATCTTATTTAGTCTTCGAGTCTTATCTAATAAAGTTGACATGCTTTTCCTCCCGACACATTTAATGTGATAGTATTATTTACTGAATTTTTAAAATATTCTTAAAACAATACTATCATATAAAATGAGCTTTTTCAATTAAATAGTATATCGTTCGACATTTACTCTTGAACATCTTTCTGCTCTTTTACTTCCCTATGTTTACATTCGCTGTTAGTGCATTCAACATAATTTCCTAAAGATTTTGAATATTTCTTCACCATATAAGAACCACATTCTGGACATTTATCTTTAACAGGTTCATTCCAGCTTACAAAATCACACTTAGGATAGTTTGAACAGCCAAAGAACTTTTTACCCCTCTTACTTCTTTTCACAACAACCTTTCCACCACATTTTGGACATGGGGCTTCAGCTTCAATTACTATTGCCTTTGTATTCTGACAGTCTGGGTATCCTGGACATGCAAGGAAATCACCAAATCTTCCATGTTTAATTACCATCATTCTGCCGCATTTATCACAAGGTACATCGGATACTTTATCTTCTATAATTATCTTGCTCATCTCTTTTTCAGCTATATCGATGTCTTTCTTTAATGGGGTGAAGAAATCATGAACTATTTTAGTCCATTCTTCTTTTCCTTCTTCTTCGATAGAATCAAGTTTTCCTTCCATTGATGCTGTAAAATCTATATCAACAATCTGTTTGAAGAATTTGCTGACTATATCATTTACTATGTTTCCAAGTTCAGTAACAAGAAGATTCTTTCTATCTCTTTCAATATATCTTCTATCTAGCAGTGTAGATATTGTAGGAACATAAGTGCTTGGTCTTCCTATGCCCTTTTCTTCTAGAAGTTTTACAAAAGATGCTTCAGTGTATCTTGCAGGTGGCTGTGTAAAATGCTGTTTTGGTTCAATATCAATGCATTTTAATACTTCATTTTCATTTATAACTGGAAGTAATCCATGCTGTTCTTCTCCATCTGCTACATATTCATACACCTTCATGAAACCTTCAAATTTTATAGTAGATCCACTAGCTTTTAATTTGTAATCACCATTTGTAATCTCAATTGAATTTGTATTTAAAATACAATTGCTCATCTGGCATGCTACAAATCTATTCCAGATAAGAGTATATAATTTAAGTTGGTCTCTGCTTAATGTTTCCTTTGCTACTTCTGGTGTAATGTCGATATAAGTTGGTCTAATTGCTTCATGAGCATCCTGAATATTTTTCTTTCCTTTGAATACTCTAGCATTCTGAACAGCATAATCATCACCATATTTACCCCTAATGAATTCTAAAACACTTGAAGAAGCTTCATCAGAAATTCTGACAGAATCAGTTCTCATATATGTTATAAGACCTACTATACCATGTCCTTTAATATCAATACCTTCATATAACTGTTGTGCCAGTGACATTGTCTTTTTAGTTGTGAAATTTAACTTTTTGCTGGCTTCCTGTTGCAATGTAGAAGTTGTAAAAGGTGGCAATGGGCTCTTAGATTTTTCAGCTGTCTTAGTCTTAGTTACTATAAAATCGTTGTTTCTTAGTGCTTCTACAATTTCATTAGTAGTTTTTTCATCGTTTATCACTACTTTTTTACCTTTGTAAGCAGTAAGTTTTGTTGTGATTTTTTTATTGCTTTTACTTAATATACAATCAATTGTCCAATATTCCTCTGGAACAAACTTTTTTATTTCCTCTTCCCTATCGCATATAAGCTTCAATGCAGCAGATTGTACTCTACCAGCACTAAGTCCCCATTTTATGTTTCTCCATAATAATGGACTAATTTCATATCCAACTAATCTATCAAGAATTCTTCTTGCCTGTTGAGCATTCACTAAATTTTTGTTCACTGTACGTGGATTTTTAATGGAATTCTTTACTGCATTTTTAGTTACTTCATTAAATTCAATTCTGCATTTATCATCTTCATCAATTTTAAGAATATTTGCTAAATGCCATGAAATTGCTTCTCCTTCACGATCGGGGTCGGTAGCCAGATAAACTTTATCGCTTTTTTTGGCTAATTTCTTCAACTTATCAAGTAGATCTCCCTTACCTCTAATTGTTATATACTTAGGATTAAAATTATCTTCAACATCAACACCAAGCTGACTTTTTGGAAGGTCTCTTACATGTCCCATTGAAGCTTCTACAATATAATTCTTGCCTAGGTACTTTCCTATTGTTTTAGCTTTTGCAGGAGATTCTACTATAACTAATTTTTTGCCTGTTTTCTTTGCTGTTTTTGCTTCCATATTATTCCCTCAAAATATTAAAATATTTCGAAGCTTTCACCCCCTAATATTATTAATCTATTTTAGCGTAATAATTACCACTTAATAAAACTATTTCATTTTCAATTTGCAATTCAAATAATAACTCATAAATTATTGATATGTCAATATCGCTATTTCTTATTATTTGGTTTATGCTAAGAGGTCCTCTATCAAGGAGTTGCAAAATTCTTTTTTTTACACTACTAGTATATTCATTTTTTACTTTTTTACGTTTGATTTTTAATTTTTCTATTATGTCATTAAAATTGCATATAGGAACTGCTCCATCATAAATCAATCGATTAGTTCCTGTACTCTTTGGAGAAAATATAGATCCAGGGAAAGCATATATATCTTTTCCCTGATTAAGTGCGTAATCTACAGTAATAGATGTGCCACTTTTTTCACCGCCTTCAACTACAATTAATTTATCGCATAAACCAGATATAATCCTGTTTCTTCTTGGAAAATTATAAGGTTTAGGTTGTTGATTAGGAAGAAATTCGCTGATAATACACCCTTTTTTCTCAATTTCTTTAAACACTTCTTTATTATTTGGGGGATAGCATACAGATAAACCATTCCCCAGAACACTTATTGTAATGCCATCATACTTTAGAGTATTTTTATGTACAAGTGAGTCAATACCTCTTGCACCACCACTTATTGTATTAACATACCCATTGCTAAGCTTCTGACATAGAACTTCTGTTATTCTTCTACCATAATCTGTGCAATCTCTTGAACCTATTATTGATATATTATCATTGCCATTAGTAAGAACATTAATATTTCCTTTATAAAATAAAAAAGCTGGAGGATCATCAATATACCTTAAAACCTTTGGATAATCATCGTCATATATACTTGTAAATTTAATGTTTTCATTCTGCATAATATCGTATAGTTTAGCTACTTCATCATCTTTAATTTTTCTAATCTTATTTATTATTTTCAAATCATATATATTATCAGTTAAGTTTTTATCTACTGCTATATTTCTATACATACTTATCCTTGTTCTATTGTTCACTGCACAGATTGCTACCTGTAATTTTTTATATAATTCTATATTCACTTATATTACCTCTCCATCGATAAATCTTCTATAGTTTACAGCTTCAATCACATGCTTTTTTTCAACGTTTTCACATTGATCAAGATCTGCTATAGTTCTTGCTACACGAAGTATTTTATCTATACCTCTTGTACTAAGATTATATTTTGAATAGATTGTATCCGTAAAATCTGCAAGCGAACTATCTTTTAATATATCATTTATAATTTGTTTATGGGTCATCTCCGAATTGCTATTAATATTATTATTTTTATATCGTGACTTCTGCATATATAATGCCCCTTCAACTTTCTTTTTCATTTGTGCAGAAGTTATATTGTTATCTTTCTTAAGCTCATCAAATTTTATATTAGGAACAAATATAAACATATCTATTCTATCAAGTACAGCTTTTGAAATCCTGTTTATATAATTATGACGCTGTCTTTCTGTACATGTACACATATCAGATTCACTACCATTCATATATTTACCACATGGACACAAATTCATAGCTGCAAGTAGAATAAAATCAGCTGGATACGTTATGCTCCCTTTAACTCTTGATATAGTGATGTTCTTATTCTCTAATGGTTCTCTTAATGCATCAAGACGTTCCCTTCCAAACTCAGGAAGTTCATCTAGAAAAAGCACACCATCATGTGCTAGTGTAACTTCTCCTGGTATAAGCTCACTTCCTCCTCCAATTAGTCTACTCAGCGTAGTTGTATGATGAGGGCTCCTAAATGGTCTACTGTATATAACTGGATTATCAGAATTAAGCAGTCCAGAAGAACTATATATTCTTGTTACGTCTATATATTCTTTCTCACTGAGATCAGATAGTATTGTGGGGATTCTCTTAGCAAGCATGCTTTTACCACATCCAGGAGGACCATATAATATCAGATTATGATTTCCAGCAGCACATATTTCTAAAGCACGTTTTGCCTGTTCCTGACCGAATACATCACCATAATCGACAACTTCATTCTTTCTGATATTTATAACTTTTCCGAAGGTTTCTGCTGGCTTCATATCCTGATTAATTAAGAATTCACATACTTGTTTTAATGTATAAAATGGATATATATCTGCATTATCAACAAGAGTACCTTCTTTACAATTTTGCTGTGGTATAATAAATGAATTTATATCATTATTTACACCGTTGATTACTACAGGAAGAACACCCTTAACTTTTCTCAATGTCCCATCTAGAGACAGTTCACCGAGAAAAATATATTTTTCAATATTATCTGATTTTATCTGGCCACTCTCTAAAAGTATTCCAATTGCTATTGGCAAATCTATAAGTGAACCGACTTTCTTAATATCTGCAGGAGCTAGATTAACAACAATTCTCCCTAAAGGGAATATAAATCCAGAATTAATTATAGCAGCTCTTACTCTTTCTTTAGATTCTTTAACTGTAGTACTTGCCAGACCTACAATTGTGAAGTTAGGCAATCCTGTACTTATATTAACTTCAACATTTATTTTCACACCCTCACAGCCTCTAAGAGTTGAACTCATTATAACAGTTGACATTATAACACCTCCTAATAGGATTATTGACCATATTATGAATAATATAACATAAAAAGATGCATAATATTAATGGTGATTTATGTGAAAAAATATAACAAAGATATAGGTAATTACGGTGAAATAATCGCAAAAAATTTTCTAATAAGGCACCATTATAAGATACTATGTTGTAATTATAGATGCCCATTTGGAGAAATTGATATAATCTGTCTAAAAGACAATATCATAAGTTTTGTAGAGGTAAAATCAAGATGTTATTTAAAATTTGGCAATCCTTTTGATGCTATTACAAACAGCAAAAAGAACAGAATCAGAAATATATGTAGATGGTATATATCAAAGAACATGATTAAAAATTATAATTTTAGATTTGACGTCATCTCTATAATATTTTTAGACGATAATACTTACGATATTAAGTTTCTTGAAAATGCATTTTAATCAAACAGCCCTGCTTATATAAATTTCTAAGCAGGGCTGTTTTTTACTTCAATATATTTCGTAAAAATGATAATCTATGTATTTTACATGGTCCAAACTTTTTAATAGCATTAACGTGTTTAGATGTACCATATCCTACATTATCAACAAAATCGTAATTTGGATACTTTTCATCATATTCCTTCATTATATTATCTCTGAATACTTTAGCAATAATTGAAGCACATGCAATAGATGCACTTTTTGTATCACCTTTTATAACAGCTTCGTTGTAAATATCTAAATTACGTACAAGATATCCATCTGATAACACAACACTAGGAGTAACTTTTTTAAGTGTTTTAACCGAATTAAGGAAAACAAGATTATTGCAAACACCTATGCCTTTTTCATCTATTTCATTATGATCACATAACGAAATAGAATAATCTATTGCATTTCTCTTGATTATTTCGGCAAGTTCCTCACGCTTATGATCAGTTAACTTCTTAGAATCGTTAATTTCTAAAATAATATTTTCTAACGAATCAAGATCTAATACTACTGCTGCAGCCACTATTGGACCGGCCAAAGGACCTCTTCCTACTTCATCAACACCAGCTAGATACTCTCCTGGCTTTACACGCTGCTTATCAAATTCATATAACAATTTGACACGTTCAACTTCTTTATTGTACTTTTCCAGAGATTTTTCATACTTTATTCCGATAGAAATAACATTTTTCCTTTTGTCGGACTTAAGTACTTCAATTAATTCTTTAGCAGTCTCTATATTATCCTTATTAACTTCAAAATCAGATAATGCTTTTTTTATATCAGCAAATTTATGACTGCTTATGCTATTTCTTAAATCTTCTACAATATTATTCATATATATCTCCTATTCTGGCAGTTCAAGAGTAATATTTCCTATTTTCCCACCTCTGAATTCATCTAATAGAATTACTGAAATTCTATTGTAGTCAATTCTTCCACCAGACATTAAACAGCCTCTTTTTCTTGCAATATTATCAAGTGTTTCAAGTGGATCTTCGCTTATTTCATCAATTTTATATCTGCTTTTTAATAACTCTGGAGATACGCTAGAAAGTCTTTCTACAAGCTTATATGCAAGCTCTTCTGTATCCATTATTTCATCTTTTATAGCTCCTGTGAATGCTAAATTTAAAGCTACATCTTCATCCTCAAATTTAGGCCATAATATTCCCGGAGTATCTAAAAGTTCAATACCAATAGATGTCTTTATCCATTGTTTAGTTCTTGTTACACCTGGTCTGTCACCAGTTTTGGCTATATTATTTCTAGCCATCTTATTTATAAATGTAGATTTTCCTACGTTAGGGATACCAACAACCATAACTCTTGTTACTATATTAACTAATCCCTTAGCTTTTAGCCTCTCATGCTTTTCTTTAAGAAGATCAAGTAAAATTGGTTTAATAGAGTTAATACCAATACCATTAAGACTATTAATTTCAAGTACTCTTACATTTGACTTTGTAAGATGATTAATCCATTTTTTTGTGCTGGCTTTATCACTTAAATCAGACTTATTAAGCAGTATTAATCTAGGTTTATTTCCACAAAGACTATCAATTTCAGGATTAGCGCTAGACTTTGGTATTCTGGCATCTCTTATTTCAATTACAGCATCTACTAATGACAAGTTTTCCTTTATAGCTCTTTTCGTTTTAACCATATGTCCTGGGAACCAATTTATTGCCATAAAACCACTTCCTTTTTTAAATAATTTTATAAAAAAAGGGACTATTAAAGTCCCTTTAATGTTGCTATCTCATTAATTCTTTAACTTTAGCAGCCTTACCTACTCTGTCTCTTAAGTAGAATAATTTAGCTCTTCTAACTTTACCTTTTCTAACTACTTCTAATTTATCGATTATTGGTGAGTTAACTGGGAAAGTTCTTTCAACTCCTGTACCGTAAGCAACTCTTCTTACAGTAAATGTTTCTCTTATACCACCGTTTTGTCTCTTGATAACAGTTCCTTCAAACATCTGAACTCTTTCTCTATTACCTTCTTTAATCTTTACGAATACTTTAACAGTATCTCCAACGTTAAATTGTGGTAAATCAGTTCTGATTTGTTCTTGTTCAATTGCTCTTAATATTTCGTTCATGTGTATTCCCTCCTAAATCTTATTGATGTTCATAACAAATACATGAAAGCGGAACATCACCTTAAATAACACAGATTATATTCTAACATAAAATATATCAATATGCAAACAATCTTTTAATCTTTCAGAAGCTTTCTATCTTCCTTAGTAAGCTCATATTTTTCAAATAAATCTGGTCTTTTCTGCTTTGTAATCATAAGAGACTGTTTCTTTCTCCAAAGCCTTATCTTTTCATGATTTCCAGAAAGCAGAATTGCTGGTACAGCTTTATCGTTATAAACAGGAGGCCTTGTATACTGAGGATATTCTAAAAGACCATTGGAGAAAGATTCTTCTTCAAAGCTTTCATTTTTATTTAATACTCCAGGAATAAGTCTGCAAACGCTGTCTATTATTGGTATTGCAGCCATCTCACCACCTGTCAGTATGAAATCACCAATTGAATATTCCTCATCAATATATTCATAAGCTCTTTCATCAATACCTTCATAGTGACCACATATGAATATTAATTCTTGCTCCTTCGCTAATTTTTTAGCACATTGATGATTGAATTTCTTGCCTCTAGGCCCTAAGAAAATAACTTTACCTTTATTATTCTTTTTTACATGCGTAATAGTATCTATTATAGGCTGAGGAGCCATAACCATACCAGCACCACCACCATAAGGATAATCATCAACTTTTTTATGCTTATCTAAAGTATAATCTCTTATATTTATAGCCGTTATCTCTAATATACCTTTTTCCTTTGCTCTACCTATAATACTGTGATTGAAAATATCAAACATACCTGGAAAAAGTGTTAAAATATCAATCTTCATCCTGCCACTCTCCTGACGGTCTTATTGTAATAACACCCTCATCAACATTAATATCTGTAACAATTTCTTTCAAAACAGGAATTAATATTTCCTTTTTACCTTTAACCCAGTATACATCATTATTTTTTGTCTGTATAACATCAAAGACCTTGCCATACTCAAACTCATCAGTATCTATTACTCTACATCCTATAATGTCAGATATAAAATAAGTATCATCAGGAAGTTCAACAACATCCTTACGTTCTATTTCAATATATTTATTTCTAATCTTTGCAGTCTCTTCTATTGAATCAATACCTTCTAGCTTCAATATAACTCTATCTTTCTGATACTTACGATTTTCGATTATGTAGTTCTTGCCACCAATGCTGACTTCATTTAAATCATCAAATCTCTTCATATCATCAGTTAAAGGAAGTACTTTTACTTCTCCTCTAACTCCATGAGTATTAACTATTTTTCCGATATTGAATATCTCTTTTTTCATGCTCAGACCACCTTTCATAAAATATGTAGAAAAAGAGCTAGGAAAAACCTAACTCTTTTTAAATGATTTCTACTACAACTCTTTTGTTTTCCTTTAAGGCAGCAGCTTTGACAACTGTTCTAATAGCGTTAGCTATTCTACCCTGTTTGCCAATCACTTTACCCATATCATCTGGTGATACATTTAATTTTTCGATTAAAGTATCACCTTCAGTTTCTTCTGTTACATTAACAGATGATGGATTATCAACAAGTGCCCTTGCTATAATTTCAACTAATTCCTTCATAGCCTTCTGCACCTAGAAACCTAGAGCAGAAATCACCTCCCAAGTAAAATTACTTGTTTATACCTGCTTTAACGAATAACTTCTTAACAACTTCAGTTGGTTGAGCTCCGTTAGAAAGCCATTTTTCAGCCTTTTCAGCATCAATCTTAACTTCAGCTTCTGGCTTTGCAATTGGATTGTAATATCCTAATTCATCGATGAATCTACCATCTCTTGGACTTCTTGAGTCCGCAACTATTACTCTGTAGAAAGGAGCTTTCTTAGCACCCATTCTTCTTAGTCTTATCTTAACTGCCATATTAATTCACCTCCTTTTTAGAATTAAAAAATTTATTTCATAAATGGCAATTTGCCAAATAATCCTTTTTTAGCATTCTTCTGAAGACCTTTAATCATCTTCATATTTTTTCTCATCCCTTCAAAGCCTTTAACAAGTCTGTTTACTTCTTGAATTGAAGTTCCAGAACCTTTTGCTATTCTCTTCTTTCTTGATGTAGAAGAATAAACAAGTGAAGGATTTTTTCTTTCCTTTGCTGTCATAGAATAAATTATTGACTTAGTTTTTTCAAGCTGTTTTTCACCTTCATCAAAATCTATGCCTTGAAGCTCCTTACTATTAGCACCAGGAATCATTTCCATTAATTTGCTAAGTGGTCCAAGCTTTTTCATTTGTTCCATTGCTGACAAATAATCATCAAAGTTCAAATCGTTGTTAAACATCTTGTCTGTAAGGTGCTTAGCTTCTTTTTCATCAATTGACTGCTGAGCTTTTTCAATAAGTGATAAAACATCACCCATTCCGAGTATTCTTGATGCCATTCTATCTGGATGGAACACTTCAAGATCACTCATTTTTTCACCCATACCAATAAACTTTATAGGCTTATTAGTAACCTGTCTTATTGATAATGCAGCTCCACCTCTTGTATCACCATCAAGTTTTGTTAAAACAACACCTGTAATATTAAGTTCCTTATCAAAAGTTTCAGCTACATTCACAGCATCCTGACCAGTCATAGAATCTACTACAAGAAGAATTTCAGAAGGATTAACTTCTTCCTTTATATCTTTAAGTTCTTCCATTAACGCTTCATCTATCTGAAGTCTACCAGCTGTATCTATGATTACAAAATTGAATCCATTTTCCTTTGCATGTTTAACACCAGCTTTAGCAATATTTACAGCACTTATCTTATTCCCCATTGTAAAAACAGGAATATCAATTTGCTTACCAACCACTTCAAGTTGTTTTATTGCAGCGGGCCTATATATATCACATGCAACTAATAATGGCTTTTTATTTTTCTTTCTCATACTTAGCGCAAGTTTACCACTCATTGTAGTTTTACCAGCACCTTGAAGTCCAGCCATCATTACAACAGTTACTCCACTATCAGAAAAATTAATCTTGCTTTCTGTTGTTCCCATTAAGTTTGTTAATTCTTCATTAACTATCTTTATTACCTGCTGACCAGGAGTAAGACTTTCAAGCACATTAGCACCTAAAGACTTTTCTTTCACATTATTAATGAATGATTTTACAACTTTATAGTTAACATCTGCTTCAAGAAGCGCAAGCTTAACTTCTCTCATGGCTTCTTTTAAGTCTTTTTCGTTAATTTTACCTTTACCTTTTAACTTTTTAAAAGTTTCCTGCAACTTGGTAGATAAGTTCTCAAAAGCCATGATAAACCTCCTATTAATCAGATATTTATAATTTCTTCAATACTCTTATTTATTTGTTCAATTAGTTCATTACTTAAATTATCTGTATTATTCTTTTTCAAGTTTTTAATGAAGTTTTCTTTCAGGCTTTCTCTTTTGAAATATTTTTCTTTCAACCTGAGCTTATCTTCATGACTTCTTAGTTGTTTATAACACCGCTTTATAGAGTCATGAATTGCCTGTCTGCTAGTATGATTTAATTCTGCAATTTCAGCCAGAGATAAATCGTCATTAAAATACATATTCATTATATTTAATTGTTTTTCAGTAAGCAATGGTGCATAAAAATCCATCAACTCTGAAATTTCAAATCTATCTTCCAAATAAATCACCAACTCACAGATAGTATAATATCAGATAATAATATAAGTGTCAAGTATTTTTACTTAACACTTATATTATTTAAAATAAGGCTTCCACATATGACTGAGCATCAAATTCCTGAAGGTCATCAATACCTTCTCCAACGCCTATATAACGTACCGGAATATTTAATGTATCCTTTATAGAAATTACTACTCCGCCTTTAGCTGTACCATCCAGTTTTGTTAATATAATACCATCTATTTTACATGCTTCCATAAACTGTTTAGCTTGAACAACTGCATTCTGTCCTGTTGTTCCATCAAGCACCAACAGAGTTTCGATTTCAGAATCATCGTATTCTCTTTTAATTACTCTGTCTATCTTTGATAGCTCATTCATCAGATTCTTTTTATTATGGAGTCTTCCTGCAGTGTCACATATCAAAAGATCTGCATTTCTAGATTTTGATGCCTGAACAGCATCAAATACTACTGCTGCTGGATCTGATCCCTCCTGATGCTTTATTAAATCTACACCTGCTCTGTTGCTCCATATTTCAAGCTGATCTATTGCAGCAGCTCTGAATGTATCTGCAGCAGCTAAGATTACTTTCTTTCCATCATTCTTGTTTTTTGAAGCTAGCTTACCAATTGATGTTGTCTTCCCAACACCGTTAACACCAATAATTAACATTACCTTTTTCTTATCATTACTTTCAGTTGTTCCATTTAATAGAATTTCTTTTATCACTTCTTTAAGACAAGGCTTAACATCAGCCGGATCTTTAATCTTATCATCCTTTATTTTCTTCTTAAGGTTGTCAATAATTTTCATTGTTGTATCCATGCCTATATCTGAAGTTATTAAGATTTCCTCAAGTTCTTCATACATATCCTCATCAATGGTTACAGATAAATTTAATACCTCAGTTATTTTGTCAGTAAATGTTTCTTTTGTCTTACTAAGACCACTTTTTAATTTGTCAAATAATCCTCCAAACATACAATCCTCCTACTAATAATTATTATTTATTTAAATCTACTGATACTACTTTAGAAATACCTTTTTCCTGCATAGTTACACCATACATTATATCAGCTGCTTCCATAGTACCTTTTCTGTGTGTTATTACAATAAATTGTACATTATCAGAAAATTGCTTTAAGAAATCAGCATATCTATCAACATTTGCATCATCAAGAGCTGCCTCTATTTCATCCAGTATACAGAAAGGTGTAGGCTTCATCTTTAAGATTGCAAAAACAAGAGCTATAGCTGAAAGAACTTTTTCACCACCTGACATAAGGTTAATATTTTGTACTTTTTTACCTGGAGGTTCAACATTTATTTCTATACTTGAAGTTAAAGCATCATCACTGGCAAGTTTTAATTCTGCACTTCCGCCCTTAAATAATTCTCTAAATGTTTCATTGAAGTACTTATTTAAAATTTTAAAATTCTCAACAAAGATTTCCTTCATCTTTTCTGTAAGCTGTTCTATTACTGCAGTAAGTTCGTCCTTAGTTTTAGTAAGGTCTTCTCTCTGTTCAGACATAAAAGTATATTTCTCCATTAAGTCTTTATATTCTTCAATTGCAGCAACATTTACAGTACCTAAAACATGAATTTTCTTTTTCAAACTACTAATTATAGCAACAACTTTTTCGATGTCCACTGTTCTGTCAATAGTTTCAACTGCTTCAGCATATGTCATTTCATAGTCTTCGTTAAGCTGTACAAGAAGTGCTTTATTTTCTTGCTCTTTTCTAGCTTTATTTATATCTATTTTATGAATTTTCTCCTGGAGATTTTTCATTTCAAGGAACTTGGATTCCATTAAAGAGTTTTTATACTTATACTGCTCCTTAATTTTTTCCCTTTCAACTTCTCTACTGCTAAGCTTAAGTTCCATATCTTTTATGTCTTTAGATGCTGTTTCTATTTTCTTATTATTTTCTTCTATTTTTTCTTTCCATAAAGTTTTATTGTTAATATTTTTCTTCATTTCTTCATCAAATGTTATAATATTGTTTTTACTTTTTTCTATTTCATTAGTTAATCTAGTTAACTCTGCACTATAGCTGTTTACAAGTTCTTGAGCAGATGCTTTTTTTATCTTTTCATTTGTAAAACTTTCATTTAATTCATTAAGTTCATTGTAAAGACTTGTTCTCTTATCTTCTAAAATGGCAATAAGTTTATCATTATCTTCCGAACTCTTCTTTATATTTTTAAGTTCTTCTATTCTCTGTTCTTTAGCAGCTATCATATTTGAAATTTGTGCATTTGTTTCTTCAGTTTTCTTTGAACTTAAATTAAGTTCATTCTGAAGCTTAGCAGCTTCTCTACTTAAATTTGATATTTCATTATCTAGTCTACTAATATCTATAAGATTTACATTGATTTCTTCTTTACATTCAATAAAAGCTTCATCTTTTTCCTGTATTTCTTTTTTCAATTTAGATATTTCCTCAGACATAGATTTCAGCTTAATATCTATTTCTACTTCTTTTTTTTCAAGTTCTTCAATTTCTCGTTTTCTTGTAATAATGCTTGTATGTTTATTATATATAGAACCTCCTGTTAGTGCTCCACCTGGATTGACAATCTGTCCATCAATAGTAACTATCTTAAATGAATAGTTTAAAACCTTAGCAATCTTCAGTGCACATTCCATATTTGCAGAAACAAGAACCCTGCCTAATGTATAATCAATAGCATTATTGTATTTTTTATCTTTTTTTACAAGATCACTGGCAATACCAATAAATCCATCCATATTTAACACAGAAGATGCAATTTCAGCCCTTCTTCCCTTAATAATATTTAAAGGCAGAAAAGTAGCTCTTCCAAGTTTTTCGTTTTTTAACAGTGCAATAAGCTTCTGAGCAGTAACATCATTATCAGTGATAATATTCGATATTGCTCCGCCAAGAGCTATTTCGATTGCAAGTTCATATTTCTTTTCAACATTGATTACTTCTCCTAAAACCGCACAAGAATCGCTTTTAATATTGATATTATTATTATTTATATATTCAAAAAGATTTTTAACTGATTTATTATAACCTTCATATTGTTTTTCTAACCTTGATAAAACATCTTTATTCGCCTGAACACTGTTCTTCTCATTAGATAATCTTCTAAACTTTTCTTCGTTTCTTGTGATAGAAGAATTAATGACAGCCATATTTTTTTTAAGTTCTTTGACTTTATCCTCCAGTGTATCATTCTGCTTCTTCAACTCTTCTGATTGTTCTTTAAGTTTTAATTTTGTTGAATAATTAATACTAATTAAATTTTTAGAATTCTCTTCATTTAAACCTAGCTGCTGAGCAGAAGATTTTAAATTCTTTATTTGTTCTTCTTTTAAATTAATATCATTATTCTTATCTGAATATTCCTTTAATAATTCAATCTGCTTTTTCTTAGCTGAAGACTGTTCACTTTCACAACTGTTCACAGACTGGTTAATAATCTTAATCCTCTCATTGATTTCATTTACCTTTAATTCTATATGCTCAATATCAGCTTTCTTTATATTATAATCATTCTCAGATTTAATTTTTAGTTCATTAAGCTTTTGAATATCTTTAGCTGCTGTTTCTTTATCATACCTGCTTTTATTAATAATATCATCTATATTATTAAGTCTTTCATTTAAAACATTAATTTCAGCTTCTAGTGCAGATTTTTCTTCCTTGCACTTATAAAAATCTCTTCTCTGCTCTAAATCAGTAGAATCTAGTTCTTCAATCTTCTTGTTTATTTCTTCAATTGCATTTTTAGAATTCTCATATTCAGTTCTACAAGAAACTTCAGAATCAGTTAAAGATTTAAGTTCACTGTTTATTTTATTTATATCATCATTGAACTTTTCTATATTATTAATTAATAATGTTATTTCATTGCTCTTAAGTTCTTTCGATAATTTTATAAATTGATCAGCTTTCTCACTTTCTATCCTTAATGGTTCTATTCTATCTTCATATGTTGATAAAATATCATCAATTCTCACTAAGTTCTGATTTGTTGAATCAAGTTTTTTCTCTGATTCTTCCTTACGAGCCTTATATTTCACGATACCTGAAGCTTCTTCTAAAAGAGCTCTTCTATCTTCAGGCTTTCCATTAAGAATCGCATCTATCTTACCCTGCCCGATTAATGAGTAACCTTCTTTACCGATACCTGTATCCATGAACAGGCCTACTATATCTTTCAATCTACACTGTCTATTATTTATTAAGTATTCACTCTCACCTGAACGATAGATACGTCTTGTAACTACAACTTCACTATATTCTATAGGAAGTCCTCCATCACTATTGTCCAAGAATAACGATACCTGGGCAAGCCCAACAGGCTTTCTAAACTGAGTTCCAGCAAAAATAACATCATCCATTTTGCCTCCACGAAGAGTTCGTGCACTCTGTTCGCCAAGCACCCATCTTACAGCGTCCGATATATTACTTTTTCCACTTCCATTGGGTCCAACTACTGCTGTAATACCTTTTCTAAAATCAAGTTTAGTTTTATCAGCAAAAGACTTGAACCCCCTAATTTCTATTGACTTTAAAAACATTCACACCAATCCTAACTATATTATAAAAAAATGGTTGGTAATAATCCTGCAATTATCATTATTGCAAGTATAATCACTAATACCCTAATCATCTTTTCTCTTGTTTTCTTTTTCATCAAATCACTCCTGTTCTTTTCTTATTTTATAGTAAAAAATATAAAAGTTCAACAAGGATATATTGATTGAACAAAGCTATAATTGTTATAAAAATGCAGTGCGTTTTTATATATCTCAATACGCACTGCACTTAATTAACATTTTATATATTCAGTTTTATCAGCAGTCTTAACTGCAATAGTATTAGCTTTCATACTATTATCTATAGTGACAGACTTAAGACGCTTTCCCAATTTGTTCTTAACTTTACTAAAATATTTTTTCTTATCAGAATACAATTTCGATATTGTACGATTATTAACAGTCAACTCTATATCACCGTCATTTTCTGCTGCTATCCTCATGATACCATCATTTAATATTGAAGAATCAACAAGTTCTCTAAATGCAGGATGAAACGGCCCTGCTATGACATCTCCGTCAGTATTAATGTTTTCTGTAGGCTGAAGACCAATTCTTATAACATCAACATTATTATCACAATACATCTTATATATTATTTTTGAAATATGTATTGCTTCTTCTAATGTATATGGCTTATAAATACCCATTTCAAACATCTTTGCCATAGGTGTATCACGAATTACAAGGGCAGGATAAATTCTGCATATTTCCGGCTTCATTTCGATAGATTTTCTTACTGTATCTATATCCTTATCAAAAGTGTCTGCAGGAAGGCCTAACATTATCTGGTGCCCTAATGTGATACCATAACTTTTTATAAGTTCAGAAGCTTTTCTTACATCTTCTTCAGAATGGCCTCTGCCTGACATTTTAAGCACATCTTTATCCAAAGACTGTACTCCTAGCTCTATTATATCAACATCAAATCTTTTGAGATTTGAAAGAATGCCATCATCAATATAGTCAGGTCTTGTAGACATTCTAATCTTATCAATAAAACCTTTGTCTTTATATTCTTTAGCTACTGTAAGCAGTTCATTCTGCTTACTTACAGGAATTCCTGTAAATGTGCCCCCAAAGAATGATACTTCAATTGTACTTCCTAATCTTTTTATTGTTTCAAGATAACTATCAATTGTTTCTCTTACAAAAGATGCATCAACATTATCCTCACTAGCTGTAATCTTATCTTGATTACAGAATACACACTTATGAGGACAGCCTTCCTGAGGCACAAATATCGGTATAATATAATAATTTTTACTCATGATACTCATTTATAGCAATAAGCGCATTTTTAGCAGCGTTCTGCTCAGCTTCTTTCTTGCTATAACCTTCTCCTTGTCCTTTAATATTTCCATCCACTAAAACATTAGTATAGAACTTTCTTCTATGTGGTGGTCCTTCAAACTTTACAAGTTCGTATTCAATTTCAACTTCGCCATTTTTTTGAAGTATTTCCTGTAGTTTTGTCTTAAAATCTAAAACAATCATATTGTTTAATGCTTTTTCTATTATTTCAGAAAATTTATCAAGAATAAAATCGTTAGCTACCTTTATTCCCTTGTCTAAGTATATCGCTGCTATAACAGCTTCTACACTGTCAGCCTGAATAGAAGTTCTTTCTCTTCCACCAGTAAGTTCTTCTCCTTTGCTAAGTCTTATAAGCTCACCAAATCCTAATTTCTTAGAAACTTCTAAAAGAGAATTTTCACATACAATTAAAGATCTGTTACGAGTAAGCTCACCTTCACTCTTATCTTTATAATGATTGTATAAATATTGCGTAATGCTAAGCTGAAGCACAGCATCCCCTAAAAATTCTAGTCTTTCATTATATTCTACATTTTTAAATTGGTTTGCATAAGAGCTGTGCGTAAGTGCTGTTTCAAGCAGGTCCTTGTTATCAAAGACTATGCCTATCCTCTCTTCTGCCTTTTTAATATTTACTTTATACAAAACCTTCAACTCCTTAAGGTTTATTCTTCAATTTGCCATAAAGTAAATTCAAGAATAAACTTAATTCTAAAATAAAATCCCGCCCTAAGCGGGATATAACTCTATTCGCCTTTATGTTCCTTTATATATTCTACTACATCGCCAACAGTAACAAATTTTTCAGCATCTTCATCAGCTATTTCCATATCAAGTTCATCTTCTAAAGCCATAATAAGTTCAACTATATCTAATGAATCTGCATTTAAATCATCTATGAATGCTGTTTCCATTGTAATTTCATCTTCATTTACACTTAGTTTATCAGCTATGATAGCTCTAATTTTCTCAAACATTTTATGTCACCTCCAAAAATCACTAATTTAATTAGATAATATTATATATTTACAATATAGTCAATATAGGTCATATATTATTAATCACAATTTTCAAATTCTTCTTTAATTTTTTGTATTGTATTATTTTCTTTAAGAGTAACTGCCTGTCTGATAGCATTTTTAAATGCCTTCATATCAGAACTTCCATGTGCTTTAACGCATATGCCATCAACACCAAGGAAAGGTGCACCACCATATTCCTTATAATCAAATCTCTTTTTCATACCTTTAACTGCAGGTTTAATCATTAAACCTCCAATCATTCCTCGCTTTGTAGACATAATCTCTTCTTTCAAAGTTGATAGCAACGTAGATGCAACACCTTCATACATCTTTAAAACAGTGTTTCCTACAAATCCATCACAGACTAAAACCTGTACATCTCCATTTGGAATATCTCTTGGCTCAACATTCCCACAGAAATTTGCTTCATTTTCTTTTAGAAGTACATATGCAGTTTTAGTAAGTTCATTACCTTTAGCTTCTTCTTCACCAATATTTATCAAACCAACTTTAGGATTTTTTTCGTTTAAGATAGTTTCGCAGTATACTTTTCCCATCTTACCAAATTGTAAAAGATAATTAGGTTTACAATCTACGTTAGCTCCAGAATCAATAACCATAAATGGTCCATTCTTTCCTGGCATGATAGGTCCAAGTGCTGGTCTTTCGATTCCCTTTATTCTACCTACAATAAGCGTACATCCGGCTAAAAATGCTCCTGTACTGCCTGCCGAAATTACAGCATCATATTCTTTGTTCTTAACCAGGTTTAGTGCAACAACTAATGAAGAGTCTTTTTTTCTTCTAAGAGCTTTCACAGGATGCTCATTAGTAGATATAACTTCAGTAGTATTTAAAACTTTTATCCTTGATTTATCAAAATCATATTTACTAAGTTCTTCATTTATTTTATCTTCAGGTCCTGTTAAGCAAATCTCAAGATCATTATATATTTTTAGGGCTTCAACGCTACCTGCTACTGGGGCCATAGGTGCGTTATCTCCTCCCATTCCATCAATTACTATTCTCATATTTTTACTCCCTTTTATTTTTATATATAAAAATAAAAGAAAGTCATAAGACTTTCTTTTATTCTGCAGAAGCAACTACTTCTTTACCGTTATAATATCCACAGTTCTTGCATACTCTGTGCGCAAGTTTTTCTTCATGACATTGTGGGCATTCTACTATTCCAGGCATGCTAACCTTAGAATTCTGAGCTCTTCTAGCATCTCTTCTAGCTTTACTACTTTTTCTTGCTTGTGGCATTGTTACACCTCCTTAATTTCCAAATAGATCTTTCAACTTCAACATTCTGATATCAATATCATCCTTGTTACAGTCACAAGTACTTCTATTTAGATTAGTTCCACAGTGTTGACAAAGACCTTTACAGTTTTCACTGCAAAGCTTCTTAATTGGTAATGCTGACAATATACTATCGACAACAATTTCAGTGATATCTATTTTACCACCATCAAGAGGAATGATTTCTTCATCCTCTATAGATCTATTATTTGTAAACTTCTCATGCATATCAATATCAACTAAATGCATGTAAGTTTCAAGGCATCTTGAACATGTCAATTTAAGGTTAGCCTTAACATTAACATTTAAAGAAATAATATCATCTACTATAGATGCAGTTCCATTAACCTTAACAGGTCCCTCAAAAATAATATTATCACCATCAAAGACAACATCTTCAAGATTTTCGATTAAAAACTCAATATGTTTTTCATGTTTTGTTTTATTAATAATATCTGTAAAATCTAAAATCATAAACTTATGCTTAATATTATTAAGCACTCCACACTCCTTGACATATTATTTCTTATAACAACAATAACAATTATATAAAGTCACAATTTAAAAGTCAAGATTTTTTTATTTTGACAATATCTCTAAAGTTTCCTCGGCTATCATTAACTCTTCATTAGTAGGTATTGCGAATATTTTAACTTTTGAATCATCAGCACTTACCTCTGCTAAAACTCCTCTTACTTTATCCTTTACAAGATCAATCTTAATCCCAAGACATTCAAGTCCTTCACAGATTCCTTCTCTTGTTTCATAAGCATTTTCTCCTATTCCAGCAGTAAATACAAGACAATCAAGTCCACCCATTATGGCAAAATATGCTCCAATATATTTTTTAATTGAATAATAATATACATCTAAGGAAAGCTGTGCTTGATGATTTCCTTCTGCCGCAGCAGCTCTTATATCTCTAAAATCACTACTAATTCCACTTAATCCTAAGATTCCAGATTTTTTGTTAAGAAGTTCATTAACTTCTTCTGCAGTATAACCAAGTTCTTCAATTAAATAAGTTACAATTGCGGGATCAAGGTTTCCTGATCTTGTGCCCATTATTATACCTTCAAGTGGTGTGAATCCCATAGATGTATCTACTGATTTACCATTCTTTATAGCACTTACACTGCCACCATTACCAAGATGACAAGTAATAATCTTTAAGTCTTTAATATTCTTATGCATGCATTCAGCTGCAATTTTTGATACATACTTATGTGATGTTCCGTGGAAACCATATCTTCTTATATGATCTTTTTGATATAGCTCGTAAGGTATTCCATAAAGAAATGCTTTTTCTGGCATTGTCTGATGAAATGCTGTGTCAAATACTGCAACCATAGGTGTATTAGGCATAAACTGCTTACAAGCTTTTATTCCTATAATATTGGGTGGATTGTGAAGCGGTGCGAGTTTTACACACTCATTAAGATATTTCATAACATCATCATCAATAAGCACAGAATTTGAATACCTTTCTCCTCCATGAACAACTCTATGTCCTACTGCTCCAATTTCATCCATTGACTTTATAACACCATGCTCCTTATCAATAAGCGCTTCAAGAACTATTTTCATAGCATCGTCATGATTCTTCATAACCGGACTAGCTACATACTTTTCTCGTCCTTCGACTTTTTGTGTTAAAGCGCCATCTATACCTATTCTTTCGGCTAAACCTACAGCAAGGGCTTGTTTGCTTTCCATATTAATAAGCTGATACTTTAGTGAAGAACTTCCACAATTAATAACCAATATATTCATTGTCAATACCTCCTATATTCTTTTTTTATTATTGCTTGTACTGATGTAATTGCCACAACATTAACTATATCTTCTATACTACACCCCCTTGATAAATCGTTAATCGGTTTTGCAAATCCCTGGCAGATAGGACCTATTGCTTCTGCATTTGCAAATCTTTGAACTAATTTATAGCCAATATTTCCTGACTGCAAGTCTGGAAATACAAGAACATTTGCTTTTCCTGCTACTTTACTTCCTGGTGCTTTTAAGTCTGCCACATTTTGAACTATAGCAGCATCAAGCTGTAATTCTCCCTCTATATCAAGATCAGGTCTTAATTCATGTGCTTTTTCAGTGGCACTTCTAACCTTATCAACAAATTCATGATCTGCGCTACCCTTTGTTGAGAATGAAAGCATTGCAACCTTTGGATCTAAATTACATAATTCCTTAGCTGTATCTGCTGTAGCAATAGCTATTGCAGCAAGCTGATCTGAATTTGGATTTGGATTAACAGCACAGTCTGAAAATAAAAGCATTCCCTCTTCACCATACTTGCTTCCTGGAACCTGCATAATAAAGAAGCTTGAAACAACTGATACTCCAGGTGCTGTCTTAATTATCTGAAGCCCTGGTCTTAATAAATCTCCCGTTGTATGTATAGCTCCTGAAACCATACCTTCTGCATCATCTAGTTTAACCATCATAGTTCCAAAATATAATGGATCCTTTACAATTATTTCAGCCTTTTCTCTAGTCATTCCCTTCTTTTTTCTCAATTCATAAAATTCATCTATATACTTATTTAAGTTATCAGATTCTATGGGATTTATTATATCAATACCAGTAAGGTCTACCCCTAATTCCTGTGACTTTGACTTTATTTTCTGTTTATCTCCAATCATTATAATTGTTGCTATTCCTTCATCATGAATCTTCTTAGCAGCAATTATATTTCTTTCTTCTTCTCCTTCAGGCAAAACAATTCTTTGCTTATTCTGCTTCGCAACTTCATAGATTTTATCCATTATCTTCATTATAAAGTTCTCCTTTCATTCCTTACAGCAAATAAAACGCTTACATAATATACTATACTACTTGCATTGCTATCAGTTCAAGATAAAAAATCAAAAAGAGGTTTCAGTATTTTTGCAAAAAACATAACTATTTTAATTATATATATTAATTTATTTAAATATCATTAAAATTTGATATAATAATAGCTATATTATAAAAAGTTTAATAAATAGATTCTAAAAAGAGACTCAAATCATGATACTATAGAATCAGATATTATAAAGGAGATAACAATGAAAATTACAGGTATTATTACAGAGTATAATCCATTTCACAATGGACATCTGTTTCATCTAAATAGTATAAAAAATCAACTGGAATCTGATGCCGTTGTCTGCGTAATGAGTGGTAATTTCGTACAGAGGGGTTTACCCGCAGTACTTGATAAATGGTCAAGAGCAAAGATGGCTTTATTAAACGGCGTTGACCTTGTAATTGAACTGCCTTCAGTTTATGCAGTATCATCAGCAGAATTTTTCAGCTTTGGAGCTGTATCTATTCTTAATTCTACAGGCGTAATTGACAACATTTGTTTTGGAAGCGAAAGTGGAAATATAAACACTTTAAATTCAATTGCCCACATACTTGTTAATGAAAGCTCCGAATTTAAAGAACAACTAAGAGCCAACCTTAAAGAAGGATTATCATTTCCTAAAGCAAGAGAGAAAGCTTTATACGATTTATTAAAAAACGATAAAAATGCAGAAGATATAATAAGCTACATAACATCACCAAACAATATACTTGGCATTGAGTACTGCAAGAGCTTGAAAGTTATAAATAGCAGCATTAAGCCATGCACAATAAAAAGAACAGGATCAGGCTATAATGACAGTAAAGCATTAACAAGTCTTGCAAGTGCAACTTCTATAAGGAATTTGATTAAAGAAGACAGATATGAAAAATGCATATCTTTGATGCCAGAAGCATCTTACAATGTGTTAGAACAGTCTTTATCAGCTGGCATACAAATACCTGATGTAGAGGATATGTTTAAGTATATAAAATATAAGCTTCTTTCAGATAGCAGCCTTATTAGCAGGATTCCTGATATATCAGAAGGACTGGACTATAAGATATTAAACGAGATAAGAAAAGCTTCCTCATATAATGAACTGCTTTTTAATATCAAGAGTAAGCGTTATACACTGACAAGAGTTTCAAGAATACTCTGCCAGATTTATCTTGGTTTTGAGAATTACGATATTATGTCTTTAAGAAAGACATCACCAAAATATATACGAGTTTTAGGTTTCAATGAAACAGGGCAGAAGATACTTAAGATGATTAAGGAAAAGTCTAACTGCACTCTAATAACTAAAATGCCTAAAAATGATATTGATCCAATGCTGCAGATTGATATAAACTCTACCAATTTATATTCACTTCTTACAAACAGCATCAAATATGGTTCAGATTATTTAAAAAAACCTGTTATTGTAAAATAATAATAATATTTTTACAACTAAAAAAATATAAATACTATATATTAAATTCCAAGGGGGCTGATTCATGTATAGTATTATTTTTTTGTCTGCATTAATAATTCTACTATTAATAATCTTATTTAAACAATTAAAAATCACTAAAAATGCAGTAATCACAACGTTGTTATCATTGATAATATTATATTTCATAATAACTCCGCAAAGCTGTATGAAATATGCAATAGAAGGCGCCAAGTTATTTCTAAGTGCTATTTTCCCGACAATATTTCCATTCATGGTTATCTGTAATATTTTAATTGCTTATGGCGGCATAGAGATATATTCAAAAATATTAGGTCCTGTATTATGCAGACCCTTAGGGATTTCAAAAAACTCAACATTTGCAATTGTAGCAAGTGTATTCTGTGGCTATCCTATAGGTGCAAAATATAGTTCAGAATTATATGAAAAAGGTTATATTGATAAGGATGAATTTCAGAGGCTACTAAACATAGCATCAAATTCTGGTCCAATCTTTACTATAGGTGCACTTGGTGCCACAATGCTTGGAAACAAATATTTAGGTATGATCATAATGTTAAGCTGCTATGTATCAGCATTTATTATAGGGGTACTAACAAGAAAAGAGATATTAGACAAGTCACAAGTTCCTAATACAGATGATAATAAATATAGAACATTTGGTAATATTTTAAAAGATGCAGTTACAGATGGAATAACCGGTATTCTGCTTATAGGAGGATATGTAATAATATTTTCAATAATTATGAGTATAATAAAATATAACGTATTAACAAACATGATAGTATCTAATCTTTCAGTTCACTTCAAAAACACTGAAAATATATATGGAACTATTATAGGTATGCTGGATTTAACAAATGGTTGTAACATAATCAGCGCATCAACTATGTCTTTGCCTATAAAAGTTTGTATAATAAGCTTCTTATGTTCCTTTGGAAGCTTATCAGTAGTTGCACAGGTAAACGCATTTTTATACAAATACAACATCAACCTAAAAAAATATATTATATTAAAACTTCTTCAAGGTGTTCTAGCTGCTATTATATCATTAACTTTATTTCTTATATTACCAATAAAAGCTGCTACATTTAGCTCCTCTTCATACATAATAACATATATAAGTATGGAGACTATTGCATTTATTTTAATAGCAGCTTTAGTGATAATATACAATTTATTTCATGTCTCTTAATTCTTTAACATTAGATCTTATTGTGCTGGATGTTTTGTTCATGTCTTCAGTAAACTTTGAAGCCATCTCTTCCACATCCAGTTTTATTTTTTCTAATGCTGTGTTTGTTGTTTCATTGATTTCTCTTTCAAGTTGAGACAACACTTCATCAGCATAATCTCTAGCACCAAGTCTCATTTCTTTTGCTTCCCTTTGAGCAAGTGAAAGAATATCTTGTGCTTTCAGCTGTGCTTCCTTTACAATATCATGATTTTCTATCTGCTTTTTCATCAAATCCATTGTCTGAGCCCTGATGTTCTCATTTTCTTTTTTAGCTTCAGATAAAATTCTATCTTTCTCACTCATTACCCACTGAGCCTTTTTAAATTCATCAGGAAGGTAATTTGTAATTTGTTCAATGATTTCAATAATTTCTTTTTTATCAACAATAACTTTGCCTGTTATAGGAACTTTAGCGGCATCTTCTATTATATCTTGAAGATATTCTAAAAGTTCAATTATATTAGCCTTATCAGCACTACACATGCTTAACATCTCCCTCCTGTATTTTTTCTACAACTATAGACTTTATGCTCTCGGGCACAAGTCCATCAATACATCCCCCAAATTTAGCCACCTGCTTTACAGCAGATGAACTTAGAAATGAATATTCTGCATTAGTCATCATGAAAAATGTTTCTATTTCAGAATTAAGATTTTTATTCATTAATGCCATCTGAAACTCATATTCAAAATCAGACATCGCTCTCAAACCTTTTAAGATTACATTTGAGTGTTTCTCTTTCATAAAATCTACAAGCAATCCTCTAAAACACTCTACTTCTACATTATCTAGATACATAGTTGCTTTCTTAATAAGATTTACTCGTTCAGCGTAATCAAACAAACCATTTTTATCAACATTAACAAGAACAGCTACTATAAGCTTGTCAAAAATCTTAGCGCCTCTTTCAATTATATCCAAATGTCCTTTTGTAATGGGATCAAAACTACCTGGATAAACAGCTATTTTCATTTTAATCCTCCTTTAATTTATAAAAACAGACAGTAGTAAGGCCGTACTTTCTCTTATCAGTAAGAACTATATTTTCAGTTCCATAGTAAATATCTTCTCTACTATCAATTTTAGTTACTATTATACCATCTTTTTTCAAAAGTTTCTTTTCATCTACAATTTCAACTGCTCTTGGAATAAGATTTTTCATATATGGCGGGTCAACAAAGATTATATCAAAAACTTTTCCTAATTTCCATACATATTCCAAAGCTGCATAAGCATCCATATTTAATGGTGTGCAGAAATCATCGAATTTTAGGTTTTCAACATTCTGTTTTAATATAGGGAAAGTCACTGGACTCTTATCAACAAGATAACATTCTTTAGCTCCTCTACTTGCAGCCTCAAGAGCCAAACTTCCTGTACCTGAAAACACATCAATAACAGTAGCATCAGGTACATACATCTGTATAATATTAAACATAGCTTCCTTTACTCTGTCTAAAGTAGGTCTTGTTTCATTTGTTGCTGGTGATAAAATCTTTCTTCCTCTTGCTTTTCCTGCAATTATTCTCATACTATATTTCCTCCTGATAGTTGTAATTTAATTAAAGCATATGAATCTGCTACTCTTTACCAAGCTTTTCTCCAGACTCATACATAATTTTTTTATTTCTTCAGCTTCACTACTTAAAAGCACTCCGGCTTCCTTAAATGCAGCTTTTAATATATCAATATCCTCTATAAAATCTGCCAGAAGCAGTCCACTATCTCCATGCTGCCTAAAGCCAAACATTTCACCGGTACCTCTAAGTTTGAAGTCCTGTTCAGATATATAAAAACCATCTGTACTTTCAGTCATTATTTCCATACGTCTTTGTGTAGTCTTTGATTTAATATTAGCTATAAGAAAACAGTATGACTGATATTTACCTCTGCCGACTCTTCCTCTAAGCTGATGTAACTGTGCAAGACCGAATCTTTCTGAATTTTCAATAACCATACATGATGCATTAGGAACATTAACTCCAACTTCGATAACTGTAGTAGAAATAAGCACATCAATTTCCTTATTTTTAAACCTTGTAATTATTTCATCTTTTTCTTTAGGCTTTAACTTTCCATGCATTATTTCAACTTTAAAATTGCTTAATATTCCCTGAGACAATTCATTATATAAACTTTCCACAGAATTAAGCTTTTTATCAGTATCTTCTTCAATTAACGGACAAACTATGTAAGCCTGTCTTCCACCCTGAAGTTCACTGTGCACTTTTTTATAAGCATCATCTCGAGACTGCTCTCTAAAATACTCAGTTATTATTCGCTTTCTTCCTGGCGGCAATTCATCTATTATTGATATATCAAGATCTGAATAAAGATACAACGCCAGCGTTCTTGGAATCGGAGTTGCTGTCATAACAAGAACATCAGCCTTATTATTACTGCTTGTTATCCTGTTACGCTGCTGCACACCAAACCTATGCTGTTCATCTGTAACAGCCATACCAAGCTTTCCAAATACAACATCCTCCTGAATAACCGCATGTGTACCCACTACAATTACAGGCATATCTAGCCTAATTTTTTCTTTGATGCGTTTTTTTTCTTTTGCACTGGTACTACCAGTAAGAAGTTCAATATCCACATCAAATGGAGACAAAATTTTCTTGACTTCTTCGTAATGCTGCATCGCAAGTATTTCAGTCGGTGCCATCATAACAGATTGATAACCATTTTTATAAACATTAAACATGGCAATAATCGCAACAATGGTTTTACCGCTTCCAACATCACCCTGAACAAGTCGGTTCATAGGCACATGCTTTTTCTCATCAATTAATATTTCCCTTACAACTTTACTTTGTGCCTTTGTAAGTGTAAACGGCAGCTTTTCCTTAAGCAGAGCTAGTTCATCACTAATCTTAAATGCTATTCCAGAATTATTATGCTTAAATTTATCTTTTAATATAAGAAGCTTCATTGAATAATTAAATAGTTCCTGAAACTTCAATCTCTGTATTGATCTCTGAAGAGATACTTTTGAGCTTGGAAAATGTATTTCCTTAATGGCATCTTCAAGACTGCACAAATTATACTTTTTAAGAATTTTAGCAGGAAGATTTTCTTCAATAGAAATCTCATTAAATACATTATTTATAATTTTTGATATAGACTTACTTGTCAAATCTCCCTTTAAAGGGTAAATAGGCACGATATTTCTGGTAACACATTCTTTATTAACAATCTGAGGATTAATAACTTCAATTCTGTTTCCTATCCTTTTAAACTTTCCCAAAAGATTATATGTTTCATTATCCTTAAATGACTTGACAACATATGGACTATTAAACCATTTTCCTACAACTGTAACATCATTATATGTAAAAATAATCTGCGATAATAACTTTCTGGTATTAGTTCTATAAGTTTTGCCAATACCACAGACTCTACAGGTAAGAATTATTTTTTCATTTTCATCGATACTTTCAATGCTCATATTATCTTCAATATAATCATAATCCCTTGGAAAATATAAAAGCAAATCTAGCGCATTAAATATACCGCATTTATTTAGTTTTTCTTCAAACTTGGGTCCCACACCCTTTATAAATTTAACATCATCATATAGATTCATAATTTTTCTCCATTAATTTAAAGAAAAAAGCGACTAAGTCGCTTTTTTTACTCTACTGACAATATGAAATAGTATAATGGTTGTTTTCCAGCATAACACTGAACATCTAAATCCTCATACTTTTCTTCTATAGTCTTAGTGAATTCATTAACTTCATTTTCATCACAGTCTTCACCATAGAATATAGTGATAAGTTCACTGTCTTCGTCAACCATATCTTCTATAAGCTGTAATGCAACACTAAATTTATCTTTTCCTACATGTTTAATCTTGTTTTCTTCTAGCCCTAAGATATCATCAGCTTTTATTTCTATGCCATTTATTTCTGTATCTCTTACAGCGTAAGTTACTGATGACGATTTAACCATTTCAATAGAACTATTTAGGTTTTCTAAATTTTCATCGATTCCAGCTTCAGGATTAAACATTGTTACACATGTTACTCCCTGAGGAATTGACTTAGTTGGAATTACATGCACATCTTTATCTGAAATTTCAGCAGCCTGATTTGCAGCCATAATAATGTTTTTATTATTAGGTAATATAAATATATGTTTAGCATTTAATTTTTCTATACATTTCACTATATCTTCTGTACTAGGATTCATAGTCTGACCACCTTCAATTACGTAATCAACACCTAAATCTTCAAAGATATTCTTTATACCTTCACCCATTGCAACTGAAATAAATGAGTATTCTTTTTCTTCCATAGCTGGAGCTGTTTCTTCTTCACCATTTTCAGTAAGAAGTTCTCTATGCTCTTCTCTCATGTTATCAATCTTGATTTTAGAAAGTTCTCCAAGTTTAACTGCTTTAGAAAGAACTGCTCCAGGATCGTTTGTATGGATATGAACCTTTATTACATCAATTTCTTCATCTCCAACTACAATCATAGAATCACCTAAGTCTTGTATTTCAGCTTTAAACTGAAGTGCTCTAGATGCATCACCAAGAATTATAAATTCTGTACAATATCCAAATTTAATTTCGTGGCTTTCAACTGAATTAGCAGCTGAAACAGTATCACCATTTGAAGCAAAGTCCTTAATTGAAGCATTAATACCGTCTTTTAATGCTTCATGCATACCTTGAAAGATAATTAGAAGTCCCATACCACCTGAATCTACAACTTTAGCCTGCTTTAATGCTGGTAACATATCTGGTGTCTTATCAAGCATTATCTTGCTTTGCTTACATACATAATCAAGAAGCTCAACCATATCTACATTACTATTTTTTTCAATTATTTCAAGCGCAGCATCTGAAGCAGCTCTAATAATTGTCAGAATGGTACCTTCAGTTGGTCTCATTACAGCCTTATATGCTGAATTACATCCTTCCTTAAGTGCAGATGCAAAATCTGATACATCTGCAGTATCCTTTCCTGATAATCCTTTAGAAATACCTCTGAAAATTTGTGACAAAATAACTCCAGAGTTTCCTCTCGCTCCCATCAAAGCACCCTTAGCTAATGTTTTTGATACTTCAGCGATAGATTCATCTTTTTTCTTTTCAACTTCTTTAGCCGCTGACTTAAAAGTCATTGACATATTTGTTCCTGTATCACCATCTGGCACTGGGAATACATTCAATGCGTTAACGAAATCGCTCTTTTCTTCTAATTTATTACTTCCATGTATGACCATGTTGTAAAAATCTACGCCATTAATTTTAGTACAATTCATTTATTTTTGCCTCCTAAACTCTTACAGCTTGCACGTTAACAGTAATGGAAGATACCTTTAACCCTGTATAGTTTTCTACATTATATCTTACTTTTTGGATTATATTATTTGCAATTACTGATATTTTTGTTCCGTACTCTATCATTACATATAAATCTATATTTAACTTATTGTTATCTATTGATATTTTAACGCCCTTGCTTAGGTTTTCAATCTTCATAAGTTCCCATAGACCTTCTGTTGCATTTTTAGAAACCATTCCTACAACTCCATAACATTCCATTGTTGATAAACCAACAATCTTTCCTAGTACTTCTTCTGAATAAGTTATTTGGCCATGTTCATTTTCAAATCCAACCATATCGAAGTCCTCCTTGATAATTATATATATTAATATATTATAATATTACTATTCATTATTCAAGTTTATTATCAAAACTTATACCTGAAATAGAAAATATACCTTACTAAATCTAAAAAATATACTTGCATATATTTATATATTTATGATAAAATATTATCTGTCCTATTGAAGAGTTTATCTCTCAGACAAGGAGGTGTTTTCAATGTCAAGAAAGTGCGAAATATGCAATAAAGGTGTTATTTCAGGAGTACAATTCAGCCACTCTCACCGTCAATCAAAGAGAAAGTGGGCTCCAAACATAAAAAGAATAAAGGCAATCGTTAACGGTACACCAAAAACTGTTCACGTTTGTACAAGATGCTTACGTTCAGGTAAGATTGAAAGAGCTCTATAAAAAATGCAGTGTTACTGCATTTTTTACTTATATAGAATATTTCTATTTTAAGTATAAAAAGTCATGCACGATTAACTTCATGCATGACTTTTTTTATTGCACAATCTATGTACACTAGTTTTTCTTGCGCAAAAACAACTTTATAATGTTTGATAAAAACTTTGGGACTTTAATTGCAACAATTCTCATAATTAATCACCTCGTAAACCTATAATAAAATTTTTTCTATTATAATTATATTCAGCAATCTCTTATAAATTCCAAATAATTTTAATCTCTAGAATAAAAAACTATTAGAATCCCGCTATCGAAATTCACCTCTACAGGTTTATCTAAAAATTCATTTGAAATAGTAATTCCATCACCCATCTTTAAATCATAATTATTAAGTGTATATTTAGCATTTACTATGGATAAATTTCTAACACAATCACTAAATGACTGCAGCGAAAAATACTTATAGTCAGATTTGTTTAATACTGTAGATTTGTTTATCATAAAAATCTTGTTATTTTCATCAATAATGTTGCACTTTACACCCTTTTCCAATGCAAATTTAAGAAGACCTATATTTGCAAAGAGATGATCTAATCTATTTCCAGTAGCACCCAAAAATAGAATTTTATCGGCACCGCACTCAATTGCCTTCTCTATTGCAATCGCACTGTCAGTTTCATCTTTATGGCTTGGAAACTTAATTTTCTCTATATTCTTGAAATAATCTAGTATATTTTTATCAACTGAATCAAAATCGCCCATTATTATGTCAGGTATTATATTATACTTATAAAATACTTCTAATCCTTTATCAGCAGCTATTGAGATATCACTTCTTTTTACAGCATCGATAAAAGTTTTCTTTCCTGGTTTTGCTCCCCCTGCAACTACAACACATTTCATGTTAGAAAACACCCTTCATAGCAGCAATGTTTTCTTCAATTTTATCGTCTTTAAAAACAGCTGATCCTGCCACAAGAACATTTGCGCCTGCTTCAATGATTTCAGCTGCATTATCTATGCCTACTCCTCCATCTACTTGAATTAATAAATCCTTATTACGTTCTTCTGCCATTTCTTTTAGTTCACTTAATTTATCAATCGTGTAAGGAATAAACTTCTGCCCACCAAACCCTGGATTTACAGACATTATTAATACCATATCTACTATGTTTATAAGATTTTTTAATACGCTTACTGGAGTTCCAGGATTAAGTGCTATACCTGCCTTTACTCCATTTGATTTAATATAATTTATAGTTCTGTCTATATGCTTATCTGCTTCATAATGGATAGTAATTAGATCTGCCCCTGCAGCTATAAAATCATCTATAAATCTGTCTGGTTCCTCAATCATTAAGTGCACATCTAAAACTTTATCTGTAACGCCCTTTACTGCTTTAAGAATAGGACATCCAAAAGATATATTAGGAACAAACTGTCCGTCCATTACATCTATATGGATGAATTCTGCTCCCGCTTTATCTACTCTTCTTATCTGTTCTTCAAGCTTTCTAAAATCTGCTGATAATATTGACGGTGATAACTTTACCATTTTTTATTTCCCCCATCCTGAATTTCGTTAAATGTCTTAATATAAAATTCATATCTGCTTTTATTTATTTTTCCATCTTCAACAGCTTCTTTCACTGCACATCCTGGTTCTTTATAATGATTGCAACCCCTGAACTTACACATGCCAATATAATCATCAAATTCCGGAAAAGCATTTTTAAGTTCATCCTTGTTAATAAAATTCATATCAAGTGTAGAAAAACCAGGTGTATCTACAAGATATCCTTCATTAATTTCTATTATTTCACTATGTCTTGTGGTATGCTTACCTCTGCCAATCTTCTCACTTACATTACCTGTTTCCATATGAATAGAGCCAATAAAATCATTGATAAGAGTAGACTTACCTACACCTGATGGCCCACATAACACTGTAATGTTATCTTTTAATCCTGAGTTTAGATCATCAAGCCCTTCTTTCTTTTTAGCATTAATAAAGAATACATCATAACCTATATCATTAATTTTATCTTTGATTTCCTTCTTTTCTTCTTCTGTACATAAATCAACTTTATTCAAGCAGACTTTAGCTTTAATGTTATTATACTCACAAAGCACAAGAAATCTATTAAGAAGATCAAAATTTATGTCCGGATGTTTTATTGCAAACACCACATATGCCTGAGTAACATTGGCTACTGTCGGCCTTATAAGTTGTGAACTTCTTTCATGAATTTTTACTATAAAACCTTTATTATTTTTATCAAGGTCAATATCCACTTCGTCACCAACCATAGGTTTCATAGAATCATATCTAAACTTTCCTCTTGCTTTACATTCAATTACTCCATCTTCAGTTCTGACATAGTAAAAACCTCCTATGCCCTTCAATATAATACCTTTCATATATCCTCCAATTTATTTACTTCAATTATATAATAACCAGAGTAGTACAAATAATTCAAGTAAAACAAAGACTTTTCTAACAAAAAAGTGCTGAACTAAGTTCAGCACTTTTTTATTTACTAGTTAGGTTTATCAGGACCTTCTGGATTAGGTGTAGACTTTGGATCTGATAAATGAATAGTTATTGAATCTCCTTTTTTAGCATTAGTTATACTAACTCTATCAACTGTCTGACTAGGATCACCTTTATCATTTTCTACTCCACCAATCATTAAACCATGACCTCTAAGCCAAGCTTCAGCTTGTTCTCTAGTTTTTCCAATTATATCGCCTGTAGAAATTGTTTTTTCTACATATTTATAATAATGTACAGTAACAGTTTCTCCCTGCTTTATTGTACTTCCAGCTGGCTTATCCTGTTCGTAAATCTTACCATCTAAGTTCTTATCATCAGTTTCTTTTCCCTGTACTGCATTCATCTGTAACTTTGCAGCATTAATACTATTCTGAGCATTCTGAATTGTCATGTTTATTACACTAGGTACTGTTGAATTAATTATTTCAGGTCCTTTGCTAATTATTAAATTAACATTTGAGCCTTTAGCAACCTTACTTCCAGCTGAAACTGACTGCTCAATAACCATTCCTTTATTAACCTTGTCGCTAAATTCATATGATACATTAGATTTTAAACCTGCATCATCCAATTTAGACTTAGCTGTCTTTTCATCATATCGACTTAAATCTGGCACTTCAACCTTTTCCGCACCACTACTTACAAAAACTTTAACTGTAGAATCTTTAGAAACATCTTTACCTTCTTCAGGATAAGTCTTGATTACTTTACCTTCTTCTACATCGTTGTTTGCTTCAAGTACTTCACTATAAACAAGCCCTAAATCTTCTAGCTGTTTTTTTGCATCTTCTTTTGACTTGCCTGCTAAAGAAGGCACCTTAATCTGTGATACTGATTGATTTTTATTTGATAAAACATTGGCAAGAGTAATTCCAAGTAGAGATGCTCCACCTACTACAGCTATTATTGCGATAACAAGAATAGCAATATATTTTTTCTTTTGCTTTTTCTTCTGTTCATCACTTAATTCTTCATCATAATCATCGTCATTATCTCTATAATCATCATCTGGATCAAATTCTTCATCATTTTCATCTTTTGATGGAATATTAACTGGTGACATAACTCTTGTAAAGCCATTGTCTTCCTCCTTTTGCTTTAAATTCACATTAGGGTCTTGTAAAATTTTCTGTAAATCCACAATTACTTCTTTTGCGTTCTGATATCTCTTAACCGGTTCCTTTTCCATGCACTTTAATATAAAATCATTTAAGCCAATAGGAATTGTAGAATTTATATTTTTAGGTGCTACTGGCTGTTCCTGAAGATGTTTTACAGCAATGCTAACAGGACTGTCTCCATCAAATGGAACACGTCCAGTGACCATTTCATACATTACTACACCAAGAGAATATATATCTGTTCTACAATCAACATAAGAACCCTTTGCCTGTTCTGGTGAAAAATAATGCGCAGACCCCATTACACTTGTAGTAAATGCAATAGTAGCATTATCTACCGATTTAGCTATTCCAAAGTCAGTCACCTTAACTACCCCATCACCTGTAACCATAATATTCTGGGGCTTAATATCTCTATGAATAACATTATTTTTATGTGCACAATCAAGTGCATTAGCTACTTTTAAACCAATATTTATCGCAGTCTGATAAGAAACCTTGCCATTTTCTTTTATTATCTGCTTTAATGTTTTACCATCAATATATTCCATAACTATATAATTAACGCTATCCTGACTATCAACATCTAATATATTGACAATGTTAGGATTTATCAAATTAGCTATAGCTGTCGCTTCACGCTTAAACTTCTGAACTATATCTGCATTGTTGTTGAATTCTTCCTTAAGCACTTTTACAGCGACAAATCTATTAAGTTTATTACATTTTGCCTTATAAACATAAGACATTCCGCCTTCTCCAACTTTTTCAATAATTTCATATCTATCCCCAAGAGTCTTGCCTATCATTCTATCTCTCTCCTCCATATATCAATGCTGTAATATTATCTCTTCCTCCTCTTTGCTTTGCAAGTGAAATCAATTTTTCTGCACTTTCATTTAATGTTAATGAATTTTTAACTGTTTCTAATATTTCATCATTATTAAGTTCATTTGTAAGTCCATCACTACATAAAATCAAAGTATCAAAATCGTCTTTATCTAATTTAAAAATATCTACATTTACACTAGATGCAGTACCCATTGCACGAGTAATTACATTTTTATGAGGATGATTTTTTGCTTCAATTTCTGTTATAGATCCACTATCAAGTAGTTCTTGAACAAGAGAATGATCTTTAGTTATTTTCTTTATTATATCTCCTTTAATAGCCAAACAACTGCTATCACCTACGTTTGCAATTTGTATATAATTTTTTGTTACAAAGCAGGCGGTAATTGTGGTACCCATACCATTTAACAATTCATTTTTTAAAGAATCAACATATATTTTATAATTTGCTTCACATATAGCATCTTTAAGTATATCCTGGTGATCTGATTCATTATCATAGTTATCCTTCAGATAATCAATCACATCATCTACAGCTTGTTTACTGGCTACTTCACCAGCATTATGTCCTCCCATACCGTCAGCAATTACATAGATACTGAATAATTCATTCTCATAATAATCTGCATAATCTTCATTTACTTTTCTGACATTACCAGCATCAGTACAAATTCCTACCATATTGCACCCCTCTCACTAATGTTTCTCGATATAATTTCTCCTAAGCTGCCCACACGCAGCATCTATGTCCGAACCCATTTCTCTTCTTACTGTAACTTCTATTCCATAATTTCGTAATACTTTTTCAAATCTTTCAATATTATTTTTTCGAGACTTTTTAAAGTTATTTTCTTTTATTTCATTTATTGGAATAAGATTAACATGACAAAGTCTTCCTTTTAATAAATCTGCGAGTTCATGTGCATCTTTTTCACTGTCATTTACACCATTAACAAGTGAATATTCAAATGTCATTCTTCTCTTTGTCTTCTCCACATAATAATCGCAAGCTTTTAATATCTCAGCTATTGAATATTTATTAGCTATCGGCATAATAGACTTTCTTTTTTCATCAGTAGTAGCATGTAATGATATAGCAAGTGTAATCTGCATTTCATTATCGGCCATCTCGTAAATTTTAGGAACTATACCACACGTTGATAATGTAATATGTCTCTGGCCTATATTAAGTCCATTATCACTATTAACAAGCTCTAAAAACTTCATTACATTGTCATAATTATCAAATGGCTCACCACTCCCCATCAAAACAATATTAGAAATTCTCTCACCTATTAATTTCTGTGATACAAGCACTTCTGATAATATCTCTCCTGCAGTTAGATTTCTAATTCTTCCACCAAGTGTTGAGGCGCAGAATTTACATCCCATCCTGCATCCTACCTGAGTAGATACACAGATTGAATTGCCATATTTATATTTCATTATAACACATTCAATTACATTTCCATCACTCATTTCTAATAAGTTTTTAACTGTGCCATCTTTCTCGGATTCACGTTTTGCAACTACCTTGGGAATGTTTATATTAAAATTAACTTTTAATTTTTCTTTAAGGCTTCCCGGAATATTCCTCATATCATCAAAATTCCAAACATTTTTGTAAATCCAATCATATATCTGCTTTGCTCTGAATTTAGCCTCATTATTTTCTTTCATCCAATTTTGTAAATCTTCCAAAGTATAATCTAGTAAATTATTCACTTTAGCACCTGCCCTTCTTTCTAAGCTTCGCTAAAAAGAATCCATCCATATCTTTATTAGGAAGTATTGTAACAGTATTATTATCGTTATAAATAATATTATCTAACTGCCCTATAAAAATTTTTTCTATCTCAGCATCCTTATGGCATTCTAAGAACCAGTCTATATTCTTTTCATTTTCATCTTTATTAATTGTACATGTAGAATATACCATTATGCCGTCATTTTTTAAATATCTCCATGCATTTTCCATTATATCTCTCTGGATAGTACATAATTCATTAAGACTTTTTTTTGTTTTATTCCATTTTATTTCTGGTTTCTTTCTTATTATGCCAAGACCTGAGCAAGGTACATCAACAAGCACTCTATCTGCAGAATTGATAAAATTATTATTTATAACAGCTGCATCATTGACAACAGCTTCAACATCAGTTATCCCGAGCCTTGAACAGTTATCATTTATTAACTTAATCTTATGTTCATATATATCACAGGCAGTTATTTTCCCTGTATTATTCATAAGTTCACCAATATGAGTTGCTTTACCGCCAGGTGCTGAACAAAGATCAATTACATTCATATTTTCAGCAAGATCTAAAAGCTGTGCTGTAAGCATTGCACTTTCATCCTGTACTGTAATATAGCCGCCTTTAAATAAGTCATTATGTTCAATACTACTTCCTTTATTGATTTTTATAGCTTCTGGACATATAGTTCCATCTTCAACATCATAGCCATTTTCCTCAAGCTTTTCTAAAATATCATCATAACTGCATTTTAGTGTATTTACCCTTACTGTTATATTAGGTGTTTCATTAAGGTTTTTTAAGATACTTTTAGTTTTTTCCATACCATACTGTTCAATAAATAATTCAATCATCCAGTTAGGGAAGGAGTATTTCACTGCAAGCAGCTTTTTGCCATTTAAACAACTCAAATAATTTTTATCTTTGTTTCTTAAGATATTACGAAGAACACCATTAACAAATCTTGATGATGATTTTGATACTGTTTTTGCAAGATTAACAGCTTCATTAACTGCTGCATAATCTGGAACTTTAGTAAGAAATAAAATCTGGTATACTGTAGATCTTAAAATATTTAGAATTGTCTTATCTACTAATCTTATGTCCTTTACATAATTTTTTATTATAAAATCAATTTTCTTTTTATATCTTATAGTTCCATACACTATTTCAGTAACAAGTGATCTATCTCTGGTATCTAAAGAACTATTATTCAGTCGTTTATTAATTTCTATATTAGAATAGCTTTCTTTGTAAAACACGCTATTTAATATTTCAACTATAATTTTTCTAGAATTCATATTTTATCTCCAAACCGTTTGTTTTTTAGTCATTTGAACTTCTATCCTTAATAGCAATTAATCTTATAATCTGAGACACCGCCATAAATGCTGCTGCTAAATATGTAAGTGCTGCTGCATCAAGGACTTTCTCAGCTTTCTTAAGTTCATCATCATATAGAGTTCCGCTGGATTTCAGCATTCTCAATGCTCTTGTAGATGCATTATATTCTACTGGCAAAGTTATAAGCTGAAAAACAACAGCTCCTGAAAATAAAATTATACCAATATCTGCAAGTAGAGAGTTTGCCATAAATATACCAATAAAGAATATTATCCATGCAAAATTGGAACTGAAATTCACAACAGGCACAAGAGAATTTCTTATTCTTAATGGTGAATATGACTCCTTATGCTGTATTGCGTGACCAACTTCATGTGAAGCTACCCCTAGAGATGCTACAGACGTACCATAAAAAACATCTCTCGATAATCTTAATACTCTTCTTCTTGGATCGTAATGATCTGTAAGCCTTCCATTAACAAGCTCTACAGGAACATCATATAATCCAGCGCTATCAAGTAGTCTTCTTGCAGTCTGACTTCCTGAATATCCATTAATACTCTGAACTTCGCTAAACTTTGCGAAAGTTGAATTAACCTTCATCTGAGCATATGCAGCTATAATCATAGCAGGAACAAGTATAATATATGTAGGATCAAAATAAAACATTATATCACCTCATTATTTAAATATTGTGCCTCTTTCTATATCATGGCCATTTAAGAATTGAGAAACTTCTAATGGCTTTCCATTTGGAAGCTGAAGTTTTTCAATGATTAAAGTTCCGTCGCCTGTAGCAACATATATACCTTTTTTATCAGCCTTTAATATAGTCCCAGGTTTTTGTGTACACTTATCTCCATTAAATGAACTTTTGAACACCTTCATTTTATCACCATTATAATCAGTGTATGCTATTGGCCATGGATTCATACCTCTTATAAGATCATGAATCTGCTTTGAAGATTTATTCCAGTCAATATGTGCCATTTCCTTATTAAGCATTGATGCATGAGTACTTAACTTATCATCCTGTTTTTTTCTTTCTATTTCATTTTTGGAAACCTTATCTATTGTTTCGATTAAAAGATCAGCGCCTCTATCCTTTAATATATCAAATAGTTCGCCTGCTGTGCAGTCATCACTAATCTCTACTTCATCTTTTAATAACATATCCCCAGTATCAACACCCACGTCCATAAACATAGTAGTATTACCTGAAACTTTCTCTCCATTAATAACTGCCCATTGTATAGGAGCAGCTCCTCTATATTTAGGAAGAAGTGATCCATGAAGATTAATACACCCATATCTAGGTATGTCAAGAATTTCTTTAGACAAAATTTGTCCAAATGCCACCACTATTATAAAATCAAGATCAAGACTCTTTAATTTTTCTATAGCTTCTACATCATTTCTAATTTTTACAGGCTGTATTACATCTATGTTATTTTCAACTGCAACTTCTTTTACTGGTGATATTGAAACCTTTTTGCCCCTTCCTTTTGCCTTATCAGGCTGAGTAACAACAAGCTTAACACCATATTTTTCAATAATTTTTTTTAATGACGGAACTGCAAAGTCTGGAGTTCCCATAAATGCTATATTCATATCTATCATCCTCCGTATATCAAAAAAAGCATTAAGTAATTATTCCTGTATCACTTTATCAATAAAAAGTACACCATCAAGATGATCATTTTCATGACAAACAGCTCTTGCTAATAATCCATGAGCTTCAAGAACAAATTCTTCACCTTTTTCGTTAATAGCTTTAACTTTAACATATTCAGGTCTTTCAACCAAACCCTGTACTTCAGGAACACTCAAACAACCTTCTTGGTCTTTAACTGAACCAGAAGTTTCAAGTATTTCAGGATTAATAAAAACTCTTAATCCTTCACCATCAAAAACATCTATGACGAATATTCTTTTAAGTATTCCAACCTGTGGCGCTGCAAGTCCAACGCCATCAGCTTTATACATAGTCTCTCCCATGTCTTTTATTAATGTAAGTATTCTATCTGTTATTGTATCAACTTCTCTACAATGTTTTCTTAATATTAAGTCTTCTTCAGTTCTTATTGTTCTAAGCGCCATATTTTTCCTCCTTACAGTAAGTTGCTAGGATTTACATCCAAACTTACCTTTACACCATTATATTCTTGTTTTATTATATCATAAACATAATTCTTTATATCATTATTTATTTTATCATTAGTTGTTCCTTTAATAATAATCTGCCATCTGTACATATCTTTTATCTTACGTACACCACATGCACTAGGTCCTAGAATTTCTAATTTATCATATTCTTTTAAAATTTCCTTTATTCCCTTGCAAATATCACGCGATGCATTTTGAACTATATTATCATTTTCTCCTATAATACTTATTTCTAATATATCGGAAAAAGGCGGATACCCCATTAAATTTCTAACTTTAATTTCTTCTTTAAAAAATCCTTCATAATCATAGGATGAAGCAAATTGAATACTACTGTGTTCAGGTTCATAAGTCTGCAGAATAACTTCCCCTTTTTCTTTTCCTCTGCCTGCTCTTCCTGCAACTTGTGTAATAATCTGAAATCCCTTTTCAGATGCAGTGTAGTCAGGTAGATTAATAGTAACATCGGCTGCTACAATGCCTACCAATGAAACATTTGGGAAATCAAGACCTTTTGAGATCATCTGAGTTCCTACTAAAATATCTGCTTCACCATTCTTAAATGCATTATATATTTTTTCATGTGAATTTTTTGTTCTTGTTGTATCAACATCCATCCTAAGCACTTTTGCACTAGGAAAAGTTTTTCGTATACTCTGCTCTATCTGCTCAGTACCAGCACCAAAAAACTTTACATATCTGCTTCCACACTTTGGACATATTCTAGGTGCTTCTTTAGTCTTACCACAGTAATGACATACAAGATATCCATTCTTATGATATGTCATTGATATATCACATGAATCACATGTAAAAACATATCCGCAGTTACGACATGATACAAAGGTAGAATAACCGCGTCTATTAAGGAATATAATTGACTGCTGTTTTCTTTCTAATCTATCTTTTATTGCATCATATAACTTTCTGCTAAATATGCTTCTGTTACCTTCTTTAAGTTCCTGCCTCATATCAACAATTGATATAGGAGGCATTGCCGAACCATCAACTCTTTCATTAAGTTCAATAAGCTTTATTTCATTCTTAAGTGATCTGTAAAAGGTTTTTATTGATGGAGTAGCTGTACCATATATAACTTTACATCCATACTGTCTGCTTTTAAATTCGGCAACGTCTCTTGTGTTATATTTAGGACTTTGCTCTGATTTATAAGTATCTTCATGCTCTTCATCTATAATAATATATTTAAGATCTTGAAAAGGCAGAAATATCGCTGATCTAGCACCTATTGCAAGCTTTACATTTCCATTCTTAACTCTCTGCCATTCATCGAATCTCTCACCTTCAGATAACTTTGAATGAAACACTGCTACATTTCTACCGAATCTTCCTTTGAATCTTTCTATCATCTGAGGCGTAAGCGAAATTTCAGGCACAAGAAATAAGGTGCTTTTATCTTCCCTTAGTGCATCTTCTACAAGATTCATATATATCTCAGTCTTGCCACTTCCTGTTACACCCTTTATGAGAAAAAGCTTATTATTGCTGTAAAGTATCTGACTGACTGCTCTTTTCTGATTGACTGTCAGTTCAACCTTTTTGTAACACTTAAATTCTTCATCATTATATCTTGTAACTACAGTATCATGGACAGCAAGTATTTCCTTTTGAATCATCTTATTAATCTTATATATTGAAATATTTAGATTTTTATTCAATTCTGTCTTTGTAAACTGGCCGTTATGCTTTTTAATTAATTCTATTTCATCTTTATATTTTTCATAGTCTTCTGAATTGTTAAAGCTACTGTTAACAGAAATTACTTTTTTAACTTTATTTGAACTACCCTTTATAGTACCTGGAGGTGTAAAAAGTTTTAGCGCTTCAATATATCTGCATAAATATTTCTCCTTGATAAAGAGAGCAATCTCTAATTCTTTTTCACCAAATAAAGGTTCAGACGAAATGGATACTATGTTTTTTGCCAGCTTTGGATTAAAATCAATGGTTTCTGTAAATCCTATAACAAAAGCAACAATTTTTTTATTTCCCTGGCCAAAAGGCACCATAGCTTTACTGCCTATGGTTATACTATCCATCATCTCTTCTGGGACTTTATAAGTAAATTTCCTGTCAAGCGCCACAGATTCACTATTTATAATAACTTCGGCATACTTTTTTAACATTGCATCACCTTTTATTGCATATAGACAAAAAAGCGCATCAGCGCCTTTTTATCAAATCAAATATTTTTTTTGCTACATTTCTTTTAGACATCTTTTCAAGATTATATTCGTTGCCATTCTTATCTATAATGGTAACTTTATTATCTTCAGATTTAAAACCAGTGTCCTTTCTAGTTATATCATTGGCTACAATAAAATCGAGATTTTTCTTCTTGATTTTATTCTTTGAATTTTCAATAAGATTATTGCTTTCTGCTGCAAATCCAACTAAAATCTGATTCTTCTTTCTTTGTCCAAGTATGCTAAGGATATCATTATCCCTTTTAAACTCAAGTATAAGATTAGAATCAGATTTTTTAATTTTATCAGATGAATATTCTTTTATTTTATAATCAGCTACAGCTGCAGCCTTAATTACTATATCTGCATCATCATATTTTTCAAGTACTGCATTCATCATTTCTTCATTGGTATTTACATTAACCATTTCAACGCCATATATAGGTTTTAAATTTGTAGGACCTGAAATCAGAGTAACATCTGCTCCTCTATCCCTTGCTTCCTGTGCTATTGCATATCCCATCTTACCTGATGAATTATTAGAAATAAATCTAACAGGATCAATAGGTGAAATTGTCGGCCCTGCTGTAACTATAACGCTACTGCCTTTAAAATCTTTATTTTTATTGAGTTTAGATAATATAACTTCTGTTATAACTTTAGTCTCTTCAAGCTTTCCTATACCTGTATCACCACAAGCCAGTCTACCGCTTTGAGGCATTATAAAAGAATAATTATATTTGCTCAATTTTTCCATATTGTCCTGTACAATAGGATTATTGAACATATACGTGTTCATTGCAGGTGCAAAAATCACTTCGCTTGATGCAGCCATGATAGTTGTTGACAAAAGATCATCAGCAATACCATTTGCCACCTTTCCAATAATATTTGCAGTTGCTGGCACAACGGCTATGACGTCAGCCCAGTGTGCAAGAGCTATATGTTCAATTTCAAAATGCTGAATTTTCTCAAACATATCAACTGCAACAGGATTCTGGCTAATTGACTGGAATGTGAGCGGAGATACAAAGCTTGATGCATTCTTTGTCATTACTACTTTAACTTCTACGTTTTTCTTTCTTAAAGAACTAATTACATCAAGTGCTTTGTAAGCTGCTATTCCGCCTGTAACTCCAATAAGGACTTTACTATTTTGTGCTGTCACTTGTTCTTTCATAAGTTACTGCACCTTCATTTACTTCATTAATTGCTAAAGTTAATGGTTTATGCGAATCTACAGAAGTGTACACTTCGTCACCCTGTATTATTTGTCTTGCTCTTTTAGATGTCACTATAACTAGTGAATATCTATTATCTACCTTTTGTAATAATTGTATAACTGATGGATTAATCATAGAATTGTTCATGAATTAAGCCCTCCTTTGAATCTAAAATATGTTCTTTTATTCTATCAACTCTACATGTTTCAGCTAGCAGTATACCTTCAATTTTATTAACTGCCGCTTCTACAGTGTCATTAATAACTGCATAATTATACTTTGAAACATAGTTAATCTCTTGATAAGCAGATTTAAATCTAGTCATAAGAGATTCTTCAGTTTCGCTTCCTCTACCAATTATTCTTGATTTTAATTCTTCCATTGAAGGAGGAAGGACGAAAATAAATACTCCGTCTTCCATGCATTCTTTAACTTTTAAAGCCCCTTGGATATCTATCTCAAGAATTACATTCTTACCTGCCTCTAAAAGTTCATTCACACCTGCTTTGGGAGTTCCATAATAGTTACCATATACTTCGGCATATTCAAGAAAATCTCCATTTTTTATTCCTTCCTTGAATTGATCCTTAGTAAAGAAATGATAATTTATGCCATCTACTTCACCTTTTCTCGGGCTTCTAGTAGTGGCAGATACTGATATATATAAATCATTTCTTTTTTCTAACAAAGCTTTGCAGATAGTACCTTTTCCAGCACCTGATGGTCCTGAAATAACTATCAAAATACCTTTAGATTTACTCATTATTCATCTACCTCTTCTATAAGATCGTCTTTAGTTGTAAGTCTATGAGCTACTGTTTCAGGCTGTACAGCTGACAAAATAATATGATCACTGTCTGTAATAATTACAGCTCTTGTTCTTCTTCCATAAGTAGCATCAATTAGCATACCTCTGTCTCTTGCTTCCTGTATAATTCTCTTAATTGGTGCTGACTCTGGACTAACAATTGCTACTAATCTATTAGCTGAAACAATATTTCCAAAACCAATATTAATCAATTTAATTCCCATTTTTTCTCCTCCTGCTTATTCAATGTTCTGTATTTGTTCTCTAATTTTTTCAATTACATTCTTTATATCAATAACTAAATTTGTTATCTCAATATCGATTGATTTTGAAGCAATTGTATTAGCCTCTCTGTTCATTTCTTGAACTATAAAGTCCATTTTTCTTCCAATAGGCTCATTTAGATCAAGTGTTAAGTGCATTTGATTCAAATGGCTGTAGAACCTTGTTATTTCTTCGTCAATATCAACTTTATCAGCGAAAATTGCAACTTCAGTGGCAATCCTGTTTTCATCTATATTCACATCGCTAACAAGTTCTTTAATTTTTTCATACAATCTTTCTTCGTATTTCTTTGAAGATAATTTTGCATCTTCCTCTATCTGCTGTATTTTCTGTTTGATTACACTGCACTTTAGTTTTATATCTTCCTTAAGTTTATCCCCTTCAACAGTTCTCATAGATAAATTCATATCTATAGCCTCATTAAGTACTGGCTTAAGTTCCTTCCATATTTCATTTAAATCTTCTTCATTTTCTTCTGAAACTATAACATCTGGATAATCTGCTATCATTGAAACAGTAATATCATCCTTTATGTTATATCTTGATTTGATCTGATTTAAAATTTCCATATACTCGTCGCTCTTTGCAACGTTCAACTTTAAAGAACTGTTATTTTCAATGTAATTTTTGTAGTTTACAGCAACATCAATTTTTCCCCTGTTTATCTTATTCGCAATTTCTTTTCGAATGTTATTTTCTAAAGAAACAAGATTCTTAGGAAGGCGAACATTAACGTCAAGGTATCTGTGGTTTATGCTTTTGACTTCTACTGAAAAAATAAGCTTCTTACCATTTTCACCTGAAGCTCTCCCAAATCCAGTCATACTTTTAGCCATTTTTCTGCCCCCTCATATATGCAATACATAAATATTAAATTTTTTTGTATTAAAAGTCAACGTTTTGTTAACAGAATATTAACATTTTGCTTTCAAGTTTTAAATAGTACGATCCTACTCACACCTGTTTTCTGATTTCTTTTTCGGATTGTCCAATTATTTTTATTCCTTTTTTTATATCCTCATTACTTAGTCTTGCGAATCCAAGTCTCATACATGTACTCCCACCACTTCCTGGGAAAAATATATCCCCTGGCATAAATATTACATTGTTTTCGTAGCAGCATTTTAGTAACTTCCTGGCATCTATATCACCTAGATCAATAAATACATGTAGGCCTCCTTCACCATAAATATACTTATACTGCAGATTATTTTTTATTTCACGAATTGCAAATTCATATTTTTCTCTATAATATTTACGTACTTTTTTAACATACTTTTCAAAACTGCCATTATTAAGATATTCACATAAAAGGGCCTGATCAAGTGTTGAACAGTGTATTGTTCGTGATCTTTTAACACTTTCAAGCATACTAATTAATTTTTTATCAGCTAGTATCCATCCAACTCTTAAACCTGGAAAAAGTATCTTGGACAGGCTCCCGAGATATACAACACCATTTCCAAGCCCCGATAATGACATTATTGGAGGCATATGAGAACTAGAATAAAGAAGCTCCTCATTAAAGCCATCTTCTACTATAGGTATATTGTGCTTTTTACACAAATTATAGACCTTCTGTCTTTTTTCTCCTTTCATAACTATGCCTGTAGGGTTATGATATGAAGGAATAATATATAACATTTTTGGATTATATTCAATTATAGCCTTTTCAAGCTTTTCTACATCAATTCCGTCATACTGCATAGGAATATCCACTATATGTACTCCTCTGGCCTTCATTATTTTTATGGCAGTATTATGCGTTGGCGATTCGCAAAGCACCACATCTCCTTTATCTGTAAGAACACTTATTATCATATCAAAACTTTCAGTAAAACCATTAGTTATTAGTATATCCTTGTTTTGAATGATAACGCCCTTTTTCTCCATATACTTAAGCAGATAGTCTATAAGCGGTTTATAGCCTTTTGCATATCCATAATTAAGTATTTTACTGCCTTCATTAGCACAGATAGTCTGAAAGTCTCTTTTAATTTCATCTAAATCAAAAAGTTTTTCCTCTGGAGCAATGCTTTTAAATGAAATCATACCTTTTTTCCAAGGTACTTCTGTTTTCATTATATCAAGTTCATTACACTTCCTTCCGTATTCGTTGAATCTTTCATCCCATTTTAATACAAAATCATTATCTGTCTGTTGCTGGCTTTCAATGACAAATGTCCCTTTGCCTTTAACACTTTGAATTATTCCTCTACTTTCAAGATTTTCATAAGCTGTTACCACAGAATTTCTGCTCACTTTAAGCACAGAACTTACTTCCCTTGTAGATGGAAGTTTGCTGCCTTTCTGTAGCATTCCATCATTGATCTGAATCATGATGTATTTTTCTATCTGCTCATATATTGGAGTGTCTTTATCTATTTTAAACGATGAAAAAATCAATTCTATCTCTCCTCAAAATATTATTATGCCTGTACTATATTTTATCATATAAAAAAAGTGAGGAAAAGCTTCCTCACTTTTACAGATACATCACTATTTCAGTTCAAAGGATTCACAATCTGTACATTCAATAACTGTTGGATTTGCTTCATGTGTTCCTATCTTTATCTGTGATAGTGTACAGTAATCTTCTGAAGGATAATTATATTTGCAGTTTTCAATACTGCATTTTATACTCTTATTTACCTCCATTTAGAATCACCTCCTATTAACCTCTATAGTAATTTATCCATTATAACTTTCTTTTATTCAATATATTTTTTAGTTATTCTTGAATCCGCAAGTATTGGTGAAATTTCAATTCTAAGAAGAGAATCCTCATTAAGTCCTTCCATGTCTACAATTGTAATATTCATATTAGGCTTACTAACTATTCTAATTCCCCTGCCACTCTTAGCATCAAAAATTTCCGGTCTGAACTTTAAACTGTTATATGCTGCTCTTACTACATTAAAGAAGAATCCCTTATCAATATCCTTGCTGAATCCGAAGTGTTCTATATTACCAAATCCCAGGATACCGATTTTGATATTTCTTTTTGCTTTATATGTGCATCCATATCCCACATGTTCTCCCTTGCTTACCTCATAAACATTAACAGGTTTTGCAAAGTAATTATAAGTTCTTCTTATTCCTTTATTAAATCCGTCATATCCATACAGTATATTTCCTGCCCTTACTGCATTTGTAAAATAAGAGGCAGATCTTATCTCATCATTAATAAATCCTGATGAATTAAGACAATGTATCATATTAACTTCATCTTTAAAAGGCTCAGTACACTTCTTGAAATCCTCTATCTGCTTTAATGTATAATTAACATTTTTAGTATTGTGAAGATGGGTATATATACCATCAACTATTATATTGGGGTATTTTTCTTTAATTTCAGAAATAATACCAGCAAGCTCGCTGCATTTCACGCCCATTCTATTCATACCTGTATCAACATAGATATGTATCTTCATAGTCTTATCTTTAGGAAATTCGTTAATTACTGCTTTGTTATCTATAGTAAAGATAATATTGTTAAGATTTGTATTAAAATCATCTTTAGATACAAGTGGAGATAACAGGAGTATCTCTTTATCAGTATTTATAAGCGCAGCTTCATTAATATCAGAAACTGCAAAATAGTCCACCTTATCATTAAGTCTAGTAGTTATTTCCTCAACACCAAGTCCATATGCATTTCCTTTAACTACAGCAATTATCTTTTTGTCATCAGCCATTTCTTTTATTATTTTTAAATTGTTATAAAGTTTATCGAGATAAATTTCACACCAAAAATTCTTCATGAAGTATAATTCCTTTCACATTCTTTTTTTATCCATAAAAAAAAGGATATATAACTTAAATTATATATCCTTTAAAGATAAAATTAAAGATTAATCTCTACGTAATGTCAATGGACACTTATTATTATTCTCACAGATGACTATTTTATTCTATAATATTGATTTTATAGGTCTATAGCTTTAATATTTAATGTATGGTTTATGAAATAATTAATTATTTATTACACAACATAAACATATATCAAAAACAAGATACGGAGTGATTATTATGGATTTTATTAAAGTAAGCACATGCTGCCCTATAACAAAGGTAGCTGATGTTGGTACAAATCTAAGCAACATAAAAAAGTGTATAGATATTGCTATTAGCGAAGAATCAAAATGTATAGTCTTCCCTGAACTAAGCATTACATCATATACTTGCGCAGACTTGTTTTTACACAACCCATTATTACATAAAGCTGAGAAAGCAATAGAGGACTTATGCCATTACTCAAAGAACAAAGACATTCTTATTACAGTTGGTGCACCTCTACTTAATAATAACAGCCTATATAACTGCGCTTATATTATTTTTGAAGGAAAGGTTCTAGGTATAGTTCCAAAGAGTTATATTCCAAATTATACAGAATTCTATGAAAAAAGATGGTTCACTGAAGGAATTAATATAATAGGCCAGACTGTTTCATTATCATTCCAAAGCGATATTCCATTTGGAACTGATCTTATCTTTGAAGATAACGATTTTAAATATGGCGTAGAAATATGTGAAGATTTATGGGTCACTATACCTCCTAGTTCATTCCTTGCAGTAAATGGTGCCAACGTAATAGGTAATCCTTCAGCTTCAAACGAGCTGGCAAGCAAATCACAGTACAGAAAAGCTCTTGTAAGCAACCAAAGCGCTCGTACAATGAGTGCATATATCTACTCATCAGCAGGAGTACATGAATCAAGCACCGATGTATTATTCAGTGGTCACCTGTTAATCAGTGAAAATGGTACTATGCTGAATGAAAACACTCGTTTTGAGAGAGACAATGAAGTTCTTACTTCTGTAGTAGACTTATTTAAACTTAACAGCGAAAGACTTAGAAATATCAGTTTTAGAGATTCTAACAGATTATTTAATAAACAGTTCAGAACAATCAGATTCAAATATAAAGATACATCAATAAAAGAATTTAACAGGTTCGTGGATCCTCATCCATTTGTTCCTTCTAACACTAAGGAAAGAGAAGAAAGATGCAAAGAAATTTTTGCAATTCAGGCTTCAGCACTAGCAAAGAGATTTGAACATACAGGCGCTAAAAAAGCAGTTATTGGTATTTCAGGAGGTCTTGATTCTACTCTAGCTTTATTAGTTGTAATTAAGACGTTCGATATGCTTGGTATCCCAAGAAAAAACATTGTAACAATTACTATGCCTGGTTTCGGCACAACTGACAGAACATATAATAATGCTTTGACTTTATGCAGGGAATTACAATGCGATCTTAGAGAAATCAACATTGTTGAAGCATGCTTAAAACATTTTGAAGATATAGGACATGATAAAAACATTCATGATGTTACTTATGAAAATGTTCAAGCAAGAGAAAGAACTCAAATATTAATGGATATCGCCAACAAAGAAGGTGGTCTGCTTATAGGTACTGGAGATTTATCTGAGCTTGCACTTGGATGGTGTACTTATAACGGTGACCATATGAGCATGTATGCAGTAAACTGTTCAATTCCTAAGACACTTGTCAGATATCTTGTAAGATATGTGGCAGAAAATGAAGCGGATAAACTTACATCTGAAACTTTAATAGATATTTTAGAGACTCCTGTAAGTCCTGAACTTCTACCAAAGGATAAGGATGGAAACATCGCACAAAAAACTGAAGACATCGTAGGACCATATGAACTACATGATTTCTTTTTATATCATTTTATGCGTCATGGTTCATCTAAGGAAAGAATTCTTAAGCTTGCACTTACTGCATTTAAAGATTCATACACTGAAGAGGAAATCAATAAATGGTTAGATAAATTCATCTGGAGATTCTTCTCTCAACAGTTTAAGAGATCAGCAATTCCTGATGGTCCAAAGGTTGGTACAATAAGCTTATCTCCTAGAGGGGATTTAAGAATGCCAAGTGATGCTTCATGTGCATCGTGGCTTAATTAGTAAATAACCACCCGCTCAGCGGGTGGCTTTTATTACGCCCTCTAAGGGCATGGTGCCAGCAATGCCTAAAGGCACCTATTGATTCCGCCAACCGCAACCAACTCTCTAGCGACCCTTAAAAGGGTCTTCGTATTCTTTTGTTGTCATTGAATCTGACATTTTGTCTTCATCTTCTTGTTCTCTAATATACTTAGCTATTGTGTTCTTGTTCAAACCAACCGTACTAACATAGTATCCTTTTGCCCAAAAGTGTCGGCTACCATGCTTATACTTCAAATTGGCATGTCTATCATAAATCATCAATGAACTTTTACCTTTCAAGTATCCCATAAAACTTGCCACACTTAATTTCGGTGGTATTGATACCAGCATATGTATGTGGTCTATACATGCATGTGCTTCTATTATTTCTACGTTTTTATATAGACACAGCTGCCTTAATATCTGACCAACATCTTGTCTTATAGTTCCGTAAATTGCCTTTCTTCTGTATTTTGGTATAAACACAATGTGATATTTACAATTCCATCGTGTATGTGATAAACTATTCTCGTCCATAGGACATCCTCCTTTTGCTATATAAATTTGGTGGCGAAACCTAACTTTATTTTAGCAAAAGGAGGATTTTTTTCATCATGCCCACCGCTAAAGCTCTTCGATGCTCACACGCAAAGCGTGTGGTTTTAAAAGGAGCAACCAGCTGGGTGGTTGCTCCTAAATAACAAAAAAAGACTGCTTATTTAAATAGGCAGTCTTTTTTAACATATGTAAAATATTATCAACAATAATTGATGATAAATTAATGATCAATCTCTGAGTTATATTATTCTGAATCAACTACTTATAAATATCCACAATTAGTCCCTGTATTTCATCTATTGTAGATGCTATATCTATATTGTCTTTCTCTTGATTAAGCAGTGCCTCAGTAAGCCCCTCCATCTTCTGGTCAACTATATCTACAGTTATAAAATATTGTGTCTGCCAGAAGCTTATATCTTTTTTTATTAGATACATATTTTCAAGAACTGATCTTAAATACTCTTTTATTAACTTCTTATATGCAAAAACATCAGCATAGCACTTTGTAATAACCAGCCTATTACCTTTCTTGTTTATATCATCAATCATCTGCTTAAGCTGTTCCTGCGATTTCTGCTGTCTTGCCTGGCTGAAACTCTGAGAGAAACCCTTTTTAGCATCAGTTACTTTCGATTCTCTAGTAACAGAAGTATTTCTTCTTATTCTTCCTATCTCCAAAACGCTCACATCCTTTATAGTGAATTATATCAAATTTTATGATTAAAAAAAACATCTTATAATATTGTTATAGTATAAATTTTAAATTCCACTAATAAAATATTATATATATAATTTAAGGAATGTAGATTTAAATATGGACACGAATTTTAACGAAACTTTTTTAGATAAAAATTCAGCATCATATAATTATTATATTGGCATCCCCAATATGGAGACTAATAACGTATCTGATATCGAAAATTCTATAAAAATGTATAAGAAGTTAAACTTAGATTATTTATCGATTAATATTTTTAACTTTTACTTGCATTCTTTTATCTCAAGAGATATGAACAGAGATCTTATAGAATTAATAAATAAATTTATATCAGGTTTATCAAGGAAATACAAAATTACTTTTATATTCTCTTATTCTATCTCCGCAAATCCCATTGCATATTTTGACTGCTGGAATTCACAATTCATATATAAAGGTGATGTAAAATCAATAAAGCAATTGTCAGAATATCTACTTACAGATAGATCATCATTTATAACTGTAAAAAAACCTCACCGTGGTATATTATCACTACTACAGACAAAAATACTACAGAAGAAATTATGCAGTGTTGAAATATGCAATTTAAATAGTGACTGCAACATTACAGATTTTGAGAACATTTATTATAATCTTTTGGATAAAGGCTGGGTTATCGGGGCTATAAGCAGCTATAACTCTCTTAATTCAAAAGGATGGTATACAGGCATTATCAGCAGACACTGTTATTCAGAAATAATTCTTGATTCAATCAGAAATAAATCCACCTATTCTACAAGCGTACCAGATTTAAAACTTTATTTTTCTATTAACTTCACTCCTATGGGTAAAACACTAGAGCTTGATAATCATCCTTCAATACTATCATTTTATATTTTTACAGAGTCAGAACATAAAATAATTAGCTCAATAGAAATAATTAGTAATCAGCAGAAAATTATAAAAAGAATAAACATGATATATTTAAACAGAATTCACTATATTTTTAAATATAGAATGACAGAAAATAATACATGGTTTGTCATAAGAGTTATTGGAAAAGATGGTGTTCTTGCAATAAGCTCACCTATTTTTATAAACAGAAAAAGCATTGACTAAATTGTCAATGCTTTAAAAATTACTTTGATTGGTTATTTTTAAATTGTTTTGCTCTATTTGGTTTAGCTTTTGATTTTATTACAATCTTCTTTTCCTTGTCTTTTTTCTTAGGACTGAATTTCATTAAATCAATAAACCATAATGCTAAAATAACAAAAATAACAGTAGTTAGAATCTGTAATATAAAATAAGACTTACCTGTGGCAATTGTTACACCAAATGGTATAAATAATATCACCATACCTATTGTGAAAATAATCCACTTGTTAGGTCTAAATTTACTTAACACATATATATTTAATAAACCATATGATATCAAAGTTCCAACTGCTATAAGTGTCAATAATAATATTTTTAATAATAACTGCATATATTCCCCTCCTACAATAATAATATTAATTTATATAAAAAATATTTTCAATAGCAGTAGACAAATTAGTTATCTCAAATTTTTTTTTAGTAATATATTAATTATAATTGATTAAAATCATATTTTTTTAGAAATTTAGTAGAAATACGCTTTTAAATTTGATAAAATATAATTAAATAATAATAAAGCAGAGAGGTGATCTTTTGTCAGCTATACAAAATCCACAACTGGATGAATTAGATTTACAAATACTAGACATTTTAATAAAAGATTGTAGAACTCCTTATTTGGAAATAGCAAGAATATGCCACGTAAGCGGTGGAACTATACATGTAAGAATGAAAAAAATGGAAGACTTAGGTATAATTAAGGGAAGCAGAATAATGCTTAACCTTCCTAAACTAGGATATGACGTATGCTGTTTTGTAGGAATTCACGTTGATAAAACGTCTTCGTTCACATCAGTATGCGATGATCTTTCAAAAATCAATGAAGTTGTAGAGCTACACCTAGTTACTGGGGAATATTCTTTATTTGCAAAATTAGTATGCAAAAACATATCTGATCTTCAGAATGTGTTAATGAATAAAGTTAATACTATAACTGGTATAGAAAGAACCGATACATTAATTTCTTTATCACAACCTATTGATAGAAATATCAGACTGTAACTTAACTATTCTTTAACCTTAAAAATGTATAGAAGTCTTTATTTCGGATAAAATACTCTTGTATAAATTTTTAAGGAGTGTGTTATTTATGAAAGTATTAGATACTATTGCACTTATCCTCGTAATTATTGGAGCTGTAAACTGGGGATTGATTGGATTCTTCCAATATGATCTTGTAGCCGCTTTATTTGGCTTCATGAGTGGAATAAGCCGTATAGTTTATGCGTTAGTTGGAATTGCAGGCTTGTATTCTATATCATTTTTTGCAAAAGGTAAAGTAATGGATTAATAAAAAATCCCTTCTTTATTTTGAAGAAGGGATTTTTCAAGTTAAACTTAGCACTTATAGGAGATAAGGATGTTTTTATATTTAATAAACAATGATGTAACAATTATTAAATTTTTTTTATTTTTTGTAATATACTCATTTTTAGGTTGGTGTTTCGAAGTAGCCTATGCATTTACCGAAAAGGGACACTTTATAAACCGAGGCTTTTTATATGGCCCATTCTGTCCTATATATGGACTAGGTATCACAATTATCGTTGTATGCTTGGCTCCATTTAAGAATAATTTATTACTTTTATTTTTAATGTCTACCATTCTAACTTCCGCTCTAGAATATGTAACTGGATATATGCTCGAACGTTTCTTTAATGCAAAATGGTGGGATTACACCAATAACAGATTTAATATAAAAGGACGTATTTGTTTATCATTCTCTATTGTATGGGGAATAGCTTCAGTCCTTGTTCTATTATTGATACACCCTATAATAGAATTTCTAATATATGCTTTTAGTAACAAGGTATTATTTTATCTTTATTTAATAACAATAATTTATTTTATTTTTGATTTTTCCTTTACAATAATATCACTTATAAAACTTACAGTAATTCTTTCACGTATCCAGAATTTATTTGATGAAATAATAACTAAATCAAAAGAAACTATTCAAATAACAAGAACAAAGGCAGCTGATAAATTTTCTATTCTTTATAATAAATATGGAGATGAATTCAATACTCTAAATACAAATCATCTTAGATTTTTCAGTGCTTTTCCAAACTTAAGATCATATAAATTTGAGGATGCTATAAAATTAATAAAAAACAAAATTAAAGAATTAAAATAAAAAGGCTATACCATCATAATGATATAGCCTTTTTAATTACTTTATTTTTTTTATAATATCAAACAATTCAATAGCAGCTTTTTTAGGACCCTGTTTTTCCTTACCTGTTATAGCAAGACATGTCTTTATTTCTCCAACTCTAACATTGTTTTTGAAATAAGTATCAAAGTATTTATCAATAATCTTATCAGTTTCCTTCTGCTTTTGAGCCGGTCCAAATGGATTTGCAAAATATGAAGTAACAAGTCCCTTTTCTGTTGTAGTACCTTTTGCTACTCTTGCTCCAGCCTTAAATACTTTCTTAGCTTCTTCAACATTATCAAAGAATGAAATAGAATGTTCTCCTTCTTTAACATCTGTATAGTTATTAGCATAAAGTAAAAGATCTATTTTGTATCCCTGTCTTATTTCCTTATAAGTAGCAACTGGCATTACTAATCTTGCATTTATCTTATCAGGATTCATGAAAATACTTCTATCAATCTCTTTAAATGCATATCCCTGATCAAGGTCATCAAGTCTTACAAACGCACCAATTTCTGTACCATATCCATAGATCTGTCCATTCTTTTCTTTCATTACACCCATATCATCAAAGATTATTGTCATATCACTGATATACTCTTCGCTTAAAGCTCTAAATGCTTCAAGACTTTCTGACTTACCAGCACCGCTGTCGCCCATTATTACAATATTGGCCTGCTTTCCATCTTTTAATACTATATTAACCATTGAACCATGAGTTGGAAGGTATCCCCTCTTAATCATTATAAGATTATGAAGAGTTAAACACATCTTCTTCATGTATCCAAAATAATCTATTTCTTGATTATGGTTAACATAACCAACCATTATATCATTCTGCTTGTCTTCATAGAATACTGTCTTAAGTTCTTCTGAATGATCTGTACCACCAAATATATAGACTATATCAGGTTTTCTGCCCCTATATTCTTCAACTTTTGCAAGCTCAAATAAGTTACATAATGTAATTCCATGCTCCATAAAATCTCTATGGAAATATATAAAGCCAAGTAGTTCACCTATCATTGCAGGATAACAGAACCAGTGATCCCTATTAATGTGAGCGTTATCTAGTGGATTTTCCTTAACTTCCTGGAACATACCATCTCTAGTATTCTTCTTAGGATAAGTTATAAATGGTGTTTCAAGAGAAATTGTATCTATAAATGGTATCTGCTCAAGCATTTCATAACCATTTGGCACTGGCCAGATTACATCACTAAGCATCATGCAAGCATTAGTACCCGCTGGAACTTGTCTATAAACATTAGGCATATACCCTGTGATATTTTTCTCTATTTTTCTATACAGAGATAATACAAGTCTTGAGAAATTAGAATTTGCTTCTGTAAAACTTACAGCTGCTATTCCCTCCTGGATTCTATTATTGTGAACTATAGAGTATCTTTCAAGACGTCTCCAGAATGAATACAATGCTTCAACAAAATCTATAAAAGAATCTTTATTATCTACAAGTAATAAATATTCCGAATTCAAGTCCGCCATTTCTTCAACACTCATCGTTGTAAGAAGTAAGAATGTATTAGTAAGCTTCTTTACAAGTACAGTTTTATCGCTACATTTTAGCTTTTCTAAAATAAACTTATATGCATTAGAATTTCTTCTTTCTGCTGTAGATAAAAATGCTTCTAACACTCTCTTAAATCCATCACTATCTAATAAGGTCTGATAATCACTACAATATTTTGCAGTAAAGTTAATTGTAACCTTATCATTACTTATGGAAAATTCTTTAATCATAAAAAAACAGCCCCCTACATGAATTTAAATTTTTTTAATATTTCAAAAAACGCTTATAATATGTATCACATATTACATTATACCATGTTTTTTGCAATTTTTAAAACAATAATTTTGCAATTTCTTATATTTTATTTATTCAAGCTAGTTGCAACAATATCGTGAACAGTTTCAGCTAATTGCTTTTCTTCTTCTCTAGAAAGATTTTCTGTAGATATTGGCTTATGAAAAGTAACTGTAACATTAGCTTTTCTTAACTTTCCATCATATTCATATGCCATATTAGTACCATCAACTGTAACTGGTACAATTGGAACCTTAGCCTTTGTAGCTAATTTAAAACTTCCATTCTTAAATTCTTTAATCACGCCATCTTTAGCTCTAGTACCTTCAGGAAATATTAACATAGAATAACCTTGTTTAAGGTTCTTAACGCCATTCTGAATCATTTTTACAGCATCTCTTATATTATCTCTGTCTACACTTACACAATGAATCTGCTTCATCCAGTATCCAAGCATAGGCACTTTAAATACTTCCTTTTTCGAAATGAATCCTGCAATCGCGCCTGCTTCAATTAAAACAGGAGTATCAAAATTACTCTGATGGTTAGAAATAAAAACAACAGCTCCATCAGGTATGTTTTCCTGTCCTATTGCCGTAACCTTTACCCCAAATATTTTATTTGTTCCTACAGCCCATTTTACAAGCGCTTTGTTCTTATACTGTTCTGCTGCTTCACTACCTTTAAACTTACTTATCCATTTCAATTTTAAGACTCTAAATGCTTGAAAAAGCAGATAGAAGAAATAAATCACAATTAAATAAATCTTGCGCAAAAATTCCACTCTCCTATTCTATTTATTTAAACTTATATAACACAATCTAATAATATAGATATATTATAATTTTTTCAAGTTTAGGTTATATAATATATAAATTTGATTTTTTTATACAGCAATTGGACATACTAATAGCTGGGAGATGATTATACGAGAAGAAAATTATTTTATTTTATAATTATAACAGCAGTTTTAATTAACTGTTGTTTGTTAAACTGCAATAATACTTACAAAGAAATCCCAAAAAACATCTTAATAATACACTATATAGATGTAGGTCAGGGAGATTCAGAACTAATTCAGTTCAATAACAAGAATATATTAATTGATTCTGGCCCTAAAGATAGTAGAAAGCATCTAAAGCATTATTTAGAGTCCTTGGGAATAAAACACTTTGATTATGTAATTGCTACTCACCCTCACGAGGATCATATAGGCAATATGGATTATATCATTAACAACTATAAGGTAAACAAGTTCCTTAGCCCTAAATCAATAGCAAATACACCATCTTTTATAAGCATGATAAATTCACTGAAGAACAAAAAACTAAAAATCAATGTACTATACAATGGATATGATAAAATAAATATAGATAATAAAATCACTGTACAGGTATTATCGCCTGAAAAAGTTAAGTATGACAATATAAATAACTACTCTGCTGTAATTAAATTAACATACGGAAAAACATCTTTTTTATTTACAGGAGACTCCGAAAAGCAAATTGAAGATAATCTTCTTCAAAAGAATTGCAATATAAAAGCAGATGTTTTGAAAGTAGCCCACCATGGAAGTAGCACCTCAACATCTGAAAATTATTTAAAAAAAGTTAATCCACGCATAGCAATAATCTCTGTAGGTCTTAATAACACATACAAACATCCTTCAACCAAAATAATAAACATGTTGAATAAATTTAATATTAAAACTTTTCGAACTGATAAAAACGGAACGATAATCCTACAGTCTGATGGCAATACAATCAAGAAAGTTTTATAAAAAAATATAGCCTGTATTAATACATGTATTAATACAGGCTATACTGTAACCTCAATATTGCCATCGATTTCTGATATATATTTATTCCAGTTAACATAAATATGGAACAAGTTAACTACATCCTGTTCATTATATTGAAGTATCTTTTCTATTTTTTCTTTTGGCATTCTCACAATATATTCTTTATCTTTCAGAACCTTATGAAATGTTTTCGCAAGATTTGATCCTGCAATAAGTTCTCCTTCCCTATCGATATCAAAAACTTTTTCTAATGCTTTTAATCCTATTCCATGTTTAACAATTTTCTCATATTCCTTTTGAAGGTCAATATGCTTATAATTATCAAGAATTTTATATTCTATTTTATATTTTTCGAACAAATAATTAATTACAGTGAAATCATTATTGCCTGAAAAAGTAACTATGGTATCTTTATTATATTTACTCTGCATTTCTTTAAAATACTGTTCTGCAAGTAGAAGGATATCTTCTACTTCATCTTTATTTTCTATCATATACTGAGTTACAAACAACTTAGATTTTTGCTCATCAAAAAAACATGATCCGAAAACTCCAACGCATTTAGGCTTCTTATATACATAATGTTCAAGGTCAAAAAAGATTGCATTTTTATACTGGTTAATATTATTATCAATTTTTAAAATATCTTTATCTATAACTTTTTCAACTATTATTTCATTTTCCTTAATTATCAAGTCATCACTTCCTTTCACACTCAAATTCATTATATCATTTTAATGACGTTATTTAAAATATAAATAGGTATTATGAATAAATAACATAATACCTATTTATATAATTTCTCTCTATTTTTAATGTCAGTTATTATACTATTTATACTATCTAAATCTGTATTTTTACGCTTCAATTCGTAAATCAGTTTCCTAGCATCTTTCTGAGAAACGACACTACTTTCGACTATATTTCCATTAAGCTTTCTAATATTAAGCAGCCTTTTTACGTATTGCTGCTGGCTGTTTAATATTGAATCATCTCTTTTTAAATTATTAGCACTAATATAGCTTACAATATTAAAAAGCTTCGGCAAATTAAGAACATCTTCTAAATTGTGCTGGACTATCTCATCAATATATTTACTGGCATTATACTTAATATATTCAAAATACTTATCTCTGCATTCTTTACCATCAATATTATCCTTACGTGATATCCCAATAAGCATTTCAAAATTCTTTAGAGACTTTCCTTTGCTCCCTAATACCTTAACATAAGGACAAAGCATTCTGTAAAAATCATAATGCTTTGTATAACTTAGTTTGTTAATATTATATTTTTCAAACCTTGCATTTAAAAAAGGTATATCAAGTGCCATACCATTGAATGTACATATGTTATCCCTGTTAAAAGAACTATATACCTCTCTTAGAAGCTTTTCTTCATCATATGCATTAAAATACACAGACGCTTCAAATACTCCATCATTAAATTTACCAATTGAAATCGAAAAAATCTTATCTATATCCTTATTAAAGCCAGTACATTCTATATCAAAGAAAACTACATCATTAAGTTTATACTTATTAATAATGTCTAATGAAAGGATGTTCCTTTCATTTCTCCTATAGACAGAATTATCTTTGTACACGTCTATCCACTCCAAACCATTATAAAAAGTTGTTGTTAAAATATAATAAGGCTAGCTATTCTATATAAAAAAACATAAATTGCATGACATGGATATGAAAGTATCTTTCCACCAACAAGAACGAATGCTATCAATATAATAAACTGATAGTTATATATTTTTTCAGCCCATTTATAAAATACTTTTGGGTTTACATCTTCTAATATTGCAAAACCATCAAGGCCTGGTATCGGAATAAGATTAAAAATAAACAAATTCACATTTATAACAGCTATATAATGAACTACGCAGGATATAACTACAAACAAAGTAGACGAACCCATTACAAAACTAAATCTTAATAAGAACACTTCTATGATGGTAAAAATTAATGCAATTAAAAGATTTGCAAGCGGACCTGCTAATGACACTTTTAAATCATCTTTATAATAATTTTTGAATGCTCTCTTGTTAACTTCAACAGGCTTTGCCCATCCAAATTTAACAAATAAAATCATCACAAATCCAATAGGATCAATATGTGCCAAAGGATTTAATGTAAGCCTGCCCTGAAATCTTGGTGTCTTATCTCCAAGTTTATCAGCAACTAATGCATGTGCATACTCATGAAAAGTAAAAGCTATTAAAATAGCAGGAATAGTATATAAAATATTTAAGATTTCATACTGTAGCTGCATAAACTCTCCTCCTAATAATAAATAATATAGTTATAATTATATCATACCTTAGATACTTTATCTATGATTGTTTGGAAATATGAAATTTGCTGTTTTTTCACTCAAACGATAAAAACATTAACAATATGAGAATAATTTCGAATAGTTTTTTTCATTTTATCACAAGCAATATTTATTTATTCAAGATTTAATTGTATAATATATATGTACTGATTTTCAGTTTGCCCTCTTATTTTTTCATTTTATATATAAATGAAAAAGGCTACTGCATAAATACAGTAGCCCTCTTTTTTTAATTAGATACCAGCTTCATTTAAATGTTTCTTTAATATGTTAGCTGATGCCTGTAATCTTTCTTGTTCTTCTGGTAATAAGTGAGAATCAACAATCTTAGTTGCTCCTGCTCTATTTATTACTGTTGGAATAGCTAGGTAAACATCATCTATTCCGTATTGGCCTGTGAATAATGTTGATGTAGATAATATAGCATCTTCATCTCTTAAGATAGCTGTACAAATTCTAGTAACTGCTAAAGCAACTGCGTAATTTGTATAACCCTTCTTTTCGATCATCTTGTATGCAGCATCTACAACGTTCTTTGGAATTGTTGTCTTGAATGACATATCTGTGCTTCCAGCAATCTTTTCACTGTATTCTTCAGCGCTCATACCAGCTATGTTAGTTAAGCTCCAAGCAGCTATTTCAGAATCTCCGTGTTCTCCGATGATATAGCTATGTACGTTTCTAGCATCGATATCGAAGTGCTTTCCTAATTCATACTTTAATCTTGATGTATCAAGAACTGTACCTGAACCGATAACTCTTTCAGATGGGAATCCTGATAATTTGTATGTAATGTAAGTTAAAACATCAACTGGGTTAGATACAACTAAAATAATTGCATTTGGGTTGTACTTAACAACTTCTGGTACTATTGATTTGAATACGCTTAAATTCTTTGATATTAAGTCTAATCTAGTTTCGCCTGGTTTTTGTCCAAGTCCAGCAGTGATAACAACTATATCTGAATCTTTAGTATCTACATAATCTCCTGCAGTAACATCACATGATTTAACGAATGCAGCACCATGTGCTATATCCATTGCTTCACCTTCAGCTTTGTCCTTGTTGATATCAACAATAACTATTTCTGAAGCGATTCCGCTCATAAATAATGCGTAAGCTGTAGTTGAACCAACGAATCCAGCTCCAATGACAGAAATCTTATTTCCTTTTTCTTTTCTCATTTGAGTACCTCCTAAATATTCTTTGTTATGTTTTGTTTGTTAAATTTGTTAAATTTATAATATAATCATTGCAAAAATCATTTTGCAATGAATTATAATAGCTATTTATATTATTTTATTATCACCTTTGTTTTATACTTAATGAAAATGTGAATATTTTAACTTTTAAAGCAATAAATATTTTTCAACATTTTTCAACATTATTCATATTAGTTTATTTTAACGTACTTGTCAATGTTTTTAGTCTTTTATTTTCAAAACCACTTTATGCAAAGATTGTGAAGAAGTAATTTTATTAAAACATTTGTATCAATACGTTTAAACATATATAATAAAAATAGTATATTTTTTATTGGAGGCAGAACACAAGTATGAAACTATTATTTTTTGACACAGAAACTACTGGCATAAAACCAGGAAATATATGTCAGCTTAGCTATATAACTGTAGATACTTCAACAAAGCCACAAACTACAACAGGTCATAATTTCTTTTTTACAGTAGAAGATGTTGAACCATCTGCTGAAGCAGTACATGGTTTTTCAGTTGAAAAGCTATATGAACTTAGTAATGGTATGTACTTTGATGATCTTGTTGACGAATTCTATAACGATTTTAGAGAAGCAGATTTTGTTATAGGTCACAATGTATCATTTGATATAAAATTTTTAAAACACGAATTAGAACCAATGGGCGAAATCTATGAACCAAAACATATATTCTGTACAATGAATTATTTTAAAGATATATGTAAGTTACTAAGACCAAACGGAGATTATAAAAATCCAAAGCTTGCAGAACTTGTTAACTTTCTGAATATTACTGATGAAGAAATAGCAGAAACTGCAAATAAATTATTCGAAGGTAGCGGAAACTATCATGATGCAAGATTTGATACAGCAGCTACTTATCTTGCAGTTGTCAAAGGAATACGCAAAAAATATATACCTGCCGGATACTTCAGTCATCAGTCTTAAGAAAAGAACGGGGCTGTCGCATTAGCAGTTAAAAACAGCTGGCGGTAAGCTCCTTTTTATATACATTTTCTGAAATTCTATGTGAAAAAATGCACCTATTTAAAAATAAACGCACTTTAATAGACTATATCAAAAATATAGTTTTTTTATTATTTTATGCTGTTTGTTTTAAATCAAATAAATGTTGACCCGTATGTTCTGACTGAATTTTATTATGCAGTTTATTCACATTATAAGCCAATGCAAGAAGTATACTTTCTGCAAGTACATTTTCTTTTCCACGACATAAAAATCTTCTAAAGCCTATATCTTGCTTTATTGCGCCGAAGGAACCTTCTACCTGAATGCTTCTGTTTAGTCTAAGTTTACAACCTTCTTCGCTAATGATTCTCTCAAAATCTTCTTTTCGATAATGATTGAATTGCTTTGATGTTTCGAGTCTTTTTGTTCTATCTTCCAATGGAGTTTTACAATTATGTCCTTTTATACAGCCAGCTTTAAATTTGCAGTTATTACAATTTTCACAAGTATAAATTGTTTTGGTACTTACATAACCAGTTTTAGATTTTCTTTTTTTATATCATTTGCGTAAAGCCTTCTATTATTTTTACAGACATAATAATCCCCATCGTAATTGTATTCCATATTCTCTATTCGGCTTATATCATTCTGATATTTACGAGTTTTAGATATCTCATAATTTGCTGGTTTTATAAAAGATAACTGACCGTTATTTTCTATGAAAGAATAATTTTCTTCACTTTCATAACCAGAATCTGCAACAATTTTTAGATACTTAAAATTCAAATTTTCTTGCATGCTTTTTAAGAATGGAATCAATGTTGTTGTATCTGTAGGTTGTGGTCCAATAGTAAGCCATGCAATATACCCAGAATCAACCCCATGTTGTAAATTATAAGCTGGCTTAAGCTGACCATTCTTCATGGCATCTTCTTTCATTCTCATAAAAGTGGCATCTTCATCTGTTTTTGAAAAACTATTGCGATTACCACATATATGTATTTTCTGTGTGTATTCTTTTAACTTCCCAAGATACTGTTCGAGTTGTTTAATAGAACGCTGCAAAGCAGTCTTTCTTTTGCCACATCCGTGTACGAATTCTATATTCTCAGCCTTTTTTATTCTGTAAAGCTTCTTTCTTAGCTTTTTTAGATCTTTAATTTTTATAGTATTTCTGTAACCAACTCTAACACCATAAAGTTCACTACATTCCGCAACAAAATTTTCAATTTTGGTAAATAGCTTCTGCATATTTTTAGTAACAGCTCTCTTCCAAACAAATGTGAATTTATTGGAACTAGCCTCTATTTTTGTTCCATCTATAAATATTGACTCACCTGAAATTTCACCAATTTCATAAAGGAAATTAGTTGTTTGAGCAAGTATCTGTTCAGCACAAGGTGCAAAATGAAGAGTCCTAAATCTTACAATAGTTGAATGATCTGGTGCTTTTGAACCTTCTAGTAAAAACATAAAATTGATGTCTCTATGGCAGGCACTTTCAATATCTCTGGATGAATAAAGTCCATTCATATATCCATATAAAATGATTTTTAGTAACTTTCGTGGCGAAGCTTGATTTTCCTTAACTATGGAATAAGTCATATATAAATCTAATAAATCCTATTCTCTTTGAGTTTAGGATTTATTTTTTTTGCACGAAAAAAGAGCCGCTACACAACTAATTTCTAATTAGTTGTGAGACAGCCCCAAACTCCTTTGGAGTTTCATCCTTTTCTCTAATCTCTTAGATATTATCTCTAATCTACTCTGCAAATTCTAGATTATATTAATGTTTGGAATATTATATTAATGCGACAGCCCCGTTCTTTATGCAATAAGATTATCCATTTATATATAGAAATAAGCAGACTTTTTAACAGTCTGCTTATTTCATACTAAATTATAAATTATTTTCCGTATCTATTTGCTGCTTCTATCCTTTCCCTTGATGTTGGATGATCTGCATACCACAGCTTTATAAAACCATTAACGTCAGCTGTCCCCATATTCTTCTCCATAAGCTTGCACTGCAACACAGCTGCACAAGTCTTATTACCTGTGACACTTATTGCAAATTCATCTGCTTTTCTCTCCATATACCTGCTACAAGCATTATCTATGGGCATCCATAAAAATTGAATGCATACCATTGCAATAAAAAACAACGGAATCAGTTTATCACTCTTATAATCCTTATTCAGCTTTTTCTTAACATTTATGTGTTTAATAATTAAATCCACTGCAAATAACGTTGTAAACAATTCTAAGGTGCTCAGAGCCATACCTATAACTACATGATTCATCTTATAGTGTCCTATCTCATGAGCCGCTACAGAAAGAATTTCATCAGTACTTAATTGTTTAAGAGTGTTATCATAAATTACAATTCTCTTATTTTTTCCTATTCCAGTCATATATGCATTAAGGAAATTAGTATCTTTGCTCTTATCTACTTTCAGTACATTAACATTGCCTACACCTGCCTTTTGACATAACATGTTAATCTTAACTGTAAGATTCTTATCCTCTATCTTTGAAAAATTATTAAACATAGGATCAATTACTACTGGTCCTATATATGATTCAGTTAAATTCAAGCAAAGCATCATTATGCTTATTAATAAAATATATAACTTAGATTTTTTATATACAGTATAAATAATCATAAAAATTACTACTGAAACTGCTAACGAAAATGTAAAATATATCAAATTCTTACTCAACCAATTGTTTATAGTATTTGATGAAGATTCAAATAATTTGTTTCTATAAAAGCCTGAGAAGAAATATAGCGGCAGATACATAACAAATTCATAAAACGAATATATTAAGAATATTTTTATCATTTGAAAAATCGAATTCTCTTTTTTGATTATTAACTGTGGAACTTTAAAATATAAAAATGAAAACGGAATAATAAAATATAATATTGTTTTTACTGCAATATAAAATACACTAAACTTATAATTAGCAGTAGCTGGCTTTGAAGGCTCAGGTACTTTTACATTACCTTTATCGATTTTTATTTCAATTTCTCTTGTGCTTTTTATATTAGGACTTTCTTTTTTTTCAATTATTCCTGTACCTATTATTAGCACCATACATATCCATAAAAGCATTACAAGACTTTTAAGAATAAACTTTTTCATAAACTCCCCTAAAAAAAATTGCTATAGTAAATAATATTAAATTTACTATAGCAATATGATTAAATCATATATTATTTCGCACCGTACTGCTCATAATATGCATCTATTTTATTCTTCATATCATCATCAATATAAACTTTACCGTTTATTTCTCTATTATAAAGATATTCTATTACTTCTTCCATAGTTACGATAGCGCATGTCTTAAATCCAAATTTTTCTCTTATTTCTACAAGTGCTGATTTTTCTCCTCTTCCTCTTTCCATTCTATTTACTGAGATTATAAGGCCTTTTACATCTACATCAGCCTGAGATTTTAAAATAGGCATTGTTTCATAAATTGAAGTACCAGCTGTAGTAACATCTTCGACTATAAGCACTTTGTCTCCATCCTTAAGCTTACTACCAAGAAGTATTCCTTTATCACCATGATCCTTTACTTCTTTTCTGTTTGAGCAGTACTCAACATCAATTCCGTAGTTTCTGTCTAGCGCTATTGCTGTAGTAACTCCTAGTGGAATTCCTTTATAAGCAGGTCCAAATACCACATTAAAATCTTCATCAAAGTTATCCTTAATGGCCTTTGCATAAAAATCTCCCAACCTAGAAAGCTGTTTTCCTGTCTTATAGTTTCCTGTGTTAATAAAGAATGGTGTCTTTCTTCCACTCTTTGTCACAAAATCTCCAAATGTTAAAACTCCGCTTTCTATCATAAAATCTATAAATTCTTTTTTATACTGCTGCATGTTCTTTTCCTCCTAAAATATATTATCTCTGTGCTGCGCCGATTATTTCTTTAACATCTTTGACACCATTTTTCTTTAAAAACTCTTCTGTTTCCATGACTATATTCTTTCCTGCAAGAGGATTCATGAAGTTTGCTGTTCCAATCTGTACTGCAGTTGCTCCTGCCATCATAAACTCAATAACATCTTCACCACATGTTATTCCACCAAGTCCTACAACAGGCACATTAACTTCCTTACAGACCTGATAAACCATTCTTAAGGCTATAGGTTTTACAGCAGGACCTGAAAGCCCGGCAAATGTATTTTCAAACACCGGCTTTCTATTTCTTACATCTATAGCCATACCCTGCACTGTATTTATTAGTGACAGTGAATCCGCTCCTGCTTCTACACACTTATATGCCATATCTACTATATTTTCAGCATTTGGTGACAGCTTAACCATTAGCGATTTCTTACTTATAGCTTTTATCTTAGATACAACTTCTTTTGCCACATCAGATTTTATACCAAAAGCCATACCTCCTGATTTTACATTAGGACATGAGATATTAAGCTCTATCATCTGCACATCAGTTTCATTAATCAGCATTACTGCTTTCTCATAATCTTCTATGCTTGCTCCTCCGATATTAGCTATTACATTTGTTCCTAATGTTTTCATATAAGGAAGCTCATTTTCAATAAATTTTCTTACTCCTGGATTCTGAAGACCTACTGAATTCATCATGCCAGATGGTGTTTCAAATACTCTAATGCCAGAATTTCCTTCTTTAGGTTCAATGGTAAGACCTTTAGAGCAGATACCTCCAAGCATTCCCACATCATAAAACTCACTGTATTCATGTCCAAATCCAAAAGTACCAGAAGCGGCAATTATAGGATTCTTAAAATCCACACCATTTATACTTACGCTCATCATATCTTTATTCTCCATAATTAAAACTCCACCTCATATCCATCAAATACTGGCCCGTCTTTACAAGTTCTTTTATTGCCTCCTTTAGTCTTGCATGTACATACAAGACATGCTCCAACACCGCATGCCATATGTTTTTCCATTGAGATAAGAACCTTCGTTCCTGATTCTTTACACATATTTACTACTTTCTGCATCATTATTTCAGGACCGCAGCAAAGTACGATATCAAATTCTTCAGGATTTAGTAAATCTGTAACAAAGCCTTTATGTCCATGAGATCCTGTATTAGTAGCACATGAGTATTCATCACTGTATGTCTTGATTTCCTCTTCAAGATAAACATCATCTCTAAATCCAAAGAAGCTGTGTATATAGCATGAATTATCTGCATTCTTTAAGTCTTCTGCAGTTTTAATCATTGGTGCAGTACCTATTCCACCACCAACAACTGCTATTTTTTTATTTTCTTTTATAATATTCTCTACATCAAAGCCATTGCCAAGTGGTCCAAAAACTTTTATTGTATCACCCTTTTTCATGTTAGCAAACTCTTTTGTACCTTTCCCTATTAATGCATAACAAAATGTAACTGTATCATTTTCTGTCTTACATACTGATATTGGTCTTCCTAGTACAGCTGTTTTAGGAAGAATCATATAAAACTGTCCTGGTTTAACACTGTTCTTTTCTTCAATTACTAACTTATATATCCCATTGGTTACTTCTGAATTTTCCAAAACTTTAGTTTCATAATAATTAATACTCATTTTTCGACCCCTTACTTTAAGTTTCTAACAGCTTCTCTTATTTCATCTCTCATTTTAATTGCTTCTGCTCTCGCACATTTATCAAATTCTTTTTCATTATTGTGCTTTTTGTATGCAAGAAGAATTCCCCTTGATGAATTTACAACTCCTCCATTGCCATTATTAAGATACATTGCAACATCCTCTGCTTTACCGCCTTGCGCTCCATATCCAGGTATTAAGAAAAACATTTTATTAAATCTTTTTCTAAGTTCTTTACCTTCTTCAATATGAGTACATCCTATTACTCCTCCTAATGGGTGATAACCACAGCTGCTGACAAAATCCTTGCCAAGCTCCATAAGTTTATCACCTACCACATGATAAACTTTCTTGTGTTCTGTAGTATCAAGATATTCTATATCTTCAGCTCCCTTATTTGATGTTCTTATAAGAGTAAATATACCTTTTTCTCCTGTAGCTACATATGGAATATATGGTTCAATGCTGTCCATACCCATATATGGACTTAGAGTAATGAAGTCCGCTTCAAAATCTCCTGTAAAATGAGCCTTTGCATACATCTTGGCAGTTGCTGCTATATCACCTCTTTTTATATCAGCAATTATGATGGCATCTTTTTCTCTTAAGTATTTAAGTGTTCTCTTATATGCAAGGAGTCCTTCTATACCTAAAGCTTCATAATATGCTATCTGTACTTTAAAACATGCTGCAACATCTAAAGTTGCATCTATAATTCTTTTATTAAATTCCACTATTGCATCTTCACTGCTTCTGCCTTCTTTAAGAAACTCTGGTATATAATCAAGTGAAGTATCCAGACCTACACATACGACTCCATTTTTTTCTACTCTGTCAAACAGTTTATCTATTATATATTTATTCATCATTCTTCCTCCATTGCCTTATATATTACTCTGCCGTTTTTTATTGTCATGATTACTTTTCCGCAAAGCTCCTTTCCAAGGAAAGGTGTATTACAGCTCTTTGATGCTAAGTCTTTTTCGCTTACTGTATATTTATAGTCTAAATCTGCAATTACTATATCTCCATCATATCCAGGCACGATTCTTCCCTTATTAAGTTTCAGAAGCTCGGCTGGTTTTTCACTCATCAGTGAAGATAATTTATTTATAGAGACATCATGCATCTTAACAAGTGCTGTATAACATACTGAGAAAGCTGTTTCAAGTCCTATCATTCCTGGTGCACCATTTGCTTTGTCTTCCTTTGAATGAGGTGCATGATCAGTGCCGATTGTATCTACATAACCTTTTTTTATTGCATCTATTAAGAATTCAACATCTTCCTTTTCCCTTATTGGAGGATTGACTCTATAATTACATACATCGGAAGTAAGTGCTATATGATGCGGAGTTACCTCTGCTGTTACGTGAGCTTTTTTATTCTTTGCATCAATAATGTACTGCATTGCTTCTTTAGTGCTTACATGTGCCATATGAAGCTTTGCACCTGTAATACCTGCAAGAGTCACATCACGAAGCGTCATCATGTTTTCAGCAGTTCTCATATCTGTATCAGAAAATTCTTTGCTTTCTGCATGAGACAGTACAAGCCATCCGTTTTTCTTTGCTTTGTACATTGCATCCATCATAACCTTGGAATCTGCAACTCCTCTTCCATCATCAGAAATGACTCTTATTTCATCTTTATCAAATTCATCCAGATGAGATGTAGTTTTGCCCTCCATATCCTTTGATACAGTAACGCATTGAATTATATCTATAAGATTACATTTTTCTGCTTTTTCTTTTACATAATTAAGCACTTCTCTGCTTGAGCAGACAGGCTTTGTATTTGCCATCAAATCTACTGCAGTATATCCGCCTCTTGCTGCTGCCATCGAACCTGTTTCTATATCTTCCTTATATGTAAAGCCTGGATCTCTGAAATGTGCATGTGTATCTATAAATGACGGCATTACAGTTTTACCATCTGCATCGATAGTCTCACAGTTCACGCTTAAGTTATTGCCTATGCTATATATTTTTCCTTCTTTTATATATAAATCACCATAAAAGTCCATGTAGCTGTCTATTATATGAGCATTCTTTATTAATAAATCCATATCCGCTTCCCCCTACTTAATCCTTTGTTCGTGATCACAGTATATACATCTATACATATCTTCTTTATTTTTAATCTTAGTAAATTTCTGATGTATATATTTTTCAGTAGTAGTTATACACTTTGGATTGTTACATTTATAATTGTTATCCATCTTTACATCACCCCCAAAAGTTTAGCCATAAGTGCCATTCTTACATACATGCCGTATTCAGCCTGCTTGAAATACTTTGCACGGTTGTCGCTGTCCACTTCTGGATCTATTTCATTGACTCTAGGAAGCGGATGAAGAATAACCATATCTTTTTTAGCATTCTTCAGCTTTTCGTTATTTAATACATAAACATCCTTAAGTCTGTTATACTCATCAATATCATCAAATCTTTCTTTCTGGATTCTTGTCATATAAAGTATATCTAAATCTGGTATAGCATTTTCTAAATCTTCCTCACTGCGATACTCAATATTGTTCTTATCCAAATAATCTTCAATTAAATAATGTGGAATTTTTAATTCTTTAGGAGAGATGAATACTAATTTATTGTTCTTATAGCGTGACATAGCTTTTATTAATGAATGGACTGTTCTACCAAACTTTAAGTCGCCACATAACCCAATAGTCAAGTTATTAAATGAACCCTTTTCACACTTGATAGTTAAAAGATCTGTAAGTGTCTGAGTTGGGTGCTGATGACCTCCATCACCTGCATTAATAACAGGTACTGTGGCATACATTGATGCTACTTTTGCTGCACCCTCAAGAGGATGTCTTAGTGCAATGATATCAGCATAATTACTCACTACTCTTACTGTATCTGCTAAACTTTCGCCTTTTGATACAGAACTTGAATTGGGTTCAGAAAAACCAACAACGTTTCCTCCAAGTCTCATCATAGCAGTTTCAAAACTTAATCTTGTCCTTGTTGAGGGTTCATAAAATAATGTGGCAAGTATTTTGCCATCACAGATATGCTTATATTCTTTAGGATTTTCGATAATTAGATTTGCTAGTTTGAAAATATCCTCAAGTTCCTCAGTTGTAAAATCCATTGGATCTATCAGACTTCTGTTTTTTAACATTTATACCACTCCTTCTTAACATCTCAGTGTTAAACTTAAAGAAATTTATAAAAAAAGCGTTCCTTAAAGGAACGCATATATTTACGCATAATAAGCATTATAATATATAACTTCCTTATTGGCCTCTCGTGCCAAATTAAAGGTAATTTATTATTGTTAGAATACCATCTTTATTCGTCATTGTCAACACATATTTATAGCTGTTTTTTACGTATCTTGAATGCTCCATTAAAGATAAATAATATAACTGATGTAAATACAGGTAATATGGGAGCTGATAAAACTGTCCCTATAAAATCTCCACTTAAATAAAACATCTTAAATGAGACATTGTATGCTAATAAAATTAAAATAACAGCATAACATACTGTCTGCAACAGCCCGCTAAAGTATTTTACGCTACACATGCTGCATATTGAAGAAAAATACTTTTTCTGTCTATACTGACAGTTCCACAGCATTGTATAAAGCCTCCACAGCTCAGTGCTTGTATATTTAAATACTTTCTTAAAATCATTCATATTATCCTCTATGAATTGTGCACAGTTATCATTATCATTATTATAATAAAGAATCACTGCTTTAGCATATAGACAGTATACTCTGTAATTTTCATTACTGCACTTATCAATTGCCCTGTTAACATGAACAAGTGCCTTACTATAATTCTTAGCAGTAACTGCCTTGTCCATTTTGTCTATATTTATGAGTAAGTTATCATCATCTATCTTATCTAATATTCTTGTTTCAACATCAAAATTTCCAAATATACCTAACACTTTTCTTCCTCCATTTCAAATTAAATAAATTATATCATAAATTTGTGTTGAAATAAAAAGAATTGCAAGACTTTATGGTATTAAAAAATGATATTTTTAAATGCAATTTCCTATACATTAAAAAAGAGACTAACAATAATGTTAAATCTCTTTTTAAATACTAGATAAATTTATTTGCCTGATATTTCAACGTCTCTAAGTTTTATAGCTTTAGGCACAGTAAATGCACCAAAATTCTGCATTTCCTTAGATAGTGTTATATTATTCTGAACATCTTTTATATTAGCTGCTAATGAACCTCCTGTGAGCTTTATTACTTTATCGCCTTTCTTTAGTAAAGCCAGTCTAATCTCTCCAGCAAAATCACCAGTAAGAGCATCCATTTGAAAGTCAGAGAATCTTAATATTTCAAGTTCTCCGTCTAAAAACAAATCCTTTACTTGTATATTTCCACCCCGCACATATCCGCCATCATACTCTCCTATAGGTTCTAAGCCAAGATACTGGGCAAACTTAAATGATCCAGCAATATTTTTAAGCACACCATCTTTTAACAATTCACGTTCTTTAAGTTCAATACCTTCATCACTGAATGGAGTACTAGCTTTAAGAGTAATATTGAGTTTATCTCCCTTAATATCCTCACCCTGTACTTTGTCACCAAGTTTAAAATCAGAGTATTTCTGATAAATCATAGATGTATCAGCCTTTACAAAATAATATTTAAAGAATTCTATAACATTATTATCTGTTAAAATAACATTATATTTTCCTGTATCAGGAGCCTCTTCTGCTTCATCCCTATAACCTGTATTAGTTATACCCTCCTTTACAAGAAGAGACAATTCCTCTTCATTCAAATCCTCATAGCTAAAACTGTTATATGTTTCAACATCATTTTTATCAACCCATTGTGTAATAAATTCACCTTGAGTTTTGTAAAGTCTATAAGACACGTCTGTACCACTAGATGACACTATTCTTTTATCTATTCTTGTTAAGAATATTTCTGCTGAGTTTATAAGTCCTTTTTCAAAATTATCATACTTATATAACGCATCTTTGATTTTAAGGATTATTTCCTCCATAGATTTTTCTGACAAAGAACTCTTCTTTATTACTTTCTCCCTTTTAACTCCTTTTGGAACTGCATATCTTTTGTTTTTAACAAATCCTGCACTAAAATATGCATCTTTTATGGCATCATTAAGTTCATCATCACTCATAGTGTCATAAACTGCCACCTCAGAGTTCCCTGTATATTCTACTCCCTCTTCATCAAAATCTCTAAGTACATTAACTGAATAAAGATTTACATGCTTTTTTCTGCTCATGTCCACCTTTTTCTTAATTAGATAAAGTTCTAATGTTTCTTCTTCCATAGAAGATACTATATACTTATTTATATTATTTTTTGCAAGTGCTTCTAATATATTTTCAATCATCACAATATGCCCCCAGTCTTATCCTAATCTTGCCCTACACTTAATATAAGGCCCACCATCTGATACTTTTACAAATTCCTTGTATCCCTTGCCACAGTAGCCGCCTCCTGCAAGCTTAAAATCACCAGAAATCATGGTTATTGACTTTAAAAGATCAGGAACATAACCAGTCATAATTACTGGTGAAAAAATCTTTCCTGTAAACTTACCATCTTTAATCTCACGTCCTATATTCATCATACATTGAATTCCCCAGTTCTTTGGATCTTCCATTCCGCTGAATGTCATATCAAGCATTACTCCATATTTTATTGAGGCAATCATATCATCAACTTTATCAGTTCCAGGTTTTATAAATGTATTTGTCATTCTTGTATAGGCTTTTCTGTCGTAAGCTTGTCTTCTGCCATTACCTGTTGGCTTTTTCTTTAATTCAAGAGAAGTTAAACTGTCGCTCATACCTGATTTTAAAATGCCGTTTTCAATTATTATTGTTTCTCCAGCTTCTGTTCCCTCATCATCAAAAAAGAATGATCCATTATTCTTGGCAGCTGCAGCTCCATCAACCATTGTTACTATTTCTGAAGCTACTGGCTTACCAATATAATACTTAGATTTTGCTCTATCCTTAACATACATATCCATTTCGACACCATGTCCAAAAGCTTCATGTGCAATAAGCCCTGTTATGTCTGGTGTACATATTACATCATATTCCCCTGGTGTTATTCTTTTTGCTTCAAGAAGTTTTACTCCTTCACCAACAACATATTTTGCACAATCCTTCATTTCATCAAGCAATTCAGCACCTTTTAATCCAGAGAATCCTTTATACATCTGTTTATTTCCATTTTCATCAGCAGTTACACAGAAAATCGAACTTTCGCTCCACATAAAACTCTGTGCGAGATCCTTGTTTGGTGATAAAAATATTTTATTAACATTAACATATTGAAAATTAATTCCTACATTAACAACTTTGTCACTTATTGATAGAGCCTCATCCTTAATCTTAATCATATCATTTATTATATTATTATCTCCTACATCTTTAGGATCTTTTTCTACCTTTGCACATTTAGCAAACTGCATTTTTTTTCGTTCAAAAGTTCATAACTTCTTAAAGAATCTGTATCCTTAAGTATCTTAGTATACTTTGATGTATTCCTGATTTCATTAACAATATCATTGAAGTTTTCTTCATTTATATTATTAAAAGCATATTCAAAATAACTGTTACTAGAATATACTCTAACAACAAAGCCTCTTTCAATAAACATTGCACTGCTGATACTTATATTACTTTTAGATACTGTGTATCTTTTTCCTTTTGAATCAGTTGCCAGAACTGAAGCATATTCATACTGCAAATTTAATGTTTTAATTAATTTTACTAACAAAGGCTTAGTTTCAGATAAATATCTACTTAATTCCATTGATTTAGCCCCCTTTTTTATGGATATATTTACATATTGCTCCTTTGCACCTATACTTTCAAGCATATAAAAAACAGGCAGCAATACTGCTACCTGTTCTAACATATATTATTCTTCTAAAAGTCTCTTTATATTTTTTGTTGCATCCATAAATGGTGACATACTTGTATCATGATTTAATGCATCTATTACTTCAGCCATAAATTCTGACATATCAACTTTTTTAAACCATTCTGCATTACATACCTCTTTAGGAATGTATGTTAAGTTTGTTGAGTATACTCTGTTTAATAAACCTTCTTTATAACATTTTTCGAATTTTTCAATACCTTCTGTAAAGAAAGCAAATGTTGTAGCTGCATAAATTCTGTTAGCACCACGCTTTTTAAGTTCTTTAGCTATATCAAGTATTGATTCTCCAGAAGCAAGCATATCATCAACAATTAGTATATCCTGGCCTTTAACATCTCTTCCTATATATTCGTGCTGAACTATAGGGTTTTTTCCTTCAACCACTTTTGAATGATCTCTTCTCTTATAAAATAAACCTATGTCTAATCCAAGCATTGTAGAGTAATAGATTGCTCTATCCATAGCTCCTGTATCAGGGCTTATTACAAGCATTTTGCTTTTATCTATATCTAAATTATCTTCATCTTTAACAAATGCTTTGATTATTTCATATGTAGGATATATATTTTCAAATGATTTTAGTGGAATTGCATTCTGAACATTAGGATCATGTACATCGAAAGTTATAAATTCTTCAACTCCAAGTCTTTCAAGCTCCTGTAATGCTAAAGCACAATCTAAAGATTCTCTTCCTTTTCTTCTATGTTGTCTTGATGCATATAGTAATGGCATTATTACAGATACTCTGTTAGCCTTACCGCTTATTGCTGATACAACTCTCTTTATATCCTGAAAATGTTCATCTGGTGACATATGATTTGTGAATCCAAACATATTATAAGTACAACTGTAGTTTCCAACATCACATAATATGTAAATATCTTTTCCTCTTACACTTTCACGTAACTTGACTTTTCCCTCACCATTAGAAAATCTAATTGCATCTGCCTTTATTAAGTAAGATTCTTTATCACTTTCTTCACCATTATCTTTCCTTAATTTCTTAACATAATCATCAATTTCTATTCCTATGTTTTTGCAGCTTTCAAGTGCAATTATTCCAAGCTCTCCATGGGGCTGAATATTATTAATCTTAGTATACATTAAAACCAGTACTCCTTTTTTTAATATAGTTGAATTTATCCATTACGTAATTTATCTTATCATGTATTCTTTATCCAAACAATATATAGTATACTATTTTGTTATTGTACACAAAATTTATAATACTATTTATTTCCTTTTAATTCCTCTATTTCCTGTTGCAATTTTTGTATCTGCTGAACTAATTCATTAATGGTAACTTCAGGCTGAGTAGTACTTGAGCCACCTTGCTCAACTCCTCCATCTTGGAAATTGCTAGCTGTATAAGCGTTAGATTGATCAAAAGGATTCTGAGAATTTCTATACATTGGATTATAAAATCTTCCTGGGCCACTTTGAAAATACTGCTGCTGTGCATTCATAGTAAGAATAACCTGGCCAGCAAGTTCTAGCCAGTTTCCAAGAGCATTCTGTACATTAAATGGCAGACTAGATCCAGTTATCTGTCCAACAAGTGATGCTATGATAACAAAATAATTAGGATTTATATCTTGGAATCCACCTGGTATATCAGCACCATTAAGATATGCAATGTACCATGGAGGATAACAATCACTCCAATTTCGCTCATTGATGTTCATGTTATTAATAAAATCATCATCCATGGCAGATCCTCAAAAAATTAATATTCATAATATTATATTCATTTATGATAATAATGTTATTAGTTTAATTCTAAAAAATAAAGCCTCAGCCCTTAAACGGCCCGCTGCTTTATCTTATTATATCAGTATTAACAATTATTTAAACTTACCTAGTAGCGCTGCAAATGGATTATCTTCTGCTTCCTGCTGTTCGGCCTCTTTCTTCAACTTCTTCATGTAGTTATTAACTACTCTTTTGTCTACCTTAGAATTATTCTTGAATCTCTTTTCAAACATTGAAGCTTTTTCTCTGAAGTTACAGTTAGTATTTGTACATACATATATCTTTCCTTCACCCTGGCCTCTTATTTCAAGCTTTCTCTTACATTCAGGACATCTTGCATTAGTAGTTCTTGAAATACTTTCTCTATAACCGCATTCTCTGTCCTGGCATACATACATCTTTCCATGCTTGCCATTAACCTCAAGCATATACTTACCACACTGAGGACACTTCTTACCTGTCTGATTATCATGATGGAATTTTTCTGTGCCGTTTTTAACATCCTTAACTAGTTTTGTGGCATAAACTTTCATATCATCAACAAACTTTTTATTGTTTGCTTTTCCTTTAGCTATAGAATCAAGTTCACTTTCCCACTTTGCTGTAAGAAGCGGTGACTTAAGATCCTGTGGTACAAGTTCAATTAGCTGAGCACCCTTTGAAGTAGGATATATGTCCTTGCCTTTCTTTTCAATAACAAATGAGTTAAACAGCTTTTCTATAATATCCGCTCTAGTAGCAACAGTTCCAAGACCGCCTGTTTCCCCTAAAGTCTTTGCTGCATCTTTTCCTACACTAACATATTTCTGTGGATTTTCCATTGCTGAAAGAAGTGTTGCTTCATTAAATCTTGCTGGAGGAGTAGTCTGTTTCTTATTCTTTTCAACTGATACAGACTGTACTATATCTCCTTTAATAAACACTGGTAACTCCTGAACATCTTCATCTTTCATGCTGCTCTTTTCATAAACCTGTTTCCAGCCTTTCTTCTTTGTAACATTTCCTTTGGCTGTAAACTTTTCTCCTTCTACTTCCATAGTAACTATTGTCTGTTCATATTCATACGGTGGAAGAAGTACACTTAGGAACCTCTTAACTACAAGATCATAAATATGCTTTTCATCATTATTAAGATTTGCAAGGCTTCCTTTTTCTTCTGTTGGTATTATCGCATGGTGATCAGATACCTTAGAATTATCAACAAAATTCTTATTTCCCTTTATAGTAGTCTTTAATATACTTTCAGCTGCAACTCTATATTCACCAAATGCAACTGCTCTAAGTCTTTCTGGTATAGTTGCTACTACATCAGTAGTGATAAATCTTGAATCTGTTCTAGGGTAAGTTAAAAGCTTATGATTTTCATAAAGTCTCTGCATTATGTTTAGAGTTTCTTTTGCAGAATATCCCCATAGCTTATTAGCATCCCTCTGCAGCTCTGTTAAATCATAAAGGTTAGGTGCATACTTTTTCTTGTCTGTGTTCTTAACTTCTACTATCTTACCATTTCTACCCTTGCACTTATTCACTATGCTCTCTGCAGTTTCTTCTTTGAATGTTGATGTATTACCTGTTGAACTTATCCATGAGAAACTAACACCTTTTGCTTTTGCACTTATTGTGTAGTAATCTTCTGGTTTAAAATTTTTTATTTCATTTTCTCTATTTACTATCATTGCTAAAGTAGGAGACTGAACTCTTCCTGCAGATAGCTGTGCATTATATTTGCATGTTAATGCCCTTGTAACATTAAGCCCTACAAGCCAATCTGCTTCTGCCCTACATACTGCAGCTCTATAAAGATTATCGTATTGTTTAGCATCCTTAAGATTCTTAAATCCATCTAAAATTGCCTTATTAGTCTGTGATGATATCCAAAGTCTCTTAAGAGGTTTCTTAACACCAGCCTTCTCGATTATCCACCTTGCAACAAGCTCTCCTTCTCTTCCTGCATCTGTAGCTATTACTATTTCGCTTACATCATTTCTAAGAAGCTGTTTCTTAACTGCTGCAAACTGCTTACTTGTCTTCTTAAGTATTGTAAGTTTCATATATTTAGGCAGCATTGGAAGTGTCTCCATTCTCCATGTCTTATATACATCTCCATAACCCTCAGGATCCATAAGTCCAACAAGATGTCCTAGAGCCCATGTTACAACATATTTATTTCCTTCTATATAACTACCTTTATTATTACTACATTTAAGTACCTTAGCAAGATCTCTTCCTACTGACGGCTTTTCTGCTAAAACTAATGTCTTTCCCATTATTTAATTCCTTTCCTACTGCTTAATTAAAGCAGTTTTTAATTAACTTGATTAAGTAATAGTATAACACTATTTACTTATCTACATAAAATATTTTTATTATTTATAATATTTCCTCACAATTGTAACATATCAGATTTATAAAAATATCATAATATTATATTAGGCAATTATGGAGGCTTTTATGAATTTTGAGAATATTGACTGCATAGATTCCGGCACAGAATTCTGCCCATGCAAACTAGCAGAACAGAACGAGTGTATTTTATGCTCTCAGCTGAGAGGAAGACATTTTTGTGATTGTATAAACTGGAAAGGCACATGCATATATCAGGAATTTTATAATAATGGTTCAAAAGCTAAAGAGGGAAGAAAAACTATTGATTGTACTATAAATTCGATAGAACAGAAAGAAAAGAATTTAATTGCTTTATCAGCAATTGTTCCACATAAATTAGCTATCGATCTTTCTGCTCCTGGTAGTTATGTATTTTTAAGAACTGATGATAATATCTATATGGATTTTCCTATATCTGTTGCATATTCAGATACTGATTCTAATATGCTATCTTTATTTATTGAGGTAAGAGGAGTAAAGACAAAAAAACTATTAGATTTAACTAGTGGTGACACAATCGGCATAAGAGGTCCATACTGGAATGGAGTCTTTGGACTTAAAAATATAAATACATGCAAAGATTCTAACTGTATTATAATCGCTAGAGGTATAGGACAAGCGCCTATGATTCCTGTAATAAAAAAATTAATATCCAACAACAATTCAATACGATTAATAATTGATAAATCTCCTTTTAGTGATATCTATATAAATGAATATTTAAAAACTTTGAACATGACTTATGAAGAACTATCAGTAATAGATAAAGGTGAATTAACAGACAGTATTAAGCAGCTAATAACAGAAGAAAAGAAAGCAAAAGGTATCTCACTTATACATTCCGCAGGTGCTGATATATTAACATATAAGATTATAGAATTTATCGATACAGTAGATAAAGATATAAAGCTTTCCTGTTGTAATAATGCAAAAATGTGCTGTGGCGAAGGTATGTGCGGGAGCTGTACTGCACGATTTAAAGGGCACAAGGTAAAGCGTCTATGTAAGATTCAGACAGATCCGCGTAGTATTTTTGAAGGGAGGAGATTTATATGAAAATAACTATAGTAGGAGGCGGCTGGGCAGGATGTGCAGCAGCTATATCAGCAAAAAAGGCTGGTGCTGATGTTGATTTATTCGAAAAAACAGATTTGCTCTTAGGTCTAGGAAATGTAGGCGGAATAATGAGAAATAACGGAAGATATACAGCATCTGAAGAACTTATATGCCTTGGAGGCGGAGATCTTATAAAGATAACTGATGACTGTGCCCGACATAGAAACATCAACTTTCCAGGACATGAACATGCAAGCCTTTACGATGTTAATATTATCGAAGGAGTTGTTGAAAGATATTTAAAAGATATGGATATAAACGTCCATCTAATTTCCAGAATATCTGATATTGAAAAAGAGGATAATAAAATTAAAGGAATATACATTTCAACAGGTGAGTTCATCAAAAGTGATGTAATTATAGAAACTACTGGTTCAACAGGGCCTATGGGTAACTGCTTAAGGTATGGCAACGGTTGTTCAATGTGTATCCTTAGATGTCCAGCTTTCGGACCTAGAATAAGTATCAGCGAACGTGCAGGAATTGAAGATATCCAGGGCGAACGAAGTGGAGATATATTAGGTGCATTCAGTGGCTCATGCAAACTTGCCAAAGAAAGTTTAAGTAAAGAGATACGTGATAAACTTAACAAAGATGGTGTAGTAGTACTCCAGATACCAAAAGAAGATGTAAACTATGATAAGCTGAAAACTAAAGTCTGCCAACAGTATGCACTTAAAGAATTTGCTGAAAATATTATTCTGCTCGATACTGGTCATGCAAAACTTATGACTACTTACTACCCTCTGCAAAAACTCAGAAAAATACCTGGTATGGAAAATGCTAAATATGTAGATCCTTATGCCGGAAGCAAAGGCAATTCAATAAGATATCTTTCAGTAGCTCCAAGGGACAATACTTTAAAAGTCAAAGGTATTGATAATCTTTTCTGCGCTGGAGAAAAATCCGGACTCTTTGTAGGTCATACAGAAGCTATCTGCACAGGAACACTCGCTGGAAATAATGCCGTAAGATATTCACTTGGCATGCCTCTTTTAACTCTTCCAAGATCACTGGCAATAGGCGATTTAATTGCTTATGCAAACGAAAAAAGCGAAACAAGAGAAGGTAGAAGAGGCCGATATACTTTTGCTGGTTCACAATTCTTCAACAGAATGAAATCTCTCGGACTTTATACTATAGACAAAGATGAAATAAAGAAACGTGTAGATAAAATAAATCTTACAGATATTTTTAATATAAAACTTGTTTAAATTTTTATTAGCTTAAAAGTCAAAATATCCTTATACGAATATAAATCATATAAGGATATTGATGACTTTTTATTTATATTTTACGCACAATATTCATATATTTGAATAAGTATTATATCAAACTTTACTTTGCAATAATATCTAATTAAAGTAAAAGATTTGTGCATGTTAATTACATAATAAGTCTAAAAATTAGCATATTCTATAAGCTGATTTTTAGATCCTTGATTTTATAAGAAAGAAGGTATTTTAACATGGCAAATGAAAAAAATGCACAAAACAATCTCAATTCATATGTGTTAAAACAGCAAAACACACCACTTTTTAATGTTCTTAAAGAATATGCTAATCGAAAAATTATCCCTTTTCATGTTCCTGGCCATAAAAATGGACATGGTGTAGAAAAATCCTTTAAAGATTTCCTTGGTGAAAATCTATTTAAAATAGATGTAACATCTTTTGACCTAGTAGATTCTCTACATAACCCTACTAGCGCAATAAAGGAATCACAAAAACTTTTAGCTGATGCATATAATGCAGATCATTCTTTTTTTCTATACAGGGTACATCTACCGCAATACTTACCATGATACTTTCTACCCTACATGATGGTGACAAAATAGTCATCCCACGTAATGCTCATAAATCAATTATGTCTGCTATTATCTTAAGCGGTGCTATTCCAATTTACATTGATCCAGAAGTTAATGATATACTTGGTATTGCTCAAGGAGTTACTACAAAATCGGTAAAAAAAGCTCTTGAAAAAATCCAGGTACAAAAGCAGTACTGATAATTAATCCTACTTACTATGGAGTTACAAGTGATATACTCAGAATAGCAAAAATAGTTCACAGTTATCACATTCCCCTTCTTGTTGATGAAGCTCATGGTCCTCATCTTGCATTTTCAAATGACCTGCCAGTTTCAGCATTGGAGGCAGGAGCAGATATATGCTGCCAAAGTACACATAAAATACTTGGGGCTATGACTCAGTGTTCTGTACTTCATTTAAAGAGCAGATATATTAGTGCAAAGAAGGTTCAACAGGTACTGAATTTATTACAGACCACGTCCCCTTCTTATATATTAATGGCATCGTTAGACTGTGCAAGAAAGCAAATAGCTCTCCAAGGCAAAGAATTAATTGACCATAAGTGTGTTTATGATATAGATACTACAAAAATCACCATAAACTGTAGGAATTTAGGAATCACTGGCATAGAACTTGAAACAATATTGATACATGATTTTAATATCCAAATAGAGCTATCTGATTTCTACAATGTTCTCGCAGTATGTACTTTTGGAGGTTTAAAGGAAACTATTGATACTCTTATAACTGCGCTTAAAAAGATTTCAAAAAGATATTATGGTATAAAACCTCCTCTTAATGGTTTTAACTATATTCCAGCACATCCTGCAAAGAAAATGGAACCTAGACAAGCCTTCTTTCATAGTAAAAAATCACTTTCAATTATGAATAGTGTCGGAAAAATATCAGGAGAGTTTTTAATGGCTTATCCTCCAGGAATACCTATACTCTGCCCTGGAGAAACAATCACGAAAGAAATAATTGACTATGTATATGAAATGAAACAATGTGGATTAAAACTGCAGGGAACAGAAGACCCTGATGTAACAAATATAAATGTAATATTTTAAAATCAGGTCACAGATAACGATGAAACTCCCTAAAATAAGTTTCTCAAAATAATAAATTTCTTTTCTGTGACCTATTCCATAATACCTGTAACATCTGCTATGAATATATGTTTAAAGAAATATTTTTTATATTAATAGTTCTCTCTTTTAAAAGGTATTATTTAAGTTTATATCGAATATAGTTATAATAAATAATTTAAAAGTGAGGTAATTAATATGGATTTACTTCAATTTGTACCTACTGACCTAATGATTTTGATTCCTGCATTATATATCATTGGAATGTTTTTAAAAAGTACACCTAAAGTTAAAGATTGGACCATTCCATGGATACTTCTTGCACTAGGAATATTAGGCGCAGTTCTTCTAAGGAAAGATTTTTCTATAAATGAGATAATTGAAGGAATTATCTGCGCAGGAGCTTCTGTATTTACAAATCAACTTTTTAAACAGACTACAAAAGGTGTATCTTCTGCTTCATCAGAAGCAAAAAATAGAGACAATACGTAAGTATCATCTCCAAAAATAAGTAGGGGGGATTATATTGTTACTACTCTATACATTATAGTCTTCCCCTCATTGTTTTGTACCACAATTTTATAAACATTTTCCGCCATTTTATCTTTCTTTATCTTATAATTATCACCTTTTTTAACTGCAAAATTAAGATACTTTTTTTCATTGTCATTTATCTTCAAATCTTTGAATACTTCATTATAATCTACACTTATAAAATCATATTCATCTTTCACCATATTATAAAGCTGCTCAGTTGTCTCCCATCTTGATGGCGCATTTAATGTAACAATTATAATATTCCTGTTATTATGATATATAGATGTGACAAGACATTTTCCTGCCTGACCTGTATAACCAGTCTTGACGCCATTAGCATCCTGTATTCTCCATAAGATTTTATTTATATTATTATAATCTCTATTAAAATTATATTTATCTTTTTTGATTTCTTTAGTACATACAATTTCTCTAAATAAAGGATTTTCCATACCAACAGAGGTTATCAAAGCAAGATCGTATGCCGAACAGTAATGATTTTGAGAATCTAAACCATGAGGACTTTCAAAACTACAATCCATAACACCAATAACTTTTGCAAACTCTCTCATGGTAGACGCAAAATTTTCAACACTTCCACTTATACCCTCTGCTATTGTTATCGCCGCATCATTACCAGACCTTAACATAAGCCCAAACATAAGTTCTTTAAGTGTCAATTCCTCACCTGCCTTATATCCTACTTTAGAGCCACGTATACTGGCAGCATTTTTGCTAACAGTGAATTTTTCATCTAATCGTCCACTATTTAATGCTATAATTGTTGTTAAAATCTTTGTTGTACTTGCCATTGGTACAGGTTCATATGATTTTTTCTCAAAAAGTACCTGCTTACTATCACCATCTATTACAATTGCATTTCGTGCATTAACATATTTTTTAGATTTTGCACTACATTCTACTGTAAGTAGATTCATAAATAAAATTAAACATGCTGCTAAAAAACTGATACTTTTAATTAATACTTTTTTCATAATTTCACCTCATATAGTTTAATTATTTTACTTTTAGTCAATACTGTTTACAGGAGGAATTATATGAAGATTATATTAGCACTTTTTATTATTGTATTTTTTATTCCAATACCTATAAAGATACTTTTTTTTTATAAGGACAAAAATGCTGTTCTTAAAATTTACAGTAAAAATATCAATTTAAATAAATCAATGAATATAACAAAAGCATCAGAATCTGTTAATAAAAGTGCTGTGATGAATTCTACAAATAAAGGTAAATCTTTTTATTTTTTAATATTAAAAGATTATCTAAAAAGACTAAGCAGTACTAAATTTAAACCAAAACTAATTCTTGGTTTTTCATTTAAATATAGTACAAACGATGCAGCTGTAACTTCACTCATTTATCCATTAATAAATGAATTTCTTTCTTTAGTTTGTACAATACTTAAGATTCCATTCAAATTAAAGTTTAAAACTGTATCAATTACACCTGAGTATAAGAATAAAGTTGATATAGATTTAGTAATTAACTGCATATTTATCGTTAATATAGTAAAACTAACATATATGATTATTCTTTTATTAATAAGTTATTTAGGAGGATTAAAGCATGGAAAGTCATCCAATAGAAAATTTAATGAGGTCAACTTTGGAAAATCTTAAAGATATGATTGATTCCAACACAATAATAGGTGAGCCTATAGAAACTAAAGATGGTGGTTATATAGTACCTGTATCTAAGGTTTCATTCGGATTTGCATCAGGCGGCAGTGAATTCCATCCCAATGAACGTGATACTCACAATCCATTTGGTGGCGCATCAGGTGCAGGTATTACAGTAAAACCAGTAGCCTTTCTAGTACTAAAGAATGGAGTTTCAAGGCTTTTGCCAGTAGAAGCAGATACTTCAATTGATAGAATTATTGATACAATCCCACAAGTAATTGATATGATAAAAAGTGCTTTTTCTGATAAAAAAAATGCTTTTACTACCTGTGAACAAAAAGAAGAGTAATAAAAAAGGAATGATCGGCATTATTACAGCGATCACTCCTTTTTTTCTTTATCTGCTGCAGTTTCATCACTAACGTCATCGTTGGCTGCATCCTCAAATAAGTTTAATGCTGGCAGCTGCTTTATATCATGTAGATTAAACTGTCTTAAAAATTCATCTGTAGTGGCAAATTGTTTTGGTCTTCCTGGAACATCAAGTCTGCCAACTTCTTTAATAAGATTTCTCTCTATAAGTTTCTGGACAGCTGATTCACTCTTTACTCCTCTTATTTCATCAATTTCTATTCTTGTTACAGGCTGTCTGTATGCAATAATGGCAAGACTTTCAAGCGATGCCTGTGAAAGTGTCTGCCTTACATTCTTCTTTAGAAGCTTCTGAATATAATCACTATTTTCAGGTTTAGTTACAAGCTGATAACAATTATTTAATGAAATAAGCTTTATTCCTCTATCTCTGTTATTGTAATCTTCTTTAAGTAATTCTATTACTATTTCAGTCTGACCTTCTGAAATATCAAGAATTCTTGATATTTCTTTAAGCGAAATAGGTTCTCCGCATACAAATAACAATGATTCTACTGCAGATTTATATTTACCTTTATTAGATACTTCTTCAAATTCAAACTGTGAAAATTTAATCTTGTCCATCTGTTTCTACTCTTTCTATAATAATATTTTCAAAATTTTCTGATTGTATAATTTCAATACTTCTCTGCTTAATAAGTTCAAGAAGTGCTAAGAATGTAACAATCACTTCCATCTTACATTCGCATTGTGACGCAAGTTCATAAAAAAAGAAATTTCTTTTTCTATGTAGCTTATTTAAAATAACATTGTACTTATCTTCTATCTTATACTTATCTACTGGAATTCTTTTCTCAATAACATTAGTTGTATTCTGTTTCTTTTTATACTCCTCTACCATTTTACAATAAAGTGAGTATAAGTCTAATATAGTCTTATCATTTATAAAATCTGATTTATTGTCAAACTTACTATCATCTATTACTTCCGGCTTTTTGGGATAAATTGTTCCCGCATAAAGACTCTGCTCTTCAAAATATCCTGCAGCTTCTTTAAATAGCTTATATTCTAATAGTCTTTCCACAAGGTCTTTTCTTGGATCTTCTTCAACTTCCTCAAGTTTTGGTTTAGGAAGAAGTGTTTTAGATTTTATTTCAAGTAGAGTTGCTGCAACTACTATAAATTCAGAAGCTATCTCCATATCAAATTCTTTCATCTTATTTATATAGTCTAAATATTGTTTAGTTATTTCATATATTTTTATATCATATATATCCATCTTATTCTGCTTAATTAAGTGGAGAAGCAGATCAAACGGTCCATCAAACTGTCCAATCTTAATATTTGGTAATGACAATGTTTTTTCCTCCAAACGAATTAAACTCTATACATAATAATATCAATATATGTTTGCAGTGTCAAAGTTCATTTTCGAATATATGTTTTATACATTAAAAAAGTTTCTCACTACTTTTCTATAGTGAAAAACTTCTTAAGTTGCAAGCATAATAATGCCTTGATATTCTGATATTATAGTATTGTAATATCAGAATATTATAATACTATAATGCTTTTATACTCCATTTTTAAATAGGTTTTTCAAATTAAATTTTATATTATCAAACAAGTTACCTCTTCGTACATCTCTATCTGAATATACCTTTACTTCTCCAAGTTTCTCATTATCAATATAAAATTCACATTTTCCTATTTCTTCACCTTGATTATATTTTTTCTTTTCTTCATTAAGAGTTATTCTTCTCTCAATTTCATCTTTAGAACCTCTTGGCATTACTATATTTAAATCATCCTTTGATTTTAATATAAAGAATTTTTCACCGTCTTTATCTAAATTAACTTTTGTAATATCTTCATCTTTTCCTATAATCTTTTTATTCTGAAATTTGGAAAATCCATAATTTAAAAGCATGCTTGCATCTCTATTTCTAATCTTATATGTAGGTGCGCCCATAATAACTGAAAGCATTCTTACACCATCTCTAACTGCAGTTGCAGATATACAGTATTTAGCTTCATTAGTAAAGCCTGTTTTTAAGCCATCACATCCCTTAAAGAAACGTACCAATTTATTATGATTAACAAGTTCGATAGGAGATTTTCTTCCCTCACTTATATTATCCATATATGTTCCTGTATATTTTAGTATGGTAGGATGCTTTAATAATTCCCTAGACATAATTGATATATCGTATGCACTAGTATAATGATTTTCCATTGGAAGTCCTGTACAGTCTCTAAAATTTGTATCATTCATCCCTAGTTCTTTTGCTCTCTTGTTCATCATTTCAACAAAAGCCTCTTCTGTTCCTCCAATATATTCTGCCATTGCAACTGCAGCATCATTACCTGATGCTATAGCAATACCTTTAAGTATTTCTTCAACAGTTCTTATTTCACCAGTATCAAGAAGCATTGTGCTTCCTCCCATTTTCTTAGCATTTTCACTGGCAGTTATTTTATCACTTAATGACATTTTGCCACTATCAACAGCTTCCATCGCAATCAGCATTGTCATTATTTTAGTGACTGATGCAGGGGCAAATTTTTCATGGGCATTTTTCTCATATACAATTTTTCCTGAAGAAGTTTCCATTAATATAGCTGATTTAGCTTCAACCTGTATTTCTTCGCTGCATTGTACCTCTTTTGGCAGACACATAATAGAAGTTGCTGCTATTAATATTTTTGCTACAATTCTTCTTAATCTTTTGTTCATAATGCATTTCCTCCTCTCGCATATATTTTGACCTTTTTTCTCTTTTATATCGCAAGAAAATATAATCTATAATTCTATAAAATTAAAAAGATAGAAAAATTTATTCCTACTATCTTTTTTATACAACAAGGGATATTAATTTATATATTAAGTTTTAATATAACCATTTTTAAAATATTAGGCAAAAGAAATGTCTCAAATATAATGGCTACAACAATAGGTACTGCAATAGATAACGATGCATTAACATATTCATTAATAAATTCAGTCTTGTTAATTTTCTGAAATTTATTTTTTAACTTATCATATGAATACGATGAGGCTATTGTTGCAAGCATAATAAAACATGGTAAATATATTAGATTCTGAGGTACTATACCCACAAGAGATACACACAACCCTTTGACGTTAAACATTTGAATAAACACAGTAAATGTGTAACCCATCATATATCCTTTAAAAAGCATAATTAAAAAAACAAAAGGTGATCCTAATGCCCAATTTCCTAAAATAAATATTATCATAAATATTGTCAAGTTAGATAAAATTGAACTTAACAACACTTCTTTATAAGATATATCCCTACTAGATATAAATGTAAATAACTCTTTAAAATACGAATTCAAATCAGATGTATTACCTTTAGTATACGCTACAGAATTAACTCCAAGTATAATTCCTGTCAAAAAAAATGCTATTGTTATTATCAAAAATACATTATTCATTCTGATGTTTCTAAATTTGTTTTTAAAATACATGTTCATCATAATACCTCCTAAAATAACTTAATAATATATATGAAAAATATTATGATGGTATACTAAAAACTTTATATTTCAAGATAACTTAACACAGCAATAGTTTTTGCATCAGTTATTTCTCCTCTTCTAATCATCTCTTTAAATTCTGTGATTTTTATTTTCTTTACATTAATAAATTCATCATCATCCCTATTTATCTGTCCTTTATATAAGCCTTCTGCCTTATAAAGATAAATATATTCATCACAAAAACCTGGAGAAATCGCTATCTTTCCTAAAAATTCAAACTTTTCAGCTTTCAGTCCCGTTTCTTCTTCTAATTCTCTTATACCACATATTTTAGGGTCCTCGCCGTTTTCTCTTTTTCCTGCTGGAAGTTCTAATGTTACTTTATCAATAGGCTTTCTATACTGTTCAACCAGAAGAATTGTATCATCGTCAAATAATGCTGCAACTGCAACTCCACCTGGATGTCTAACTATATCTCTTGTAGAAGTATTTCCATTTGGAAGTTTTACTACTTGTTTTATAACTTTTATAAATGAGCCTTCATACTTTAAATCTTCTTCTATAGTTTTCTCTTCTAAATTCATATATTCTCCTTTACCTTACCGTGAATTTTTTTATGTATTATATCACAAATTTATATAATACATAAAAATAAAGCACTATCTAATTTATTAATTTCCACTTTATGAAAATTAACACTATCAGTGCTTTTTTAAATAAATATTTATAATCTTAACAAGCGATGTTAATTAAAACTACTATTTATCTTAAGATAAATTATTATATAAGAATGGATTTATTTTAAAATTTAGCTTACTTTATTTTGTAGTCTAAGCTTGTCTGCTACCATAGCAATAAATTCTGAGTTAGTTGGCTTACCTTTATCATTGTGTACAGTATATCCAAATAACTTATTTATAGTTTCTACCTGTCCTCTGCCCCATGCAACTTCAATGGCATGTCTTATAGCTCTTTCAACTCTAGATGCAGTTGTATTATATTTCTTAGCTATTGATGGGTAAAGTTCTTTTGTAACTGCTGATAATAATTCAACGTCATTAACTACCATTGTAATTGCTTCTCTAAGATACATATAACCTTTAATATGTGCAGGAACACCTATCTCGTGAATAATATTTGTTATTTCACCTTCTAAATCAGCTGGATCCTTTGATACTTCGATTCTTGATGCTTCAGGCTGAACCATTTGAATAGTTCTGTTAGTATCTTCTATAGAACCATTTGAAAACATTTGTCTTATTCTCTTTGTAAGGACTTCCATATCAAATGGCTTAACAACATAATAGTCTGCACCTAATGTTATAGCATTCTGTGTAATTTTATCTTGTCCAACTGCAGATAACACAATTATTTTAGGTATTTTGTTTAATTTCATTGTACTAAGTCTTTCTAATACACCTAGCCCATCTAAATGAGGCATTATAATATCAAGCACGATTAAATCAGGATTTTTTTGCTGTATCAAGTCTAGCGCCTGAAGTCCATCGTTTGCAATACCAGTCACAACCATATCTTTTTGATTTAATAAATAATCATTTAAAATGTTACAAAATTCTTTATTATCATCTGCTATTAAAACTGAAATTTTTGAGTTTTCCATATATTTCTCTCCTTCTTGATTCCATTTACTTATAATATTTAATTCGACAGTCGCTTGTAAATTCCTTCCAGGTTTTAAATATTTTTTTATAAGAAGATGCCATTAGTGACACCTTCTTATATTATACCACAATATTCTAATTAATTATATGTGCTTCTTCAAGCATCCATTCAATATATATTCCATATCCTACATCTGCTCTGTTTACAAGCACATGTGTAACTGCTCCGACCAGCTTATCGTCTTGAATAATAGGACTTCCACTCATACCCTGAACAATTCCACCTGTTTTGTCAAGAAGTCTTTTATCAGTAACTTTTATAACCATGCTTTTTGTATCTGGAGAATCCTGATTATATACCTTAATTATCTCTGCATCATAAAGTCTTGGTCCGTTTTCGTCAATTGTAGTAAGAATCTTTGCTTTTCCTTCTTTAACTTGCTTTCTTTCCATAATCTGCATAGGTTGAGAAGAAAATTTAAACTTATTATCAGGATCAAGCTTTCCATAAATTCCCGCATAGGTATTAGCATCAATATTACCTCTTCTGTCATTTTCATTAATAAAAATACCTTTTAATTCACCCGGAGCACCTTTTGCACCTTTTTTTACTCCTATAATTGAAGAATCTAATACTTCACCGTTTCTTACCTTTAATACAGAATTAGTATCAGCATCTGTAATAGGATGGCCTAGCGCACCATAAATGTTACTTTCTTTATCATAAAATGTTAATGTTCCAACACCAGCTGTTGAATCTCTAACCCACAATCCTATTTTTTTTGAATTATCAACAGAAGATAATATAGTTTTAATATTTCGTTCTATTGTTTTGTCATCTCGTTTTATTTCTACTGTTAAATTATCTGACTTACATTCATTAACTACTTTCTGTAATTCTTTTGAATTTAAAACTCTTTTACCATCAATTTTTATAATTGTATCACCTATTTCTATTCCTGCCTTTCTTCCTGGACTTTCTAATCTTGTATCTTTAATCTCTATATCTGAAAAACCAACTACAAGAACTCCTTCTGTATTCATCCTTATACCTATTGGAAAACCGCCTACATATAATTTTATATCCTTATTTTTTGAAGCTTTAGTACTTGTAGGTATATAATCCATTAATATATTGTTTTTATTATTATTTTTTTCATTTAATGACGAATTTTTAAACTGCAAACTGGTAATTATACTATTAAAGGGTTTTATTTGATTAAAATTTATAGATGCTAAAGTAATTATTAGTATTAGAATAATAGGAGTTAAAAAATTTTTAAAATTGTGATGTTTATTCATTTTAATCTCCTCCTTTTCTTAATTTTAATTTGCCCTTCTTTCATTTTGAATATTCTATAGTAACCTTGTTATTATAGTCAAAATGATTAAAATTATACTAATAAATACTAAAAAAAAAGAGAATTGATTATTTATCAATTCCCTTAGTGTATTTACAACATATTTCTTTTTTTCTATCATTGGCATATTCAATCATCGATTTTGCGTTTTCTAAAGATGAGTGAAGCATTTTAGTACCTCCAAGCATTTTAGCAACTTCATTTATTTTTTGTGACTCATTTAATCTACTGATATTTGAATATGTCTTTTCATTTTTAAATGTTTTTTTAACAAGATAATGATTGTCTGAAAAACATGCAATCTGCGGAAGATGAGTTATACAAAAAACCTGATGTTTTACTGCAATCTCATACATTTTTTCACCAACACAGTGAGCAATTCTTCCACTTATACCTGTATCAATTTCATCGAAAATAACAGTTGGTACATTATCTTTATCAACAAAGACTGACTTAATTGCAAGCATTATTCTTGATAATTCTCCACCTGATGCTACTTTAGTAATTGGTTTAAATGGTTCTCCAGGATTTGTTGAAACAAAGAATTCACATTCATCTGTTCCATTACTTTTAATGGTATCAGTAGATATCATATCTATTTTAAATTTACATTTTTCAAGTCCAATATATTTTAAGTTATCATGTATAGCCTTTTCCAGACGGCTTGAATTTGCAACTCTCAAGTCGTGAATTTCTCGACCTATCTTAATCAATTCATCGCATAGCACTTTTTCTTTATTTTTTAATTCTTCAATCATAGCTTCAGAATTTTTCATTTCTTCAAATTGCTTAGTGATTTTATCTTTATATTCTAAAATTTCCTCAATAGAACTACCATACTTTTTCTTAAGGTCTGCTATCTGATATAGTCTGTCATTGATTATATCAAGTTCATTCTGATCAAAGACTATCTCATCACACATTTCTCTTAATTCTCTCGAAGACTCTTGAAGCGAATAATAAGCATTCATAATGTCATCATTAATCTTAGATAATTTCTTTGAATATTCCTGAACACCAGAAATTTCTCTACTTATTGTATACAGATTATCAATAACAGAAGAACTGTTATTTGAATCCCCAAGTAACGAATATGATGTACATACTGCTGTATTAATTTTCTGTGCATTTGATAAAAGCTTAAATTCTTCATTTAGATGATCCTCTTCATTCTTTTTTAATTTTGCTTTGTCAATTTCATTAATCTGAAATTCTAGAAAGGCCTGTACTTTATCATTACTTTCTGTTCCACTAATCCTCTCTATATCTTCTCTGATTTTTTTTAAGTTGTTATATTCCTCATGATACCTTGTAAGGATATTTCTAATTTTACCATAATCATATGAATCTACCATAGGAATATAGTTATCTTTATCAAAAAGCAGCATATTTTGATGTTGTCCATGAATATCTATTAGCTCTTTTGACAGATTTCTTACAGCTGATACTGTTGAAGCTCTTCCATTTATCTTTATGATACTTTTACCATTCTGGAAAATTTCTCTGCTAATACACAATGTATCATTATATTCTATATCAAGCTTTTCTGCTATTTCTTCATTTTTTTCTCTATTCAGTGCAAATACTGCCTCAACATAAGCTTTATTTTCGCCAGTTCTTATTATATCCTTACCAAAACGTCCACCTACTACAAAGTCAATTGCATCAATTAATATAGATTTACCAGCACCTGTCTCGCCATAAAGTACATTAAATCCATTAGAAAAGTCCACTTCTTCATTTTCAATTAATGCAAAATTTTTTATTGATAATTGTAAAATCATTGTATCACACCTTAACTTAAAAATACTTTTAAAGAATCAACAATCTTTTGGGCGTCTTCGTCAGTTCTAGAGAGAATAAAAATAGTATTATCACCAGCAATAGTACCCGCTACATTTGTAAAGTTTAATGTATCTATTGCTTCTCCAGCGGCTGAACCAGATCCAGAAAGAGTTTTAACTACAACAAATTTATCGACTCTTTCTACATCAAGAAGAGTATTGAAGAGTATCTGATTCATCTTATTTTCAACCTTATTTCCTTGATTAGATATAACTGCATACTTATATTTTCCTTTATCATCAAGAACTTTTGTTAGTTTTAAATTTTTAATATCTCTTGATATTGTTGCCTGAGTCACATCAAATCCTCTATCTTTTAAATTTTGTACAAGTTCTTCCTGTGTTTCTATACTCTTTTCTTTAATAATTTCTAAAATAGCATCCTGCCTTTTTTCCCTCAAATTCTATCACCTACTAATTTAAATGTTAATTATTTTGCTTTTTAGTACATCATAATAGTTTACTTCTTTTAGCATAATAAGATTGCAATCTCTTTCAGCTTTTCTTACAGTAAGATCAAAATCATTCTCAAGAAGATTAAACTTCTGTCCATCAGTTGAAGCATATAATATGCTGTCATTAGCTGATGCTGTTATAGTTATTTCGCTGTTTTCATCGATTATAATTGTCCTCAATGATGGAGAATGAGGACAAATCGGTGTAATGCTTATTTGTCTTAAAGTAGGATATACTATAGGTCCTCCTGCTGAAAATGAATAAGCAGTTGAACCAGTAGGGGTTGATATTATAACGCCATCTCCTTTAAACTCCATGCATTCATCACCATTTATCTTTATCTTATACTTTGCCATTCTTGACAAAGTACCTCTGCATACCACAAGGTCATTAAGCGAATAAAGAACAACATCACTACCTGAACCTTTAATATAGCTCTTAAGCATTAATCTTTTTTCGATTCTGAAATTATTTTTTAAAATTTTACTTATATTTTCTTTGAATTCATCATATTCAATTGTAGATAAAAAACCTAAATGTCCTATATTAATTCCTAGAATAGGAGTATCCTTATACTGTGAAAATTCACGTCCGGCTCTAAGAATTGTTCCATCACCACCAAAGACAAGTATCATATCAAGATCTTTATCAACGACATCTTCTCTTGTAGCAATTTTATATATTTCAATATTACTTGCATTTTCTTTTAAAGTTTTAACAGTTTCGTTGAAAATTATTCCATCCTTATCTTTAGATTCATTTATGTTAATTCCTACTTTTTTCATAAATCCTCCTAAAGTGATGAGTGTGACTTTGCTACTACCTCATCAATTTCTGAAATACTGAAATTGCTCTCTGCATTCTTATTTTTAGTAAGATAAATTAAATATTCAATATTGCCTTCTGGTCCCTTTATTGGCGAATATGTAAGTCCTAATATCCTAAGGCTGTATTCATCTGCTAACTTAACAATCTTCTCAATTACTTCCTTATGAGTTTCAGGATCTCTAACAACCCCTTTTTTACCTACCTTTTCTCTTCCAGCTTCGAACTGTGGCTTTATAAGTGCTGCAACTTCACCTTTTTCTGTTAATAAATCAAGAACTGGAGGAAGTACTGTTTTTAATGAAATAAAGGAAACATCTATTGAAGCAAAATCTGCATACTCTCCAAGTTGGTCATGTGTAACATATCTTACATTTGTTCTTTCCATACATACAACTCGTGGATCTATTCTAAGTTTCCATGCAAATTGTCCATATCCTACATCAATTGAGAATACTTTTTCTGCGCCATTTTGAAGCATGCAATCTGTAAATCCTCCTGTTGAAGCACCAATATCAAGACAACATTTACCTTCAACACTAAGTCCAAATGCTTTTATAGCTTTCTCTAACTTAAATCCACCTCTGCTTACATATGGCAAATCCTGTCCTTTAAATTCTATATTTGAACTTACTTTAACCTTAGTCCCACATTTGTCTACTCTAAAACCATCAACAAACACTTTTCCTTCCATTATAAATACTTTTGCTCTTTCCCTTGACTGAGCAATTCCTTTTTCAACAAGAAGTATATCTAATCTTTCTTTTTTATCACCCATTACTTTTCTCCCTCGTTATTCACATTTATAACCATATCTGCTATCTTTTCAGGGCTTAATCCGTAAATATCATATAAAGAATTAACATCACCTTGAGGAATTATCTTATCTTCATAACCTAAATTAACTATAGTGTTATTATACTTCTTCTGTGACATATATGATACTATTTCTCGTCCCATTCCTCCATCTAGAATATTATCTTCAACTGTTATAATCGTATAACCTTCTCTGCATATATTATCAATAGCATTATAATCAAGTGGTTTAATTATATTAGCATTAATTATCTTTATTGATATATCGTTATTTCTTTCCCTTATAATCTTGTCAGCTTTAACTGCATGCTGCACCATTCTACCAGTTGCAATTACAGCTATTTTTTGTCCATTCTTAACAGTTTCCCAATTTCCTTCAGATATTGATTCTGATTTAATCATTTCGATATCTTTAAGATCTCCTCCCCTGCTATATCTTATAGCTACAGGACAGTTTTGTTTTAATGCCCAATTTAAATACAGACCTACTTCACTCGTACATTTAGGGCTAGCAACTTTAATATTCGGCATGATATTTAGATATGATATATCAAAAATCCCTTGGTGTGTTTCACCATCAGAACCAACTATACCTGCTCTATCTATAGCAAATACTACAGGTATATTCTGCAAACACACATCATGTAGTACTTGATCAAATGCTCTCTGCAGAAATGTAGAATAGACTGCAAATACAGGTTTAAGTCCCGATTTTGCCATTCCTGCTGCTAAAGTAACAGCATGCTGCTCAGCAATTCCTACATCGAAAAATCTTTTTGGAAATTCAATTGCAAATTTGTTTAATCCAGTACCCTCAGGCATTGCAGCAGTAATAGCAACTACTCTGCTATCTTTCTTTGCACTTTCTATTATTGCTTTACCGAATTCATTAGAATATGTTACACTGCTACTTTTGCTTAAACTCTGTCCATTTACTGGATTAATAGGTGCTATACTATGGAATTTACTTGGATTCTGTTCTGCATATTTATACCCTCGTCCTTTTTGGGTTATAGTATGAATTATTACAGGTCCATCAACATTCCTTGCTCTGAATAAAACGTCGCAAAGATATTTTATATTGTGTCCATCAATTGGTCCAAAATATTTTAATCCCATATCTTCAAAAAGCATACTTGGCATAACAAGCTGTTTAATACTGTCTTTAAACCTATCAATTGAGTTAGCAACACCCTTACCAAAATTAGTCTGATTTAGAACTTCATTAACTTCTGTCTTTATTTTATTATAACCATTTCCCATTCTTAGTTTGCTTAAATATGTAGATAATCCTCCAACATTTTCAGATATAGACATTTCATTATCATTTAATATTATTATCATTTTAGTTTTGTTATATCCAACATCGTTAAGCGCCTCTAATGCCATTCCACCAGTAAGTGCACCATCACCAATGACAGCAATAATATTATTATTTTTTTTCAAGATATCTCTCGCTCTAGCCATACCAAGTGCTGCAGAAATCGATGTACTACTATGACCTGTATTAAAGAAATCATATCTACTTTCACAACATTTAGGAAATCCGCTTAATCCATTAAGCTGTCTTAAAGAATCAAATTCATCTTTTCTATCTGTGAGTAATTTATATACATATGACTGATGGCCTACATCCCAGATAATTTTATCTTCATCCATATTAAATACTTTTAATAAACTTATCGTAAGTTCAACAACTCCAAGATTAGATGCCAGATGACCACCTGTCTTAGAAACTTTATCAATTAAAAATTTTCTTATATCATCTGCTAATATTGTAAGTTCCACATTATTCAATCTTTTTAAATCATAGTAACTATTTAACCTGTCTAATATACTCTGTTCCATAAAACATCATTCCTTTATTAATTTTCTCTCATCAGAAGAAACTTAGTTAAATCCTGTAATTCAGTACTGTCTTTTTGAATATCACTCAACAGATTTATACAATCATTAGTTAAATCGCTACATATTTTTTTACACTTATCAATTCCATAGAAAGTGATATAATTATTTTTATCGTGTTCTGCATCAACATGAACTTTTTTACCAAGTTTTTTTTCATCTCCAACAACATCTAAAATATCATCTTTTATCTGAAATGCTAAACCAAGCTTTTCTCCAAATTCATCAAGTTTTCTAATATCGTCTTCAGAAGCTCCTCCTAAGACTGCTCCTGCAAGAATTGCAGCTTTAATTAATGCACCCGTCTTATTTTTATGCATATATTTTAATTCATCAAGAGTCATTTCTTTTCCTTCACCAAGTATATCTACTATCTGTCCTCCGATCATTCCTTCAGCACCAGCTGCATTAGAAATTAATTTTGCCGCTTTTACAGTTTCAGCCTTATTATGCTCAACAGCATAATCAAACATAACATTCATTGCTTCATTTAATAAAGAATCACCTGCAAGTATTGCAACTGCTTCTCCAAAGACTTTATGATTTGTAGGCTTTCCTCTTCTAAGATCATCATTATCCATTGCAGGAAGGTCATCATGTATAAGGGAATATGTATGTATCATTTCAATGGCACAGGCCATTGGGAGAATTGACATGCATTCATTTTTGTACATCTTATAAGTGAGCATCATTAATATCGGACGTATTCTTTTTCCTCCTACATTCACACTATATCCCATAGAGTCATAAATAGTCTTATTATAACTGCCCTTATTTAGGAAATACTCTTTTAGGTATTCATCAATTTTTGTTTTGAGTTCTTCTTTATACATAACCTACTCCTTAAAATCTATCTCACCATATTTATCATCTATAATTTTAACTTTTCCTTCGTATGCATTAAGTGTCTTATAGAGTTTATTCACAAGCTTAAGTCCTTGTTCATATTTTTTCATTGCTTCATCAAGATCAATTTCCTTGTTTTCAAAATCATCAACTATCTGTTGAAGATTTGCCATCATTTCTTCATAACTTTCTATTTTCTTAGGCATAATACACCTCTAATTTATCAATTTTTTATTAATTTCTCCATCGCTTAAGATAATACGTACTTCCCTGCCTTCTTTAAAGTCATCTACTTTATATAATGTTTTTCCTTCTTCATCTGTAATGATAGAATATCCTTTTCCAAGTACAGCATATGGATTATAAGCCTGAAGAAGAGTATTGCAATGATGAAATTTGTCTCTTTTTTCTTTAATAATATCATTTATATTCCTTTTAAGCATAGACTCTGCATCATTAATCATTTTTTTATCATTAACAATAGTCTTTAATGGACTATTATAATTTAAAATACTCTTATAAAGCTTTAATGAAGAATACTCATCAGCTATCATCTTATTTAATGATTTTTTAATCAGTGACATATACTTTTCTATTTTATCATTAATATCCTCAATATTAACTACACATACCTCCGCTGCTGCTGATGGTGTGGATGCTCTATAATCACTGACAAAATCTGCTATGGTAAAGTCAGTTTCGTGTCCAACTCCTGAGACTATTGGTATTTTCGAATCAAATATTGATCTAGCTACATTTTCTTCGTTAAAAGCCCACAATTCCTCTATTGAACCGCCTCCTCTGCACACTATAATAACATCTACTGAATTGTTGTTATTAAAATACTCAATACCTTTACATATGTTATCACTAGCTCCTTTGCCTTGAACAAGACTAGGATATATTATTAAATTAACATTAGTATTCCTTCTTTTAGATACTCTTATAACATCTCGCACTGCAGCACTTGTAGGCGATGTTACTATTCCGATATTTTTTGCTATATATGGAATTGGCTTCTTAAATTTATCATCAAAAAGCCCTTCATCTAAAAGTTTTGCTTTAAGCTTATTATACTTTTCATATAACAGACCTGCACCAGCCTTCTTTATTGAAATACAGTAAAGCTGGTATGATCCCTCCTTTAAATATATACCTATTTTACCCTTGACTTCAACACTTTCACCATCATATGGAATTGAGTCTAACATATTTACATTACTGCTGAACATCACACAACTTAATTTTGAATTTTCATCTTTTATTGAAAAATAAAGATGCCCACTAGAATGTAATTTTAAATTTGAAATCTCACCTTTTACGGTGAGATTATTTAAAATAAAATCCTTATCTGTGATTTTCTTAATATATTCATTTACTTCACTAACAGAGAGAGTTTTTAAATACATTTTTTCACTGCCTCACATAAATTTTTGAACAGCAAAGCTGTAGTTAGCGTTCCTACGCCTCCTGGCACAGTTGATATATAAGATACCTTATCAATTACATCATCGAAATCTACATCACCTGTTATTTTACCATTTAATGATGATGTTCCTACATCTATGACTACTGCACCTTTTTTTATAAAATTACTGTTTATATATTTTGGTTTTCCTATTGCACTTATTAATATATCTGCCCTTGATGCAATCCCTTCAAGATTTCTTGTTCTTGAATGACATAATGTAACCGTTGTATTCCTATCAAGCATCATCATTGCTGTAGGTTTCCCTACAATATTACTTCTTCCTATAATAACAGCTTCTTTTCCTTCAAGTTCAATACCAAGACTATCAATAATTGTAGCTACACTGTTAGCAGTACATGGGTAAAATATTTTATCACTTTTAAACAGTCTTCCCATACATATATCTGTAAGACAGTCAATATCTTTATTAGGATTTATAGCATTAAGAACTTTCTTTTTATTAATATTACCAGGAAATGGCAAAAGCACCATTATACCATGAATAAGTTTATCATCATTATATTTTCTAATGCATGAAAGAAGTTCTTCTTCTGTAACATTTTTATCAAAATTAGCTTTTATAAAGTTAATACCAAGCTCTCTTGCAGTTTTATCCTGCATATTATGATAATAAATTGATCCATAATCATTTCCTACCAGTATAGAAACAACTGTTGGTGTTATATTATTGTCCTGTTTAACTTTCTGTACTTCTTCTATAACTTCACTTTTTATCTTTAGAGATATCTGTTTACAATCTATAATCTTTCCCAACAGCATTCACCTCAAAATTATTTATTCTTAACTATATTATCTAAAATTGCATTAACAAATGATACTGATTTATCATCTGAATATTTTTTAGTTATTTCTAATGCTTCATTTATTGCCACTCTGTCAGGTACTTCATCTAAATAATTTATTTCATATACTGCAACTCTTAATATTGCAAGATTAACTTTCGATATTCTTTCTATCTTCCAGTTAACTAATGACTTTTCAATTATTATATCTATATCTTTTTCATTTTCCTTAATTCCACCAAGCACCTTAGTTATATATGTAAAATCACATTCGTTTAAACCATCATCCATGTTTTCCTTGAAGTTTTCTATTGTTTCTTCAATTGTATCCTTATTAATCATCATCTGATATGATAATTCCACTGCTATTTCTCTTGACTTAATTCTACTGCTCATTAGTTCCTCCTAAAATTTACACACTGATTATCAGTTACTATTCTTAACATTGAAACACCCTCTGATAAGCAGAGGGTGTAAATTATTCATTTACTTTTTCTTCATTAACCTTTGGTACTATAATGTTCTGTACCAAAACATTAACTGCTGCTACACTAAGTCCTGTTAAAGCTTCAACTGTGTTTTTTACATTTTCCTGAACTTTGTTCAATGCTTCTGGAATTTTTATTCCATACTCAACTCCAACAACAATTTCTATAACTGCTTTATTGTCTTCAACGCTTACCTTAACAGCTTTTCCTGAGTTCTTCTTATTAGTGAAAATCTGAGTAATACCACTAGCACCACCTTGAGATCCTTGTGCTACACCTTTAACTTCAGATGCAGCGATACCTGCAATAACACTTACGACTTCATCAGATATCTTAACAGTACCTATGTTATTTTCATTATTTTTTAACTCTTCCATTTGGTATCCCCTCCTGCTTCTATAAGCATTTCTAGTTTATCTTACGTTCATTATATCAAATTACTTTTTGTTTTACAATTACTATTGTTTACGTTCTATCATCACATTGCTCTTTCCTGTAATATTCTTGACAACATCCTGAATTTGTATACTTTGTTTTTCAGTAAGTTCATCTTTACTCTTTACAATTACTTTTACCTTATCCTTATCAATAAAGCATAAAGCATCATCAAATCCTTTAGCTTTAACTTCAAGTTCTATTTTTGTTTGATTATTTTTGGCAATAGTCATTTCAGTAAGCTGCTTTGAAGCATTTTCCTTGTTCTCTTTAGTAGCACTGTTGTCATTGCTTATCTGTTTTAATGTCTCCACAGTAGTTGCATTAGACTGTTCTCTTGAATTTCTAGCTTCATAGAAGTAATCATTTTTTGAATTGTTTTCACCCTTCTGAGCCTTATTCTGGTTAAACGCTATAGTTTCACTTAAGTTTCCAGTTCCATCATCAAGTTTACCATTAATTTTAGCTGATAGTAATGCTGCACTCACTATAAGTGCAAGTAATGTTAAAATTATGCCTGCCTGTTTTTTATTCATTTTATAACCCTCCCATTTCATTCTAATGAATTATATGCTATTTTTTCATAGGATATACATTGACTTTATCTAAAGAAAGTCCATATAAATTTGATACTGCTTGAGAAATCTCATACTTTATTTTACTATCATCTGCACCTTCAGCTACTACCATAACTCCAACTACCTTGGGTTTATAAGTTTTAACTATCAGTGGTGCACTTTGTCCATTTTTATTTTCCATAACTACCTGGCTGTTATCAGTCTGTTGATTTGTAGTTCTTTTTCCTCCCTGATTATCAGTTTCTTCAGTAACGCTTGTCTGTTTGTTTGAATCCATTGCTGGCACTTTGGTTTCATCACTTTCAAAACTCATCATCACCTCCACACTACCTATGCCATCAATTTTCTTTAGTATATTTTTTAGATCAGTTTTCTGCTGAGCTTCATAATTCTCAACAGTCTGATTTTTTCCATTCTGATTTTGCTCATTACTAACATTGGCAGATGCTTTCTTATTTAGTGTTAAATCATCTAAAAAGAAGCTGATACAAATATATATTAAAATTAATGCAAGAAGAGATATTACTAGTTTCCATCTATTTTCTTTTTTCATAATAGTATTAAAGAAATTCTTATCCATATTCTATATCTACTCCATTTCATATATTTTTATTCTGCTGTCATCTGTTTTTAATATTTCTTTTAAGTAATTTCTTACATCATTATAGTTGTCAACTTTTTTATCATTTTGTAAATCAATTTTGTCAATCTTCTTGATTGCATGATCTTTGATGCCTACTTTAACTTCTTTAGTAGTTAAAGTATATTTTTCTCTGTTAAAGCTACCTGTAAAATCAACTTTAAAATCCTTGTTGGTAAATCTTTGATTAAGAAGTCGCTGTACTGATATACTTATTTCCTTATTAGTATAATCATCTTTATTTACTTCTTTTTGTACTGTCTTATACGTATTATCTGCTGATATATATTTCTTTATCTGTTCTGTAAAATCATCAGATCCTTTGCTTATAAATCCAACGATTGGCTTTACTATAGCCACTGTCAAAATGATACTAAAAACGAACTGTGCATACTTTTTTAAGCTATTATTAGGAAGAATCATTTCTACAGCAGTTATAAAAATAATTATTGCCGAAATACATATTACCCACTCTTTTAATGCCGCCAAAATATCATCCCCCTATTATTAATTTACCAGTATTAGCCATGATGCATAAAAGTATGAAGAAAATTAAAGTAACACAGAATAGCATACTTGAAACAAGCACAAGCGAATCAGAAGCACTTGAAATACAGTTTACTATTCGCTTATCTACAATGGGCTCAATAATAGCTGCTGAAATCTTATATACAATTACTATGGAAATAATTTTTATTACCGGAAACAAAAGCATTAAAAGTATTATTATAAGTCCAAGAACACCAAAAGCATTTTTAAGCAGAAGTGCATAACCTGCTACAGTGGAAATAGAATCTGAAATTGCTTTTCCTACTATAGGAATAAAGTTATCTACAGCAAACTTTGCTGTCTTTAAAGTAACTGCATCAAATGTACTTGCTGTCATGCTCCTTATAGTGATAAGTCCTACAAATACTGTTAAAATAATTCCCTGAAGCCATAAGGTAATCTGTTTTATAAACTTTGCAAGCTGTTCTACTTTATGTTCGGTAGAGATATTGTTTACAAAACAGAGAACAAAACTCATTAAAATTAATGGGAGTATTATGTCCATATATATTCTTGGTGTTATAGTGACTGCAGCTGCTACTATAGGATCAAGTGTTGCTGCCTGAGATATTCCACCAGCTGTAGTAATAAGCAAAATTAACACAGGCATTATCGCTGACATAAAATCAGTTATATCCTTTATAGCACTTTTAGCTATATTTACACTAGAAACAAAGTTCTTAGTGAGAAGAAGTATTATAAGTACATAACAGCTATAAAATGCAATATTAGCTATTGAGCTTCCTGTAAAAGAATCTTCAATGTTTTTTAGCAGAGCACTTATTATTGCTATAACTATGATTGAAATCATTATTTTTACACATACATAAAGCTCTTTAAATAGATTTTTGCTTATAAGATCTATAATAGTACTGGCTGATATACTACTTTTGCCATCCTTTAAATACTTGTTTATGAATTCCCTTGGATTTAGTGATTTTAAAATTGATTGTTCTGATGAATCTTCTTCAATTTGTTTGTAAAAATTCTCTATAGTGATATTATTAAGCAGATCATCTGTATCGTTCTTTTTTTCTTCACAACAGGCATATGAAAAGCTGCATATGAAAAATATTAAAATGGTGACTATAAATAATACAACCTTTTTCATAAAAATCTCCTACAATATTTTAATTATAGCTTCAAGCAGAGCTCTCAATATAGGAATTGATAATCCAAGTATGAGGATTTTACCTGCAAACTCAACTCTTGAACCTATGTTCGCTGCTCCTGCATCTTTGCATATATCATTTGTTAAGGAACATAAAAATGCAATTGCTAAAATCTTAAGCACAATTCCTAAATATAAAGTATCAACTCTTGCTTCTTTTGATATTTCTCTGATAAAGGTAATAATGTCATTGAACTGAAAGATAATGATTCCTATAATAACTAAAGTGTATGCTACCGATATTAAGCTTGAAACTTCACTCTTTCGATCCTTAAAAAGCAGGTAAATAAACAGTGTCATCATTGCTATTGCAACTATTTTAAATATAACCATAAATATTTCCTCTTAACTCTTAGAAATAAAACATTGTTTTCACAGTGTCAAATAATTTAACAATCATAGTAACCACCATTCCTAGTATTATTACTATTCCTGCAATATTCACAACTGTAGCTATTTCTGACTTTCCACTGCTTTTAAGTATCATATCGATAATAATAATTATTATTCCTACAGCAGCAATTTTAAATATCATACTTAATTCAAACATATATTACCTCCTATATTAAAAATATTGCTATCATCAGACCTATACAAAGCCCCAATGTTCTATACATCTTTATATTTTTATCTGCTTTATCAGAAGCACTTTTTAGATTATTCTTTAAATTCTCTACTGCCATATCAAATATCTTCATCTGTCCATCTAAATCAGTTGTACCAAGAGATCTACTAAACTCTACTAAGATATCAAAATCTTCTTTTTCTAGAGAGAACTCGTTTTTATTCGTCTTTATTGCTTCTATGAATGCTTGTTTAATTTCATATATTCTTTCATCATTTAAGTTTATAGCTATATCATTAAACAAATCAGAGACTGGAGGATCTACCTTCTGTGATACTAGATTCATTGCTTCTGATAAAGGTGTTAGTCTATAAAATATTTCATTTTGGAGATATACAATGGAATTTAAAATACCTTTCAAATGCTTAACACGGTATTTTGCATTTTCAGAATATTGAAATCCTATAAGCGTTGAAAGAATAACTATCATTATAAGAATGAAAATCTTAATAATCATTGAATATATCCTCCTTTTTTCTAAAATCATAAATACTTCTCACGTGCCCAACTCCTTTTCTGTTATCTAAAACTATCGCTCTGTCTAGTATTCTGTTTTCAATTATTCTTTTAAAAACGCTTCTTCTATATATATCTTCAACGCTTTCTCCATGTATTGATGTGATAACACTAACTCCACAAAGAAAAGACTTTTCTACAGCTCTAATATCTTCTTCTGTACCTATTTCATCAGATATTATTACATCTGGCGACATACTTCTTACAGCCATTATCATTCCATCGCTTTTTAAACATCCATCATACACATCTGTTCTTACCCCCACATTCATCTGCGGTATACCAAGATAGGACCCTGCAATTTCACTTCGTTCATCAACTATAGTTACCTTTTTACCTTTCAAATTAACTTCCTGAAAACCATCGGATATATTCCTTGCTATATCTCTTATTAATGTGGTTTTTCCACACTTAGGTGGTGAAATCAAAATAGTGTTTAATACTCTACCCTCTCTCGTGATATACTTCATTATTCTATTAGAACAACCTATCTTTTCTTTCGCTATTCTTATGTTTAATGAATATATATTTTTTAATGATTTAATTATTCCATTATCCACTGAGTATTCTCCTGAAATGCCTATTCTGCAACCTCCGCTTACAGTAATATATCCTTGTTTAATCTGCTCATCATATGCATACACAGAATAATTACTTATTCTCTGAAGAATTTGTTTCATTTCTATAGGATGAATATTTTCTTTAATAATATATTCTGTATCATTAACATTTAGAATAACAGGCTTATTGATTTTCAGACGTACTTCCTGAAGTCTGCCGTCTTTATCAATGTTCCTTACTTTTTCTGCTATCCTAAGCGGAAGAAGTTTCAAAATTGTTTCCATGCCACCACCCCTTTATCTATCTATTTAAATATTATTAAGTTATTCAAATAAATATTCATAAAAAAACAAGCTGTGTAAAAATAATATAAAAATTATTTTTACACAGCTTTATAAAACATTTTATTTTTCTAAAAGGTTAGCACCACAATCGGGACATTTTATCACATCATTATTCTTAATGGCACTCATTTCAAGATACAGTTTTTTACCGCAGTTTTTACATTCAATTTCATCATAATTGTCTGAGATATCTTCAAGATCCTCTATGCTCACTTCTTCAAAAAGCTGATCCTGTAGTTCCGATACATCATCATTAAGAAAATTTACTGTTTCTTTAATTGAATCAATTGCTCTTTTCAGCTCACTAATTTCTTTAGATAAAATTTCCATAACCTCTGCTGCAGCTTTAAATACTTCAGTATTTTCATCCTTATGATTCTCAAGTATTTTATATAGAGTTTTTATTTTTTCGTTTATATTGTCCACTCTATCACTTCCTTTATATTAAATAAGCTAAGTTCAAAAGAACTTAGCTTTAAATATGAAGCTTAAACTCTTTCCATGTATTCGCCAGTTCTTGTATCGATTCTTACAACATCACCTTCATTTACGAATACTGGAACGTTAATTACAGCACCTGTTTCAACTGTAGCTGGCTTAGTTACGTTTGTTGCTGTATTTCCTTTAACTCCTGGTTCTGCATGAGTTATTAATAATTCAACAAAGTTTGGAGCTTCAACTGAGAAAGCCTCTCCCTTGTAGAACTTAATTACAGCAAGCATGTTTTCCTTTAAGAACTTTATAGCATCTTCAACTTTTTCATAATTTAAAGGAATTTGTTCAAATGTTTCCTGATCCATGAAATAGTAAAGTTCTCCATCTGAATATAAATACTGCATTTCTTTTCTTTCGATTACAGCTTCCTGGAATTTAGCAGTTGGGTTAAAAGTTCTTTCAGTAACTCCTCCTGCAATAACGTTTCTTAACTTAGTTCTAACAAAAGCAGCTCCCTTACCTGGTTTAACGTGTAGGAAGTCAACTACTGTAAACACTTGTCCATCTAATTCAAAAGTTGTACCTTTTCTTATATCTCCTGCTGATATCATAATAAATATCCCTCCAAAATTTTATAATTTCATTTATATTATAACCAACTATGATGCTTTAATTCTGTAATTAATGTATTTTATTATAAATATTAATTATAAATTCTTTAAGCTTATTGGTTAATTCCTTTGTTATTTCTATATTCACGTAGTCATAACAATGATATTTTATCAAATTGCTTTATTATTTGCAATTATTTTCACTAATTTATTTTATTCACCATAATCATGCCCTATTTTATTTTGAGCTCTATTTCAACATTAAGATTGTTATTATCTCCACTAATACTATAAATATCAAAGTTTTGCTGTTCCTTCTGCAGCAAATTAACAAATTGTTTTACACTACTGTATTTGCCATTTATACAGCCGACAACATCCCATGTACTATCTTTATATAACAATTTTTTTATTCTTAGGCCATATTTAGATGTTATTTTTATAATATCACAGTATTTAAATTTATTCGCATTAATATAAGTGTTTATTACATTTTGCTTTCTTACTACGTTCTCGTTTGTATCATTCTTGTTTATAAAACTCTTTACTCTAACTGTCACCAACAACAAAGTACATAACAGTATTATAGATATAATTAAATATGTATTTCTTTTTCTTATCACTTCAACACCAACTTTAACATAATCTTTGAAGAATCACCTTCAACTTCTTTCTGCTTAAAACATTTAGTATTATTGATTTTATTATAAAGTTCATCAAACATATCAGGATTGCACTCTAATTTTATACAATTGTTGCTATAGTCAATATGTCTGCATAACAGAAGTAAGTCGTCATTATTTATAAATTTAACTATTTGATTTTTTGCATTCATCTTATCTTGTGCTACTCTTTCTTCCTCTGTTCTCTTTTTATCACAAAAGCTGCTCTCTGCCATTTTCCTGTCATCATACTTTTTTTTCTCACTCCAATACAATGACATTAATACAAGATTTAATATAACTAAAAGTATAACTATTCTTAACAGTTCAGACGATTCTTTTTTTATCTTTCTACTGACCATTTCTTTTGTTCTAAAATTTTTATATTGATAAAGCATTTTTGTCCTCCTTAAGATACTTTGAAATAAATGGTTCCTTTTTCAAACTCTCTATATTACTGATAACATTAAACTTAAAATTTTCTTGTAAGTCCTTATTTATCATATCCATATCACTGTGTATTAGATGTTCAATACTATCGACAGCTTTATTATCAATCATTCTACTATAGATAATAGATTTTCTTCTTGTATATATTAGATATATTACTGACTCTATTCTATAAACAATACATAAAACATTATCTTTTGCTGTATTTATACCATACTTTTTATTAATAAAAAATTGTACTGGCATTATATCGCAGTTACTAGAAATTGCTGTATCTTCTAATTGTTGCTTTATACAATAGATAATCAGATGAATACTTGGTCCTACAACTATCTTGTAGTGAAAAAGCATATTTTTATCATCTGAAAATTGTTCTATAACACTGATGATTTTTTTCTTTAATCTAAGGCAGTCTCTTAATTTCAATTTTTCAGTTCTGCATAAAATATTTCTTGCGAGATAGTAACATTTATTCGACTTTCCTCTATGAACTTCCAGCATATTAGTAATATGATTAATAACAATTTTCATTCACTTACCTCCTCTTCTATATTTCTTTCTATCACTTTTCTTTCCAAATCTGCTTTTTCTACTTTATATAGAGATAACTTTAACAATATTGATGCTAAGAAAAGCACAAGAAAAAAGATCATTAACATTTCAATAGTTATAAAACCTTTTTGCTTTCCTACTGATTTACGTGAATACATTTTTTCATCATCTCGCCAGTTTTTAATTTTATATTTATATACAGAAGATTCCCTTTAATATTGCATTCAAAGCTTTTAACTTCAGCAATGTAGTATTCATTACGCATAAAATATGAAATTGCACCTCCAATATTAAATTTCAAAACTCCATCTTCTCTCTTTATTGAACAATATTTACTGTTTGACTTATTATTAAAACATAATAAGCCACCTGAAAAATGAACATCTCTTGCACTTCCAGCATTCACATACTTTTCTATAGTATTCATAGTTGAATACAGCTTATTTACTCTAAAAGATGTTTTATTTTCTTCATCTGCTCTCTTTACCATTGATGCCATTACAATAAGTGTGGAAAAAATAATAATTGCTGAAATTGATAAGTACATAACTGTTTCTAAAATTGTCATTCCTTTTGTTTTACCTAAATTTGACTTCTTCCACATCAGCATAATTTACTCCCATTTTATTATTAACATATTTTACATAGAGATTTTTATCGCCTTTTAATTCAATCTCAATATACATATTTTTATCATCGATATTATTTTCAATAATATCTGATAACTTTTTCTTCTCAATTGTATCTTTTTCAATCTCTTTTCTATTAATATACTTTTTGTCACTAAGGCTGTTTTTCTCAGACTCCTGCATTGAATACTTTATTTCCTTTGCAATACTCTCAATATAAAAATTCATTTCCTGTTTTTTCTTGGAAATAATCAGATTTTTCTCATATGCAACAATTAAGCTTATTGCAGCTATAGATAATATTGAAAACACAGCAATAGCAGCCACAAGATCAAGAGTCATAAAACCTTTTTTTTTAATGTATTTTCTCATCAGGATTTCCTACTCCAATCGCTATCTTATAATATTTTTTATTATTATCAATTAACACAATGGTTCCTGCTGTAGGAACACCTTGATTATTAATTTTTATTTCCCATTGTACCTGTTCACTAGTACAATAAAAATGAACATTTCCCATAAGCTTTTCTACTCTTATAGGTTTTGCATAACCTGTTTTGTTAAGATAGAATAAATACTTATCTGCTTTAGGTTCAATTAAGATTGTTCCTTCTTGATTGTTTTTCAAACAGTATAACCTTGCTGATGTCAGCATATCATCAATATTTCTAATACTCATTACAACATTCTGCTCATTCTCAATATTTTTAATAAACTTATACGATAATGCACTGGCACATAATATACATGATAAAATAGATAGAACAATTACTATTTCAATCAATGTAAAACCTTTCTTTTTCACCCTTGTATACCTCCATATATTGATCCGTAAACCATAATGAACATAACAAGAATTATAATACCTAAAAACAGTAGTGAAACTGGTTGGATAAGGCTAGTTATATGAAAAAGCTTCTCATAATACTTCTCTTCAAGACTTATACATATTGTATGGAGTTTTTCATCCAGCGTACCAGTATTTTCTCCCATTGCTATAAGCGAAGAAGTAATTTTTGAAAAATCAAAACATTGTCTTATTGATTCACTAAGCGTGTTACCTCTACTGAGAAATGTGTAGAACTTAGCTATTTCAGTATTAGATACTATACTGCTGTCAAATGAATTAAATTTTTGTATTCCCATGTTAATAGGTATACCGCTAATTGATAATAAGTACAAAAGACGTATAAAGAATAATTCCCTTTGAATTTTATATAAAGAAAAACTATGCTTAATCTTTGATATCTTATCTTTTATAAAAGATATAGTAGTAAAATAAAATATGCTAAGCAGAACTGCTATGAAAAGCGCTATTGAACTCAAAATATTTTTCCTCATAAAACTGCTTATGCTAAACAACAATGCTACTATGCCGCTTGGTTTTCTGTCCATACCAATATAAAACTGCTGTAAATTAGGAAGTAAAAATAACATATACATTATGAGAAATATGAACACTGCTGCAGCCACAATAACTGGATACAAGGCTGCACTCATACATTTTCCACGTTCTTTTTTTAGTTTTAAATAATAATCCGATAATTTTCCTAATATTGTATCAAACCTTCCTGTATACTCTCCTAAATCAATCATAATAAGAAACAAATCAGGATAGATGTCCTTATGCTGTGCAAAAGCAGCATACAGCGTGCTCCCTCCTGCAATATCCTCTTTAATGCTATAAATACTTTTCCTATATTTTTTATTGGACAGTTCTTCTGAAATTTCATCAAGAGCAATAGATATAGGAATACCGCTTTTAATAAAAACCCCCAAATTCTTTGAAATAAAAATTATACTGTTATAATCTATCACTTTATATTTACCCTTTCATCATATAACCTCATATACTCTACATAATCATCATATGATATATACCCTTTTTCAACATAATCATTTAAACATTCATGAAGATCAACAAAAGATTCTTCATCTTCTACAACACCGTTTTTTAATCCGTTCTTATTTTCAAAATTTACATACAACATTTCATAAATAACAATACGACCTAAGTATCCCTTATTACATTTTGTACATCCTTGGGCTCTATATGCTTTTTTGATACCATATTTGTCTTCATAGTCATATACCTCTTTTCTACAGTGTGGGCATAATTTCCTTACTAGACGCTGAGACACTACCCCCTTCAGGCAGTCCTTTAAAAGATACTCCTTTACACCCATATCTTTAAGTCTACTGTATACATTAAAAATACTGTCAGTATGTAGTGTTGTATATACCTTATGGCCTGTTATAGCTGCTCTTACGGTATTTTCTGCAGTATCTTCATCTCTTATCTCTCCCAACATAATAACATCGGGATCCTGCCTTAGGACATGCTTAAGCACCTTTGAGAATGTAAGTCCAATTTTTTCATTTATATTAATCTGATTAATATTATTCATCAGAAATTCAGCTGGATCTTCTATTGTTGTAATGTTTAATTGGTCCGATTTTTCCTTCTTTAACATTGCATATAAAGTTGTACTTTTACCACTTCCTGTTGGTCCACAGATTATTATCAGTCCTTCTTTAACTGCCAAAAAATTATTCATTAGTTTTTTCTGTTTTTCTGTATAACACATATTATAAAGTTCCATAAGTTCTTCATTTTTAAATAGTATTCTAATAACAAGCTTTTCTCCAGAAACTGTAGGAATGCTCGAAACCCTTAGATCTATCATATTTGAATCATCATATTTAAACTTTACCTTGCCATCCTGAGGCATCATCTTATCTGATATATCCATATTGGCAAGAAATTTTATCTGAATGCATAAAGAATCATACTGCAATCGCGACATTCTAAATTTTGAATACATAATACCATCTACCCTGAACCTTACTATGCACTCATTATCAAAAGATTCAAAATGTATATCACTTGCTCTTTCCCTTATGGCAAGCTTGATTATCTCCTCCGCAAGCTTATTTGATTTATCGCTTGAATTATACACAAAACTTTTATACTGATTACAGATACTATTTTTTATTTCATCGCTACTACACTCCAATACATCAATTTTTCTGCCATATACAGTCTCTAGATACTCAATTATCTCTTTATTGCATTCACATGCTTTTACTAAAACCTTATTATTCTGTAGCTTAATAGGTAACACCATATGATTAACTGCATATTCATATGACAGTTTACTTATAAGATCAATATCCACTATATCCAACTCTATCTCCTCCTATTGAAATTATGGTCATCAATAGAGAACTATATACATTTTTTGTAATAAAAAATCCCAGGAAAGAAAGCGTTTTAAAATTTACTTTCTTTCCTGGGAATATAAAATCATATTTTTTGTACACCACATCATTAATTGTTTTTAGCTATATGGTTTTTAGCTTCTAAAGGACTTTTCAGCTGTATTTCATTATCTGTACTTGAGAATAAGTATAATCCTTCGTTATTTTCTTCATCTAGACCTATAAAGTACACATCTTTATCTTTCAAATAAAGAAATGAATCTTGTCTAATATTTTTAGGAAAATCATAATTTACTTTTTCTATTTTGCCATTAGTTATAAAATATAAGTCAACTCTTTCACTATTACCTGCCATTATAAAAGCTGTATTATTGATACTCTTAATATCAAATACATTTTTATATGGTACCTCAATATTAAATGATGCAGATCTATCATCGCTTAGATTTATCATCCTACTGCTGCCGTCATACGAGTTTACAAGATAATATATGCTGCCGCCAATTACTTCCAAATAATTCACAAATCCATCATCTATCCTAGCAGCCATCTTTGCTTTTTTTGTATTAATATCGTAATAATATAAAGCAGCCTGATTATTAACTACACCATAAAACACAAGTGTACTGCTGTCTTTCCAATCAATGCAGTTTCCTGACAAAGTTATATCAACATTAATGTTCTTATGATCATCTATATTAATTACGCCATAAGAATACGAATCACCATCTGCAGACTTATAAAACACTCTGCTGCACTTATCATCTATCTTTATAAATTCAGTGTTATCCGGCATCTTAACATTCTTATCACCTTTTTGTATAAGTATACTGCCGCTATCGTTGTATTCAGTAGTATTAAACTTTTCGTTATAATATAAGAGATACTTATCTTTAACATTATTATCTGTAATTTTCTCATACTTATCATTTTTAAATGTATAATTTTCTATTTTATCATCTTCTGTTTTCTGAATTATAAACTGTTCCATTTGTACTAGCTTAATTTCCTTTGTAACTTTTTTAGTACATCCGCATATAAGCAAAACAGGAATAATACAGATTAATAATTTAAATACTCTTTTCATTAACTTACCACCATAACGTCTTTATTTTATTGTAACTTCTTTCAAATAAATGTTATACTATTTTTGAGAAAAAGGGAAGGTGATATATTATGGCATTTGACGGTATTTTTCTACACAAGGTAGTTCAATCTTTATCAAATGAACTCATAGGCAGAAAAATAGATAAAATTAATCAGCCTGAAAAAGATGAAATTCATATTTCTTTTAGAAATTTAAAAAAGATAAAATTACTTATTTCTGCAAGTTCTTCATATCCAAGAATACACATGACAAAACAGACAAAACCTAATCCAGATAAGGCACCGATGTTCTGTATGGTACTTAGAAAATACCTTATCGGCGGAAAGATTTTGAACATAAAACAGTATAATAGTGACAGATTTTTGTCAATGGATATTGAAACTACTGATGAAATGGGATTTAACAGTGTATATACACTTTATATCGAAATCATGGGCAGACATAGCAACATCACCCTTGTAAGATCCCGTGATAATAAAATAATGGACTGCATAAAACACATAACTCCAGAGATTAATACAGTAAGATTACTTCTTCCAAATGTAGAATATGTATTTCCACCATTGTCAGACAGAATAGATCCTTATGATACTACTTCATCCCCTGATAATATATTAGGAAATCCTATAGGAAATTCTTCATTCTACTCAAAAACATTTAACGGTATCGGCAAACAGTTCTCAAAAGAACTATATACTGAAAACATCAGTAAAGAAAATTTTGATAAAGTAATCTATGAGGATATTTTAAATAAATTATCTCAAATAGAAGATCAAAATGTTTCTTATATCTTTATGGATAATAACGGAAAAGTAATTGATTTTTACTGTTGCGATTTGCCATCCTTAAAATATACTTCAGCAAAGAAGTTTGAAAACATCAATGATCTTCTTGATGAATATTATGCTGTAAAGGATAAACAGGATAGACTTACATCAAAAGCTTGCAGTCTTACAAAGCTTGTGAAGAACAATATTGAAAGATGTGAAAAGAAGCAGAAAATTTTAAATAATGAATTAAGTGACTGCCTGAAGAAAGAAGATTATAAGATTAAAGGTGAACTGTTAACATCATATATTCATTCACTTAAGCAAGGCGAGAAAGAAGTAACTCTTCAAAATTACTATAGTGAAAATCTTGAAGAAATAAAAATTAAACTTGATCCATTAAAGACTCCTTCAGAAAATGTACAGTCTTACTTTAAAAAATATAATAAACTTAAGAAAACAGAATCTGCAGCCAATGAACAGCTTGAAAAGAACACCGAAGAACTTGATTATCTTAATTCAGTTCTTACTTCAATCATTAACGCTGAAGAATATACAGACATAGAAGATATCAGAAATGAACTCGTAGAATCTGGATATGTTCGCCACACAAGAAACAACGGCAAAAAAAAGGATAAATCAAAACCTATGCATTTTATATCATCAGACGGTATATCAATATATGTAGGTAAAAATAATATCCAGAATGATTATCTCACTTTAAAGTTTGCTGACAAACGTGATTTATGGCTTCACACAAAGAACATTCCTGGTTCACACGTTATAGTCAAAGCATTTGATGTTCCAGATACTACTCTTGCTGAAGCTGCAGCCCTTGCCGCATATTACAGCAAAGGCAAGAATTCTTCAAAGGTAGATGTTGATTATACTATTGTCAAGAACGTTAAGAAGCCTTCCGGTGCTAAACCTGGAATGGTTATTTACTATACTAACAGCACAATAGTTACAGAACCAAAAGAACCTGATATAGAGAAAGTTAGATAATAAAAAGCGTCATTATCACTAATCGATAATGACGCTTTTCTCTTATAAATTACTCTAGAAGAACTTTCTGTTTTTAGCATTCTTATTATCAAAATACTGATAATAATAGCACTTAATCTTTCCGTTATATAACTTTCTGTTCTTGTCAGATTTTCTGCCAAGATATCTTTCAAATTTTTCGTATGAAGTAAGTACGTATAAATCCCATGTATCAACACTTCTCTTTATATCTCCTAAGATCTTATAAAGTGACTGTACTTCTTTTTCATCAGACAATCTTTCGCCATAAGGTGGATTTGTAATCATTATTCCATACTTCTTGTTTGAACTAAAGTCTTTTACATCTCTTCTCTGGAAATGTATGCAGTCTTCTACTCCAGCTTTTTTTGCATTAACTCTTGCTGTAGCTAGAACTCTGCCATCAATATCATAGCCCATCATAGTAAGCTTAACATCATTTTTAATAACATTTCTAGCATTTTCCCTTACTTCGTCAAAAACTTCTTTACCTATTAGTGGCCATTCCTCACAGACAAACTTTCTATTTAGACCAGGTGCAATATTTTTTCCTATTAAGGCTGCCTCAATTAAAATTGTACCTGAACCACAAAATGGATCTTCAAGCACAAGATTGCTATCCCATTTTGATATAAGTACTAGTGCTGCTGCTAATGTTTCCTTAAGCGGTGCAGCCCCAGCATTAGCTCTATAGCCTCTTTTATGCAATCCAGGTCCTGATGTATCAATAGTTAATGTAACCACATCCTTAAGTATAGCTACTTCAACTTTATATTCAGGTCCATCTTCCTTTAGCCAGTCTACTTTATATTTTTCCTGCATACTCTTAACTATAGCCTTCTTAACAATAGACTGACAGTCTGGGACGCTGTGAAGTGTAGACTTTATTGATTTTCCAGTAACATGGATAAAGCCATTTTCAGGAATAAATTTCCACCAATCAACAGCTTTAGTTGCGTTAAATAATTCTTCAAAACTTGTTGCTTTAAATTCTTTTACTTTAATAAGTACTCTTTCCGCAGTTCTAAGCCATGTATTGGCAATGGCTACATCCATTTCGTCTCCTTCAAAAGTCACTTTACCATTTTCAACTTTAAGATCATCATATCCTAAAGCTCTCAGTTCTTTGGCTGTAATAGATTCTATACCAAATGTTGCCGTAGCTATTAGCTCAAACTGCATTATTTGTCACTCCTGTCTACTTCGTATATTTTAACAGAATCCTCTCCATCAATTTCTTTTATCTCAACAGATACTATTTCACTCTTTGCGGTAGGTATATTTTTACCTACATAATCTGCTCTTATAGGAAGTTCTTTATGTCCTCTATCTATAAGCACAGCCAGCTGTATTGAATTAGGTCTACCAATATCAACAATTGCATCAATAGCAGCTCTTACAGTTCTGCATGTATATAATACATCATCAACAAGAATCACCTTCTTGCCCATGACATCCATATTATGGACATTACTCCTTAGTTCAGGTTTTTCAGATAATGTGCTTAAATCATCTCTGTACAATGTAATATCAACGCTCTCTACAGGAACATCAACACCTTCGATTTTCTTAATATTTTCTGCAATCCTTTGAGCTAAAGGATACCCTCTTCTTTTTATACCAACTAAAACTATATTTTCTACTCCTCTGTTTTTTTCTACAATCTCATGAGAAATTCTCACAAGAGTTCTTTTAACAGACTTTTCGTCAAGTATATTGGCCTTAAGATTACCTGTTTCCATATTCTATACCCCCCTCAGTTTATCAAGCACCCGCTTGTAATAACTTGGAATTTCGGACACAAATTCCATATATTCATTAGTTCGTGGATGAATAAATCCAAGTTTTCTCGCATGAAGAAATTGTCCGTTGCTCTTAAATCTCTGTTTCTTATGTCCATAAACAGGATCACCGATTAAAGGATGATTTATATATGCCATATGTACTCTTATTTGATGTGTACGACCTGTTTCAAGTCTGCAAAGCACTAATGCCTCATCCTTAAAATTCTCAAGAAGTTTATAATGTGTTACAGCACGTTTTCCATCACTTACCACTGCAAACTTTAACCTGTCCTTTGGGTTTCTTCCTAAAGGTTTATCAATTGTTCCATATTCATTTTTAATTCTCCCCTCAACAAGAGCAACATATTCACGAGTTATTGAATGATCTTTAAACTGCTCCGCAAGTTTAATATGAGAATAATCGTTTTTTGCAATAACAAGAATTCCTGATGTATCCTTATCTATTCTATGAACAATACCAGGCCTTATTACTCCATTTATACCAGAGAGATCTTTACAATGATATAAAAGTGCATTTACAAGAGTACCACTGTAATTGCCTGGAGCAGGATGGACAACCATCCCCTGAATTTTATCTACAACAATAATATCGCTATCTTCATAAAGTATATTAATATCAATATCTTCAGGCTCAACAGTAAGGCTTACAGGTTCTGGTATTTCCACTCTTACTCTGTCGTTTATTTTTAACTTGTAATTAGACTTAATGTTTTTATCATTGACCTTAACACTGCCATTTTCAATAAGATTCTGCAGATGTGATCTTGAAACATCTTTAAACCTTACCGACAAAGCTTTATCTATTCTTATATTATTTTCATCTTCTAAAACTGTAAATTCAGTATTTTTCAATTTTTTTCACATCCAGCATATTTTCATTGCAGTAATTTAGATTACCGTTTTTTTATTATATCATATTAAAATATAAAGAAGAACATAAATTCAATTTAAAAGTGATTATTTAATCTTTCCATAATAAATAAAAAAAATAATCCTGAAATACAGGATTATTTTTTAGCAAAGAAACTTTTTATTTCATCTATTCCATCATCAAAATGTTCTTCATCTAAATTTTTTATTGTTTCTGTTGTATCATCAACAACTTCAATACCTTTATCATCTAGAGATGAATCATCAGCAGCCTGAGCAATGCTAAAATTCTTAACATAATCTTTTTCAAGTTCATTAAATGTATCAAGCTGTGTATTCATGAAGTTTCTATATTTAGTTCTAAACTTTGTGAATTCCTGCTTAACCTTATCATACTCATCATTTATCTGAAGAACATCACTGTGAGCCTTATCCAATATCTTCTGAGCAGTATCATTAGCATTCTTAATAATAAGTTCAGATTCCTTTTTTGCAGTAAGCTTTGACTGTTCTGCTGTGTTCTGAGCTAAAACAAGAGTATTCTGGATTGTATTTTCAATCTTTGAATAATGCTCAATTTTTTCATTAAGACCAGATAGTTTTTCTTTAAGTGATGTATTTTCCTTAAATAGGCTTTCATAATCTTCAACTATCTTATCTAGAAATTCATCAACTTCTTGAACGCTATAGCCTCTTATTCCTCTTTTAAATTCTTTATTACTTATTTCCATAGGAGTAAGTTTCATTTTTCTATTCACCTCAATTATGTAAATTTTTTTGTGACTACTCTTAATCTACCACTCTTGCTATTTCCTAGTGTCACATCAACTATAAATTTTCCATACTTTCTGATTGTTAATATATCGCCCTTATTAATTAATTTACTTTTATCCTTAGACACAATGTAATTCAATGACACACTACCAGATAATATTAGTTTTTCAGCTTTTGCTCTTGATAACCTTGTAAGCTCTGATACAAAATTATCAAGTCTCATACTGGCTACAAGCACAACACTTTCTATAAACTCACACTCAGGAATATCATTGTCATCATAAACTACTTCAATATCTACTGGAGAATTACCAACATTAATTAAATTTTCTTTCAAAAATATTTCTATGTCATTGCAAATCATAGCATAACATGAACCATCCTTCACAACAAGATCACCCAGTCTGTTTCTTTCAAGTCCAAGATTCAAAATACATCCAAGGTAATCTTTATGAAGCAACTCCCTAAATCTGTTACTACTAGTTATCTTAATCATTGAAACATTGCATTTTTCAACATCCATATCATTAAAAACAATAATTCCCCGCTCAAAAAAATCAAATCTGCTATATAACTTACACTCTATACCTTCGGAAGTGCATATATGTTTAATAATATTATAAACACTTACAGTATAAAACTTCTTTGTACAGACTTTAACACCATTTGAAGCTAATTTATAAATATCATAAAGCTGCGCTATTTCGAACTTATTCTCACTGGAATCAAAAAAGCTTGTAAATGTCTTTTTATCCAAAGAATTATTTACTCCAGTTAAATAAGCCTTTATTGCTTAATTCTGATTTTAATTCATTAGTAACTTCTACATTAGATGGTGAAAGAAGATAAACTCCCTTTTCAACTTCTTGTAGCGTAGCATCAAGTACATAACATGCACCACTTATTGAATCTAACACTCTTTGTGCAACTTGTTTATCTAATGCTGTTGTATTCACAACAACAATCTTTCTATTTTTAACTGCATCACTAATTTCAGAAGCATCCTCAATACATGTAGGTTTTGTTATCATAACTTTTGCAGATATTGCAGTGTGAATATTAACAACCTTATTATTCTTTCTTATAAATGGTGTTTCAACAACATTTTCTTCTTCTTGTTCTTCAAGTAATTCATCATCTTCAAAATCCTCATCTTCGTAATCAAACCCAATTATTTTGCCTAATTTATTAAATACATTTGACATAAAAAAACCTCCAAACTATATATCATAATCTCTTTTTCCAAATATTCCTTCACCAATTCTAATCATATTTGAACCACACTTCACAGCTATCTTATAGTCATGTGTCATCCCCATAGATAAAACTTTCATTGAAATATTTTTATATTGTTTATTTTTTAATTCATTCCAGATTGCGAAAACCTGTCTAAAATAAATTTCGTTTTCTTTTTCGCTACCTTTAGGAATTATAGCCATTATACCATGAATTTTTACTTTTGAACACTCTTCAACAGCTTTTATAAGTTCTGGTAAGTTTTCTTCCAAAACTCCATACTTTTGTTCTTCACGTCCAATGTTAATCTGTATCAGTGCATCTGCTGTAAGATTTCTCTTAGAATATTGTTTTTCAATTTCATCAAGAAGTCTCACGCTATCAAGAGAATGAATAAGATGCACCTTTCCTACAATATACTTCACTTTATTTCTCTGAAGATGTCCTAGAAGATGCCATCTAATATCATCCTGAAGTTTATCATGTTTATCTACAAGTTCTTGTACTTTATTTTCTCCAAAATCACGTATGCCACACATATATGCAGTTTTAATATCTTCAAGCGGCTTTGTCTTAGAAACAGCTATAATTTTAACACTGTCAGGAACATTGCTACGCAATTCTTTTATATTATCAGCTATATCCAACATATACCCTCCCCATGAAATTATATATTAGAATATATTCTTCATTTTTTGATAAAATCCTTCTTTTATTTAAGATTTATATAATATTATTTTAAGTTATTAAAGCTTTCATCTCCTGAGTATCCGTTTATGTGAAGCTCACCTTCTTTATGAATACTAACACTGATATCCCTGTTTCTAAGAGTCTTCACATAACTATCGTTTCTTTCAAGTACTGAACATAACACATCTTTATCTCCTATAGCATCAACTGTAAATGGACCTGGTGTCTTTACTCCATTTATATTAAGGAATGCCCAGCCACATAATATTTCTGAATTAGGCAGTACTCTCTGACCATTAATCGCAATTGCCTGAGCTCCTGCAAGTTTTAACTCATTAATTAATTTCATCATATCATTATCATGAAGCGTTTTAACATAAAGCAGTGTATCATCCTTAGGTTTCTCAGTAAGCGTATCTACTCCGTCAGATAATAAAATCTTAACGCCAGGGCCTTTTACTGCAGCAAAACCGATGCTCATTTTATTGTAGTCAATTTCCTGTTTCATATCCTCGAGAATCTTCTCATCCTGTTTGCCACCATAAGTATAATTATTAATCTTATTTTTTATTTCATCATTGGAGTGCTTCAATTTTGAAATAGTACTTAATAACTGATTTCTCTCAGCATATGCCTGCTGATATTCTTTTGTACTAAGTTGTACATACTTAGTGTCATTATTAATATTAATATTTCCTACAACTAACAACCCAATAATAACAGACATCAAAAAAGTCATTACTTTTAAATTTCTGCCTTTCATATATATACACCTCAGTTATTTTTTCTTCTTTTTTCAAGCAACAGACGTCTTATAATAGCAAAGTTATCAAATATTCTACCACCGAATACAATTACAGCTGCAATATATATTGGTATACCAAGCTTATCTCCCAAATATGCTAAAAGAGCAGCTAGTATTGCGTTTCCGAAGAAACCAGAAATAAATATATCTGCTTGAAAGTTCTTTGATAACCCCCCTTTAATAGCACCAAATACCGAATCCAGACACGCTAGTATTGCTACTGACATGTATGGAGAAAATTGTTCAGGTATATTTATATTTAATTTTAATCCTAAAATAATTCCTATAAGCAATCCAATAACTGCTATCATCATATCACCCCTATTTATTATCTATTGTCATATTATCAGTACTCATTTTCTGAGTAGATTTCGATATTGATATTTCTGATGAAGGAGATATCTTTTTATCATAGCTTCTCCCAAGTGCGCCATAATCTAATGCTCCTATAAAGTTAAGTCCACCCTCAAGGTTTGTTTTATCACCAATAACTTTTATTGTAATTTTATCTTTAGGAGAAACCCTATCGTTATTGCCTATCCATATATAATTGCTTGCAAATTTTATCCCTGTCTGAGGAGTAATTCTAATGTCATTAACTGCAATTGCTTCTGCTCCGGAATAATTTAACAAATTCACTACATGAATTAATTCTTCATCAGTAATATAGTCAGAATCACTTGCTGAAAAAACAGTGGACTTTGGTGTAAGGTATAATATAACTCCTGGTCCTTTTACATCAGAAGATCCTATTATCATTCTTGATTTTTCAAGCTGATTCTTCATTTCCTTTGTGATGTTACCACCCTTAGCTGCTTCTTCTTCTATACCCTTTAAGTCATCGAATAACTTACTATTCTGTTTTTGAAGTTCATCTTTTTCTTTCTTAAGACTTTCTATTTCAGCCAAAACATCTGCACTATTTTTATTTTTATCTACCGAGTTTTTATCTTTTATAGATAAAAGCTTAAATTGATATGCTAAAAAAAATCCAAGTAGTGCACAAACAAATGCCACAAAAATTTGCGAATATATTTTTTTCTTCAACTACATATACCTCCTGAACACTTCTATTTAGTCACCGTATTCCTCTTTATTTTCTTGTCCATTAACTATACTGTCAATCGTCTCTTTTTGTTTCTTGTCATCATGCTCTTCAGCCGGATGTTCTTCATCCATCACCACAACCCTATCAGTTGACTGAACGTTTATATACCCTTTTTTCAAGTTAACTTTAGAATCATTTAAAATATTGATTGCCCTATTAACCTTCTTTTCAAATTCTTCATCTGAGCCTAATAGAATCTTAACATCATTATGATACAGGATAAGATTATTTCTAGTTGATACATCAGCTTTGCTGAATGATACTTTTGATGTATTTCTACCTAAAAGTTCAGCCAGTTTAGATGCACTTTCAACTACTGATGTTTTTGAGGTAATCTTTTGACCTACATTTCTATTATCAATTTTAATGTTTTGCATTTCAATCAGTTTTAATCCTGATATCTTATTTTTAACTTCTAAAATCGATAAGTCATCTGCAAGTATATAATAGTCTGATTTTTCCTTTACATAATAACATGCATTTTTTTCAATTATTTTTACAGTCAGTTCATTAGGATAATGCTTCTCAAAGCTTATTGATTCCACATAAGGATTTTCTTTAATATTTGTTTCTGCCTTTTTTGTATTAATAAAAATCATATTCTGCCCTATAGGGTTATATAACTTATACAGTTCTTCATCATCTATTATCTTATTATTCTTATACTGTACTACTTTAATATTAAATATAGGCGCCTTCGCAAAAAATAAAAATAGCAACAATAAGAAAAACAAAATGAACATAATCATTTTCTTTATTTTCTTCTTTTTCTTTTTGGTTTTAATAAAATTATTTATTCCCTGTTCCATGCTCTACATAATTCCTTTTTAAATTTTTAGATTATTTATACTTAGCACCACATATTGTGCCCTTTAACACAGTAACCCTTAAATATATACTACCATTAAACACATTACATTGCATTATTTTTTTATAAGAAAAGCACTGCAAAATTTTGCAGTGCTTTCATAATACTATTATTTTGTCTGTCTAGATATATTCAGTAGTACTCCCATAGCTCCCATATTAACTATAAGCGATGTACCTCCATAACTTATAAATGGTAGCGGTACTCCTGTAACTGGCATAGATCCAGTTACAACAGCTATATTTATTATCGCCTGAATAGCAATTACCGATGTAATACCAATTGCTACCAAAGAGCCTAACGTATCTTTAGCCTTCATTGATATAAGTATACCTCTGTATATCAATACTATAAATAAAATAATCAGAATTATGCAACCAATCAATCCAAGTTCCTCACCAATTATTGAAAAGATAAAATCATTATGAGGTTCCGGCATGTATAATGTTTTCTGTCTAGACTGTCCAAGACCAAGACCAGTTATACCTCCTGCTCCTAATGCATAAAATGACTGAATTAACTGATATCCATCACCTGATGGATCTTGAAATGGATGAAGAAAAGTTAAGAACCTCTTTAATCTATATGATTCTAAAGCTATACCCAGTCCTCCAAAGATTGCGCCACATCCTAAAAGCGTGTAGAAAAACTTTTTAGGAATACCTGCTACATAAAGTATAATTAGTGTAACCATTAATATAACAGATGCAATACTTAGGTTCTTTTCCATAAGTACAAGGCCTGAGAAAAGACCTGAAATAAGCAGAAGCCTAAATATAACAAACTTTGGCTCTGAGATTTTATTTATATTCTTTTCTATTACAACAGCAAGGAAAATAACAATTGCATATTTAGCAAGCTCTGACGGCTGGAATTGCTGTCCCGCAATTCTAATCCATCTTTTAGCTCCTTTTACTTCTACACCTACAATAAGAACTAAAATCAGGCATGCAAAGGTAGCAAGCATTATCCATCCACACCATTTTCTAAAAATATGATAATCTATTTTAATTGCAAAGAACATTATTAAAGCACCTATCAGAGCACATAATGCCTGTTTCTTCAAAAACAATGTACTATCATGAGATGCCTGATTTACTAAAGCAGTATAAGAACTGGCGCTGTAAACCATAACTACACCTATAGCAACAAGTAAAAAAATTGTATAAAAAAGTATATAATCAATTTCACCTGCTTTACTTTTCTTAACTTTCATATAATATCCTCCATAATTAATTGCTTACAAAGACAAGAAACCAATTAAACACAATGCAACTGTTATAATACAGAATACAGTTACTATTTTCACCTCACTCCATCCAAGCTGTTCAAAGTGATGGTGAATTGGAGCCATCTTAAAGACTCTTTTTCCAGTAAGTTTAAATGAAGTAACCTGAATAACAACTGATAAAGTTTCTATTACATATATTGCACCTACGATGCATAGTAAAAGTTCACCTTTTAGGAACATAGCAGAAGCTGCAACAGCACCGCCAAGTGCAAGTGAACCTGTATCACCCATAAAGACTTTAGCTGGATAAGCATTGAATCTTAAGAAACCAAGTAATGCTCCTATAAGCGCCACAAGGAATACAGTGATATAAAAGTTGCCATTCTTGTAACATGCAATTGCAAGAAATGCTGATACTAATATTGTTACTGAAGTACATAATCCATCAAGACCATCTGTGAGATTAACAGCATTAGTAAATCCAAGAAAGTATATCATAATCATTGGAATGAACAGCCATTCAAGGTTCCACTCATATTTAGTAAATGGCACGATAACAGATGTACCAAAATTTTTGTATGCAAAATAAGCTAATACTATTGTTACTACAAAAAGGAGAACCATCTTCTGCCATGCTCTAAGTCCAAGATTTTTCTTATGTACGATTTTTAATATATCATCTAAAAATCCTACAAAACCATATGAGATAAACGCAAATAGAACAACCATTGCTTCTTTCTTATTCGGTGCAAAAATCAATACAGTTATAGTAGTTGCTAAAATAAAAATAATACCTCCAATGGTAGGAGTACCTGCTTTTTTTAAATGACTTCTAGGACCATCCTCTCTTATATTTTGTCCGAACTTTAACTTATGAAGTATTGGTATCACAAAAGGTGCTATTATATTCGCGATAAGACAGCTTATTACTGCTGCTAAAATTATTACTAGTGTTTTATCCATGTCATATGCCACTGCCATTTTGCAGTGAACACACCTCCCCCATTTTTATTCTTTGTTCAAAGCACTTACAATTCTTTCGAACTTCATACTTCTCGATGCCTTAACTAAAATAGCATCTCCTTTTTTAATCTTATTCTTTAAATCAACTATTAATTCCTCAACAGAATCATAAATAAAAACATTTTTTAAATTATACCCTTCTTTAATCTTGTCTGTATATTCTCCAGTAAGAAGAAGAAGATCAATATTACTTTCCTTGGCATATTTTCCAACTTCAAAGTGTGCATTTTCTGATTCATCTCCAAGTTCCTTCATAGTACCAAGTATTGCTACTTTTCTTAGAGAATTTATATTACTTTCAACTTCAAATGCAGCTTTTATAGAAGACGGACTTGAATTATAACAGTCATTGATTATTGTATAATTATCTTTTTTTATGATATCAAGTCTCATTGAGGTAGCTTCAAGATTACCCATACCTTTCTGCATTTCGCTAACTGTTACATTTAATAGATTTCCAACGCATAATGCAAGAAGTGTATTGTATACATTATGAGTACCTAAAAGTGGTATATCAAAATTGTACTTTTTATGATCTATCATAGTAGTGAATGTTGTAGAATTTTCGTTAAACTTAATGTTTTCTGCACAAAAAGCCGCATTATCAATTCCCACTTTAATAATATTAAGTCTGTCGCTTTTAATACCAATAAGTTTATCATCAGCACCGTTGACAACAAGATCTGATCCATCCTTTAAAAAATCGGTTATTTCCATCTTTGCTTTTAAGATATTATCTCTTGTCTTTAATGTTTCGATATGAGACATTCCTATGTTAGTTATTACTCCGATATCAGGTCTTGCAGCCTTAGATAGTCTATGAATTTCACCAAAAGCACTCATTCCCATTTCAATTACTGCTATATCATATGAATCATCAAGCTGGAAAATCATTAAAGGAACTCCTATTTCATTATTGAAGTTTCCTTTAGTCTTAAAGACTTTATATTTTTCACTTAAGACTGCAGCTATTAAATCTTTTGTTGAAGTCTTACCATTAGATCCTGTTATGCCTATAACTTTTATATCGAGTTTCTTTCTGTAATATTCAGCAATATCAAGCAGAGCCTGCTTGGTATCAGTAACTTTAATTATACTTGTACTGCCTATAGTCTTTTCATCATAGCATAAATCATCAACTATACATATAGAAGCTCCTTTTTTAGCAGCATCATTAACAAAAAGATTACCATTAAAATTTTCTCCATGCAAAGCAATAAATAAACTGCCTTCTTTTATCTTTCTTGTATCTGTTGAAATTTCATTAAACTCTCTGTTTCCTTCATTAACTACTTTACCATTAGCAGCTAATAATATTTCTTCAAAATTCAAATTCATCATTATACCTCATCTCTACTTAAAAGTATTTGTTCAACAACTTCTTTATCGTCAAAATGAATAGTTTCATCCTTTAATATTTGATAATTTTCATGGCCTTTTCCTGCTATGACAACAGAGTCACCTTTTTCTGCAATTGAGATAGCTTTCTTAATTGCATCGTATCTGCTTTCTATTGTTACACAGTTTTCTTTATTATCTATACCAGCCATTATGTCTTCAATAATCTTTGAAGGTTCTTCTTTTCTTGGATTATCAGATGTTACTACTACAAAATCCGATAAATCTGATGCGATTTTTCCCATCTGAGGTCTCTTTACAGTATCTCTGTTACCACCACAGCCAAATACAGTTATAAGTCTTCCTTTTGTAACCTGTTTAACTGTTGATAGTATATTTTCTAAACCGTCAGGTGTATGTGCATAATCTACTATTATTGAAAAATCTATATTATGCTTCTTTCCTACTCTCTGACATCTACCTGGAACACTTACTTCAGATAGTCCAGCTTCAATCTTTTCATAAGGAAGATTAATAAGATTGCATACTGCTATACATCCTAAAGCATTATAAACATTATAAAGACCTGGTATATCAATGCTATATTTCTTATTATTGACAACAAATTCAGATTCTATTGCCTCAAGGTTAATTTTTTCAGCTTTATAGTCTGCCTCATCTTTAGTTGAGAAAGTAATTATATTCTTATTAAGATTTTCCTTCTTAAGATCGTCCACTACTCTTCTTCCGTATTCGCTATCTATATTGACAATACAGTTCTTAGCCATTCTGAACAGCTTAAACTTTGCTTCATAATATGCCTCAAATGTTTTATGCATATCAAGATGGTCCCTTGTAAGATTAGTGAATACAGCTTCATCAAAATCTATGCCATAAACACGGTCAAGCGCAAGTGCATGTGATGAAACTTCCATAACACAATACTCTACTCCCCTGTCTACCATCTTAGCAAATAGCTCCTGCAGTTCTAATGATTCAGGAGTAGTTCTTTCTGTTTTAAATTTCTCATCATTAATATAATTTGCTATAGTGCCAATAAGACCAACTTTGTGACCAGCCTTAGTAAGAACATCCCTGATTATCATAGTTGAAGTCGTTTTTCCATTTGTACCTGTTACTCCAATCATTCTAAGTTTCTTAGAAGGATTGCCATAATACTGAGCTCCCATAACAGCAAGGGCTTTTCTTGTGTCTTCTACTTTGATGATTGTAACATCATTAGCAATACCATCTATATCATCTTCGCATATTACTGCAGATGCACCGCTTTGTACAGCACTTAAAGCATACTTATGCCCGTCAGTAGCAAAACCTTTAATACAAACAAATATATCGTTTTTTTCTATCTTTCTATTGTCATAACATATCTTATTTATCTCTGTAGAAACACTACCGTTTACTACTTCATATTTCAAGTCTTTTAATAAATCTTGAAGTAACATAAAAAAATCAACTCCTTAAATATTATGCAGATAATTTTAAAAAATTACCATAATCAAAATTCTAGCATGTGAAAAATTCACATGCTAGAATAATTAATCTCCTAAGTCATCATCCATCTCTAAAGTACAAACTACCTTTGAGCCCTTCTTTACAGTATCGCCTGCCTGTACTGAAGTTTCACCAACAAGACCATTGCCTTTGAATTCAGCAGTAAGTCCAACTGAATTGAATACTTGCTGTGCCTGTGGCTTAGTATAACCTGTAACATCAGGGACAACTACATCTTTATTATAATTAGATGAGCCTCCAAGTGCAACATCAATCTTAGTACCTTCTGAAACTGCATAACCAGGTAAAGGACTTAAATTAGTAATATAATCACCATCTCCAGTAATATTAATATCGAGATTTAAATCTTTAAGTTTCTTTTTACCCTCTTCAACTTTCATGCCTCTTACGTCCGGTATTATTATAGTTTTCTTTAGTGATGCATAATCATCATGTTTAATTTTAGTTCCTAAATAATTAAATATTTGACTGAATAATATATGACCAATTGGTGTCGCTATCTGTCCTGCATAATAAACACCTGTACTTGGCTCATCGATAGTAATAAATATAGCTATTTCAGGATCATCAATTGGTGCCATAGCAGCAAATGATGATATATACTTTTTATTTTCAAAGTATCTGCCTGTTTCAGGATTAACTTTTTCAGCAGTACCTGTTTTACCACCTATACGATATCCTTCTACTTGAGCTTGCTTTGCAGATCCTTTTGTTACAACAAGTTCAAGCGCCTGTCTTATCTGCTTAGCAGTAGATTCACTAACAACTCTTTTTGTCTTTGGTTCAAAAGTTTTATCTATAACTTTATTGCCATCTGCATCAATATGTGATATTTCTTTCATTATATGAGGCTGAGTCCAGACACCGTTATTTCCTACAGCACAAAATGCTGCCATATATTGAGTTGGATTTACTGCATCAGTCTGACCAAATGCAATAGTAGCTAAATCCACATCTGTAATCTTATCTGTCGCCTTAACTATACCTTTTGCTTCACCAGGAAGATCAATTCCTGACTTCTTTCCAAAACCAAAATCTTCAATGTACTTATTAAGTTTTTCTTTACCAATTGCCTTACCTAACTGAATGAAACCTACATTACATGAATTCTGAAGTATTTCAGGGAAAGTTTGAGTCCCATGCCCACCATGTTTCCAACAATGTATAGTAGTTCCAAGAACATTAGCAGCTCCATTACAACTGTAAGTCTCTCCTTTATTAGCAACTCCAAGTTCAACACCTGCTGAAGCAGTAATAACTTTAAATATAGATCCACATTCAAAAGCATCACTTACTAAATGATTTCGCCACATTTTTTGTACTTTATCGCTAGCAGTCTTACCGTCAAACTTATCCGCACCCTCATATGGTGTATTAGGGTTAAAGTCTGGTTTGTTAGTCATTGCAAGTATTTCACCTGTCTTCACACTCATAATCATTACACTTGCAGACTTTGCTTTATTATTATCAAGTGCTATCTGAGCTGCCTGCTCAGCAAATTCCTGCATCTTTTCATCAATAGTTAGTGTCACGTTACTTCCATCAACGGGATCTGTAAAACTTGAAACTGTATAAGGAAGTTCTGAGTTTTTATAACCATTAAGTTCAGCAATTCTAACTCCAGGCACACCTGAAAGTTCCTTGTTGTATTGAAGTTCTATACCTCCAAGACCTTTTCCATCTACATTTGTTGTACCAATAACATGTGCCAGGAAATTATTATTTGGATAATATCTTTTTGTATCAGCTGATACTATTACGCCTTTAATGTTTAAGTCCTTTACCTTATCAGCCTGTTCTTTTTCAATTCTTCTGACAAGAGTTGAACTTCCTGCTTCTCGTCCACTCGGAAGTTTATATCTTAGTTTTTTTAAAACTGTTTCTTCATCTATACCTGAAGCATCTGCAATCTGTTTTGATATTGCTTCAAATTTATGTTTATCCTTATATTTTTCATCTAGATAATTTCTAATAGCATTTAAATCGAAATCTATTCTATACACATTTGCACTTACAGCAAGTTCAACACCATTAGTATCAAGAATCTTACCTCTTTTAGCTGCTATAGAGATTTCACTTGTCCATTGTTCAACAGCTTTTGCAGAATATTCTGGTGCTTTAATAATCATTATATATGCAAGTCTTCCTATTAGTAAAAAGAAAAGCACCGCAATAAATATCATTACAATATTCATACGCTTTCGCATGATGCCCTTATCTGTAAACTTCTTATTTTTCACATTCATACCTCCACAAAAACACTTGTGAATAGCATAACAATGCTAGAAGAATAACCTTTTAATTTTAGCTAATATTCCGTCATTTTTGTTTATGCTATTTTCACTTACAATTTTAAAATTATTCTTTTCTAGATCTATACTAACAACATCATTTTGAGTTGGAGATACCATTTTTAGCTTATTTTCAGCCGCACTTCTAATATCTGATATAGAAGATGATTTTAATATATCAACCTTAAGTGCTTCATTTTCATTTTCTATAGTGGAAATAGATCTTTTTAAAGTATTAAGCTGACTCTGCGCTTTATATATTCTATTGTCGCCGTAAATTACTATCATACCAACTACAAATGTCATTATAATAATCTGTGTATATGATTTTTTTATCTCTTTTTTTCTTAGTTTTTTTCTTAGTTTCCTATCTCTCTTTGCCTTCTTAAGTCTCTCATATTCTCTTTCAGCATCCGGGTTCATATGTGTTTTTTCCGGACTTACAACAGTATTACCTCTTATATACTCTATTTCCTTCTGTAACAATTTATTCACATCCCCACTATATTATTCATATTATATTTTTTCAACTATTCTAAGCTTTGCACTTCTACTTCTCGGATTAAATTCCAATTCTTCTTCTGTTGCTTCCATAGGTTTTCTTGTAAGTATCTTAACTTTAGGCACTTTATGACATATACACACTGGAAATTCCTTTGGGCATGTACATGGATGCTCAAGTTTCTTATATGTATTTTTAACAATCCTGTCTTCTAATGAATGAAATGTTATAATATCCATTCTTCCGCCTATATTTAATTTGTCAACGCCATCAAGTATTGTCTGTTCAATTATTCTTAACTCTCCATTAACTTCAATTCTGATAGCTTGAAAAGTTCTTTTTGCAGGATGTGGTCCTTCTCTTCTCGCCTTTGCAGGAATGGCTCTCTTAATTATATCGACCAATTCGAATGTAGTTTTAATTTTTTTATCTTCTCGTGCTTTTACAATGAAGTTAGCGATACGTTTTGCCCATTTTTCTTCCCCATATTCTTTAATTACTCTATTAAGTTCTTCTTCACTATAATCATTTACTACATCGTAAGCTGAAAAAGGAGATTCTCTGTCCATTCTCATATCTAACGGTGCATCATGCATATAGCTGAAGCCTCTTTCAGGATTATCAAGCTGATAAGAAGAGACTCCTAAATCTGCAAGTATTCCATCAACCTTATCTATTTTAAGATCATCAAGTATAGATTTAATATTATGAAAATTGTTATGTACCAGTATTTTATTATCATAATTCTTAAGTCTTTCGCTGGCGGCTTTTAAAGCATCTTCATCTTGGTCTATTCCAATTAACAGTCCTTTGTTTGATAATCGCTTAATAATTTCAGATGAATGTCCTGCTCCGCCTAAAGTACAATCAACATATATGCCATCTGGTTTTATATCCAGACCATTTATACATTCGTCCAGCAATACTGAAACGTGTTTAAATTCCATAGTCATTCTCCTTTGTTAAATTCCTAAATTGCTCATTTCTTCAGCTATTGAATCATAGTCAATATTGGACTCATTATATTCATTCCACTTTTCTTTACTCCAGATTTCAATTCTGCTTGAAACTCCAATACTTACTATTTCCTTTTTTACATCTGCATATTCCTTTAAATTTTGTGGTATAAGAGCTCTTCCCTGCTTATCAATCTCTATTTCAGATGCACCTGAGAAAAAGAATCTTACAAAAGCTCGTGCATCTTTATTCGTTAAAGGAAGAGAACTTAGTTTCTGTTCTAGTTTCTTCCACTCATTCATTGTATAAACATAGAGACATCCATCAAGACCTTTTGTCATAATAAACTTTCCGTCAAGTTCTTCTCTGAATTTAGAAGGTATGCTTATTCTGTTTTTAGCATCTACAGAATGGTTATATTGACCTATAAACATTTAATCCCCTTCTCTCCACATTTATTCCAACTTCAATCCACTTTGCTCCACTCTTCTCCACTATTATTTTTATTCTATAACAAATACCAATTCCCTTCAATAATAAATTGATAATATAATGCTTTTTATAAAATTTTTTCTGTGATTGTTACATCAAAAGTAATTGCACCAAGAAAAAGCGTATAAAAAAACTGATGCAAAATAAAAATTATTTTGCATCAGTTAACATTCTAAGATTAGATTTTATACGTTGAATCTAAATTCAACAACATCTCCATCTTTCATTATATAATCTTTTCCTTCAAGTCTAAATAGCCCTTTTTCTTTAGCAGCAGCTTCTGAACCACATGATACTAAATCATCATAGCCTACAACTTCAGCTCTGATAAATCCTCTTTCTATATCACTATGTATCTTACCTGCAGCTTGTGGAGCTTTTGTTCCTTTTCTAATTGTCCATGCTCTAACTTCCTGAACACCAGCAGTAAGGAAACTAATTAATCCTAAAAGTTTATAGCTTGCTTTGATAAGTTTGTCAAGTCCTGATTCTTTAAGACCATATTCAGCAAGCATTTCCTGCTTTTCTTCATCTTCTAAAGTTGAAAGGTCTTCTTCAAGTTTTGCACACATTACGACTGTTCCTGAATTTTCAGCAGCAGCATATTCCTGAACTTTTTTAACATACTCATTTTCAAGATTTCCAGATGTAATGTCATCTTCTGACACATTACATACATAAAGCACTGGCTTTGCTGTTATCATGAATAATGATTTAACAAACTCAGCCTCTTCATCAGCAAGCTCCATTGTTCTTATTGGCTTGTTATTTTCAAGATGAGCTTTAATTTTCTCCATTACTTCATATTCAAATTTGGCTCTTTTATCTCCTGATCTTACCTGTCTTATTGTTTTATCCATTCTTCTGTCTAATACTTCAAGATCAGAGAATATAAGTTCAAGATTAATTGTTTCAATATCTCTTATCGGATCTACTGAACCATCAACATGAACAACATTAGGATCATTGAAGCATCTTACTACGTGAACAATTGATGTAACTTCTCTAATATTTGCAAGGAATTTGTTTCCTAAACCTTCTCCTTTGCTTGCTCCTTTAACTAATCCTGCTATGTCATAAAATTCTATTGCTGTATAAACTTTCTTTTTAGTATTATACATTTTTTCCAGCACATCAAGTCTTTCATCAGGCACGCTTACAACACCAACATTTGGCTCAATAGTACAGAATGGATAATTAGCTGATTCTGCTCCTGCTTTTGTTATTGCATTAAATAAAGTACTCTTACCTACGTTAGGCAAACCTACTATTCCTACATTCATTTTATGTACATTCCTTTCTCCGATTCTTATTCTCAATAAATTATACTTCAAAAGCTTTCATATTTCAACATTCCATCTATTTCATATCATATTTTTATCAAATTATGCAACAAATAATTATGAGGTGATTTTTATGAAAATAAGCAGTCTTATTTCGATATGTTTAGCATCAATTTTGACTTTTTCGAATCTTAACACGAAAGAATTAAACTGGTACTTTGTTCAGAATGGTAATACAGTTTCACCACCAAAAGAATCAGCTTCCTTCATTGACAAATATGATACATATTATATTGGTGATCCTGAAAAGAAAATAATTTATCTTACTTTTGACGAAGGTTATGAAAATGGATATACAGGCAAAATTCTGGACATTCTTAAAGACAATAATGTTCCTGCAGCTTTTTTTGTGGTAAAACCATATATTGTTTCAAATCCAGATATTATTAAAAGAATGGATGCTGAAGGACATCTTGTTTGCAATCACTCAACGCATCATCCCTCTATGGCTAAAATAACTGATATAAATAAGTTCAATGCAGAGTTTGATGATGTAAATACGGAATATAAAAATCTTACAGGCAAAGATATGCCAAAATTCTTCAGACCCCCAATGGGAAAATATTCAGAACAATCATTAAGCAATACAAAAAACAAAGGTTATAAAACAATTTTCTGGAGTTTTGCCTATAAAGATTGGATAACAAACGAACAACCTACACACGAATATGCAAAGAAAAAAATAATCGGAAAGGCTCATAATGGAGAGATAATGCTACTACATGCAGTATCAAAGACAAATACAGAAATACTTGATGAAGTCTTAAAAGAATTAAAATCTCAGGGATATGAATTTAAATCTTTAACTGAACTTCCATCTAGATAAAGTAGTGATGGAATTATATTATACCATTATTTTGATTTGACTATAAATCTTCTATGCTTAATATCTTACATCATTGTGATTTTCTCTTTTTGAATGTAATTCCTAATACTATAAAAATTAAGCTGTTGCACAATATATAATATTAATGCAACAGCTTAATTCTATTTCAGAAAATCTATTGAATTTAAAATTTCATTTTTCATTATTAAAGACTTTTCGTAATATTTATGTGTTTTTTCTTCAATAAACTTAAATTCTCCATTTTTGTTTAAAGAACGCAAGTTAACCTTGACGTTTACTATCGATGATTCAACAGCAGCATTCATCATAACTGCAGCTACTGCTACATCAGCTATAAGATTCTTATTGCCAAACTTTAAGGCAGTTTCAATTTCTTCATAAAATTCGCATGCAGTTTTCGCAAGTTCAAAAGGTATTAACATAGCCTGTTCCAGTGCCCGATCTATTGTTTGTTTTCTTATTCTGACTTCATCATCAGTATCTTTTTTCATCTTATAAGCATTTATTACGCCTAAATAGGCTTCTTTGTCTCTTTCAATATATTCAAGAAATAGTCCTGATAACTCTTTTGATTTTTCATAACTTGTTAGAACTATTTTTTTGTCATTATCACTTAGATTATTAAATGCTTTCTTATTAACAGTAAGACTATATACCATTGAATTTAATGATGATGCTAATGCTGCTGATAGAGCTGCTACCCCGCCACCTCCTGGGGCAGGTTCTTCAGATGACAATTTGTTAATAAATTCTTCTACAGATAATTTTTTCAGCATGAGTCCACCTCTTATTTTAAATCTACCATGTATTCATTAAGATGCTTTATTATACTATCCCAATCAAACTTTTGTCTGCACTTATTGTGTGTCTTTTCTGACATTTCCTTCAAATCTTTGTTCATGTAATTCTCAAAAGTTCTTGTTAATGCTTCTGTGTCACCACAGTTAACAAGTGCTCCATTGTTTTCATCAACAAGCTCACTTGCAATGCCCACATCTGTGCTAATAATAATGTCACCAAATGCAGCAGCTTCGATTAAGGCAATAGCAAAACTTTCGAAATCGCTTGTCAAGGCAAAAATCTTAGCTCTACAGTAAAGACTGTATAGTTCTTTTCTGCTCTTAATATTTCCTAACATCTCAACTTTATTTTTCATTAAAGGATTTTCTGCAAAATATTTATCTATATAATCTTTAAACTCTTCTTCAATTGGTCCAGCAAGTACAAGCTTCCAATCACTCTTTTCAATATCTTTTATATTCTTAAAAGCTTCTAAAAGCATAGGAGTATTCTTTTCTTCAGCACCAATTCTTGCAGCATGCAGTATAATATTTTCTTTTGCATCATAATCATAATGCAGTCCCATTTTACATATTGCCTTAAAATCCACACCATTAGGTATTATCTTAAACTTATCCTTAATATATGGAATTCTCTTTAATATAGGATCATATAATCTTTCCTCTTCAATAGTAATAAGATTCACTTTATCAAGCATTGATTTAAGAAATTTGTGTCCTATCTTTGACAGCCTGTCAAGTCTCTCTGGCAACTTAAAGCTGGAATCTAGCTTTAAGTATATCTTCCCATTAGGATTTGTTTTTTTATACGTAAATACATAAACAAAACTACTTAATGTAACATGAAATATCTGCAGCATATCGATCCTCTTACTGTTTATTAAAAGGTACAACGCTCCATCTAATGTATAGCTATGAAATATCTTCTTTACGAACTCCATCTTTAATCCTTTAACTTCAGTATTAAGGTAGTCATACTCACCATTTTTGAATGTAACAACAGTTGATTCATAACCATATAATTCATGTAATTTATATGGTATCATCCCCATATCCTTTACAAGATTCACATTTTCAGTTTTTAAATACTGCATAAAATATCTCATAATTAATACTCCTATTCTAAGACTTTCTTTATATCTTGTATCGTAATAACTTTAAACAAAACAATAAACACCGCATATACAGCAACAGCTGCTAATATTGTCACCACAACATTAATACTAAAATATTTAAATATCAAAATAACATAACCCATTATTATACTAGGTACTACTGCCTTTAGTAACCCTTTATACATACTAATATGCGTCACCTTTGAAGCCTCTGCTTTCATAGCAAATAAATTTATAAACTCAGTTACAAGTGTTATCATAGCAGCACATAAGTAACCATATCTAGGTGTTAATATTATATTGAGAATTAAATTAGCTATCGATGAAACTAAAACTATCCTCATATATTTTTTTTCTTTTCCCCAAGCATTAAGCCCATATGCATATAATTCTCTCACAAAAAGAATACTTACATAAAGCATTAATATAATAAATGGTTTGTATGCATCGTAATATTCGTTTTTATAAAACAATAAGATTATTTCCCGCGATAAAAGTGCACCACCCACGAACATAGGTACTGAAATAACAGCTATTATCTTAGCAACCTCATTGCATAACACATTAAGTTTTTCTTTGTCCTTATTATAATAGTATAAAGACATTGAAGGAAAGACTGCTGTAAATAATAGTCCTATTATACTTATTATAAAGCTAATAAACACATAAGCAGACTGATAAATGCCAAGTCCATGATCATTGCCACATAGTCCAAGTATAATCTTATCAGCATTATTGTTCACCATGCTAAGCATACTTGAAAAAAGAAATGGTGATCCTATTATACATAGTTTTTTAACCTCATCAAAAGTAATCTTAAATTTAAATTTTACATTAAATTTATATTTTGCGATTGCTACCTGATATAAAAATCCAAGAACACCACCGATAAATGTTGCTACTGGTATAACCATATAGTTTTTATATAGTCCTATTACAACATATATTACAACTGCAGGAAGTACGTTCTTAAATATAAGGAATATACTATTATGCTTCATTGCTTCAAACGCATTAAATAGCCAGTCTATATTAACAGCTATAGGGAAAATAGTGCATCCAAATATTATCAGCATTTTGTTAAAGTCACTGCCCCTTTTCATAAATAATGTAATAAAGCAGATTATAGCAAAAGATAATGTTGCTACCAGCAGTCTGAAGAGAACTATTTTTCCAACTGTCTCATTAACTTTATTCTTATTCTTAACAAGATATCTTGTAGCATACGTCTGTATCCCAAAAAGAGTAAATGTAGCAAAATAAAGGACTATCTGTTGGGCAAGCGTTATCTCACCAAACACTTCTACACCAAGTATTTTTGCATAGTAGCTTACGCATAAGAAAGAAACAAGCTGACTCATTACACTTGCAAGTCCCAGTGATAAGAAATTTTTAAATATTTTTTTCAAATTTTACACCTCATATTTCTTATTCTCTATACGATTATTATCTCATTCCTTCTTTATACATTATACCATCAAGCATAGCAACCATTATCCATACATATGTAGCAAGTTTTGGCACAAAGAACAGATTATCTATACAGTTCATAACAAGGAATACAATAAATGATATCAAAAATCCCTTAGCAATGCTTTTTATTATATCATCTTTGCATATATTTATTGATTTTTTTATTTTTATTAATGCACTTATTAGTATCACTGCAAAACTTACTCCTCCAAAAATACCAAGTTCACATAAAACCTTAAGATATGAATTGTGAGTAGGATAAGTTACTGCCCAATCAGCAGCAAGCTGTTTATAGTTATGCTTCAATAATGGATAATTCTCAACGAAATTACCATTTCCAATTCCCTTAATAGGATTCTTTTTAAATAAGTCAAGTGCCATGTTCCAAACACCTAACCTTGAATTATTCTGTGTTTTATCAAATATAGCTAATATTCTTACTCTTACTGATGGCACTATGAAGGCAGCTACTACTGCAGGAATTAGAATTAATATATATTTTAAGCTGTATATTGCTATTAAAGCTATTATTCCAGCAAACAAACCAAGCATTGCATTTCTTGACATTGTCATTCCTATATTAATAATTATTGCTATAAGAGTGACTACTAAAAATATCTTTTTATCTTTTTCCCTACAGTTCATTAAAAGCAGGATTATTGGAAAAATTACGATATTTAAAAACCCACCATAAGCGTTTGGATTATCAATTGTTGACTCAACTCTTATAAACTTATATCCTCCTAATGTAACGCTTGCCCCTATACCTGTAAAGAACTGCACTATGCCAAATACAAGAATAATACTAATACTCACCATAAATACTTTAATTACATTCTTATACTCTATATCCTCAAACTTTACAATAAAATAAATAAATATGTAAGATGCAAATCTAATTGTCTCCTTTATTCCTAGTTTAACATTTATGCCTCCAAATGATGTCATAAGCATTATTACACACAAGATAACCATAAAAGTTGTCAGAGGATCTGTAAAAAATGTTTTCAGATACTTTATGAAATCTTTTCTAAAAATAAAGCTCTTTACTATATATACAACAATCAGCACCCCCAAACATACCTGTGTAACAAAAGTCATATTATGTCCATTAATTACATCTGGAATCAATGGCAGTATAAATATATATAGTAGTAACAAATAATTGACCAACTTTTTCATTATTTTTTCTCCAATCTATCATTCGTTATATATACTTTCAATTGCGTCAGCAAACTTTTCAAACGAAAAATGTTCCTTAACATACTGCTCCCCTTTAATGCCAGCTTTAAGCGAATCAGGGTTTGCAATAATATATTTTATTTTGTCATAAAGCTGTTCTGATGACTGAGCTTCAACAAGATATCCATTATCGCCATCAGAAATTATATCTGGAAGAGCACCAACTCTTGTACAAAGAGCTGTTTTACCTAAATTCATAGCCTCAAGTATAACATACGGCATTCCTTCCTTCACTGAAGGTAGTACAAATAAATCTAAGCAGTTCATGATATCATAATTATCTGTTCTATATCCTAAAAACTTTATGTTATCGTAATCTTTACACTTTTCCTTCATTTCTTCTAAGTTCTTGCCTTCACCAGCAAAAATAGCATTAAACTTAAATCCTTCATCACTAAGCTTAATTAATGCATCAATTAGATATTTATGTCCTTTTGTATCATAGAAATTAGATACATTACCAAGTACAAAAGAATCATTATCTATTCCAAGTTCAGAAAGCATTTCTTTTCTTGGCTTTAATACAGCTTTATCTATATCCTTAATGGCATTAGGTATAAAGACTGTATTTTTACTATTAGATATCTTATATTTTAATGCACTATCATAATCCTTTTTAGATACAGCAATAATCTTATCTCCACATCTTGCTCCAATGAATTCACATATAATATATATTATCTTCTTTATTTTGCTCATAGGCTCATTAAATACGAAACCATGTGCAGTATAAATAATCTTAGGCACATGTGCCCTTTTAGCTGCTATTCTTGCTATAAGGCCTGCTTTAGAGCTATGGCACTGCACTATATCATACTTTTTATCATAAAATAATTTTTTAAGATATTTAAGATTTTTTCTATCTTTACCTATGCTTATCTCTCTGACCATATATGGATCTTCGATATATCCAACACCAATATCATTAGCCATTTTTTTAAGTGGTCCGTCACCACCTGCAATTATATCAATTTCATACCCTCTAGCTTTAAACTCTTTAGCTAATAGAATAACATGCTTCTGAGCTCCGCCCATTTCAGACTGCGTTATTACCTGAGCCATTTTTTTCATAATCAATCATACCTTTCTATATATAGGCTTTATTTGTATTTAAAAATCACTTTTACTATTCTTACACTAGTTAAATTTCTCATAAACATTCTTCTAGGTTCCTTACACAATCTATAAAGCCACTCAAGACCTGCTTTCTGCATAAATCTAGGAGCTCTTTTCTTGTTTCCTGCTTCAAAATCAATACTCGCTCCAATTGCTAATGATACCGGCACATTAAGTTGATCTTTATACTTGTAAATAAATTTTTCCTGTTTAGGCGAACCAAGCCCAACTGCAAGTACATCTGGCTTTGTTTCGTTTATCATTTTAATAATTTTATTAATTTCATCTTCTTTTTCTTCGAAACCAAAACTTGGAGAATAAGTTCCAGCTATTTTTAATCCATGATATTTGTTCTGAAGATTTTCTGCTGCTTTTGCTGCAACACCTTCTGCTGCTCCAAGCAAGAATACACTGTATCCTTTTTTTGCTGCCAATTCACATACTCTAGGGAACATATCTGATCCTGATACCTTTTCCTTTATCGGTGTATGCTTCATTTTAGATATCCATACTAAAGGCATTCCATCAGTTAGTCTTAAAGAAGCATTTTTATATATTTCAGCAAATTCCTTATCATCCTCAAGCCTTAAAATATGATCCACATTCGGAGTAACGACATAGCTGTTTTCTTTCTTAATAATAAGTTCATCTATAGCCTCCACAGCTTCATCCATATTTAAGTTATCAATTTCCGTATTTAAAAATTTCATTCTGCTCATTTTTACCTCCGCTATTATCAGCATAATATAAAAAAGTGGATACATTAACTATACAAACTATAGTATAACATATCCACCATATTTATTTCTATTTTTCCACTAAATCTATGGTTACCTCTGAGTACTCTTCTCTCATTAACTCATTAAAATCAATATCTTCTTTTACACCTTCTGAACTTTCCTTCATAAACATAATCTTTATTGTCTGAAGAATCAATTTTAAGTCTAAGAATATAGAATAATTTCTTACATATAATATATCATATCTGACTTTATCTTCAGGTGTAGTAGTGTATTTTCCAAGTACCTGTGCAAGTCCCGTAAGACCTGCCTTTACAATAGTTCTATATTTATAGTCAGGAATTTCTTCTTTAAACTGTTCAACAAAAAATGGTCTTTCTGGTCTTGGACCAACTACACTCATTGTGCCAAATAGTATATTGAAGAATTGAGGAAGCTCATCTATTCTTGTTGCTCTTAATATTCTTCCCACCTTAGTAATACGTGGATCACTTTCACCAGCAAGTACTGGGCCAGTAAGACCTTCAGCATTCATAACCATGGTTCTGAATTTAAGCACATTAAACTTCTTATCATTTATTGTGACTCTTTCCTGCTTATAAAATATATCCCCACCATCTGTACATTTTATTGCTATTACAACAATAAGCATAATTGGACTTGTTATTATTATTCCAATTAATGACACCAATATATCAAGAAGTCTCTTAAAGAACTTTTGTTCAATTGTAAGTCCGAGCTTTTTAACTTTAAATATTGGAATATCATCAGCTCTGCTAAGTTTTGAATTTAATAGAGCTATTTCATAAATATCTGGAATGATATATATACTTTTTCTTGTACTTAAACAGATATCAACAATTTCCTTCTTTAGGTCAAGGTTAATATCTTCGCAAAGAAAAACTACATCAACCTTTTTTAAGTAATCTTTAATATGTCTTGACTTACTGTTACATATATACTTTACATTATACAGGTCTTTTTGTTTTGTAAGTATCTTAGTTGTCAGATACTCAATAGACTTCCCCCCGACAATAAGAGAATCCTTTCTTCCATGGAACTTTCTTGTTATTTTCCATACAATAGTTCTCCATATACTTAATAAAACAAACTGCACTACAGGACTTACAAGAAGCACACTTCTTGGATAAGCAAATCCTCTTGTAAAGAAAGTTAAAAATGCAGTAGTCACAAGTAGTGCTATAACTGTCAAGAATATAGAATATATTGTTTCGCTAAAACTCCTTTTCAACAAATCATGAAGTCCAAATACATACATAAATATCAAATACGTAATTATTATCAACGGTATTATGTCTATAAATGGTCCTATGTTCCACTTAGGAGGCTTAAAATCGAACAACAATAAGAATGTGATATACACAGAAAAAACTACTATTACAGAATCTGCAAAGAAAGTCAAAAACTTAAATAGACCTGTGCCCCATTCCTTATTTTTCATATCAAACACCTCATTAATAGTTTAATAAGTACATTGTAGCCAAATTGGTTTATTTAGTCAATCAAACTACAAAATATTAATTTTTTTTTTATTTTTTACTCTGTTCCCCAAACATTTCTTTTAATGACTTAACAATATCATCATCTGGATTAATCTTTTCTGCAATTTCTAAATGTAACTTAGCATTTTCTATGTCACCCATATTATAATAACATATAATAAGGTTAGTACATACTTCAACATCTCTTGTTGATTCAAATGCTTTTCTTAGATATTTAACAGCTTCCTTATAATTTCCTATACATGCATAATTAATTCCCATCTCATTAACTGCTTCTACTATAGAACTATCAAGCCTTATGCTCTCATTTAAATAATAAATTGCTTTTTCGTATAACTCAATTTTTCTGTACGCAAGACCTATGTAGAAGTTTAATATTGCATCTTCCTTGTTCTGTTCAAGAACTTCTAAAAGATACTTTAAGGCTTCCTTTGGATCAGAGTCAAGCAGTTCTACACCTTTTGCATAATCTACATCATCTTTAAGAATGTTCATTAGAGAAACAACCTGAGGTGTTTTTTCTCCACCACGATTAATATATTCATTTAAAGCAACATATGCTTCTGAATTCTTTCTGCTCACATATAATGCTAGCGCATCATAATAATATGGAACAGGAGAATTATATATTTCTTTCTTTGCATCATCAATTATACTAAACTGTTCATCTAGGAAATTCTTATCTATTTCAATAAGCTTTTCTCCAACGCTAAGCAATTTATCATAATAATCTTCTGTAGCATCATATGAAACAAGTCCTTTTAATAGGCAGAATGGATCTAAGTATTCCTTATTTTTTATATAATCAGCAATAATAGCCTTAATATAATCTTCACAGTTAGGAATTACCTTTAATATTTTTTTATAATCATTGTTATATTTAAAATTCTTATCTACCCCTAAAGTAAGAAACATCCCTTCAATTACCCAGCTTAATGATATATCACCAATATTTAAGTTTTCTCTTACTTCAGATGATAATCTCTCTACTTTTATAGGCAGATATAGGTTATTATTTTCAAGTTTCAACTCATCATCACTTGTATTAAGCAATGATAAAAATCCTTTTAAATTGATTTCAATAAATAAAGTTTTCTCAAGCTTTTCTTTCATATAAGAATTATAATTCACCAATTTCACCTCTATGTATTTAGCAAATTGCTACCACATTTTGTGGTAGCAATTCTTTTCTTTTGTCTATAACATACTCTTTACAAGTGTCATAACTTTTTCTTTAAATTCTACTATTTTCTTCTCAGAATCTTCTAAAGAAGAACCTGCAACTGCAAGATATACCTTCATTTTTGGTTCTGTTCCTGATGGTCTTACAACAAACCATGATTGATCGTCAAAAACATATTTTAATACATTTGAAACTGGCAGGTTGATTTTCTTAGTTTCATTTGCTACTAAATCAACTTCTTTACTCATTTCATAATCATATTTTCTTACAAGTTTAGCTCCATTAATTTCTGTAATTTCATTTTGTCTCATCTTATCAAGGCATGAAGATATCTTCTCTTGTCCTTCTTTTCCTTCTAATTCTATTGATACAAGCTGTTCTTTATGGAAACCATACTTTTCATAAATATTCATAAGTCCATCATAAAGAGTCATACCCTTACTCTTATAGTATAGAGTCATTTCAGCTATAAGCATTGAAGCTATAACAGCATCTTTATCTCTTACAAATTCGCCAGCTAAATATCCATAACTCTCTTCAAATCCTAACAAGAACTTATTACTCTTAGTTTCTTCAAACTCCTTAATCTTTTCACCAATATACTTAAATCCAGTAAGTACATCTATTAATTCCACATTGTAATCCTTAGCAATATTTCTAACTGCTTCAGTTGTAACTATTGTCTTTATCACAGCTCCGTTTTCAGGAAGCTTTCCCAATTCCTTTAATGATGAAAGAACATAGTTTGTTAAAAGGATTCCTGTCTGGTTTCCTGTTAATACCTTATATTCTCCACTATTATTTTTAACTACTACACCAATTCTATCACAGTCTGGATCTGTACCAAATATTATATCAGGCTTAACTTCTTCAGCCATCTTTAGTGCTAATTTGAATACATCTGGATTCTCAGGATTTGGATAAGAAGCTGTTGGGAAATTTCCATCTGGATTTTCCTGTTCCTTTACAACATGAACATTTTCATATCCTAATTCACTAAGTACTCTCCTTACAGGTACATTTCCAGAACCATGTATTGGAGTATATATAATTTCTAAGTCCTTTGCGTTCTTTTCAACAAGTTCTTTTCTTATTGCTAAAGATTTTACATTTTCTATATAAGCCTTATCTACTTCTTCACCTATATATACAAGAAGTCCGCTCTTTACAGCATCATATTCGCTTATAGTCTTTATAGAATCGTAATCAGTTACATCATTAACCTTAGTTATTATTTCATTTGCATGCTCATCAGTAACCTGACCACCATCTTCTCCATAAACCTTATAGCCATTATACTGCTTTGGATTATGAGAAGCTGTAATAACGATTCCACCTTTGCATGATAAATGTCTTACTGTAAATGATAACATTGGTGTTGGCCTTAATGTTTCAAATAAATAAACCTTAATACCATTGGCACATAAAGTAAGTGCTGCTGCTTTTGCAAATTCATCTGACATATTTCTAGAGTCATGTGCTATTGCAACAGATACATCGTGCTTAAATCTCTCATTTAAATAATCAGCAAATCCCTGAGTAGCTTTTCCAACTGTATATATATTCATCCTATTAGTGCCAGCTCCCATAACACCTCTTAATCCGCCGGTACCAAAAGCAAGCTCTTTGTAGAATCTGTCTTCTAATTCTTTTTCATCTGTTATATTTCTAACTTCATTTTTCATTTCATCAGAAATCACATTAGAATTTATCCATCTTTCATATTGTTCTCTAAAATTCATTTGGTCCCCTCCTTCAATTACACAACATATATTATACAACAGTAAAATAAAAAAAAAACTTTTTAATTAAAAAGTTTAAAAAAAGAGGAATTTAGCCTAAGCTTTCCTCTTGTGAATTGTCTTCTATAACTTTTTTTTCGTAATTAATTGAAGAAACGACAAGGTTTAAGTCATCTACTACTGATATATCTGACGCTATATTTAAATCCTTTACTCTTATTACATCACCAACATGGCACTTTAAAAGATCTACTTCGACACTGTTTGGTATATTATTCGCACAGCACTTAACCTTAACAGTACTTTTTTCTTTTTCTAGTACTGCCCCAATAGAATTGACCTGACCTTCATTTTTAAAGATTATTGGAATATCACATAAAACTTCAGTAGAACTATCAACTTCCTGTAAATCTACATGTATTGGTTTATGTGTAACAGGATCTTTTTGAACATCTTTTATTAAAACATGTTCTACATTTCCATCAGCATTTATATCAATAACTCTATGTTCTCCGCTTTTAGATAGAACTGACATAAGTTCCAGATCCCCTACTTCAAACAAATAGTTAGCCATATGCTTTCCATAGATGACTCCGGTTATAACCCCCTTTCTTCTCTCTCTTCTTGCAGCATGACCGCTGTAATCTTCACGTTTTTTTACATTCAAAGTATACATAAATTAATCCCTCCTATGACTTATTATTGTCATAGGAGGGACTTTTTATACACCTTCTATATTGAAATTGCTTTCATTAAATATTTCAATACCATTTTCACTAAGAAGTTGTGCTGTAACACCATTCCCATCTGTTAAAGTACCATTAAAGTTACCATCATAAACTTTGCCATATCCGCATGATGGACTGTTAGCTTTTAATATAGCCTTTTTAACATTATTTTTCTTAGCAATATCAAGGATTTCATAAGCACCCTTAACAAATTCCTCTGTTACATCAGTACCATCTTTAGCCATTACTTTTGCCTTACCACTAAGAACATCTTTAGCGCTTCCGCCTATAATCTCAACCGGTTTTCTAGGTGTTGGTAGATGAAGAATTTCAGGACATACTAGTATTACATTATCTTTATCTTTAAGCTTAGCTATATTTTCTCTATAGTTATTTCCCCCGCTGTATTTGCAGTTAACACCACATAAACATTTACTAACCATTATCATAGACGTTCCCCCTATTTGATTTCAACTATTGTAACTCCATCTCCACCTTCACCATAATTACCTAACCTGTATGACTTAGCATGAACATGTCTCTTAAGCATATCATTAATCGCTTTTCTAAGTATTCCAGTTCCTTTACCATGAATGATAGAAACCATTCCAAGCCCTGCAACAAATGCTTCATCTAGATATTTATCAACTCTATAGATTGCTTCTTCTGCATCTAGTCCCCTTAAATCTATTTCACTGCTAATTGAACTTAATTTCAATCCTGATTTTTTCTTTTCTTTCCTTTTTTCCTTAACTTCTTTTCTTGATGATGGAATAGTAGTTAGTAATGAAGCTTTAACATTCATCTTCATAATACCAGCCTCAACAAGAACTTCTCCCTTTTTGTCAGGAGCAGAAAGAATAACAACTTTCTGATTAAATGATGGCAGAAATGCCTCCATCCCTTCTTTTATCTCTGTAAGTTTTTCACCAGTATTAGCTTTTGTCTGAAGTCCCACATCAGTTTCTGAAATATTTTTATCAATCCTATTTCTAGATTCATTTAATTTTCTCTTTACTTCTGGACTCATAAGACCTTGTTTTTCAATTTCACGCATGTTTCTTATAATCTCATCCGCTTCTTCTCTTGCCTGTCTTAAAATATTTCTTGCTTCACGTCTTGCCTGTTCAAACTGATTTTCTCTAAGCTTATCAAGATTTTCAAGTTTTACTTCATATTTTTCTTTGATACTTTTAGCTTCCTCTTTATATCTTTCAGTAAGTCTTTCATTTTCTTCTGCTTTAATACTCTTATCCTGCAGATGCTGAATTAAATCTTCAAAATGCAGAGAATCCTCACTAATTATTGATTTTGCAAATCCAATAACATCCTCGCTAAGTCCAAGACGTCTTGATATATTAAACGCATTAGACTTACCTGGAATTCCTATAAGCACCTTATAAGTAGGTCTTAAAGTTTCTACATCAAACTCAACAGAGCCATTTTCTACGCCTTCAGTTCTAAGTGCATAAGCTTTAAGTTCTGAGTAATGTGTAGTTGCAGCTATTGTACAGCGTCTCTGTCTCAATTTTTCAAGTATTGATACAGCAAGCGCAGCTCCTTCAGTAGGATCTGTCCCTGCTCCAAGTTCATCAAACAGCACTAAAGACTTATTATCTGCATACTGCATTATTTTTACTATCTGAGTCATATGAGATGAGAATGTTGAAAGACTCTGCTCAATGCTCTGCTCATCTCCAATATCAGCATAAACTTCCCTAAAAAAACTAATTTCTGAACCACTATCTGCTGGTATCAAAAGTCCACATAACCCCATAATATGAACAAGACCTAAAGTCTTTAAAGTTACAGTCTTACCACCTGTATTAGGTCCTGTTATTATAAGACTTGAGAATTTTTCACCAAGGAAAATGTCAGCCGGAACAACTTTTTCCTTATCAATAAGCGGATGTCTTACATGAACAAGATTAATAACTCCATTATCATTTATTTTAGGTTTTGATCCATCAATCTCAAGTCCATACTTTGCCTTGGCAAATATAAAATCAAGTTCACAGACAGTCTGCCAGTTAATTCTTACAGATGTAATTGAACCATAAACTTTAGCTGAAAGTTCTGACAGAATTCTTTCAATTTCTGCTTTTTCCTTAAGCATAAGTTCTTTTATCTCATTGTTTAGGTTAACAAGTCCTATTGGTTCAATAAATACAGTTGCTCCTGTGGAACTCTGATCATGTACAAGACCATCCACATTAGATTTATACTCAGATTTAACAGGAATAACGTATCTGTCTCCTCTCATTGTATAAAGGTTATCCTGCATGTATTTAGAATATGTCCTCATTATAGAGCCAAGTCTTTCTCTAATTGAACTATTCTTATTTTTAAGTGCAGTTCTTATCTTATATAATGCTTCACTTGCCTTATCTGCTATCTCGTCTTCACCTACTATAGCAAAGAATATGCTGTCTTCAATACTTTTCATCGGCATTATACTGCTACATATTTCTTCAATATTAGCATGCGGTGCTTCATCTTCTTTTCTAGCTATATATTCTTTAAATCTTCTTGATGTTCTAAGCATATTGGCTATTTTCAGCAGTGCTCCAGCACTTAAATTCCCGCCTTTTTCGCATCTTACAATATATTCTTCAATATTATAAAGACCTTCAAACGGAGGATTTCCTTTTTTCATTAAGAGATCAAGAGCTTCTTCAACTTCATCTAATCTCTTCTGTATTTCATATACAGTCTCATAAGGCTCCATAGCCATGATCATTTCTCTAGTTGCACCTGTTGCAACATATTTAGTTATTTTTTCTTTAATCTTATTAAATTCCAACACTCTAAGTGCTCGTTTATTCATTTTATTCTACGCCCCTTCTGTAATGACCTTTAGTATACTCATCATCAACTTCTACGCCACTACATACCCAATTAATTATATTTTCACACTCCGAATAATTTTCATTTGTAAATTCGATAAAGAACTTATTAATCCCGAAAGATTCCAGCTCTTCTTTTTCTCTTATAAGATTTAACGGTACAGAATTATAGATTCTTGCTCTACAGAACTTATCAGTTTTCACTGGAAATTTCTCGTTCATTCTATCAATTAAAATAAACTTATCTCTTTCACATGCTCTATTACATGGTACATTAGTACTCTTTCCGCCAGCAATACTTCCTATAACACAATACTCATTAATCATCAGTTCAGTCCTACCGTAAATCGTATAACCTATATCACAGTTTACTTTTTTACATATATCCTTTATTTCTTTTCTTGTAAGTTCCTCCGATAATACAGGAATATTGTAATAATCACTGTAGAACTCAAGTGCCTTACTGTTCATTATATTAAGCTTGTAGTCGCCAATAAGTTGTGTTTTTCCTTTATATTTATTAACTATACCTACATTAGCAGTGTATATTCCCTTTATAAATGGAAGAACATTATCAATAATTTTACAGATGCTATTAAACTCCTGCTTTATTATATTAGGAACTTTTATATATATATTTATGTTATTTATAATTTTAAAATCTTCAACAGTAATAGAATCTAAATCATGACTCCATATATCTACAACAACATTATTAGCATTATTATCTAACAGTGCGTTCAGCTGATCCTTTGAATATGCAATATAATATATTTCTTCTTCAGTCTTAACTTTTGGCTCAAGCTGCCTAATTGCAGGTTTCTTAATAATTCTCTTATGTTTCTTTATTTCATAACTATTAATTTCCTCTAGTATCTCTCTTCTAACTTCATTGATAGCTGAAATTGGCAAGAAACCATCTTCAAAGAAATCATAATTTATTTTTGAGAACTTATATGGATTATCAACTGATTTTAAAAGATTATCATTTACCTTTTCCATGCTTAATGGCTTATTAATTGCGTTTTCAACAATCTTTCCTTCAGCTTTATACTCTTTTCCATTATACTCAGTACTGATAGTAAGCGGACTGCCAACTTTAAATATAACTTTAGCATTTAAAAATATTTTTCTCTTATATTTATCGCTGAAAGTTTCTTTAAGGCTGCTATTAAGTTCATTATCTGAAGTTTTGTATAAAACATCCCCATTCTTATACTGTTTAGGAAATATCTTAACAGTATCTCCAGCCTGAGCATGTATCACTTCATTATTATTAATTAAGATTTTGCTAACTGTAAATCCTTTTTCGTTACTATATCTTATACCGTCACCCTTGCTTAGATTTTCAGTAAGCTTTACTTCATTTTTAGCAACAGTTCCTATTTTTATACCTGAATTCTTAGGCATATTGTATGCCATCATATCTCTTCCAGTATTCTTATAGAAAAATGCACTTGAGAATCCTTCTCTGTTAAATAGCTTTAATAGAGTCTTATCTCCTCTTATATAATCTATAGATTTGTTTTTCTTCAATGAATCTATTGCATTTCTATATTCAGATACGACACCTGCTACATACTCAGGCCTCTTCATTCTTCCTTCAATTTTTAACGAACTTGTTCCTGTCTTTAACAAATCCTTTAATATGTTATAGCCAGATATATCTTTAGGACTTAGTAGATAGCCTTTATGTATTTGTTTTGATTTCTGAGCTTCTAATGTATAAGGAAGTCTGCATGATTGTGCACATCTTCCCCTGTTGCCGCTTCTACCACCAATCATACTGCTCATTAAGCACTGGCCTGAATAAGAAACGCAAAGAGCTCCATGTACGAAGATTTCAGTTTCTATATCAAGTTCTTTTGAAATATATTCTATTTCTTTAAGCGAAAGTTCCCTTGATAAAACTATCCTATGGAACCCTGCATCCTTAAAAAATTTCGCTCCCTCTCCATTGTGTACAGTAAGCTGTGTTGAAGCATGAAGTTCAACACCTTCAATACTGTCCTTAAGCATTTTAAATAATCCTGTGTCCTGAACAAGAATTGCGTCTACACCTATCTTATAAAGAAACCTTGCATAAGATACTGCTTCATCTATTTCATTTTCTTTCATTAGTGTATTTATTGTCACATATATTTTTACGCCATAACTATGTGCATAATCTACAGCTTTTTCCATATTTTCATCATCAAAATTTGATGCATATGCTCTAGCTGAAAATTTGCTTCCTCCAAGATATACAGCATCAGCTCCATTTAATACAGCTGCGTATAAACTTTCTATACTTCCAGCTGGCGCCAATAATTCTATATCATTCATTTTTTCTCTCCTGTTTTTAATTACTCATCTTTAAAAGCATATACTTAAACAAAAAACCTGTCAAGAAGACAGGTTTTTAATTAGTCTGTATTAAATTTAAGCAGTGGATTCTTAGACTGCATTTCTTTTGCCAGCCTTATCTGTGCATCAAAATATTTCTGTTGCATATCCATAAGTTTATACTTAGTAGATTTAAGATCGAATCTAAGTTGTTTATTATCACTTAAAATCTTATTCTTATTATTTTCAAGTTCTCTATATGACTTATCAAGTTCATCATTTTCCTGCTTGATTTTATCATAAGATTCCTTATCCTTTGATTCATTAAGCTGTTCTAAAAGATTTGTTTCATTTTCCAATAGTTTCTTGTTTTCGCTTTTTAAATCAGCAATTTGCTTTTCCAGTTCTTCCTGACTGCTTTTAAGTGTCTCAAAATTTTTAAGAAGTTCGTTGTAATCACTGTTGCCTTTAAAAATTTCATCTACTAAATTTATTGCAGTAAGCATAGCAGCGGCAGCAGTGGATAATTTGTTGTTATTTGCCTTTAACTCATCCATCTTTTTTTCGGCATACTTAACAACTTCATTAAGATATTCCTCGTCTTCAGTTCCTTTTAAGTTATATTCAAAACCATCTATTTTAACAGCTACACTACCCATAGTAACACCTCTTATGATTCTATTTATTATTTTAGTATAATTTTAACACATTTTTACACTAAATAAAACATATTATCTAAGTTGTGCACCTAATTTAAATTCTAACGCTCTTAAAATCTTATCATGGACCTTATTTATTTCTTTATCAGTAAGTGTCTTCATGTTATCCCTATATACTATTGCATAAGCTATGCTCTTCTTACCTTCTGGTATCTGCTTACCCTTGTATATATCAAAAAGCTTAGTGCTTTCAACAAGATTTCCGCCAGCTTTCTTAATTGTATCCTCTATTTCCTGTACTAATATATCATCATCTACAAGAAGAGCTATATCTCTAGTTACAGCTGGGAACTTAGGAAGAGTCTTATATTCTTTCTTTTCATGTACATTTTCATATAATGCTTCTAAATCTACTTGAGCTATATAACATTCTGTTCCAACACCATAATTTTCAGATACATCAGGATGAACTTCTCCAAGTACTGCAATCTTAGTTTTTCCTGAGTAAACTTCAGCAGTCTTTCCAGGATGATACATTGGATTTTCAGACTGTCTCTTATAAGTAAATCTCTTAAGTCCCATTTCATCGATTAAATCATCCATTATCCCCTTAATGTCTAGGTAATCAACACCATCTCCATACATACCTATTGTAAGTATTTCTTTTTCTAATGGAAGTTTTGTTTCATCTTCATTAGGTATATAAATCTTACCTATTTCAAATAATGATGCATACTCATTACTTCTGCTGTAGTTTCTTGCCAGACATTCCATCATTGAAGGAACAGTTGTTGTTCTCATTACACTGTAGTCTTCTCCTAATGGATTTTTAATTTTCACTACATTTCTAAATGAACTGTCTTTTGGCAAGTTTACAAGGTCAAATACTTTAGGACTTACAAATGAGTAGCTTATAGACTGATTTAATCCGCATGCAGTCATTACATCAACGATTTTTTCATCTAATAAAAGCTTTCTGCTTCTTGGCTGTCTCTGTGTGTTTGTCTTTATGATAGTTGCCGGTATATTAGCATATCCATAAATTCTTGCAATTTCTTCTGCTATATCCTGTTTTATATTTATATCTATTCTGAATGTAGGAACAGTTATTATTAACTTATCACCATCAACAGTTGTTGAAAGATCTAACCTATCTAAATAATCCTTCATCATTTCTGGTGTTATATCTGTTCCTAAGAAGTCATTAATATATTTTGCAGATACTTCTAATGTTTTAACTTCCTTAACATCATTGTAGATGTCTATTGTTCCCTGCATAACTTCTCCGCAGCCAAGTTCTTCAACAAGTGCACATGCCCTATCTATTGCAAGAGCGCAAAGATTTGGATCTATTTCTTTTTCAAATCTCTGAGAAGCTTCGCTTCTTAATCCTAATTTCTTAGAATTAACTCTGATATTTACTCCTTCAAAGTTAGCTGATTCAAATACAACTTCAGTAGTATCTTCTTCAATTTCTGAGTTAAGTCCTCCCATTATACCTGCAAGACCTATAGTTCTCTTATCATCCTTAATGCATAAAACTGAATCATCTAAAGTTCTTTCTACTTCATCAAGAGTTGTGAACTTTTCATCTTTTGCTGCTCTTTCAACATTAATGATTCCAGATGTGATTTCTCTTCTGTCATAAGCATGCATTGGCTGTCCAAGCTCTAACATAACAAAGTTAGTTATATCTACGATATTATTTATTGGTCTTACACCTGCTTCATTAAGTCTTTCCTGCATCCAAGCTGGTGATGGAGCTATTTTAACATTCTTAACTCCCCTTGCCATATATCTCTTACATAAAGCATCGTTGATATTAACTTTTATTTCATTATTAATATCAGCACTGTTCTTTGCAGTAAACTTCATGTTTGGCATTTTGTACTTTAAGTTTAAAGTTGCTGCAGTTTCTCTTGCCATACCAACCATGCATAAACAGTCTGGTCTGTTTGAAGTTATTTCAAAATCAATAACAGCTTTGCTAAGTCCTAAAACTTTCTTTATGTCTTCTCCAACTGGAGTATCCTTTGGCATTATTAAAAGACCATGTACTGGTTCATCTCCTGCAATACCTAATTCTTCTTCTGAGCAGAACATACCCATAGAAACTACGCCTCTAAGCTTACCCTTCTTAATCTTTGTTCCATCAAAAAGTGTAGATCCATGAAGCGCAACCGGTACTATATCCTGTTCCTTCATGTTTGTAGCAGCAGTAACTATCTGTATATCTTCCTTGCCGATATTAACCTGACATATGCTAAGCTTATCAGCATCAGGATGCTTTTCAATCTTAGTTATTAAACCTGTAACTACGTTTTGAATAGTATCTCCTGAAATTAAAACTTCTTCAACATTTGAACCTGATAGTGTCAGCTTATCTGCTAGTTCTTTTGCATCTATATTAACATCTACATAATCATTTAGCCATTCATATGGTATTTTCATATTCCCTTACCTCCTAGAATTGTTTTAAAAATCTCATATCACTTTCATATAATGCTCTTATATCATCGATTCCATAATTAAGCATTACCATTCTATCTATTCCAAATCCAAATGCGAACCCTGAATAAACTTCTGGATCAAGTCCACAGTTCTTAATAACCTGAGGATGAACCATTCCACAGCCTAATATTTCCATCCAGCCGCTTCCTTTACATACTTTACATCCCTTACCACCGCATACAAAACAGCTTGCATCCATTTCAGCTGATGGTTCAGTGAATGGGAAGTGATGAGGTCTGAATTTAGTTTCCACATTTTCTCCAAACATCTTCTTAACAAATAATTCAAGTGTTCCTTTAAGATCAGCAAAAGTTATTCCTTTATCGATTACTAGACCTTCCATCTGATAGAAGATTGGTGAATGTGTTGCATCAACTGCATCAGATCTAAATACTTTTCCAGGAGATATCATCTTTATTGGTGGCTCCTGGTTTTCCATTACTCTTATCTGTACTGGTGATGTCTGAGTTCTAAGAACTATATTATCATTTATATAGAATGTATCCTGTTCACTTCTAGCAGGATGGTCCTTAGGGATATTTAAAGCTTCAAAGTTGTAATAATCTAGTTCAACTTCTGGACCTTCCTCTATTGTAAATCCCATTGATACAAATATATCTTCTATTTGTTTTAAAGTAGATTCAAGTGGATGTCTTTTTCCTAAAACTCTCTTCTTCCCTGGAAGTGAAATATCTATAACTTCATTCTGAAGCTTTTCCTTTTTTTCCTTAGCTTTTATATCATTTGATATTACTTCGATTTCACTTTCAATCTTTGCTCTTATTTCATTAGCTAACTTTCCTACTATTGGTCTTTCTTCAGCAGAAACAGAGCCCATTCCTCTAAGAATACTTGTAAGTTCACCTTTTTTACCTAAATATTTTACTCTAAGGCTTTCTATATCTGCTTTATCTTTAACGCTCTTAAGTTCCTTAGAAGCAAGCTCTTTTATTTCCATCAACTTTTCCTTCATAACTATTCTCCTTTCAACACTGTATAATTTAAAAATTAAAATAAAAAAACCCGCCCCATAAAAGGGACGAGATATGATCGCGTTACCACCCTAATTAGCACGACAAAAATCATGCTCACTTAAGTCTATTTAACGGTATTTACCCGCTGACTGCTAAATTATTTCACAGCCAGAGCTCCAGAGTGAACTTCAGAATAATCTTCCATAGAAAAACTTCCAGTCTATGATTTTTCCTCCCTAAAAAGTCCTTTATTCTTACTTTCTCTTTCAAAGCCTATATTTATCATATAGATAATATTATAATAGAAATTCTATTTCATTTCAATAGAATCTAACAAATTTTGACGAACTTTTTCATATATCATGATTCCAGTTGCAACAGAAACATTAAGTGATTCAGCATTCCCTGGCATTGGAATCTTTACTTTCACTGAAGAAAGTTCCTTAATCTCATCAGAAACACCATTTCCTTCGTTTCCTACAGTTATTATGATATTTCCGCTTAAATTTTCGCTAAAGAAATCATTCTCAGCATCAAGTGCACTTACTACCATCTTATAATCATTTTTAATAAGTTCTTTGGTAAAAGAAAGATCCGAATCTTCAATTATAGGCATATAGAATATAGAACCCATCGTTGATCTTATAGTCTTATCATTATATACGTCAACTGTACCTTTAGTTAAAATAACACCTTTAGCATCTGCTGCATGAGCAGTTCTGATTATTGTTCCAAGATTCCCTGGATCCTGCACTTTATCTGCAAGAACATAGAAATTACCTTGTTTATCGCTTAATCTTAAAGAATTATCAATAACTCCTATTACACCTTGAGAACTTTCTGTACATGAAAGATTCTTAAACAATTCATTAGAGATAATATACTTATTATAATCATTATTTAAAAGATTTCTCATATTTTCATGCTCAACTATACTTTCAGCAAACAATAAGTATTCAATTGCTGCACCAGCTTTTACTGCTTCCTCAGTAATTCTTATACCTTCTATGATATATCTTTTATTTTTTAAACGATATTTTCTTTCTTTAAGTTTTCGTGTTTCTTTATAAATTTTATTTTCTCTGCTCTCGATTGTAATCATTTTATACCTCAAAATTAGTGTTTTGCTATAAAAGTTTCAAGATTATTTAGTTCATCAGTAGATCCGATTGCCACGATAATATCACCAGGCTCTACCACATCATTAGCCTGTGGAGATACATTAACATCTCCTTCTTTCTTTAAAGCCATTATATTAATACCGAATTTACTTCTCAAACTTAATTCTTTCAAACTCTTATTCTGCCACATATCAGGAGCATCAATCTCAATTATGCTATAATTCGAAGATAATTCTATATAATCAAGTATATTAGATGATACAAGATTATGCGCAACTCTTATTCCCATATCCTTTTCAGGAAGTATAACTCTGTTTGCACCAATCTTATACAATACTTTTGCATGAAGATCGTTGTGTCCTTTTGCTATGATATATTTAACTCCAAGTTCTTTAACTAGAAGCGTAGCCATAACACTTGCCTGTATATTTGACCCTATAGTAACTACAGCTACATCAAAATTACTTAATCCCAATGTTCTTAATGCACTTTCATCTGTAGCATCCATTTGAACTGCATGTGTTACCGAGTTTGATATTTCCTGTACTGCATCTTCATTAGCATCAATAACAAGTACATCATTACCAAGGTCATATAGTGTTTCTGCAACAGACTTTCCAAACCTGCCAAGTCCTATTACAACATATTGTTTTTTATTCATCTACAATTCAACTCCTATCCAACTAGTATTTTATCTTCCGGGTATTGATAAACACTGTTCTGCTTTCTTTTAACAAGTGCCAGCATTACAGTCATGGGGCCCAATCTTCCGCAGTACATTGTAATCATAATAACAATTTTTCCGACCAGGCTTAACTTAGTAGTTATACCCATAGTAAGTCCAGCTGTTCCAAAAGCAGAAACTGATTCAAATAGTATCTCTTCAAAAGTAACTCCTGTTTCTGTAAATGATAAAATCATTACAACACACATAACAAGGCCTATTGCAAGACTAAAAATCGCAAAAGCTCTATATACAGTTTCTTTTGATAATCTTTTCATAAATATTTCTGTATCTTTACGTCCTTTTATTACAGATATAACTGTCAGTATCAGAATACCGAATGTAGTTGTTTTAAGTCCTCCAGCTGTTGATCCTGGAGATCCTCCTATAAACATTAAAATCATAGTAACTCCTCTAGAAGCCATTGTCATATCTGCAAGTGATATCGAATTAAATCCTGCTGTTCTAGGTGATACAGAAGTAAAAAATGCATTTATAACTTTATCCTTCAATGACATACTTCCTAATGTATTAGGATTCCTGAATTCGAACAAAAATATCAGTATTGTTCCACCTATAACTAAGATAGATGTTATCAAAATAACCACCTTAGAATGAAGAGATATTCTCTTAATATCTTTGCTGTTATATAATTCACTCCATACAGTAAATCCAAGTCCACCAATTATTATCAATATTGATATTGTAAGTATTATAACAGTATTAGTATTAACCACTGTAAGGCTGTTAAAATGTCCAAAAAGATCAAAACCCGCATTACAGAACGCAGAAATCGAATGAAATATTGCATAGAATATACCTTCTGCTACACCAAACTGTGGTATAAACTGAGTGAACATCAATACTGCTCCCAACACCTGCGTAATAACAGTGAAAAGCAGTATGTATCTAACCATTTTTACAATTCCCTGAATATCAAATGTGTTCATAGCTTCCTGCATAACTAATCTTTCTTTTAAAGTTATTTTCTTTCCCATAAGAAAAGCAAATAATGTTGTAAAAGCCATAAAACCAAGTCCACCAATTTCAATAAGCAGCATAATTATAGTTTTGCCAAAATAATTCCAATGCGTACCAGTATCAACTGTGATAAGACCTGTAACACACACTGCTGATGTAGAAGTAAATAAGCTATCAATAAACCCTGTAGGTTCACCACTAACAGAAGAAATAGGAAGACTTAATAAAGCTGCACCTCCAAAAATAAGTATCGCAAAACCAATTGCTAATTTTTGCACACCGTTCAGCTTATTCTTTTTCCCTAAAACACTCATATAATCACCTCACAAAGTGAATTAGCACATTCAAAAAAATGCTGAGATATAATATCCTCAGCAACTCACTTTTATTTACTTTTATTTTTTAATATAAAAGAAAATGCGACGAACGCCGCATTTACTATTTAATTAAGCATTTATTTGTTTTTTAGCAACTTCTACTAAATCAGCAAATGCCTTTGGATCATTTATAGCTATTTCTGAAAGCATTTTTCTGTTCATGTCTACTCCAGCAAGCTTCATGCCGTTCATGAACTTAGAGTATGAAAGACCATTCATTCTTGTAGCCGCATTGATTCTTGCGATCCATAGTCTTCTGTAGTCTCTCTTCTTTAATCTTCTTCCTACATATGCATTTCTTAATGCTCTTATAACTGATTCGTTTGCTGTCTTAAATAACTTGCTCTTACCAGCATAGTATCCCTTTGCAAGCTTTAATACCTTCTTATGATTTTTACGAGCATTTACCGCTCTCTTTACTCTTGCCATCTTGTGCTAACCTCCTATTCTGTTACCTTATACGTATGGTAATAATTTCTTAATTGTTTTTTCTTGAGCAACTGAAACATATCCAGTCTTTCTTAGATTTCTCTTTCTCTTGCTGCTCTTCTTAGTAAGGATGTGGCTCTTGAAAGCTTTTGCTCTCTTAACCTTTCCTGTTCCTGTTAATTTAAATCTTTTTGCTGATGCTCTATGAGTCTTCATTTTTGGCATGTGAATTTCCTCCTCTCGAATTACGCTTTTTTAGGAGCTAAAATCATTATCATATTTCTTCCTTCAAGCTTTGCAGGCTTTTCAATTGAAGAAACTTCTGATAACTTTTCAGCGAAGTTCGCTAATATCTTATCTCCTACATGAGAATAATCTGCTTCTCTTCCTCTAAATCTCACTGTGATTTTAACCTTGTTTCCATCAAGTAAGAACTTTCTAGCATTAGTAGCTTTGATCATAATATCATGTTCTTCAATTTTAGGACTAACCCTAACTTCTTTAACATCTACAACCTTCTGCTTCTTTTTTGCTTCTTTTTCTTTCTTTGATTGCTCATATACGAACTTACCATAGTCCATTATTTTGCATACTGGTGGTTTAGCATTTGGTGAAATCATAACTAAATCCATTTCTCTGTCTTCAGCTATCTTCAATGCTTCTTTTGATGAGATAATTCCTAGCTGCTCACCATCATGTGACACAACTCTGATTTCTTTTTCTTTTATCTCTTGGTTTAATAATAATTTTTTACTGATATTATCCACCTCCACGTGAGAAATAAATTTATAAAAATAAAGGACGGCAAATTGCCGTCCTTTTTATCGTAAATCATTATTAATACGAATTAATTACCTTACTAACTTCAAGCGTAAGGTGAGAAACGGCTGTTTCTTCTTGCTACATGTTATATATTATCATGTTGTTTTTACTTTGTCAACACTAATGTGACTTTTTTTCTCATTCTTAAATTCCACACGTTCTCCAAAAACATTCACAATAGTATCAACAAACTCTTTATTCTTACAATTTTCTTTATTTGTTATTAGAATTCTCCGTGGGCAGTTTGTAATGAGCCCACTTATAATAACATCTTCAACATTAGTATTTGCCCTAAAACTCAAATCAGATAAGTCTTGAGTAAAATTAAGAAATATATCATTTCCATTCTCATCTAGTATTTTATATTCTCCGTTATCATTCAATATAATTTCAACACTCTCTATTTTGCTATCTTGAATATTCACAAAATACTTTAGAAGTTTTATGAACTCATTATATTCCTTTTCAATCATATAGCTTTCTACCACTTTATCAATAATCATTTCAATTTTTGAAGCAATATCTTTCATTCTGAATCTTATAAATCCCTCAATATTTATCTGATGAACTTCCTTTATGCACTCTTTTATTTTTTCTACAATCTCGTTAATAATATTAAGACAGTATATATTATACTCATCAAACAAAATATTTTCTGAAAGTAAAACCTTCATACATTTATACTCAACTTCTATTATTTCATCACTACTTAAACAGAAATAATTTTCAGTCATATATTCAAAAAATTCTTTCTGTTTATATTCTTTAATACTTACTCTATATAAAATATTACTGCAGTACAAATCTATTAATGATTGGAGTTTCTCATCATAAACATCGTCGTCACAAACTATACGATCTATACTAATTCCGTTTTCGATACTTTCGCATATGCCTACAATTATGCCTTTTTCTTTAAGGAACAATCTAATTTGCTGTATATCCTGACTAATGTCATGCTGTTCATCATACGCAAGTTTAATCAGCAACATTTTTTATCACTCCTTTCCTATTTATAGTATGTATAAATAAAAAAAAGGTATTCAAAAATAAGGCTCTATTTTTCGACAATATAAAATGCGTATTGATTATTAGTTTATAATTTATTAAACTTTTCTTGAAAGGAGTGTTGTGATAATGAAATTTGCATTTGTTGATTATAGAATATCAAATGAAGAAATATATAATCTAATAAATTTAAATATCAAACCACTGAGAACACCAAAAATGCATGGCATTTATGATGCTGTAAACGGCCATACAGATATACAAATTTTCCAGACTGCTCTTTTAAAAAATAGTTTTATTATAAACAAAGATATAGATACTGATTTTTTAAATGATTTAATTTTCAGCGGTGCTAACTATTACTTTTCAGAATCAGAAATTGGCGCTCAGTATCCTCAAGATATAATACTTAACGCCGTAAGTACTGATAATTTTCTTATGCACAACTTAAAATATACTGATAAAAAAATATTAGCCTCAGCTAGCAGCAAGACACTTATAGACATCAAACAGGGCTATACAAGATGCTCCTGTGCTATAATTTCAAATAACGCCTTCATCACTAACGACAAAGGAATATATGATGCATTAACAGCCCAAAAGTATGATGTTCTTCTTCTTCCTTATGGTGATATAGAACTTGAAGGCTTTGAATACGGCTTTATAGGTGGAACCTGCGGACTAATAGACAACAATACTATGGCCTTCTTTGGTAATCTTAATAAATACAAGTACGGAACAGATGTTAAGAAATTCTTAAAAAAACATAATGTTGAGCCTGTATACCTTTATGACGGAGGGCTTATAGATAGAGGAAGTCTTTTAGTATTCAATAATGAAGACAAAGACCCAGCACTACAGTTATCCAAATTATTGAAGTAAACACATATATGCAATGATCACTCACAAATTATCCATGATCAATGATCATTAGTCAATGTAAAAAAGGAGCTTACCAGAATCCTTTCTGATAAGCTCCTCTTTCTATTTATCGTAGTAGTCTCTTGTGTCTGTTTTAAGTCCTTTTTTATCAAGCCTGTTTTCAACATTTTCTTTAATAATTGTATAAATAACTGCAAATACAGGAACTCCTATTATCATTCCTACAATACCCATAAACTTACCAGCTACAAGTATGGCAAATAGTATCCAGAAAGCGGATATTCCAATGGAATCACCAAGTATCTTAGGTCCAATAAGATTTCCATCAATCTGCTGTATAACAAATATTATTGCAATAAACCAAAGTGCTTTGATAGGATCCACACATAAAATTATTATAAATGATGGTATTGCACCAATAAATGGTCCAAAGAACGGTATAATATTAGTCAATCCTATAATTACAGATAAAAGCAGCGTATATGGCATTCTTGCAATACTTAAAACCACAAATGTTAATACACCAATTATTGCAGAATCTATTATCTTTCCAACAAAGAACTTACCGAATGTATCGTTACTTTTAGAAGCCAGCATTAATATTTTATTAGAATAATTCTTGTTAAAAATTGAAAACACAACTTTTTTAAATATAGCTGCAAACTTTTCTTTATCAGCAAGCATATATATCGAAATTATAAAACCAAGGACTATATTCCACAACCTAGAAGCAAATTTTGCTGCATACGTTCCTATAGTTGGTATAAAATCAATAACAATTTTGCTTACATGAGACGAAACATTTTTTAATGTTTCAGAAATAGTATCCATCTGCTCCTGACTAATCTTAAATTTTCTCATCACTTCATCTGCTGTATTGATAATATTAGGACCATACTTTGGCACATTATTTGCAAGTCTTGATATACTATCTATAAGCTGCGGCATAACAAAATGACTAAATAGATATATAAAAAGCATGGCAGTAAAATAGGTCATAATCAATCCAAGTGTTCTTTTTTTCTTTATTTTTATTTTTTTCAAATAGTCATCTTTTAATACCCTATCTTCATATAACTTAAGTATAAAATTCAATATATATGCTATTGCAAAGCCTATAATAAACGGCTGTAAAATAGATATAACTACTTCAATCTTATCAAATAAATCTGATATTCTTGATAACCCCAAATAAAATAATATTACTGCGGCTATTACAAGAAACACATAGACAGCTATAGTGTTATACTTTTTATTCCAATCAATCTTCATTTATTCCTCCATTTAAATCAAAATTTACCGTTTCATAATACAATGTGAATCTTTTAAATAGAATTATCTTTTTTAAAATATTCATTTTTTAATATAGAATAACAGTAGTCATCAAAAATTATACCATCAAATCTCTTAGTAGCACACCTTAATATTCCATCAAATTTAAAATTACACTTTTCTATTACTCTTTTAGATGCTTTATTAAATGGATAATGGTATATAGAAAGCACGTCACTTTTCATATCTTCAAATACATATTTGACAACTCTTTTGGCAGCTTCAGTCATCAAGCCTTGTCCCCAATAATCTTTTGACAGCACATATCCCATCATCTTTGCATTATCTAATCTTCTTTTTTCATCATCATGAAGGCCAATTGATCCTATAACTTTATCGTTTTCTTTCAAAACAATAGCCCATACCTGCTGCTTTTTTATAAAATCATTCAGTATTCTCTGACTCTCTTCGATATTTTCATGAGGTTTCCAGCCTGCAGCCGGCCCCACTCCAGGTTCCTTTGCATATTCATAGAAGTCATACAGATCACATTCTTTCCACCCTCTAAGAATAAGTCTATCCGTTTCCAATATTTCCATAAACTTTCCCTCCCAAATTAACAGCTCATCAAGATAATACATTAAAAAACCAAAAAAGCTAGCAAAACCTATTTGTGCAATAGATTTGCTAGCTTACATATGGAGGCGTCACCCAGATTCGAACTGGGGAATAAAGGTTTTGCAGACCTTGGCCTTACCACTTGGCTATAACGCCATATGGCGACTCAGAAGGGACTTGAACCCACGACATCCAGCGTGACAGGCTGGCACTCTAACCAACTGAGCTACTGAGCCGTACAACTATATTATATTTATATCCAGCATATTTGTCAATACATTATTTTAAATTTTCAAGAAGTTCACCAATCTGCTCATGAGTAAACTCATATTTCTTATTACAAAAATGACATATTATTTCTTCGCTTCTACCATCGTTATATATATCAGTAAGGTCTTTCTTCCCAATACTTATAAGAGCTCTTTCTACTCTTTCTCTAGAACAGTCACATCTATATTCAGGTACTAGCGAATCATTAATCTTAAGATCCATGCCATCAAAAATATATTCGAGAATTGCTTCAACGCTGCCCTTTTCGTTAATCATTGATGTTATAGGAGGAAGTTCTTCCATTCTATAAGTAACTAAATCAGCAAGCATTGGATCAGCACCAGGCATCATCTGAATTATAAAACCACCAGAAGCTTTAATGCTTAAATCTCTATCCACTAAAACTCCTAAAGCTACTGCTGAAGGTGTCTGTTCTGATACTGTAAAGTAGTATGCTAAATCCTCTGCTATTTCACCACTGTATATAGGTACTTGTCCTATGTACGGATCTTTAAGACCAAGGTCTTTAATCACTACTAGGTTTCCATCTTTACCAATAGCTTCTCCAACATTAAGCTTTCCGTTTGCTACATTAAGTGGAAGATTTACATTAGGATTACCTATAAATCCTTTAACTACACCATTTGCTCTTGCGCTTACTGTGACTCCTTTTGCATCTCCGCCACCATTGATTTTTAATGAAAGGCTTTCATGTTCTGACTTAAGCATCGCACCCATAAGTGCACCAGCCGTAACCATTCTTCCAAGTGCTGCTGATGCAGTTGGTGTACATTCATGTATGCTGCTAGCTTCCTGTACCATCTCAGTTGTTATACCAGCAATTATTCTTATCATACCATCTTTAGCTGTAGCTCTTACTATTTTATCCATCAATTTATCTTCCTTTCTTTTTTACTACATAAAGAATTCTTTCTGACTTTTCAGTAACTTCTTTTTTAGAGTATCCGTCATATTTAGCTAAAACCTCAAAACCATTTTGTTCTAAAAGATCATTTATAGTTTCTACTGTATAAGCTCTTTCCTCATGTATTTCATCAAATCTTCTATATCTGCCATCTTCTTTTACAAAAAACGTAAGATTCATTTCAACAATTTCATCTTCAAATATGTTTTCCCATGAATAAAAAACATCTTCACTATTAAATGTGTAAATATTATTGCCCAAAATTTCACTTAACTTATAATAAGAATTGATATCAAACATAAATATTCCATCATCATCTAGATTTTCATTTACAGCATTAAAATAGTTACCAATTCCCTCTTCGTCAAGAATATAATTAGTAGAATCAAGAACACATGTTATAAGATCAAATTTCCTATTAAGACATAACTCAGTCATATCTTGACATACTATATTGGCCTTTATTCTCTTTTCTCTAAATTTTTCATATGCTTCATCAAGCATATCCTGCGACAAATCTACAAGAAATCGATTTTTAAATTTCTCAGCAATTTCAAGTGCAACATTCCCAGTTCCACATGCAAGATCAAGATAATAATCATTTTTTATATTATACTCTCTGCATATTGATTCAACAAAATCGCCAATCTTCTTGTAGTCTATGTCTTCGTGTATAAGTTCGTCATATATTTTTGCGAACTGTTTATAGCTGTGTTCCATGGTACTCATTACCTAGTCCCCCATATAAAATCTTCTGTAAACTATATTAATTAATAATCATAATAAAGTCAACGTTCTTTATTTTTTTCTAATATTTCCTTATTAGACGGCAACTTTAAATCTTTTTTTCTTTTCGTCATCATTCCGCCAATCCTTCCTGTTTCCTCTGCACTTAATCCTCCCCAGCCTAATTCATCCACCTTACTGCTGAGTCCTAATTCCTCAGCTATTTCATATTTTATTTTTTCTCTAAGTATTTCATCATTAGTAAGTTCTTTATGTGTCTTAAGCTTTGATTTTATAACTTTCTTAAGCGGTGTCTTACCCATAATAACCCTCTCCTTCTATACTATTGTTAAAACCAGCAGTTATGCTGTTATAATCATATACTTGGATATATAAAATCCATTTTTTATTCTTTATTATTTTTGCTTATTTGAGAAAGATTATACTTATTAATTTATTAACTTTCCGTTTCAAATCTTAAAGATGTATAATATAATATATAGAAGTATATTATATTATAGGAGGTATTTTATGTCTTTATTTAAAGGTTCAGGAGTTGCAATAATTACTCCTTTTAAAAATGAAAAAGTCGATTTTGAAAAGCTAAGCGAATTGCTTGAATTTCATGTTTCAAATAAAACTGATGCTATTATAATCTGCGGAACTACAGGTGAAGCATCAACTATGACCCTAGACGAAAAAAAAGAAACAATAAAATTTACAGTTGATAAAATAGCAAAAAGAATTCCAGTAATTGCAGGAACAGGTTCTAACGACACTAGAAGTGCAATAGAAATGTCTAAATGGGCAGAAAGCATTGGAGTTGATGGACTCCTTGTAATTACTCCTTATTATAATAAGACAACACAAAAAGGTCTTGTTGAACACTTTACTGCTATAAATGATGCTGTTAAGACCCCTATTATCCTTTACAGTGTTAAGAGTAGAACAGGTGTAAACATTGAGCCTCAGACAGTTCTTAAACTTTCAAAATTAAGTAACGTAATCGCTATAAAGGAAGCAAGTGGAGATATATCTCAGATAGCAAAGATTAAATCATTATGCAAAGACAATATTGATATATATTCAGGAAATGATGACCAAATAGTTCCTATACTTTCATTAGGAGCCGTCGGTGTAATATCAGTACTTGCAAATGTCATTCCTTCTACTATACATGATATTTGTGAGCATTTCTTTAACGGTGATATAAAAAAATCTTTAGATCTACAGATGGAATATCTTGAACTTGCTAATACTTTATTCATTGAAACAAACCCTATTCCTGTTAAAACAGCTATGAACATGATGGGCTTAGACGTTGGTAATTTAAGACTTCCACTATGTGAAATGGAAGACAAGAACAAGCAGATATTAAAAGATACTTTAGAGAAATATAAACTGATTTAATTTAGGAGGTACAGTATGATTAAAATTTTATTACATGGCTGTTGTGGAAAAATGGGAAAGGTAGTCTCTAACTTAACAGAAAAGTATGATAATCTTGAAATAACTGCAGGTGTTGATAAATTCGGAACAAACGATATGAAATACCCTGTTTTCAAATCTCTTGAAGAATGCACATCTGATTATGATGTAATGATTGATTTCTCAAGAGCAGATGCACTTGAAGGCTTATTAAACTTCTCTTTAAAGAACAAGAAGCCTATAATTTTGTGCTCAACTGGTTATTCAAATGAACAGTTAAAACTTTTAGATGAAACTTCAAAAAAACTTCCTATATTCAGATCTGCAAACATGAGTGTAGGCATTAACCTTATGAATATGCTTCTTAGAAAGGTTGCACCTATACTAAACGATAGCTACGACATAGAAATAATCGAAGAACACCATAACCAGAAAGTAGATTCACCAAGTGGCACAGCTATTATGCTTGCTGATTCTATAAAGAACAGTATAGATACAGATGCTAATTATGTGTACGGCAGAAGCGGACACAAGAAAAGAGAAAAACATGATATCGGAATACATGCAATAAGAGGCGGAAGCATAGTTGGAAACCATGACGTAATATTTGCTGGAGAAGGCGAAGTAATTAAGTTCACTCATAATGCTCTATCAAGAGACCTATTTGCAGTAGGTGCATTAAAAGCGGCAATCTACATGGCTAAAGTAACAGAAAACGGATTATACAATATGGAAGACGTAATTGGACTTGTTTTCTAATAATAACTCTTTCACAAAGCAATATATCAAAAAGGGGCTGTATCAAAAGTCTTTGATACTAGCCGAAACAAAAAGGTAGATTCGTAATTGAATCTACCTTTTTTACGTATAATATTAACATGAATAATAATATTATACCTATTCATCAGATAGGTTTCCCAATTGATTTAGAAATTATTATTCCAGATGACGATTCAGTAAAATTGCTATATGAGATTACGGAGGGAAAATAAATTAGCTCAATTGAATGAGATAAAATTTAAAATGTTTTTGTAGATGGTATAAAAATTGAAGCTAATGCTAACCGATACACTTTTGTATGGGAAAAAGCTATTAAAAAATTTTAGGCAAAACTTCAAGAAAAAACTTTTATTTGTTGTGTTTAAAAATATATTTTTACCCATAAATTACATAAAAATTAATGCATAGAATAAAAATATTCAAAAAAATAAGCCATACTCAGAATGATTTTTCAATCATTCTGAGACGGCCCCTTTTCCTATAATACAACTACTAAATTCGCAAACAGAGAACAGAGAATAACGAATAGTTAAGGAAAAAAACTCCCTATCGGAGTTCTAAAGAATACAGACCTGATTGCGTTCAGCAATCAGGCAGGAAGTTTGGAGGGTCTACCATCCATTTTTAAAAATTATACTATACTTTTAGTCGTTTTGGTTGTGTACTTTCATCATACAACTTTCACTTACCTACTGTTCGTTATTCACTAACAATATATCTATCTATTCTCCTCTATAAACTCTCTGATAAGCGCCAACGCCTTTTTTAGTTCTTCTATGCTGTAGCTGTATGATATTCTTATGTATCCTTCTCCACATTTACCAAATGCATTACCTGGAACGCAAGCAACCTTTTTTTCATTAAGCAGTCTTTCACAGAATTCTTCTGAAGTCATCCCTGTACTTTTTATGCTAGGAAATATATAAAAAGCTCCTTTAGGTAGATTTACATCGAGTCCCATATCCTTAAGCTCTGAATAAACAAAATCTCTTCTTTTTTTAAATTCACTTCTCATATACTCAACATCGTTATAACCATATTTTAAACCAGCTACAGCACCATACTGAGAAATTGAAGCAGCACATGAGACGTTATATTGTTGTACCTTTATTATCTGTTTTAATATTTCCTTCTCTGCACATACATATCCTATTCTAAGCCCTGTCATAGAGAACATTTTAGAAAACCCACTTACATATATAAGATTTTTTTTCAAATCATCATATTGAGCAACACTATAATATTCATCTTCATAACATAAAGCTGCATACATCTCATCCGTTACTATCTTTACATCATATTTTCTTAACAAACCCGCTAACTTGTCTCTATCTTCTCTGCTAAGTACTGCTCCTGTAGGATTACATGGATAAGAAAGCACTACTGCTTTTACGTCACCTGCTCTTAGATATTTTTCCATTTCATCGAAATTTAATGAAAAATCATCGTTTAATTTATATTCTATCGCACAACCACCAATCATTTCTACTATGGCCTTATATGCTGGATATCCAGGATCAGGTATTAGAACCTTGTCCTCTTCATTTACTAATGCCATAAATACTGCAAAAAGTCCCTGACTTCCCCCTACAGTTATACACATTTCATCACCATCAAAGTTCACTCCAAGTTTATTTAAATACTTACTTATTTCGTTTCTTAATTCTGGTATCCCTTCATTTGACGTATATGATGTTTTCCCCTCATCAATAGCTTTTTTCATACCTTCACTAACGCATTCTGGCACATTAAAATCAGGCTGACCTAATGTAAGGGATATTGCCCCTTCAACCTCTTTTACTTTATTGTGGAATCTTCTTATTCCTGACACCTTAATGTCGCATACTCTTTTATTCATTAAAATTCAATCCCCCTTCTTGCTTCTACTCCCTTTTTAAAATAATGTTTTATTTCCTTCATTTCTGTGACAAGATCAGCCTTTTCAATAATCCTCTTTGAAGCATTTCTTCCTGTTATTATTATCTCTACATTATTAGGCTTTTTACTAATACAATCAATTACTTCATCTTCGCTTAAAAAGCCTTCATTTATTGTTCCTAATATTTCGTCTAAAATAATCATATCATATTTTTTACTTGTTATTAAATCAGAAAGAAACTTAAAATTTGTAGTAATTTCACATTTAAGTTCACTTTTCTCTCTATCAGTAAGGTTCCAAGTGAAATCTCTAGGACTTCCAATTCTCATAAAATCAAATTTATCTATATTCTTAATTATATCTATTTCTCCAGTATTCCATGATTTCAAAAACTGAACCATAAGCACTTTAAATCCACATCCACATGCTCTTATTCCCTGTCCTACTGCGCATGTAGTTTTTCCTTTTCCATTTCCAGTATAGATCTGTATGTAACCTTTATCCATATTAATTTTCACATCCTTTCCTATTATTTTATCTAAAAAAAATAATTTTATCTAGCTCAATAATAAATTATTAAGAAATATCTCTTTAATTAGATAACCATTTATAATATAATAATTATTATTAAACAATACATATTTAGAAAGGAAGAATATTATGAGCTATAATTTTACAGATCCATATGAAATAGCTAGATTTATAAAAGAATCAAAAAAAAGCACGCCTACAAAAGTTTACGTTAATGGAGATTTAGACGGATGTGATATGAAGCATATTGAATGGTATGGTTCAAACGGATTCTATGTTCTATTTGGAGAAAGCAGTGAAATAAGAGAATTAATCCTTGATAATAAAGAGAAAATTAAGCACTTCAGAATGGAAAATGACAGAAGAAATTCAGCTATACCTATGCTTAATCTTCTTGATATCGATGCAAGAATTGAGCCAGGAGCTATCATAAGAGATAAAGTTACAATAGGCAAGAATGCAGTAATAATGATGGGTGCAGTAATAAACATCGGCGCAGAAATAGGCGAAGGCACAATGGTTGATATGAATGCAGTTGTCGGCGCAAGAGGAAAGCTAGGTGCTAGAGTTCATCTTGGCGCAGGCGCAGTCGTAGCAGGCGTATTAGAACCACCAAGCAAAAGCCCATGCGTAATCGAAGATGATGTTTTAGTTGGAGCCAATTCAGTAATTCTTGAAGGAGTTAAAATTGGTAAAGGATCAGTTGTTGCTGCTGGTTCAGTAGTAGTTGATGACGTTCCAAGTGGTGTTGTTGTTGCAGGAACTCCTGCTAAAATAATAAAAGAAGTTGATGACAAGACAAAAGGAAAAACTCAACTTCTAGATGATCTTAGAAAATAAACAAAAATTGCATAAGATGCACTTTCTGTTATAAAAAAATGCTGCACATCATATATGCAGCATTTTTTATTTAAACTTTTATGAAATTCCTTGTTCTTCATCGCTGTTAGGCTGAGCATTTTCTTCCTTAACCTTTTCCATCTTAGATATTGAAACTTCATATGCAACTTTCTTTGCAACAGTATCGTCAGAAAGCTTCTTTTGATATTCTCTGCTTTGTAGTCTTCCCCAAACTCTTATGTTATCCCCTACTGAAAGAGTTTTGCAGAATCTAGAATTTCTTCCCCATGCTATTGTTGGTATATAATCTGATTTATTATATGCCCTGTTTACAGCTAAAAGCACATCCGCTATTTCTCTTCCAAATGGAGTTGTTCTGTAAACTGGCTCCTTGCATATAAATCCATCAAGATATATTTCATTAGGATTCTTGAACTTCTCATCTGTAAGCTGTATTTCTCTGGCAAATACAGTCAATATCAATCTATTGCTTCCATCAACGAATTTATTATATGATCTTAACTGACCATCGATAACTACATTTGTTCCAATATCAAGTTTTAAGTTTAATAACAGTCTTTCAGACACAGTTATGTTAAGAGTATCTTTTGAATCGCTTAGCCTTACCACATCTAACGAAAAAGTATAGAAACTTTCCCCATACATAGAGTGACTATACTCTAATTCAGTAGCTACCTTTCCCTGCAACACTATCTTATTGTTTAAAAATATTGTATCCATTTAAACCCCTCTCCCTATTGTTCATTAACACTAATGTAAGTTTATCATAAATTTTCTCTTTATGTCTGTCCTCTTCCATTATAATACAATTAGTATTAATCTTTCAATATTTTTTTGTTCTATTAATTAATAGATTATTTTTTGCCTTCCTTCATTATCAACATAATAGTTTTCTTTTATTAATAATTCGTCTATTGTGACAAACTTGTAATTATCGTTTTTTAGCGTATCAATAACCTTACTCATACTTTTTGTCGTAAACTTTCCATTATTATGATATAAAATTATAGAACCACTCTTAACCTTCTTAGTCACCCTGTCATATTCAGCTTCAGCGCTCGTTGATTTCCAATCAAGACTGTCTACATCCCATTGTATTGGAATATAGCCATTAACTTTAATATTATTTACAGCAGCATTATTATAAGCTCCACTTGGAAATCTAAAATATTTTGGCATAACACCAGTTGTATTCTTAATAATTTCATTAGTCTTTTTAATTTCACTAATCATCTTGTCTGATGATATCTTGGTATAGTCAGGATGAGAATAGCTATGATTTCCGATTTCATGCCCACCTTCATTAATTCTCTTAAGTTTTTCTGCATTTTCAGGCGCATAATTAACCCAAGAACCTATAATAAAAAACGTTGCTTTTATATCTTTTTCTTTTAAAATATCTAAAATCTCATCAAGATGTTCATCATCGGCCCAGTTGACATCTATAGTAAGTGCTATCTTTTTCTCATTTGTATCTACACAATAAATCGGCAATTCCTTCTTTTGTGCAAATGTATTTTCCGAACCACAGCACGATATTATAAGAAATGCGCATAGTATGCTTATAATAAGGCCTTCTGTTTTTTTTCTCATACTATAAACCCCTTTAAAATATTTCTTATATATTTTATTAAATAACTAATAAATTTATGATTATACTTGTAATCGTATTTTCATGACTATACACGTTAGATAAACTACTAATTATTTTTATTTTTTAACTTAAGTATTTGATTAATACTACAATTTAAGTTATTATTAAAATATACATAAAGATTTGGAGTGTGGTATATGTACGAGAATTCAACAGAACTAGCAGAAAATAAGCTGCTTCTTTTACATATAATAAAATCTGTGACTATACCTATTTCTAATACTCAGCTTACTGATATTGTCTTAGAGAACAGTTTTGTTAACTATTTCACTCTACAGCAGTATATTACTGAATTAATTAATACAGATTTTTTAAAATATGTAGAAGTCAATAAAAAAAAGAGTCTTCAGTTAACTCAAAAAGGTGAAAATGTACTTATGCTTTTTAAAGATAGAATTTCACCATCGAAATTAAACCAGATAGATGAATATATTCATACTAAAATTGAATCTTTAAAGAAAGAATTTTCAATAACTGCAGATTACCTTCCTGCTAATAAAGATTCATTTATCGTTAATCTTAAAGCTATCGAGAATGATACTCTCCTGCTTGATTTAAAGGTAAATGTAGTATCAAAAAAACAGGCAGTGGATTTATGTACAAAGTGGAAGCATAATTCAGCAGATATTTATAATAAAATTCTTAATGCCTTAATTAATGAATGATTGAATGAATTCTAATTCAATAATATAAATATATCGGGGGGAATTTACATGTATTCATATGCACCAAAAGGAGTATGTTCAAGAAGTATATCTTTTGATATAAAAGATAATAAAGTTACAAATTTAAGCTTTGTAGGAGGATGTAATGGTAACCTTCAAGGCTTATCAAAGCTTGCAGAAGGAATGGACGTTGATGACGTTATAAACAAGCTTAGCGGTATTAGCTGTGGCAGCAAAGGAACTTCATGCCCTGACCAGCTTGCACATGCTTTAATGGAAATAAAGAATAAATAGTAAAAAAAATCGTCATTTAAAGACGATTTTTTTTAGTGAACAGAGAATAATGAATAACGAATAGTTAATGAATTTCAACCCTTTCTCTTATCTCTTTATCATTTAAAATTACTTTCCTCATATCACCAATCATATACAGCGATCCTGCACATAGAATCATGTCACAGTCGTTAGCTAATAACTCTGCTTTTTTTAAAGCTTCTTCATAGCTTTCTATAACAAAACATCTACTTTTATCATAAGTCTTCTCATATAAATTATAAGGATCTTCAGCCCTTAAGCTGTGAGGTAGGGTAAAGATAATATAATCAGCTATTGATGAAATTTCATCAAGCATCATATTAGTATCTTTATCAGCCAAAATTCCTAAAATGAGAATTAGTTTTTTATATAAAAAGTATTTAGATGTGCTTTCTTTTAGTTTCTTTATACCATCAATATTATGAGCTCCATCAATAACAATTAGTGGATTTCTGCTCAAGACTTCCATTCTGCCTATCCAGCGCGTTTTATTAAGACCTATAAGCATATTATCCATGCTTATCTCTACACCGCTATCTATAAGCTTTTCAAGAGCATTTACAGCAAGTGCACAGTTAGATACCTGATATGTTCCAAGTAGATTTAATAAAATCTTATAATTAGCTTTATCTGTTTTCACTTCAACCAACTGACACATATCTTCCCTTTTAGCTTCAATGACTGTAAATGAATTATTATTCACAAAGCTTATCTCAGCGACTTTAGATTCTGCATTTTTAATCAGTGCATCTATCACTTCTTTCTTCTGAGCAGACGAAACTACGGGAATTCCGTTTTTAATTATGCCAGCCTTTTCTTCAGCTATTTCACCCAAAGTATTTCCTAATACATTCATATGATCATAACTTATTGCTGTTATAACAGACAATACAGGTTTTATAACATTAGTTGCATCAAGTCTGCCACCAAGACCTACTTCTACAACAGCATAATCAACTTTTTCATCTGCAAAGTACTTAAACATTATGCATGTGATAATCTCAAACTCATTAGGATATCCAAGTCCTTTTTCAGATGCTTTTTTTACTGCATATTTAACAAGACCTGCATAATATGCAAGTCTTGTTTTAGATATATTTACATTGTTAATCTGAATTCTTTCTTCAAATTCCTCAAGATATGGTGAAGTATACATTCCAACACTATATCCTGCTTCCTTTAACACTGAAGATATCATTGCAGTAACAGATCCTTTTCCATTTGTTCCCGCAACATGGACAATCTTAAGAGAATCCTGAGGGCTGCCTAGCGCCCTCAGAATTTCCTTTGTTCTTTTAAGTCCGGGATTATCACTGAATCTTTTAGCTCCATGTATAAAACTCATACATTCTTCGTAACTTAATTCATATTTCATATCAAATCATCCCTAATTAAGAGCTTCTATTCTTTGAAGTACTGCCTGAAGCATTTCTTTATATTTTTCGCCCTTAACTCTTTCTTCATTAACTACAGCTTCTGGAGCCTTACTTACAAACTTTTCATTTGAAAGCTTCTTTTCAACTCTCATTATTTCAGATTCAAGTTTAGCTTTTTCCTTGTTTAATCTTTCAAGTTCCTTATCTTTATCAACAAGATCTAATAAAGGCATGAATAATTCTCCACCCTTAACAACTGCTGATACAGCATTTTCTGGAACATCCTTCTTATCAGTAATAAATGTTACTTCACTGCATGAAGCAAGTTTTTCCATATAAGTCTTTCCTTTTTCGAAAGCATCTTTACACTCATCATTGATGTAAGCAATAAGTTTAGCTTTTCTTGATGGTGGTACATTCATTTCTGCTCTTACATTTCTTAAAGACTTAATAGCTTCAATAACAAATGCCATTTCCTTTTCTGCATCAGTGTCATTTAAGCTTTCATCATATTCTGGCCACTTAGAAACTGTAATTGATTCACATTCATCAGTAAGATGAGTATATATTTCTTCTGTGATAAAAGGCATTACTGGGTGAAGCATCTTAAGTCCCGAAATAAGAACTGTGCTTAATACATTATAAGTTACACCCTTCTTCTTTTCGTCTTCTCCATATAAAACTGGCTTAACAAGTTCTATATACCAGTCACAGAATTCATCCCACATAAAATCATTAACTTTCTGAAGTGCAACTCCAAGTTCAAACTTATCAAGATTTTCAGTAACCTCTTTAGCTACAGTATTAACTCTTGAAAGTATCCATCTGTCAGCCATGCTGAATTCCTTACAGTCTTTATATTTATCCATAAGATCCTTATCAAGGTTCATCATAACAAATCTTGAAGCATTCCATATCTTATTTGCAAAGTTTCTAGCTGCTTCAACTTTTTCAGGATAGTATCTTATATCATTTCCTGGAGCGTTACCTGAAATTAGCATGTATCTTAATGCGTCAGCACCATATTCATCTATAACTTCAAGTGGATCCACACCATTTCCTAAAGACTTACTAAACTTTCTTCCCTGAGCATCTCTCACAAGACCATGGATAAGTACATTTTCAAATGGTACTTCATTCATATTATGAAGGCCTGAGAATATCATTCTAGCTACCCAGAAGAATATGATATCATATCCAGTAACAAGAGTATTTGTTGGATAGAAGTACTCTAAGTCCTCAGTCTTTTCTGGCCAGCCAAGTGTTGAGAATGGCCATAATGCAGATGAGAACCATGTATCAAGTACATCCTCGTCCTGTCTTAAGTTTTCTGAGTGACACTTTGAGCAGCACTTTGGAGTTTCTTCTGAAACTGTTATTGCGCCACAATCGTTACAATACCATACTGGTATTCTATGTCCCCACCATAGCTGTCTTGATATACACCAATCCTGAATGTTTTCCATCCAATTGAAGTAAGTCTTATCGAATCTTTCTGGTACAAATTTTGTTTTCTTAGTCTTAACTGCTTCGATAGCTGGCTTAGCTAGTTCACTCATCTTAACGTACCACTGTTTAGAAATTATAGGTTCTACAACAGTACTGCATCTATCATGAGTTCCAACATTATGAGTATGAGGCTTAATCTTAACAAGTGAGCCTTCAGCCTTTAAGTCTTCAACTATCTGATTTCTAGCTTCGTATCTGTCAAGTCCTGCATACTTTCCGCCAAGGTTATTGATTATACCCTTGTCATCCATAACTCTAATAGCTTCAAGATTATGTCTCTTACCAACTTCGAAATCATTAGGGTCATGAGCTGGAGTAATCTTAACAGCACCAGTACCAAATTCCATGTCTACATAATCATCTGCAACTATTGGAATTTCTCTTCCTACTAGTGGAAGCACTAAAGTTTTTCCTACAAGATGAGCATATCTCTTATCTTTAGGGTTTACAGCAACAGCAGTATCTCCTAATAGAGTTTCTGGTCTAGTTGTAGCTATTTCTATAACTTCATCAGAGTCCTTAACTGGATAGTTAATATGCCAGAAGAATCCATCTTGTTCTTCATATTCTATTTCTGCATCAGATAAAGCAGTCTGACATTTAGGACACCAGTTAGTTATTCTATTCCCCTGGTATATAAGACCTTCATTGTAAAGTTTAACAAATACATGTTTAACTGCTTTACTTAAGTTTTCATCCATTGTAAATGCTTCTCTTGTGAAATCAGCTGAAGTTCCTAGCTTTTTCTGCTGAGTTCTAATCTTTTCTCTATATTCATCAGACCATTCCCATACTTTTTCAAGGAATGCTTCTCTACCCATTTCCTTCTTCTTTAAGCCTTTATTTAGAAGTTCTTTTTCAACTTTAACTTCTGTTGCAATACTTGCATGATCCTGTCCTGGAAGAAGCAATGTACTATATCCCTGCATTCTCTTGAATCTAATTAAGGTATCCTGAAGAGCAATATCAAGAGCATGACCTAAATGAAGCTTTCCAGTAATATTTGGTGGCGGCATCATAATGCTATATGGTTTCTTGCTTTTATCTACTTTAGGTGTAAAGTATTTTTTTTCTTCCCAAGTTTTATAAATTCTTTCTTCGAATTCTTTTGGATTATAAGTTGTTGCTATATTCTTATTTTCCATCTTAGTTACCTCCTGCTTATAATAAGATTTTAGTATTTAAAATTTTTCAACAAAACGCTAAACTATAAATTAAAAAGATTAGAGATAATAGAGCTGGAATAAGAATAAAGAACGAAACTTATTCGCCATGCTTAAGCAGGCATTCCAAATCTTTGATTTGGCATGTTCGCTTACGTCTTGGCTCGAAACTCCCACAAGGAGTTTCATCCTTTTCTCTACTCTCTTCGTTCTAATCTCTGATCTATTCCAAGTATTGATGTAAACTGATAGTTACCTAATTTATGTATTAGTTTGCTGATAAAATATAAAAGAGCCTTCATCCTAAAAAGGACGAAGACTCGTGGTACCACCTTTATTTCTGCATACAACAATAGCATTAACTATGCAGACACTCAAGAAATATAACGGTATTAACCGTCTCTGCTTACTGTAAATTTCAGCGGAGAAACTCAAAAGCTACCTTCAGAATAACTAATATAGAAAGTCTTTCAGCTTATAAACTTTCCTCTCTAAATATCGTTCTATTCTTACTCCTCTTTTTCAATGTCTTTACTTTTAATTCAATCTGTTTAGACTTATATTTACTATATATAATATACCAGTAATATAAAAAATGTCAACCATATTACTTTTTATGACACATAATAAGAAATCTTAATTCTTATCATTATCTGTTGCAGCTGCTTCACTATAAGCTTCTTCTGCTTCCTGCTTCTCTTTGTTAATGTTCTTGTTAGCAACTGAAAGCATAAGCTTAATTCTGTTAAGCTGGTTAACTTCACTTGCACCTGGATCATAGTCTACTGCCACTATGTTGGCAAGAGGATTTCTAGCCTTAATAGCCTTTATCATTCCTTTTCCTGTAACATGGTTAGGAAGACAGGCAAATGGCTGAATACAAAGAATGTTGTTTACATCCTCTTCAATAAGTTCAAGCATTTCTCCAGTTAGGAACCATCCTTCACCAGTCTGATTTCCAACTGAAAGTATATTCTGAGCAAGAGATGCTAAATGACGTATATCTGATGGTGCTGAAAATCTCTTAGACTTCTTAAGTTCTTCCTTAAGAGTCTTTCTAAATCTTTCAATATACCATATTCCTATATTATTTTCTAACTCATCTTTTCTTGTTCCTTCAAGATATTTTCTCTTAAATTCTGCGTCATATGCGCAGTATAAGAAGAAATCAAGAAGATCAGGCATTACAGCTTCTGCACCTTCATTTTCAAGCACATCTACCACATTATTATTTGCTGTTGGATGGAATTTAACAAGAATCTCTCCAACGATACCAACCTTAGGCTTCTTAATATCAAGTATTGGCAGATTGTCAAAATCTTTTACGATTTGTGCGATGTTCTTCTTGAATTCACGTTTGCTGCCATTCATTACATTCTCAATAGCTTTCTTTTTCCACTTCTCATGAAGTTCATTTGCTGAACCCTTAACTTTTTCATAAGGACGAACCCTATAAAGCACTCTCATGAATAAGTCACCATAGACAAGAGCCATAAGTCCCCTGTTTACAAGCTTAAGGTTGATTGTAAATCCAGGCTGTTTTTCCATTCCTACAGGATTAAGTGAGATAATTGGAATATTTGAAAGTTCAGCTTCTCTAAGAGCTTTCTTAAGGAATCCAATATAGTTAGTTGCTCTACATCCACCACCAGTCTGGCTGATTATAACTGCAGTACTATTATGGTCATACTTGCCTGATTTTAAGGCATGTATAATCTGTCCTACTACAAGTATAGATGGATAACATGCATCATTATTAACATATCTAAGCCCTTCTTCTGTTGCATCCTTATCAATTGATGGAAGCACCTCAAGGTTATAACCGCAGATTTCAAATGCCTTTTGTACTATATCAAAATGTATTGGTGACATCTGTGGTGATAAAATTGTATACTTCTTTCTCATTTCTTTAGTAAATTCAACTTTTTTATATGATAAATCCTGCTTTTCAGGATTATAATTCTTTCTGTCTCTTTCTTCTATTGCTGCCTTTAAAGATCTAAGTCTTATCTTGATTGCTCCAAGATTATTTACCTCATCAATCTTGATAACTGTATAAATCTTACCATATTCATTTAATAACTCCTGAACCTGGTCTGTTGTAACTGCATCAAGTCCGCATCCAAACGAATTAAGCTGTATAAGTTCAAGATTCTTTTGAGTTCTTACAAATGATGCAGCATCATATAGTCTTGAATGGTAAGCCCACTGGTCAACAACTCTTAATGGTCTGTCTGCATTGTTAAGATGGCAAACACTATCTTCAGTTAAAACTGCCATACCAAATCCAGTTATAAGATCTGCTATTCCATGATTAATTTCAGGGTCAACATGATAAGGTCTTCCGGCAAGAACTATTCCCTTTCTGCCAGTTTTCTTAAGGTATTCGAGAGTTTCCTCTCCCTTTTTCCTTATATCATCACGATATTTATCTTTTTCAGCCCATGCTGCATCAAGCGCAGTCTCAATTTCTTCCTGCGTAATATCGAAACCATCAAGTTCATCATATAATCGTTTTTTAAGCTTTTCCTTATTGTTAAGTGAGAAGAATGGATTTCTGAAATCTATATTCTTTTCCTTAATCATATCCATATTGTTCTTTATAACTTCTGGATATGATGTTACCATTGGACAGTTATAGTGGTTATCAGCTCTCTTCTGCTGTGCTTCCTCATATGCAATACATGGATAGAATATGAATTTAACTCCTTTTTCTACAAGATCCATAATATGTCCATGAACAATCTTAGCCGGATAACATGCTGATTCAGATGGTATTGTATCAATACCCTTTTCATAAATCTTCTTAGTTGAAACTGCTGAAAGCTGAACTCTAAATCCCAGCTTTGTGAATAAAGTAAACCAGAATGGATAATTTTCATACATATTAAGCACTCTTGGTATTCCCACAACACCACGTTTAGCTTCTTCTTCCTTTAATGGTTTGAATCCAAATGTTCTTGCAAACTTATACTTATATAAATTAGGAATGTCATTCTTCTTTAATTCAATACCTAATCCTCTATCACATCTGTTTCCAATTATAAATTTTTCACCATTTGAGAACTTACTTATTGTAAGCATACAGTTGTTTGCACACTTTCCACATCTTTTCATTTCATTGTCAAACTCAAAAGTTTCAAGTTCTTCACTCTTAAGAAGTGTACTTTCAGTTTTTCTGTCCCATCTGTCATTAGCAATTATAGCAGCTCCGTATGCTCCCATAAGTCCAGCAACATCAGGTCTTATTACATTTCTTCCTGATACTCTTTCAAAGCATCTTAAAACTGCATCATTATAGAATGTACCACCCTGCACAACGATATTATTACCCATCTTTTTAGGGTCTCTTATCTTTATAACCTTAAATAAAGCATTCTTAATTACTGAATATGAAAGTCCTGCAGATAAATCTCCTACAGTTGCCCCTTCCTTTTGAGCCTGTTTAACTTTTGAATTCATAAATACAGTACATCTAGATCCAAGATCAACTGGAGCCTCTGAGAAAAGTGCTTCCTTAGCAAAATCCTCTATTTTAATATTAAGAGATTTTGCAAATGTTTCTATAAATGAACCACATCCTGAAGAACATGCTTCGTTAAGCATTATGTTATCAATAACACCATTTTTTATTACAAGACACTTCATATCTTGTCCACCAATATCTAGTATAAAATCAACATCAGGCTGGAAATGCTGTGCTGCTTTGCAATGTGCTATTGTTTCAATTTCTCCTAAATCCACATGAAGAGCTGCCTGAATAAGCGCTTCACCATATCCTGTAATACATGTATTGGCAATTTTAACTCCCTTCGGAAGCTTTTTATATAAATCTTTAAGTATTTCTATAGTCTTATTTAATGGACTTCCATCATTACTTCCATAATGAGAATAAAGAATTTTATCCTCTTCACTGACTAGAGTAACCTTAGTAGTAGTAGAACCTGCATCTATCCCTAAAAATGCATTTCCTTTATAAGAATTAAGATCTTCTCTTTCAACCTTTGCTTTATCATGTCTATTTTTAAATTCCTTATATTCCTCTTTATTCTTAAATAGTGGATCAAGTCTCGCAACATCAGAATCACTTACATCTTTTAAATTTTCAACTTTATTCATAAGATCTTTGTATGTTGTCTTATCTTGATTCTTAGATAAAAGTGCTGCACCAAGAGCCACATATAACTGTGGATTTTCTGGAAATATAACTTCATCTTCCTTAAGATTTAAAGTTTCTATAAATCTTTGTCTAAGCTCAGACAAGAAGCATAACGGTCCACCTAAGAATGCAACCTTTCCCTTTATTGGTTTACCGCATGCAAGACCACTGATTGTCTGGTTAACTACTGCCTGAAAAATAGATGCTGCAATATCTTCTTTTTTTGCTCCTTCATTTATTAGTGGCTGTATATCAGTTTTAGCAAAAACACCGCATCTTGCAGCTATAGGATATATCATCGCATGCTTTTTGGCCATTTCATTTAGCCCCATGGCATCAGTCTTTAAAAGTGTAGCCATTTGATCGATAAATGCACCAGTACCACCAGCACAGCTTCCGTTCATTCTCTGTTCAATAGTACCTTCAAAATAAGTAATTTTGGCATCTTCACCACCAAGTTCTATAACGACATCTGTCTGAGGTATAAAAGTCTCTACAGTTTTTGTGCAGGCAATAACTTCTTGTTCAAATTTAACACCTAACCATTTTGATACAGATAATCCCCCCGAACCAGTAACAGTAACAGTGACTTCTTCATCCTGTAAAAGGCTGTATGCATCTGTCACAATATTGATTATTGTACTTCTAATGTCAGAAAAATGTCTGGTATACTTTGAATAAAGTATTTTATTATTATCATCAATAACAACTAGCTTTACTGTTGTAGATCCAACATCAAGTCCTAGATGTAATACTTTCATCAATTTTTCCCCCTTGTTTATTTTAAGTGGTCTAAAGTCTTTTCTTGCAAATATATAAAAATAAGCCCTTTAAACCATTAAATTATAAGACTATTATATTCTATTTTTGCATATATAATCTAGCATATTTTAAATATTTTTTAATATATTATCAAGTATACACACCCTTTTTATTGTCAATAATTACTACATAATATATTTTTTACTTATTCAGGGTGTTGTATATACATTTATTTACTATAAACGAAGAAATTGTACCAAAACCCTATCAATGTTTTTACATAATACGATAAATATAAAACCTCATTATAAAATGCTTTTAATTAAGTATTATTTATTAAGCAAAAATAGGTCTTTTGATAAAATAAAAATAGTATAAATGATACCCTGGACAAATATAAGGAGGTATTATGAATTTTTTTTCTGAAGGAAATGAACAATATAGCAATCAAAATTATGCAAAAGCTATAAAACTATATAAAAAGGCAATAGAACAAAATGAAAACACTTCAAGTTCATATTATAATCTAGCAGTCTGCCTAATAAAGCAACAGAATTTTAAGGAAGCAATACTCATTTTAAGAGAGGCGCTGAAACTCTCACAGGATTCAAAATACTTTTTTAATCTTGCATACTGCTATCTTCAAATTGATGATTATAAATCAGCACTAAGATACTTCAATCTATCATGGGCACTAAACAATTCAGATACAGACTGCGAAAAAGCAATCAACCTGATAATCAAGCGCTTAGAATAATATATAGTATATGAAAAAGCTCAGATTCAAGAAATATTTTCTTAAAACTGAGCTTATTTTTTGATTACGAAAAATATTTTGATTAAATTCTAAATTTTAGAGTGTAAATTTAATTTTAGTATTACCATTGCCCTGCAACCTGCTTCTGTTTATGATCTCTGTAGAAGTTCTTATTATCAAAGTAGTTTCCTGCTACTGCAAATGTTGGATCAACATTTATCCATTCTCCAGCTTCAGGTAAATATACCTGATTCCACGCATGGCTTACCCACTGGTATCCATTAAATCCTTCACCTGTTATTACTCTTACCTTTAAGCCCTGGCTTCTGCACATTGCAACGAAAAGGCAGGCATAATCAAAACATATTCCCTTCTTTTCATTAAATGCTGGTATCGCACCAGAATTTTTCACAGACTGCCCACTAAGTACAGAGCTTGCCTTATTATCATCATAAGTTATGTTGCTGCCAATCCATTTATATATTGCAAGAGCTTTGCTCCTGCTGTCAGACTTTCCTGCTGTAATCTGCGCAGCCTTACTGTTAATTTCATCATTGCTTTTTATTCCCTGATCTAAAGTCACTCCGTTGTAATAAACAATGACATTACGGCCATTACCTGGCACAGCATCATCTGAGTTTTGCGAATGGCTATTATTATCTTCATTAACTACTTTTATCTTTAAAGAGTTGTTAAGCAGCCTTGGTAGCTGTGATACTATGCTTGAATTCTTAATAGGATCTATAGCCTTTTTCTGTACCATGTTATATATATTGCTGTCGCTAACTGATAAATTACCTATTTTAAATGGCATAAAACTAAGAACAAAACAAACAATTATAATATATATAATTGATTTAGGAATAGAGAAAAGCGCCCCAAGAACACTTCCAAGCAGTGAACATCTTCTCCTTGAAAAACTGTCAACACCATCAAGTAGTGGAAAAATCACCACATTATTAACTGCGTAAACTATAAGCTTAAGCGTATAATATAATATAGCCAAGACTATAAAGAAAACTAAAAAGAAAAATAACTTAGGAAAACTGTCAGCAAATGAAGCTAGAACGGAATTTTTTCTTAAAGCATCCATCACTTGATTGATTACTGTTCCCCTGTCTGCCCAAAACAGACATGTAATGCCTGCTATCAGCAGAATAATATTTTTTTCAAAACCATAAACTTCCTGCTTACTGTCATACGAATTAAACTTGTTCACAAAACCAAGTACTATAGGCAGCATAAAAATTATTACAAGAAGCAAATCAATACTATTGAATTTACCAGACATATTTTCTTACTCCCAAATATCTATATTTAATACTTTCTTAACTATTTTATTGCACAAATTATAGTCGTATCCCTTTGATAACATAAATCTAAACAATTTCTGTTTAACAACATTTTTGTCACTGTTGCTTTTTAGAAGAATATTGTACTTCTTTGTACATAAATTCAACGCAGTATCATATTCATCATCATCGCTAAGACTTCCTAAGACATCCATAATTATATCCTCACTTACCCCTTTTTGAATAAGCTTGTATTTTATGTTGTTCTTACCCTGAGTCTTAACCTTGTCTCTAGCAAACATTGATGCATAACGATTATCATTGATAAAATCATACTTTGTCAGAAATTCCAGCGTTCTTGATATAGCCTCTTCACTATACTCCTTGTCCTTGAGTTTTTTAACTATCTCTTTTTCAGTTTTATATGTCTTTTCAAGAACTCTTAGTGCAGAGTTTTTACATGAAATATATTCTTCCTCTTTTAATACTTCCCTTAATTCATCCATATTAATCACGGAATCCTTATTTAATCCAAATTTATATACAAGTTCCATATCACATGCAAATGAAAATTCTTCGTCTATATATACATTAACCCTGTTCTTATTCCTTTTTTGAATTTCTATCTTTGTAATTTTACTCATCTGTATCAGATCCTCTTAACATGTATACTGTAGGTTTATTTAATATTTTTCTTGCCACTTTATATATATCAGCACTGTCCAACCTTTCAAGTTTGTTCATATCCTCTAAAAATTCATAGATATTCTGTCCTTCAAGATTCTGAGTAAGGATGTAATTCCCAAGATCACTACCATCTTCAAATGTTGATATCACTGACGTCTTATGAACTTTTTTCATAAGTTCAAGAGTTCTTTCATTAAATATAATCTTCTCATTTTTCACCTCTTCAATACATTTAAAGATGGCATCCTTAGCTTCTTCCACCTTGCTGTCATGAGTTGCTGTATAGATACATAAAGTCTTTGCATTGTGACATAAGTCAAGGTCAGTATAAATATCATATACAAGACCACGTTTTTCTCTAAGTTCTCTGAACAATATAGAGTTAGCACTTTCACCAAGCTGATGGTTAAGTATTTTAAGTGCAAGTTCATCTTCTTTATCAAGGTCAATAAATGAATATATTATTGTTATTGTACTCTGTTCTATATCTTTTCTACAAGAAACAAATTCCTCATTTTTATTATCTTCTCTTATTATACTTCTATCAATACTGCATGTACCAGTCCACTGTGAAAATTCATCACTGATCATATTATATACTGTTCTATGATCAAATGGTGACACAACAGTAATAACTGTATTATCAGGAGTATAATTATTCTTATAGTATTCTAAAAGTTCATCCCTTGTAAAACCTGATACTATGTCTTCAAAACCTGCAACCTCATACCTTAAAGGGCTTCTCTCAAATGCGTAGTTAAATGCCTGATTGGCACTAAATTCAGCAACATCATCTCTCGCACTTCTTATTTCAGAAATTACAACACCCTTTTCTCTTTTCATTTCCTCTTCGTCAAATACAGAATTCATTACCATGTCACCTAAAAGTTCAACTGCATTTCTACATTCCTCCTTAAGACAACTTACATTAAATACTGTAGTGTTATAATTAGTATAAGCATTGTATTCTCCACCTAAAAATTCAAGCTCCTTATTTAATTGTTCATTATTTCTCTTCTTTGTACCTTTAAAAAGCATATGTTCTATAAAATGAGAAATACCTCTGTTTTTATCATTTTCATAGTATGCCCCGATTTTTATTCCTATATCTATTGAAAACAGTTCTGTATCTTTTTTAACTGTTATTAATTTAAGTCCATTTTTTAAATCAAATTCTTTATTATCAAATCTTATGTCTATCATTAAATTTCTCCCATTCTTTATATCTAACCTCAATTGTATAATATAATGATAAACAATTTCAACATATTTATTATACTTCGTTTTTGTAATATAATATAAACAAATCGAAAGGAGTTGTTAGGTAATGAAAGAGACGATTTTAATAGCAGAAGATGAAATAAGGATCAGAATACTTTTAAGAGATTATCTTTTACGGGAAAACTATAATGTTGTCGAAGCAAAAGATGGCGAAGAAGCAGTTAACCTCTTTTCATCTAATAATATAACTCTTGCGATTCTTGACGTCATGATGCCCAAAATGGATGGTTTTGAAGTCGCAGAATTTATAAGAAGTAAAACATCAACACCAATAATAATGCTTACAGCAAAATCAGAAGAAGAAGATAAGCTTCACGGTTATGACTTAGGCATAGATGACTACGTAACTAAGCCTTTTAGTCCAAAAGTACTAATTGCAAAAATAAAGGCATTATTAAAAAGGACTGTGACAGAGAAGGACTCTGCACTTATTGATTTAAACGGACTTACTGTAAACAAGCTTTCTCATGAAGTTAAAGTTTATGATGATGTTATAAATTTATCTCCAAAGGAATTTGAACTTCTTCTATATTTAATAGAAAATAAAGGTATTGCTCTTACAAGAGATAAAATACTAGATAACGTATGGGGCATGGATTACTTTGGCGACATTAGAACTGTTGATACTAACATTAAGAGACTTCGTGAAAAGTTAAAGGATAAAGCTAATTATATAGCAACTGTACGTGGCAGTGGATATAAACTTGAGGTGAAATAAATGGAACTTGATTCATGCAAAAAATCAATCTCTAAAAAGCTCTTTTTAATTACATTCACCTTATTTATAGTATTTTTCTCATTCTCAATGATTTTTCAAATACTATACTTTGATACATTTTATGCAAACAGAAAAAAGAACACACTTATGAACAACTTATCAAAATTCATGCAGGAAACTTCCTACAACATAAGTAGTGATGAAAGCCTGTACAATGCAATTGCTCAGTTTGAATCATCAAATGTAGCAAAGTTAGGCATACTTACACCTGAGGGAGAAATAAAGTATGTACTTGATAAGAACTCAGAATGGCAGAAAAAAAATATAACTATACTTGCTAATATTTTCAGAAACTTAAGCAGTGATGAAAATTTTATACCTTCACTGCAGAATTCTGACAAACCATTCTGCACAATTATGGAGGACAGGGATACCAGCTTAAAACATATCGTCTGTATCGCACCATTTTCGCTATATAGCAAAAATGATTCTGTAATAATGGCTCTCAGCTCTTTCCAGACTATTAATGAAGCAAGCTCCATTATTAAACAGTTTTATTTCTACGTATTTATATTCCTTTTATTCTTCTGTCTTGTGCTAAGCTTAATCTATTCAAATATGGTATCGAAGCCTCTTATAAAAATTACCAATAAGGCTAAGAAAATGTCCCAGCTTGACTTTTCTTCTAAATGTCAGGAAGACAGAGAAGATGAAATAGGCACATTAGGAAAAAGCATCAATATCCTTTCTGCTAATCTTTCATCTGCACTTTCAGAGTTACGTGCAAAAAACGAAAAACTTACAAAAGATATCGAACGTGAACGTAAACTTGAAAAAATGAGAAAAGAATTTATAGCAGGAGCCTCACATGAACTTAAGACTCCACTTGGAATAATTGAAGGCTATGCAGAAGGCTTAAAGGATAATATAGTTGAAGGCGAAAACCGTGATTTATACCTTGATACAATTATAGATGAAGCAAATAAAATGAATAAACTTATAATGGATATGCTTGAACTCTCAAAACTTGAAGCTGAAAATATGACTTTTAAAATGGCACCATTTAATATTCGGGAACTAATCTCAAATATTCTGATGAAGCATAAAAACAGTTTCGAAAAACACAATTTACACTTATCTTTCATCTTAAATAACATTTCAGAAGAATCAGAAATGGTTATTGGTGACAGTTTCAAAATAGAAAGTGTTATTGAAAACTTTGTGACAAACGCAATTAAATACAGCCCTGAAAATGAACATGTAAATGTGTCTTTATCTGAAAAAGATAATACAGTTGTCTTTTCAATAGAAAATACTGGCACACACATAAAAACTGAAGATCTTGAAAAAATATGGGTACAATTTTACAGAGTTGATAAAGCAAGAAGCCGTGCACAAGGAAGCAACGGTCTTGGTCTTTCTATAGTCAAAACAATTCTTACACAACATAGAAGCGTTTTCGGAGTAATGAACACAAAAGACGGAGTACTATTCTACTTCTCATTAAATAAATACACAGAAGAAAAATAGACGGTATTTTAAAACAATATACTTCAATAGGTAAATCTATTAGCAAAACTGAACTATAAAAGATTAGAGATCTGAGAGCAGAGATATGAGTAGGGGAGTTTCATGCTATTTTCTTTTCTCTCTAATCTAATAACAAAATAACTGATATCAGTTAAATATTCTAACTTAGGGGGACTCAATTTTGAAAAAGAGTAAAAGTATCTTATCAAAAATATTAAAAACACTGCTTATACTTATTGCTGCATTCTTAGTATTTGTAGTTGGCAAAATAATAGTATTAAGACAAAGTGCAGTTACTCATATTGTTACAAAAAACAATGTGGTCGAAAACAAAACTGCACTGCCAGAGAAAAAAATCACTTATAAGCCTGTTAATATGACAGCACAAAAGGAAAACAGCATCCACATTGTTTATAATGGTAAGGAATTAAACATCTCAGATGACATCTATAAATTAAACCTTAGATATTATGTAAATCCTGAAAAAGTATTAAAAGCAATGAATCTAGATGTAAAATCCACAGGAAACAGTAGTTTTAAATGTGGTAATGCTCATGTTGATTTAGAAAAGCAATCATTTATTATCAATGACACTGAACACAAACTTCGTGGAAAAAGCATTACTATAAACAATACTCAGTATATTTCAATAAACGATATTGCAGACATGCTGAACCTTAGAACTCACTGGGACTTAAAAGAAAAGAAAATTTATATGTTTACTGATCATAAAAATATAAGTGCACCTGCTAAGTCGTCAAATGAAACTGCAAAAGTTGCTCTTATAAGATTTGAAGATGTTTCTGCCGGCAGCGGTCAGGAAGAAGACACTAACTTTGAAAAGTTCAGAATACTAGGAGATTATCTTTATTCTATAGGTAGTAAGTACAATGTTACCTGGATACCTAGATACAAGAATCCAGGTAAGAATGTAGATAATAACCTGCTGACAAACGATACATTCAGCAATTATGAATTCATCAGCACTCTTGATCATTTAATTTACAGAGGTGCCACTATAGGACTTCATGGATATACTCACCAGAACGGTGATACAGTAAGTGCTGTAGGAAGTGAAATGACATGGAGAATTAATACTAAAGAAAGTGATGTCAGAGCAATTGCTGAGAATGCCTTAAATACAGCAAACACTTTAAATATACCAGTTAAATTCTTTGAAAGTCCTCATTACCATGCTGTAAGAAAACAGCAGAAAGTTCTTGAAAACTATTTTTCAATTATGTATGAGCCTTACTCAGGATACTGGAATGCCAATCCAATTAAAACAGATAAATCTCTTTACGTACCTGCACCAATTGGCTACGTAAAAGATGAACATGGTGAAGCAGTAACTAAAGACATCTTAAAAGATTCAACATTTTCATTAGCTAGTGTTTTTGTTCATCCATATAAAGAGTTTAAATTCATCAAGCTTTCAGATATAGATGAAAACGGCTATGTTGATTACACTTATGAAGATAATACACCTGTTAAGAATATCATGAAAGCCTTTAAGCAAACAAACCATCAACTAATTGGCGTTGATGAACTCATAAAATAATATATTAAATCAAAATAGTAAAATTAACAAAACCTAAGCAACCACAAATCTTGAACATGAGTTTATGTGGAATTGCGTTCAGCAATTTCACAGGAGGCTTGGAGGTTTTACCCTCCATTAATAGTTAAGCTATTTCACAAGCTTCAGCCTCGTGGAATGGCCTCCTTCATTTGGCATCTGGCACTTGGCATTGAAAAAGAGAAGGAACTCAGTCTTTAGCTGAGTTCCTTCTCTTTTTCTCTATAGCATTGCTCCATCCACAGTTAATACCTGTCCGCTGACATATGATGCATCATCACTGCATAAGAATGATGCACATTTAGCAACTTCATCTTTTTCACCAAATCTGTTTAACGGTACTTCATCGCATAACTCTCTTTTTTCTTCATCATTCATCCATTCATTCATCTCTGTCTTTATAACACCGGGAGCAAGTGCATTAACTCTAATATTGCATGAGCCAAGCTCCTTCGCTAGAGATTTTGTGAACATGGTTATGCCACCTTTTGTAGCAGAATAAACCGATTCACAAGATGCACCTGTATTTCCCCATATTGATGAAATGTTAAGAATACAGCCTTTTTTCTGCATAACCATCTTCTTAACTATAAATTGAGTAAGATAAATAGTTCCAGTAAAATTAGTTTCTACTATCTCATCAATATCTTCCTTTGTCATATCCATAAATAAACCAACTTTTGATATTCCAGCATTATTTACAAGTATATCTATACTTCCTCTTCGAGAAATAACATCATCATAAAATCTTAATATATTATTATAATCATTAAGATTTACCTTGTGTGCTTCAAGAAAGAATCCTTTTTCTTTGTAATTCTTTACAATCTCATTTGATTGTTCTTCACTATTGTTATAAGTGAAAATAACATAAGCTCCAGACTTCAAAAACTCGTCTACAATAGCTCTGCCTATACCTCTTGATCCACCTGTAATAACAGCTGTTTTGCCACTTAAATCTGCCATAATGTACTCCTATTCTACTATAAAACGTCTTTTATAAATCTTTCTGCATTTTTATAAAATAGCTTATCAATAAAATCGTCACTATACCCTTTCCTTTGAAGTGCAGTATAGAACATATCAATATGAGATGGATTTTTAAACTCAACCTCATTTTCTATACCGTCAAAATCACTTCCAAGAGCAATCACTTCCTGGCCACCTACATTAACGATATGGCTAACATGATTAATAAGTCCTTCTATAGATGTAATCTTCTCACTTCCAACGAAAGAATTACAGTAGTTAAGTCCCATTATACCGCCTTTATCTGCCAAAACCCTAATCATATCATCAGTAAGATTTCTTGGATGATTCCTTACCTCTCTACTGTTAGAATGACTTGCAGCAAAAGGTTTTCTACTGAACTTTGCCACATCATAAAAACCACCATCAGAAAGATGTGATGTATCTATTATAACACCAAGTCTGTTCATTTCGCTAATAAGATTGATTCCAAACTCTTTAAGTCCTAAATTCATAAATTCTTTCCTGCAGTTTGGATAACCAATGCTGTTTTCATAATTCCAAGTAAGTGTTATCAGTCTTATGCCTTTTTCATAAGCATCATATAGATTATTCATGCATCCCTCAAGTACCTGGCCTTCTTCAATTGTAAGCAAAGCAGAAATCTTCTTCTTAAGAACGTTATTTTTATAGTCATTATAACTTTCAGCAATACATATATCAGAGGAACTTTCCATCTCATGCATAAAATTATCATACATATTATCAAATTCTTTTTTTATCTCAAGTTTTTTACTATCAATAAAAAATGCAAAAAACTGTGCTGAGGCATTTCCCTTTTTTAACTTTTCGGTATCAATAGAAAAATAATTTTTCATAAGATGCTGTTTTTTATAATACATCATCGATGCTGTATCACAATGTAAATCTATGAATTTCATATTGTAAATATCGCTTTCAATAAAAAATACTATTCTACTAAAATAATAAGGCCTTCATCTTCAATAACAAGACCATCTTTAATAAGATTATCAATCTCTTTATCTACGTTAACGTTTTCTTTGCTGCCATATTTCTTTTTCAAATCGAAATAACTAACTTCCTTATCCTTTAAAATTTCATCATATAACTCCATATTGATTCCTCCTTTAGATATATAATTTAGTGTAATATACCTAAATAATATGTGATTTTGTAATTTTTTATACCATATACTTTTTATGAATTAATATAATCTATTATATGATTTATGTCTTCCTTATCAGTCCAGTCATATGGATTTTCTAATAATGCTATAAATTCTTTCTGATCATCAGTGAGGCTTTGTGTATTTTTCTGCACTTTCTTTTTCATTAATTTCATGATCAGCTTGTCAAAAAAATTAAGCTTATTGATGTCTAGTGCGCCTCTAAGATAAAAACAATTAATACTTTTTAGTTGTTCTTCATTAAAGTTATTCTTAAATAAAGTATCAATGGCTTCTTTGTTCATCTTTGACATACCAACAGCAATTACTGCAACCTTCTTATCTTCGATTTTATCCATATTTTTAGCAATAACATCTGCTCCAGAAATTCTGCCAGCATAAACTGAACCTACAAAAGCAATAGTATTATAATACGGTATTTCACCAAACTTAACTTCTTTCCTTTCAAATAAATCACCATGTACAAGCGATGCTATTTTTTGTGCGTACTTTTTTGCACTACCATACCTTGATTTATAAATAACAGCAACTCTGTTATCCTCCATATAACCTATTCCCCCTTAAAAATAATTCACATTAAACAGATTTTAACACAATAGTTACAGTTCATACATACAAAGTATGCTATTTAATAGTATATTCATAAATAGCATACTCTTTAAAATATCCTACAAAGATTGCAGATCAATTCCCTAAATGTATCGTACCTACATATAACCTGCAATCTTTATTAATTTAAATATTTTTGATTCTAGTATAATGGATGATTTCTGCACAGCACTTTAACTCTTTCTTTTACTGCTGACAAATCTTCATTCCTATGCTCTATAGTATCATTAATAATTGATGCAATTTCCTTCATATCATCTTCTTTAAATCCTCTTGTAGTTACTGCAGGAGTTCCGATTCTTACACCTGATGTTACAAAAGGACTTCTAGTCTCATTAGGTACTGTATTCTTGTTGACAGTTATACCAACAGAATCAAGAAGACTTTCTGCTTCTTTTCCTGTGATATTCTTATTATTTAAATCTATAAGAATAAGATGATTATCAGTACCACCTGAAACAAGCTTAAAGCCATATGATTTTAAAGCATCTGCTAAAGCAGCAGCATTCTTTACTACCTGATTTATATACACTTTAAAATCGCTGTCAAGAGCTTCCTTTAGACATACTGCCTTACCTGCTATAACATGTTCTAAAGGTCCACCCTGAATTCCTGGAAATACTGCTTTATCAATTGCCTTAGCATATTTTTCTTTGCAGAGTATCATTCCACCTCTTGGTCCTCTTAAAGTCTTATGAGTTGTAGTTGTGACAAAATCACAGTAAGGAACAGGTGATGGATGAAGTCCTGCTGCTACAAGACCAGCTATATGAGCCATATCTACCATCAAATAAGCGCCAACTTCATCTGCAATCTCTCTGAACCTCTTAAAATCAATAATTCTTGAATAAGCACTTGCTCCTGCTACAATTAGTTTTGGTTTTACTTCTAACGCTGTCTTTCTTACCTCATCATAATCAATCGTTTCTGTTTCATGATTTACTCCATAAGAAACAAAATTATATGTCTTTCCTGAAAAATTTACAGGTGCACCATGAGTAAGATGTCCTCCATGACTTAAATTCATTCCCATAACGGTATCTCCAGGTTGCAGCACTGCGAAATATACTGACATATTTGCCTGTGCACCTGAATGTGGCTGAACATTAGCATGTTCTGCTCCAAATAACTTTTTAGCCCTCTCAATTGCAAGTTTTTCAACCTTATCAACAACATAGCAGCCGCCATAATATCTCTTTCCAGGATATCCTTCGGCATACTTGTTTGTTAAGTATGAACCCATTGCTTCCATTACAGCTTCGCTTGTGAAATTCTCAGAAGCAATAAGTTCTATTCCATTCTGCTGTCTCTTTTTCTCTTCATCAATAAGATCAGCTATTTCTTTGTCTGTATCACACAACCTTTTGTAGTTCATATTTTTTCCCCCAATTTTTACATTAAATATTATCTATATTATAGATTTTTAAATTATTTATTTCAACATATAATTCGAAATATTCTACTTCTAGTTATACTATGATATAATACAGTCAAAATGACCTTTAAATCTGTCAGAAGGAGATAATTACATATGAGTATAAATAAAATATTAGCAGTCGCTTCATATGCAGGACAGATTATACTTGAAAGTGGCGGCGAAACATACAGGGTTGAAGAAACCATAACAAGGATATGTAGTTCTTATGGCTTACAAGATGCCGAAAGTTATGTTACTCCTACAGGAATAATTTGTTCTGCATCTAACGAAAATAATGATACTATATCTATGGTCAAAAGAGTAACTAACAGAAGCGTAAACCTTGAAAGGATAGATCTCGTCAATGAACTTTCAAGAACTATTGAAGTTAATAAAATACCTGTAGAAAAATTAAAGCAGGAACTTGATATAATATCAAAATCACCAAGATATCCAAATTATATAGATGTGCTCTTTTCTGCAGTAGCAGCATCTGGTTTTACTTTTCTATTTGGTGGAGACATAAAAGATGTAATATGTTCATTCCTGATAGGGATTGTTATAAAATTTACTGCAAACTTATTTGGCAGACTTAATATAAATCAATTCTTTGTAAACAGTATATGTGGAGGAATTAGTGCACTAATGGCACTAATATTCATGCAGTTTAAATTAGGAAGCAACCTTGATACTATAATCATAGGTTCTATAATGCTTCTTGTCCCCGGTCTTTCAATTACAAATGCCATAAGGGACACTATTGCCGGAGATTTGGTTTCTGGCCTTTCAAGAGCTGCTGATGCTTTTCTTGTTGCTGTTTCAATTGCTGTTGGAACTGGTTCAGTGTTAAGTTTATGGATGAAATATATTGGAGGTAGAATCTTATGATTATTGAAAGTATTGTTGCTGTATTTGCCACATTCGGTTTTGGTATAATATTTAATATCGGTAGAAAAAACCTGCTTTTTGCATCACTAGGCGGTGGATTAAGCTGGTTTATCTATAAACTATGCCTTAATAATGGCTTTTCATTATATACGGCCTTCTTTACATCAGCTGTAATCTTCAGTATCTACTCTGAAATATGTGCAAGAACATTCAAATCACCAGTTACTACATTTGTCATATGTGCCCTAATTCCTCTTGTACCTGGAAGTGGTATGTATTATACAATGTATGAAGTAATAAAAGGAAATATCTCAACCTCAGTTACAATGATGATAAGTACAATTGCATCAGCAGGCTGTCTCGCACTTGGAGTTATATTTGTCTCAACAATTACAAGACTTATCAACTCAGTTAAATCCAAGAAATCAAGAAAAAGAACGGGACTTCCAAACTGATAAGAGAAACATTCTTTAATCTTAGCCTATTCTTATTACATAAATATATTAATTGATTAAAATAATAATTATGAGAGCAGAACTAATAGTTCAAAGAAACGTAAAAAACTCCCCTGCGGGAGTTTTCAAATAAGAGGACAAATTCTTCTTAAAATCTCTTTTCTATAAGATTATTTCTTTCAAGAACATTTATGTTAAATGTTCTTTTAATTTTGTCATTAAACAATATAGAGATGTTCTCTCCTTCTATACTTATAACAGTTCCCTCTCCAAATGATTTGTGTGTAACTTTGTCTCCACCTTTATATCTATCCTCTGACTTTATGTTAAAATCATCAGCATTGACTTCTGTTACAAATACACTTGAATTTCTAAACTTGCCATTTATCATCTTTGGAGAATAGATATATAAATTATTTATAGCTCTAGTAACGCCTACATAAAATAATCTTCTTTCTTCTTCTATATTATCATTAGTTCTATAGGGGATAAAATCTTCAGCAACATCAATGATAAATACATTCTTGAATTCTCTTCCTTTAACTCCATGAATTGTGCTAAATAGCACACTGTCACGAGTCTTATCCTTTTTTATATCCTCAAGACGCTGATTTGTCTCTTCTACATGTGCTAAAAGCATATTAATTGAGTTATAGCCTTCTGCTGCGCTCTTAAACTCGTCTACAATATTAAAAATTTCATCAATATTTAGTTTATACTTCATAGCATATTCAACAAGATAGTCGTTGTAACCCAATGTACTAAGTACAAAATCAATAGCCGTTTTTAGTGACATCCTGTTAAGTCCTGAAATATCGATTTTGAGGTCATCAATCTTTTTCTTCTGAAATGGCTTTATGTAATCTATATCCTTAAGAATATCAAAATTGTTTCCTCTACCAGCTGATCTCCTAACCTCTTCTAAAGCAGTCTTGCTTATATATCTAAACGGCTTGTTTATAATTCTTATAAATGCATCAATATCATATGGATCAACAGACAGTTTTAAATACGATAGAATATCCTGACATACGAAATGATCAAAAAAATTATAATCCTTATCTAAGAAAGAAAAAAATATATTTTCTTTAATAAATCCATCGATAAGACTCCTGCTCTCCACATTTGTCCTGTAAATAACAACATTATCTGAGAGCTTGTCGCCTAATGAAACATATTTCTTTATTTTAGATATTATATCAGAGCACTGCTGTTCTTCATTGAATGGTATGTTGTAGAAGAGTTCACCTTTATCATGCCTGAATGCTTCAAACTTTTTATTATTTCTCATTTTATTTTTAGCAATTATTCTTTTTGAATACTCAACTATATTTTCAGTACTTCTATAGTTATATGAAAGATATTTTTTTTCGCCATCGCTAAAATACTTATCAAACTGTAGCATACATTCCGGCTGTGAACCTCTGAAAGAATAAATACACTGATCTTCATCGCCAACAGCAAAAATATAATTATTCTTATTTAGAAGCTGCAGGATTTCAATTTGAATTGCATCGCAGTCTTGAAACTCATCAACAAGGATATGCTTAAACAGTCTCTGATAACCACGCCTTATATTTTCATCCTCATATAGCAATTTTCTGAATTCAAGCTGAAGATCGTCAAAATCTATCATACCTTTTTCGTTCTTATTTTCTTCATAAGCATTATAACACTGCATAAACAAATTCTCGTCTATTGATGACTTAAAACCTCCTCCTGAACCATGAGAACATTTATAATTTGAAATATTATTAAGAACTTCCTTTACCTTCTCTTCTGATATTTCTGCTAAAGTCTTGCTTAATACCCGTTCAACCACTCTGTAGCCTTCACCAGGATCAATAAGTTTTATATTCTTATTATGCCTTCCCAAAAGCTTATAAAACAGCCCATGAAAAGTCCCAAAGAAAGGTACCTTTCCATTTCCATTTTCAGCAATATACCTTTCCTTCATATTAACTGCTGCCGCTTTTGTAAAAGTAATTGTTATTATATTATTAGGATTAATTCTCTTTTCTTCTATAAGAAATTTTATCCTGTTTAAAATAACAGTTGTCTTCCCACTGCCTGGAGGTGCAATGATAACCATGTTTTTTTCATCTGATTTTACTGCATGCTCCTGATACCTGTCTAACTTCAATAATTAATCCTCCTTGCTTAAGTATGTTGTTTATGCTTTTATAAAGATAGTATACATACATTATTGACAAAATAATATACTTTTATATAACTCAAATTTATATCTGAACAATATAAAAGGTTATTGAATCTCTTCAATAACCTTTTATATACATGGAATTACCTATTCGAAGTGTATTGAACTTCTCCCCCATAACTTTCATCTTTATATAATGACTTAAATGGACATTCATTTTCATCCTTATCATAAGACTCAGAAAACGGACATTCACTATTACATTTGAATGCGTGTGAATCATTTGACCAAAATGGACAATTACTCATAGCTATCACCCTCAACCACGTTTTATTTCCACCAATTATACTATATATTACCATATAATACAACATTTTTTTTAAAATATGTTTTGTGTCCATTGTAAACTTTTTAAAAACATCTCAGCAATATCCTCCTCAGTTTTCTCTGTTATACTGCTGTTATATGTAATAAGCTTGTTGTACTCTGATGTATAATCCTGCATTTTTTCATACTGCAAAACAACATTAAGAATTGTTCCAAGGAAATTGTTCGTTCCCAAGAGTGCTTCTTTAATATCTTTTTCAAGTGGTAAATCATGAATTACATCCTTCATCTCTACACCTAAAAGTACATCAATAGTTGAGAATATCCCAACAAGAAATGCCGATTCCATCTGCGACGGTTCAATAGATGCACATAAATTTTCACAGAACTTTCCACGTATCATACCAAGTTTAGCTCTTTCATCATCTTCAGAGCCCTTTCCATCACCACCAAGTCCAACAAATGTTACCCACTTTTTCATTTCTTCTTTACCAAGCAGTGATATAGCCTGTCTTACCGAAGAAATTTCCTGCGCAAACCCAAAATATGATGAATTAACATATTTTAATAATTTATAAACCATACCAGCATCATATCTTATTAATTTTTCTATTCTGTCAAAATTGACTTCTTCCTTATAAAGTTCGCTAAATAATTCTATTATTTTAACCTCATTTAAATATACATCATGACCCTTTAATGTATCAGGCCTACAGAAAAAGTATCCCTGAAAATAATCATATCCTAGTTCAAGTGCTTGTTTTAGATCGTCTCTTGTTTCAATCTTTTCCGCAAGTATTTTTTTATGTTTCTTTTTATACTTATCAATAATACGTTTTCTATTCAAATAGTCATTCTGCAGAAAATCAACTTTGATTATATCTATATAATCTATTATAGGCATAATATCCCTTTCATAGACATAATCATCAACTGCAAATCTATAACCTTCTTTACGCATCATTTTACAGCTTTCTATTACAGATTCATTCAAATCCACATCTTCTAGTATCTCTACAATGAGATAATCTTTGTCAAGTAACCTAGGAAGTTTGTTAACAAGTGTCTTCTGAGTAAAGTTTATAAATGCACTTTTATTACAGCATAATAATCTGAGACCCATAGAAGAAACGTTATATAATAAATTTTCGGTTGCTCTATCACCATCATCACAGTTATAGCTACTTACATTACCATTTCTATATAGTAGTTCATACCCTACAACTTTTAAATTCCTATCAAAGATAGGCTGCCTTCCTATAAAAATATCCATGAATCCACCTTATCTCTAAACATAAAATAAATTCATAAAAACAAGTGTAAAATAAAAACCGTTCTCATGAATTTATTTTCTAAACTTATTTATATTATTTATTCTTATTTTTATTTAATGTATTTTTTATTACTGAAACATTTATTATTTCATTTTGAAAAGCCTTAAGAAGAGCCTTTTCTAATACCATCTGCTGATCAAAATTTTCTATATCATTACATACAGCAAATACCTTATTTATTGTTCCATCAACACTTTTATATGTTAATGTAACATTAGGTTTATCATATTCTACATCAACTATTTTTAAACCCCAGCAGAACTGTGCATAATCACCATCTACAGTAAGTGTACTTAAATCCTTAAGTTTTTGAGCTTCCTTAGTAGGGTCATTTACTATTATTAATTCGTCACCAACTTTATATTTAGCCATACCAACTTCCTCCTCAAGCAAAATATTATATTTTTAGTTTATCACTTCCATTAGATTAAGTAAAGAAAGCTTTGTTAGATTTATATTTCATGTAATATTATTAAGTTTATATTAATTTTCTAAAAGTAAATTAAGAAAAAAATCATATTTTACGCCATAATTTTACACAGTCATGCTATTTTATTATCAGTCTTTTTTTGATATAATTAGATATATTTATTTAATATGAGGAGCTGATTAATTGTTTGGCTATGTAACTCCATTTAAAATGGAATTAAAGATTAAAGATTATGAAAAATTCAAAGCATATTACTGCGGTCTGTGTCATGAAATAAAATCTAATTTCGGAGATTTACCACGAATGTCATTAAATTATGATATGACATTTATTGCAGTGCTATTTGATGCACTAAGTTCTGATAAGACTATATATGAACCATTCAAATGTGCTCTTCATCCAACAAAGAAGAAAATTAAAGCTGTAAATGTAAAAGCACTAAACTATGCTTCATTCTTAAATGTAAGCTTATTTTATTATAAAATGCTTGATGATGTTTATGACGATAAGAGTATTAAAGCAAAAATAATTAGTATAATTTTAAAAAAATCAAAAAATAAATTTGTCAAAGATTATCCTTATATTAATGATAAAATTAAAGAAGAACTTAACAATTTAAGCATACTTGAATCATCTACTGATAAATGTATTGATGAAATCGCCCATCCATTTGCATCACTTACAGGTTTTTTATTTAAGAACTACCCATATAAATTATTTAACGACAGCATGGATCTTAGAGAAGACCTGTATGCACTCGGATATAATTTAGGAAAGTGGATTTATATAATAGACGCACTGGACGATTTAAAAGATGACATGAAAAAGGATAAGTACAATGCTTTAAACAGCTCCATGAACAAAGACAGAGATTCTTTTGAAGTATTCTTTTATAAAGAAAAAGAAAGAATTAAATTTATTCTGCTCTCATGTGCATCTCAATGCTGTGATATAATAAAGAAAATCAATTTTGTTAAAGATATAGAAATAATAAACAATATATTGTTTTATGGAATAATGGATAAAAACTTAAAGATTCTTTCAAAGTACGATCCAGATAATAACATAAAACAACATGAAGGAGTGTTATAATATGAGAAACCCATATGAAGTATTAGGTGTCAATGAAAACGCCTCTGAAGCCGAAATAAAAAAAGCATATAGAGAACTAGCAAAAAAATATCATCCAGACCAATATGGTACAAACCCACTTAAAGAATTGGCTGAAGAAAAAATGAGAGAAATAAATGAAGCTTATGATTCGCTTATGAAGAATCCTCAAGGTTCAAACAACACTTATAGTAGCCAGCAGAATAACTACTCAAACAGCGCATATGATTACAGACAAATAAGAGTACTTATAAATCAGCGAAGAATTTCTGAAGCAGAAGCTAAATTAACTCAGATACAAACAAGAGATGCAGAATGGAACTACCTTTATGGATTAGTATTATTCCAGAAGGGCTGGTATGACAGCGCTGTTAATTATATCAGTACTGCATGTTCATTAGATCCTAATAACTTTGAATATCGTCAGACTTTAAATTCTATACGCGGAAGAAATAATTCATATGAAAGACAATACAGACAAAACAATAATTCAGATGACTTCTGTAATTTATGCTTGAACCTTTGGTGTCTAGACTCAATCTGTGAATGCTTTGGCGGAGATTTAATCCCCTGCTGTTAATTAATGATATGGAGGTACAAGTAAAATGAACTCTAAAAACATAGCTAAAGGAGGATTATTTACTGCCGCTGGTTTTATCTTCTTATATCTTTCCTCCTTTATGCCAACTAACAAGTTGGCATTTTTAATATTGTCATCAGTAATAATACCAATAACTTTATTAACTTGTAATTTAAAAACAGCTATTCTTGTATATTCAGCCACATCACTTTTATCACTAATTATACCAAACAAGGTTATCTGCATTGTGTACATTTTCCTATTCGGTATATATGGGATTGTTAAATATTTTGCTGAAAAGATTAACAACAATGTTATAGAATTTATCATAAAATTCACATTTTTTAATATATCTCTTGGAATATGTTACTTTATATATTCTACATTGTTTATGGGTCTTACAAATTCAAAACTGCCTATTTATATATTATTAGCAGGAGCTGAAATAGGATTCGGATTATATGATTTTATTCTTACAGGATTTATCAGCTACTTCCTAAATAAATTCAACATATTCACAAAAAACAAGTAATAATTGCTATTAGTTGACAAATGATATTGTTTAGAATATAATTTTAAATGTATTATTGAAATCAAATATAACAAAATATTATAGGATGGTTATTTATGGACAATTTAACATTGGTTTTCAAAGAACACAACCTAAAGTTAACTCCTCAAAGAATAGCTGTATACAAATACTTAAAAGGTACTACAGAACATCCTTCAGCAGAAACAATATATACAGCACTTCACGAAGATTATCCTACAATGAGTCTTGCAACTTTATACAAAGCTCTTAAGACTCTTACTGAAGTAGGATTGATTCAGGAGTTAAATCTAGGTGAGAATAATTTCAGATATGATGCAAACACATCATCACATCCACATGTAAAATGTATTAACTGTGGAAGAGTGGATGATATAATGGGCCTTGACTATTCCACTCTTGTAATAGATGCAGAAAAGCACAGCGACTATACAATACTTTCTGATCAGGTATACTTTTTTGGTGTATGTAGCAATTGTCAGAAAAAAAAAACAGATTAGTAATATACTAATCTGTTTTTTTGCTTATTTTTATTTTTAAGCATAATTATTTTCTATAAAAAATCATATAAATATATAAAGTAAATTTGCGGAGGATATAAATGAGAGTATCTGATAAACAATTAAACAAATTCATTATACAAGTAGTTATATTTTTATGCATTGTAATTTGCCTGCCTATTATGACTTTATATTATAATACGAACAGAAACTTAGATACGAATAATTCTGCAGCTATTGAAACAATTTCAAGTGGCAAGGATACAGATTATAAAATTGATTTAAACGGTGACGGAAGAAAAGATATCTTAAGTATTGAAGTCGATGACGGCAAGTATTCTGCTATAGCGTATATAAACAGTACAAAATATCAACTTATTCCTAGTACACCTTTAAATACTTTAGGGACAAGTAACAACGAAATATACTGTACTTTTATAGATACTACGCGTAATAATATCCCTGAAATCATAATACAGTCATATGAAAACAATACCCCTATGCAGCACATATTTACCTGGAATGGCCATAAATTTATTGATATATTTTCTTCTACAAATAATTCTATAGGAATTTTAGATCATACCTCTAATAAAACTTCAAGGTTGCTTTCTTTTAACATAAATAGTTCGCTAGAAAATATTCAGCAGTATATGTACATTAAAGACAGCTATAAGAATATATCATATGATAAATCAGATATTCAGGGATATTCTTGTATACAAAAATTAATCGATGTAATTCAACTTCAATATGAACTTGAAGAATGTCCTGACATCTTTAATGACGATGTTGATTACTACAGCAAGTCGCTTCTTTGGAAGCTATCTAAAAATTCCTATGATTATCAATTTAGAGACTGTTTCTTCTTTGACACAAAATGTGATAAAAACGGAAACCCTACAGAATATCAATGGAATATAAGATTCGAAAAGAAGTTAAAATCAGCAGAACAGACTTCATCAATAATAAAAATGAAAGTTACAGTAAAGCAGTTATCTGATATGTTTAAAATTAATTCAATATCTATTGAAAAGTAGGGAATTAGATTTTTAATAAAATTAAAAAGGGCCGCTTTTGCGGCCCCAAAAGGGGGATGGGGGGTTTTAGCTTTTTGAAGATTACTCTTCGTAAGCTAAAGGAGATTTCTCTCCTTTACGTTTATATTATTGTCATTTTATTTTTTTTTATACAATAAAATTAATTTATTGTATCTTTTATTTCTCCATCTTCATACATTTTAATAAGTTTATCTATAAACTCCACTTTACTTGAATCAACGACATCTCTTAAAGACTTTAGCATTTCAATATTGGTCCCCTCAGCAAATGGTTTTTTCTTCAGTTCTTCTGCTCTTGATTCTTCTACAGTTTCTTTTACAGTATCATTATTTATTGGAGTTTCTTTATTTATATTTTTATTTACATTAACAGAATTATTTCTTATGTTTGTCCTATTGTTGTTCATATTACTATTAGTGCTATTATTTCTTCCAAATGGTCGTTGCATAGTTTGTCTCTGCGGACCTTTCATAAACATGCTCATCATAGCCATTAATGGATTCATTTGACCACCCATCATTCCAGCTAAGGGGTTTCCTCCTGCTCCGCCCATGGCATTCATCATTCCTGCTAATGGATTTCCTCCTTGTCCGCCCATAGCGTTCATCATTCCTGCTAATGGATTTCCTCCTTGTCCGCCCATAGCATTCATCATTCCTGCTAATGGGTTTCCTCCTTGTCCGCCACCCATGGCATTCATCATTCCTGCTAATGGGTTTCCTCCCATCTCATTCATTCCAGAAGATGTATTAGGCTGTGCACCAAGTCCAAGCATTGATGCTAAGTTATTTATATTCATATAATCATTATTACCGCTATTTTGTGGGGTTCCATTCTGCATATTACCCATATTATTCATCATTGAAGCCATTTTTTGAAAGTCAACATTATTAAAATTCCCCATGCTTCCATGACTATGGTTTCTACTATGTCTGCTCAACTTTTCTCCTCCCTATAATATTAATAAATATGTATTAAACTTTTTTATTGGGAGGGCTTACGCCCTCCAATAACTATCCTAGTTTACCTCATAAATACGACACCAGAATAATATTAATTCAAATGATAGGATTATTAGAAGAATCCACCGCCACAGCCGTTGTTTCCGCCAAAGCCCCATCCAAATGCTAGGATGATTATTAACCAAATCCAGATCCAAGATCCACCACAGCCAAATCCGTTTGCACCGACTCCACCGTATCCGCCACCATATGGTACTCCATAAGCAGGCATCATAGCATTACAACAGCATGGTTCGCAGCAGCAACAACTACTTCTCTGTTTCTTCTTAGAGCAGCAGCAGCATGGTTGGCAGCAGCTCATAACAGGCATCTGATATCCAGCGCCAGCACCGTATCCTCCGCCGAAGCCTCCAAAGCCATTACCACATCCAAAGAATATTAATAGTATTAATATCCACCATATCCATCCATTTCCACAATTGCTATTGTTGTTATTATTGCAGCAGCAGCATGGTTGTGGTTTGCATCCACAATTTCCATCTCCATTAAGAATATCGTTTATTTCCATTCGTAATTCCTCCTATATTCAATTTGTTTTTTATAGTATATCTTATTCTCTCACTACAAAATTGACACAGAATTTTTACTCAATAATTTAAGGAAAATATACTCTTTGCAATAAAGCCGAAAATAATTAAATCATCGAACTATAAGGAACCATTATTATATAGATTATAGATAAGAACTAAGAGATTAGAGAAATGGATGAAACTCCACTGGAGTTTCTAGCCAAAGCATAAGCGAATAAATTTCATCCTATACTCTTATATCTGCTCTCATATCTCTAATCTTTTTCAGATCTCAGTATTATATTTCTGCAGTGTACCTATATTATATGAATAAAAAAAATGCCTGCTTAGTAACTCGTTGTTACCAAACAGACAGTTTTTTATATCAAATTCTTTATAAATTATTCTTGAGTTGTATCTTCTTCAGAAAGACCATGTACTGGCTCTTCGAAGATATGGTCTATAAGTTCATCTCTTCCAACTTTATTTAGTGATGAGAAGAAATAAAGCTTATCCTGCTTTGTAAGTTTAAGTGTTTCTCTAATTACCTTCTCGCTCTTCTTAAGATTCATTCTAGATAACTTATCGCTCTTTGTTGCAATTACGACAACATCATAACCAAAATGCTTAATCCATTCATACATCATGATATCATCACCAGTAGGCTTATGTCTGCAATCTACAAGAAGAACTATTCTCTTAAGCTGTTGTCTTCCTGTAAGATACATCTCAATTGTCTTACCCCAGCTTTCCTTTTCCTTCTTAGATACTTTTGCATATCCATAGCCAGGAAGATCGACTATGTAAAACTCTTTATTGATTAAAAAGAAGTTAACTAGTCTTGTCTTTCCAGGTGTCTGTGAAACTCTTGCAAGCATTTTTCTATTTGTAAGAGAATTTATTATTGATGATTTACCAACATTTGATCTTCCGACAAAAGCTACTTCCGGAAAACCATCCATTGGATATTGAGCTCTTTTAACTGCTGAAATTATAAATTCTGATGTATTAATTTTCATTACTATCAACTCCATATAATGCATTATTTAGAACATCATCTATGTTCTCTGCAAATATTATATTAAGCTTTCTTCTTACGCTTAAAGGTATTTTCTTAACATCATTTTCATTTTCCTTAGGTATAATTATTGTATCAATTCCTGCTCTAAATGCGGCTAAAGATTTTTCCTTAAGTCCGCCAATTGGAAGCACTCTGCCTGTTAAAGTAATTTCGCCAGTCATAGCCACATTATGTTTAACCTTCCTTCCTGTAAGTGCAGATACCATAGCTGTTACCATTGTTACACCTGCAGAAGGACCATCTTTGGGAACTGCACCTTCTGGAACATGGATATGAATATCTTTGTCTTTATAGAATTTATCTTTAATGCAAAGTTTCTTAGCGTTTCCTCTTATATAAGTATACCCAGCTTTTGCAGATTCTTTCATAACATCACCAAGCTGACCTGTAAGTTCAAGCTTTCCGCTGCCATCCATAGTCATAACTTCAATTTCAAGAGTATCCCCACCAAAGGCAGTCCACGCTAGTCCACGTACTGTACCCACTCTATCCTGCTTTGCAGCTCTGTCATAGTTAATCATCCTAGGTCCAAGGTACTTTTCAAGCACATTCATTGTGATATTGATATGTTTTTTGTCCTTCATCATCATTTCACTTACTGCTTTTCTGATAACTGTACCAATAGTTCTTTCAAGATTTCTCACACCAGATTCTCTTGTGTAATTCTCGATAATAGACTTAATAACATTATCAGATATCTTTACTTCTTCAGAATCAGTTCCATTTTCCTTAAGCTGTCTTGGAATTAAATATTTATCAGCAATATGGAACTTTTCTTCGTATGTATATCCAGAAACCTCAATTACTTCAAGTCTGTCTCTAAGTGGTCCAGGTATAGTATCTAAAGTATTTGCTGTTGTTATAAACAGAACATCTGATAAATCTATATCAAGTTCTAAATAATTATCCCTGAAGTCCTTGTTCTGCTCGCTATCAAGGATTTCAAGCAACGCATCAGCAGGATCTCCCTTATATTCATTTGACATCTTATCTATTTCATCAAGCAGGAATACAGGATTATTTGACTTAGCTTCTTTAAGTCCATACACGATTCTTCCTGGAATAGCTCCAACATAAGTTCTTCTATGGCCTCTAAGCTCAGCTTCATCTCTTACTCCGCCAAGTGACATTCTCACAAAACGTCTGTTAAGTGCAGATGCTATTGATTTAGCTATTGAAGTCTTACCTACTCCTGGAGGTCCAACTAGACATAGTATAGGTCCTTTAAGGCTGTTAGCCTTCTTCTTAACTGCAAGATATTCAATTATTCTTTCCTTAACATCATCAAGAGCATAATGCTGCTCATCTAGAACATCTTTAGCCTCCTTAATATTCAAATTATCCTTAGTAGACTTATTCCAAGGCATAGCAAATACCCATTCTACATAGTTCTTTATTACTGAATACTCTGATGAATATGAACCAGTAGATTTAAGTCTGTTAATTTCGTAAGATAATCTTTCCTTAACTAACTTAGGCATCTTCATCTTCTTTAGCTTTTCTTCGTATTCTGCAATATCCTTCTTGCTGTCGTAATCTTCGCCAAGCTCTTCCTGAATAGCTTTTATCTGTTCTCTTAAATAATATTCCTTCTGAGACTTGTCTATCTTACTCTTAACTTTAACTGCAATCTTCTTTTCAGTCTTAACAAGATCTATTTCGCTTTCAAGAAATGTAAGCACTTTCTGCAGTCTTTCCTTAACATCAATAGTCTGAAGTATTTCCTGCTTCTGATCATATTTTAAATTTAAATATGTACCGATAAGATCTGCAAGATTTTCAGGTGTTTCATCATTGAACATAAGCATTTCTGATGAATCAAGTCCTGTAAGTTTTGCAAAAACTCTAAACTGTTTTTCAAGCATTCTAACTAGTGACTTTATATCAACATCTTCATTATTATCACATAATTCTTCAATAGCTTGTACACTTGCTTCATAAAAATCTTCATTTTCAATTACATCAATCAGCCTTGCTCTTTGAAGTCCTTCCACAAGAACTCTTATATTATCTTTAGGCAGTCTTATTATCTGTTTTATGTTACATATAGTACCAACTTCGTAAATATCTTCTTTTTTAGGTTCTTCCACATTTATATCTTTCTGAGTAGATAAAAAGATCTTCTGATCATTTATCATCGCCTGTTCTAATGATGCAACAGTCTTCTTTCTACCTGTATCAAAATGCAATACCATATTAGGGAATACTGTAAGTCCTCTTAAGGGTATTAAAGGAAGATTCTCAAAATCATTATTCATAGTACACTCCTCCTTATTAATATATTGATAAAAAATTAAGGCTGCGGTTAACTGCAGCCCTAATTATTAATTCATTGATTTAGCTGATAAAATATCAATACCATCCATGTTAACATTATTCATTTTATCATACATATCAAGTAAAGCCAACCCTAAAACATCGCTAATATTTCTCACTGTTTTAATCTCAATACCCTTTATATTCTTAAACTCGTCAGACCAGTTTTCTTCAGGTATTATTACTATAGAAGCTCCTGCTTTTACAGCTGCAGATATCTTCGCACTCACGCCTCCTATAGGCTTAACTTTTCCCTGAAGTGATATTTCTCCAGTCATCGCAACTTTATTATTAACTTTTTTCTTTGTAATGGCACTATACACTGCTGTTGCAATACTTATCCCTGCCGAAGGACCGTCTATTGGTATACCCCCAGGGAAGTTAATATGTATGTCGTAATTCTTGCATCCAAGATTAAATATATTATCCAGCACTGTCAGTACATTTTCTACAGAACAGTATGCTGTTGATTTTCTTTTAACCTTCCTGTTATAAGAAGAAATTTCTTCTTCCTCCACAATGCCTGTTACCTTGAGACTTCCGTTATCTTCAAGTGTCTTCTTTGCAGTTGCTTCTATCTCCATCACAGTACCCATATTAGCTCCATATACTGCTAGTGCATTAACAACACCAACAAGGGGCTTATCGTTTATCTTCTTCTCAGGTCTCATACTGTACTGGCCATTTTCTATTATCCAGTTTATATCAGCATCAGTTATTATATCTCTATGGCTGTTTACAGCGATGCCTGTTCCAAGCTGTACAAGGTTAATAACCTCCCTGCCATTGCTGCAGAACTTAGATATAATATCAAGAGATTTCTCATCTATCCTGTATCCAGACTTCTTTACTGCATTTTTTGCTATAATTTTAATTTCATCTTCATCAAGAGCTCTAAAGAATATTTCTACGCACCTTGACCTGATAGCTGGAGCTATTTCCTCAGGGCTTCTTGTTGTTGCACCTATAAGTCTAAAATCTGCAGGATAGCCATTTTCAAATACTTCTTTAATATATGTAGGCATATTAGGATCTTCAGAACAATAGTACGCGCTGTCTAAAATAACCTTTCTGTCTTCAAGTACCTTTAGAAGTTTATTAATCTGTATTGGCTGCAGTTCTCCAATTTCATCGATAAAGAGAACTCCTCCATGTGCCTTTGTTACTGCGCCAGGTTTAGGCTGAGGTATACCTGCTATCCCCATAGCACCTGCCCCCTGATATATGGGGTCATGTACGCTTCCAATAAGCGGGTCTGCAATTCCTCTATCATCATATCTTAAAGTTGTAGCATCAATCTCTACAAACTTTGCATCATACTTAAAAGGAGACATATTATTTTTCTTTGCTTCCTCTAGTACAAGTCTTGCTGCTGCAGTCTTACCAACTCCAGGTGGCCCATAAATTAGAACATGTTGTGGATTAGGTCCACATAAAGCTGCTCTTAATGCTTTTATTCCCTGCTCCTGCCCAATTATCTCACTAAAATTCTCTGGCCTGCTTTTTTCAGTTAACGGCTCAGTAAGTTTTATTTTCTTCATCCTATTAAGAATATCCATTTCTTTTCTATTTTCATTAGCAATAATATCTTTATTTCCCTTAGAATTCTTAGAATTACTCACTAATAGAGAAATTATAACTGTTGTAAGGACTAGTTGAGTTATTGATATAATAGCTGTCAGTATATCATTCATAAAATAACCTCCTACAAATGCTCTTAGTATTATTCTCTATTTAGTTAATATTTATTCATCTATTAATCTTAATCTATAAATCTATTTAATATTAATGATTATCTTAAGGAAATGTATATTTTATAATGTATAATTCAGGATGAAATTAGCAACGCTACGTTAGCTAATTTCTAAGCCATAATGGAGGGCACCTCCAAACCTCTGAAATTTCATAAAGGAGTTCAATCCGAAATTATACCTTATACTATATACATTTCACCTCAAAATAAATCTGTACACTAAAAAAACAGATCTGAGTTAACAGATCTGCTTTAAATACAGCATTTATATTATGCTGTTTCTATGCCTTTATTGTCTTTGTGCTTTGCTTTTCTAAGTACTGGTCTTACTTCGCCTTCTGCTAACATTGTAACAGTAGGTTCCTTCTTATCAGTAATGCATTCTTTAGTAACATCAACCTTGACAATTCTATCATTTGATGGAATATCAAACATTATTTTATTCATAACTTCTTCAAGTATTGCTCTAAGACCTCTAGCACCAGTATTTCTCTTGATAGCTTCTTCAGCCACAGCTACAAGTGCATCATCTTCAAACGATAACTCAACATTATCAAGTTCGAATAACTTCTTATATTGTTTTACAAGAGCATTCTTTGGTTTACGAAGGATGCTTACAAGAGCTTTTTCATCAAGAGATTCTAAAGTAACTAGTATAGGAAGTCTTCCAACAAACTCTGGAATAAGTCCAAACTTTAATAAATCTCCAGGCATTATTTCTTTTAATAATACTCCAATATCCTTCTTTTCTTTAGATTGAATTTGGGCACCGAATCCCATAGAACTCTTTCTTGTTCTATTTTCTATTATCTTATCTATACCATCAAATGCACCACCACAGATAAATAATATATTTGATGTATCAATTTGTATAAATTCCTGATGAGGATGTTTTCTTCCGCCCTGTGGTGGAACTGAAGCAACAGTACCTTCTAATATTTTTAGAAGTGCTTGCTGAACACCTTCTCCAGATACATCTCTAGTTATAGATGGATTTTCAGATTTTCTAGCAATTTTATCTATTTCATCAATATAAATTATACCCTTCTGAGCTCTTTCAACATCATAATCAGCATTTTGAATAAGTCTTAACAGGATATTTTCTACATCCTCACCTACATAACCTGCTTCAGTAAGAGTTGTTGCATCTGCAATTGCAAAAGGTACATTAAGCATTTTTGCAAGAGTCTGAGCAAGGAAAGTCTTACCACAACCAGTAGGTCCTAAAAGTAAAATGTTACTCTTCTGTAATTCAATTTCATCATCATCATTATTTGCATTAATTCTCTTATAGTGATTATATACTGCAACAGCAAGAGATCTCTTTGCTGAGTCCTGGCCAACTACATACTGATCAAGGTATTCCTTGATTTCCTTTGGCTTTGGAAGACTAGTAGAATCGAATTGAACGCTTTCTTCAAACTCGTCAGCAATTATTTCTGAACATAATTCGATACATTCGTCACATATATAAACTCCTGGTCCAGCAATAAGTCTCTTTACCTGGTCCTGGTTTTTTCCGCAAAATGAACATTTCAATTGTTTTTTATCATCATATTTTGCCATTAAATACACCTCACTACGGTTTAGATTTATTATTGTTTGTCTAATTCATTCTTTACCATTATTTTATCAATTAAACCATATTCTTGTGCTTCTGCAGGCTCCATAAAATAATCCCTTTCAACATCACGCTGAACTTTTTCTAATGGCTGACCTGTCTGTTCACTGATTAACTTGTTTAATGTATCTTTTATCTTTAATATTCTCTTAGCCTGAATATCAATATCAGTTGCTTGACCCTGGAATCCTCCTAAAGGTTGGTGAATCATTATTTCACTATTAGGAAGTGCATATCTCTTTCCTTTTTGTCCTGAAGAAAGTAAAAATGCTCCCATAGATGCAGCAAGTCCTGTACATATAGTACATACATCAGGCTTAATATACTGCATTGTATCATAAATTGCCATTCCAGCTGTTATTGATCCTCCTGGACTATTTATATATAAATATATATCTTTATCAGGATCCTCACTTTCAAGGAATAGTAACTGTGCAACGATTAAATTCGCTGAATCATCGTTTACCTCCCCACTTAACATTATAATTCTATCTTTTAATAATCTTGAAAATATATCGTAAGATCTTTCTCCTCTGCTTGTTTGCTCTACTACCATTGGTACTAAACTCATTCTTTTCTCCTCCTTCTACCAATTATCTCTAAATAAAAAGTAATTATACTTTAAACTGCATATTATTCTTTTGTGTTATTTATAAAGCTCCAATATCATTATATGAAATATTATTATCTTCACCATATATAATTGAAGTTCAAAGAAATTATTAGCAGATTAAGCTTCTAACTAAATAAATAATTTTAAAGCTTACCTGTATTATATAATTTATCAAGATTTAGTGCAACATTTTACTATATACTAATTGAAATTTTTCACAATGTACACATTTCAATTATATCTGTTATTATGAACACATTTCAAAAAAAACAATCATACTATAAAATCATCCTCTATTTATATATTATATATATTATTAAATTTGACTTAATTAGATATATTACGCCACATAAAAAAGAAACCCCGCATAATGCAGGATTTCTTTTTATAGATAATAACTAGTTAGCTTTAACGCTTTCTGTCATCATTTTAATAGTCTTTTCCATTCTAATCTGGCTCTTTAACATTTCAGCTTGAGCCTTAACTATCATATCAACCATTTTTTCTGGTTCCTTAGCGCCATACATAGAAGCTAATTCAGTTGCTTTAGCCTTTAGCTCTTCATCTGAAACTTCAAGGTTTTCTGTTTCAGTAATCTTTTCAAGAACTAAATCAGTCTTAACCTTCTTTTCAGCATTTTCTTTCATGTATTCTTTCATCTTTTCTTCTGAGCTTCCAGTATATTCATAGTACTGCTTTAAGTCTAATCCCTGATACTTTAATCTCTGTTCAAAATCTTTAATCATTGATTCAACTTCTTTAGTAACCATAACTTCTGGAATTTCAACAGTTGCATTGTCAACAGCAGCATTTATAACAGCTTCTTCGAATTCTCTTTCAGCTTTTGCATCGTTACTTTCCTGCATCTTCTTCTTTAAATCTTCTTTGTATTCTGCTATAGTATCAAATTCTGATATTTCTTTAGCGAATTCATCATCTATTTCAGGTAATTCGTTAACTTTAACTTCTTTAACAGTAACTTCGAATAATGCTTCTTTACCGTTTAATTCATCTCTGCCATAGTTTTCAGGGAAAGTCACTTTAACTTCCTTCTTATCTCCAACCTTAGCACCAACTAATTGTTCTTCAAAATCACCTATGAAAGTCTTTGATCCGATTTCTAGTGAGAAGTCTTTTCCTTCTCCACCTTCAAATGCAACTCCATCAATGAATCCCTTGAAGTCGATAACTGCTATGTTTCCGTCTTCTACAGTTCCGTCTTCTTTAGTTTCAACTCTAGCGTTCTTCTTCTGAGAAGCTTCTACCTGTTTCTGAACATCTTCTTCAGTTACTTCGTAAACTGGCTTCTTCACTTCTAATCCCTTATATTCTCCTAGAGTAACTTCTGGGTAAGTAGTAACTTTAGCTGTGTAAACTAAGTCTTTTCCTTCTCCAACTTCTTTAACTTCTATTTCAGGATAATCAACTGGCTTGATGTTGTTTTCCTTTAATACTTCTGGATAGCTTTCATCTATTGCAAAATTAACAGCATCTTCCAAAAGGATTCCTACTCCATAGTATTGTTTAACTATGTACATTGGAACTTTTCCCTTTCTGAATCCAGGCACATTAAACTTCTTAAGATTTTTTCTGTAAGCCTTATTTATAGCTGCTGTAAACTTTTCAGCTTCAACCTTGATTTCAAATTCAACTACGTTTGTTTCTATTTTGTTCATTTTAACGTCCATTGTAAATCTTCCTCCTACATGGTAATGAAATTCTTATAATAACCAAATCATTATAACATACTTTAAAACTTTATTACAAACATTAATTTAAAATACATTTCCATCTGATGTAACAGTTTTCTTACTACCATCAATATCAACAGTAATGCCTTTATCGTTTAAAGTTTCAATCTTTACTGCCTTGCCTTTTGCTGCCCATACAGTCTGATATACTCCGGAATTTAAATCCATAATCCATACATAAGTATCAAGATCAGCTTTTCCAAACCATGGAAGCTGGCTTATATAAACAACATGAGTATCATCAAGAAACTTCGCATTAAGACCCCAGATATATCCTGGATACTGCTTCATTATAGTATCTTTGCTGAAACTCTGTCCAGATTTAGTTACATAATTAGCTTTTGTAATATTCTTTTCTTCACCATTTAAATTATAAATCTTAATTTCCTGTGAAGAAGCGTCATTTATTATAACCTGACTGCCTGATTTATTTATGTCAAATGTACTTCCGTCTGACAGTCCTTCAACAAGAGTGAACTTCTTTGTTCCATTCTCCTCTGCATAAACAGCCTTGACCTTCGTACCTGATGATAAAGTAACATCAATATACTTTGTTTCATTTTCAGCCTTTGTTTCCTTAGCTTCTTCTTTTTTAGCTTCTTCTTTTTTTACAATAGTTGAAGTTTTTGAGTCTGAGTCGTTTTTCTTGAAAGTAAATATATTCTTAAGGCTTACATTATTAAGTTTACCAGACCCATACAATGCTCCACCTGCGGCAATCAATAATACTAATGTAACCACAATAGCTATACGTCTTCTTTTTCTTCTTTTCTTTTTCTCATATTCGCTACTAAAAATACTAGTTCGTCTCATATCAAACACACCTCCTAGTCATTTCAAATTTATGTAACAATACTTATAATTTTGACATATTATCAAGTTAACATTTATAGTATACATTATTTTAAATAATAAAAAAAATATTTTTTCATATTTTCTCTATATTTTTTCAATTTGGTGACATATTACATTTATTATTGTATAATTTACATATTAATATAGATGACTTTTTCGGATTTTCCTGACAAAGGCATACAATTTTAGGAGGATATATGAGCAGAATTAATATTTTAGGAACGGGCTGTGCCATGGTAACAAACTGTTTTAACACCTGCTTTACAATCAGCAACAATGATGGAGAACATTTTCTTATAGATACTGGCGGTGGAAACACTATATTAAACAACCTTAAAGCAATGAATATATCTGTATTAAACATCAGATCATTATTTGTATCACATACACATAATGACCATATAACAGGTATAAGCTGGATTATTCGTTCTATTGCTGTTCAGATGAACAAAGGAAACTATCAAGGCATATTTACAATCTACGGAGAAAAATCAGTCATTGAGGCATGCAGAACTATATGTACTCTTACACTTGGGAATAAATTCACAAAGCATTTTGATGAAAGAATTAAATTTTTCCCGGTAGAAGACAATATGACTTTGAATATATTAAATAATGAAGTGACTTTTTTTGATATACATAGTACAAAATGCCTTCAATATGGATTTAAACTAATTACAGAAGATAATGTTTCATTATGTTTCCTGGGCGATGAACCTTACAGAGAAATACTTAAACAATATGCAGAAAACTGTGATTTCCTAATGCATGAAGCTTTCTGCCTTTATGAAGAAAGAGAAATATTTTCGCCATATGAGAAACACCATTCCACAGTAAAGGAATGCAGCGAGAATGCAGAAATGCTGAACGCTAAGAACCTCATAATCATACATACAATGGATAATGACGTTGCCAACAGAAAAACATATTACTGTGCTGAAGCTGATTACTTCTGCAAATGCAACGTAATAATGCCAGATGATATGGAAGTTATTGAACTTACACATAACGATAACGAATAATATACTAAGATATTTATCAATAACAAAAGAGCAGACTTCATATTACTGAGTCTGCTCTTTTTGTATCATCTTCGCTTATGCCTTGACTGGAACTCAGCCTAAGCTGAACCCCAAGCACTATTCCAATTTTTTATAATCTATGTTCTAAATCAACATTGCTTATTCTTGCATCTACAGTTGCATTTACCTGTCTGCCTACAACTCTTTATTCCAAGCTCAGCCATTTCCTTTTCTGTAAGCTTCGCTACATTTTCAGTAGGATCTTCATAATCAGGTTTATCTTCAAGCAGTGTCTTCTTCACTAACTGAATCATCTATCTCACTCCCTTATAATCAATGAATAATTTATATTGTATAATGTATAATTAAGGATGTAATACGCAAACGGATTACTAAATCTTAATGGAGGGCACCTCCAAGCCACTGTACTTATTAATCCAAAGAGTTTTAAAGAGAAATGTGTTCTCTTTTTTCCGAAACTCCTATAGAGTTTTATCCTTCATCGATGAATGATCATTGATAACCGATCATTATTTCTAAAATTTATAATATAAAATCATTATATCTGATTTCATATCTATTATACCATTAAATTATTACTATTCTTTTAATTTAATTTAGTATATTATAGTAATATATGTTTTGATTTGAAAGGAGACTTATTAATGAGTACACATATAGGAGCAAAAAAAGGTGATATCGCAGAAACAGTACTTCTTCCAGGAGATCCTTTAAGAGCAAAATTTATAGCGAATAACTTTTTAGAAGATGTTAAATGCTATAATGAAGTACGTGGAATGTATGGATTTACTGGCACATACAAAGGAAGAAGAATTTCAGTTCAGGGAACAGGTATGGGTGTTCCTTCAATTTCAATATATTCAACAGAACTTATTTCTGAATATGGCGTAAAAAACCTTATAAGAGTTGGAACTGCCGGTTCAATGCAGGAAGATGTTAAAGTAAGAGACATAGTAATAGCTATGAGTTCATGTACAGATTCATCAGTAAACAAAAACAGATTTGACGGTATGGATTATGCACCAACTGCATCATTCAACCTATTAAAAACTGCATATGATACATCAGTATCACATAACATAACACCAAAGGTTGGAACTATCTTCACTTCAGACAACTTCTACAACGATAAAAAAGATGCATGGAAAATATGGGCAGAATACGGCTGTCTAGCAATAGAAATGGAAACTTCAGCTTTATATACAATAGCTGCAAAATTCAAAGTAAATGCACTTACTATCTTAACAATAAGTGACTCAATGGTAACAGGTGAAGCTACTACTGCCGAAGAAAGACAGACTACTTTCACAGACATGATGAAAATAGCTCTAGATACTGCAGTAGCACTATAATAATTCAAAGTGCATAATGCATAATAGAAAGAAGGAATTCATGAGCAGATGTCTCATGAATTCCTATTTTTTTGGAGCACACCTCCAAACCTATGTGTTTGTCATATTATATTTTATAAAAAACTGATTTTGGCTGTCCGCATACTGGGCATACATAATCATCTGGAAGTTCATCAAATGAAGTTTCACCATCATATATATAATGGCATATTGAACATTCATACATTTCTTTCTTTTCTTCTGATTTACTATCAATCTGCTTACCTGCTTTAATATCTCTATAATCACCATATGTCATAGAATCATCATTATTTGTTTTTTCACAGTCCACTACATCTGCTATAAACATATAATGAGTTCCCAAATCTATAGTTTCAAATACTTTACATGAAATTACCGCATTACATCCAGTTCTGATAATCGGGCATCCCTGCACATCTGTATCATAACTCATGTTTTCAAATTTATTTCTATCTCTTCCACTTGAATATCCAAAGTTCATTACAGTATCAAGACTGGCGTTTCTTGATAATACTGATACTGAAAATTTCTTTGATTTGTTTATAAGTTCTGCTGTATAGTTATTCTTTATTACATTAACACTGACTCTTACAGGCTCCTGTGTCACCTGACTCACAGTATTAACTATGCAGGCATTAATTTTGCCATCAAATTCTGTTCCTAATATATACATTCCATATGTTAAACTGAATAGTGCTGTTTGATCCATATATAAATCTCCTTTATCTTTAAACAATAACTATTATTAATTAACAATTATTATATCTTCATTAGTATACGATGTCAATTTTTATTTGAATTATTTAGCTTAAAAAAAACATGGTAGATATTATTCCACCATGTTATAGCACGAAAAAATTACTTACAAATGTAATACAAATATCAGTTAAAGGAGGTTTGGAGGATTTGCCTCCATTTAAGATTATGAAATTAGTAAGCATTGCGATGCTAATTTCCCATTCATTAGGCATCTGCCATTAAATCTTCGTATGCCTTTCCCAGTCTTTTTCCTCTTACGATATTGCCACTATCGTTATCTTTATATGTAATATTATTTTCTGTAACAACTGTATCTATATTATATTCATCATTTAAAACTGTGATAAATTCATCTTCAGTTATTGACTTTGACCTTGATAAATCAATGCATGTCCTTATTTTTTCCTTCCATGACATATCTCCTCTATCGAGTATGTTCTTTTCTGCATCAGTTATTCTTTTATCAGCTCTTTTTTCAAGATCAAGCACGGTTAATCCTTCCCGTAGACAGATTTCATTACTTTTGCGTTTTAAATCCCACAAGCTCTTATTCGTAGCATTATATTTGATGCCATTAACAAAACTAACACTGTTGATTACAAGGTGATTATGTATATGTGCCTTATCTTTATGTGTTACAATAAATACTTCGTAATCTTTAAACTCACTTATTGATAATTCTACTCCTAGACTATGTGCCTTCTTCGGTGTAATACTATCACCTGGTGCAAAACTTTGAATTACGTGATGATACATAACACCATTATTCTTGTTGTAAATCTCCTTAGTAACTTCAAATTCCATAACAACATTATCAGCATTGCAGTTCTTAGCAGTTACAAGGTTTTCTTCTGTTTTTTCTTCATTAATAAGGTATTGGATAATCTTATCCACCTTTGCCTTAGATGAAATCCTCTTAATTATCGCCATTAGTCATTAACCCTCCTAAGCGACTTCACAACTTCTTTCCAGACAGCATTTAACTCCTGCTTCATGGCCATAAGCTCTTTAACTTCAGATTTATTATCTGTGCTGCTCAGCATATTACTCATATTACTGCTTAATATTTTCATTTCCATAACGAGTTCTTTAAGGTCGTCAATAACGATTATTTCCTTTTCTAAAATGCATCTTCTTAAATATTCACTTTTCTTAAGCTTTGATTTTTCAACATTCTTATTAAAAATTTCAAGTTCATCACTGCTCAGCCTAAAATTAATCTGTTTATCTCTTTGTCTATTCATTAGTTTATTACTCCTGTTCTTTTCTTCTAATGTATAATCCTTATTTGATAGTATAACGCTGAGTTAAGAATTCAGAATGATGAATTATGGATGAAACTCCCCAGTGGGAGTTTCAAAATAAGAGGACAAATTCCTCTTAAAATCTCTTTAGATAGAAAATAAGAGGTTTGGAGGTAAAACCTCCATTATAATTTAGAAATCAGTAAGCGAAGCGAACCGATTCCTTCCTTAATTCATCATTCTTCATTCTGCTTTCATAATACTATCCAACTTTCCATTTATCGATATGATTATAAATTTGTAAAATATTCATGTTTAAATCTATAATCTGAAAGTGGCTATACAAACACGCAACTTGCTCTTAATATTATGCCATTATTCAAACCCTCTTTATTTAAACATCACGCATAAAATCACTTTACTTTTTTCCTTTTCTTTATCGTACTCTGCTTTCCTTTTTAAATCATCGGTACTATAAATATGCCTGCATTGATAGCAGTAGAAATCACGATTAATGTTGTCAAATATATATTGAGGCACACAACAATATCGTTTCGTATCTCTTCCTTCACTACCATATCTTATTTCTTTAACTCTTTTAGATCCGCAGAACGGACATCTATTTTTAATCATACTACACACTCCTTATTTAATTATTCATAAGGTATATATGCAGCACTAAAATAGTTGTTAATTAATTTATTATTTTTTTGAATAAACAGACAGATAAGTGAATAACTAATAGCAAACAACGAATAGTTAAGGATAAAATTCAGCGTTGCGTGAGTTTCTAAAAAGGAATCTTATGCTAATAAGTTTATCAACATATTAAATTCATAAGCGCAGCATATGAATTTTGTCCTTCGTTATTCGTTGTTATCTATTCACTATTAGTTGATTTACAAAATTAATCTATAGCCCTAATTATCTGCTGTTATTAATCTAATCAAATAACAGTTCTTATGATTTCTTTTTTGTTCCTGGTTTGTAGCTTCCCGGCTGAACATTGAATATAATATCTGTACCATTTGACTTTGCAACAATTGTACCGCTTTCATCTGTTCTATAAACAGGAATTGATGCTTTCTTAAGTCTGTTAATTACAGTTTCAGTTGGATGGCCATAATCATTGTCTTTACCACAGCTGACAACTGCATACTTAGGATTTACAGTTTTTAAAAATTCTGTTGTTGTTGAACTTCTTGATCCATGATGACCTACTTTTAGTACATCAGACTTTAAATCATATCCTTTGCTAAGCATTTCTTTTTCACTTATACTGCTTGCATCACCTGTAAATAAGAATGAGTTATTTTTGTATGTAATTTTAATAACTATTGAGTATTCATTAGCATCATCATAGTTTCCTGAATTAGGAGCAAGAATTGTACATTCTGCTTCTCCAAGTTTAAAAGACTGTCCTGCTACAGGCAGAGTAAATTTCATATTCTTATTCTTTACCGAATTCACGAAGTCTTTATAAGTCTTTGTGCTTGCAGTCTGCTTTGGAAAATATATCTTTCCTACATTAAATGAATTAATTATATAATCAAGCCCTCCTATATGGTCTTCGTGTGCATGAGTTCCAACAATGTAATCAAGCTTCTTAATTCCCTGCTTCTCAATATATTCACTAACTAGTTTATAATCATCATTGTTACCGCCATCAATCAGCATTGAAGAATTACCCTGTGTAATTAATATGCTATCTGCTTGTCCAACATCTATGTAATGTACAGCAAGACCATCCTTAGATGAAGCTGCCAAAGAGTTTTCTCCTGATACTGATGAGTCAAGTTTTCCAGTAAAACTCTTAACATCATCAATCGATCCACATGATATAAAAGACATAGATAATATGAAAATAATAATTACTGCTAAAAATTTATGTGATACATCATTTAAATATCTCTTCATCTTAATATCCTCCTTCTTAAATTTGCATAGTAATTATAACATAAAAAAAAGTTTGCAGAAAGTATGTTCCCTTCTACAAACTATAATTTTCTGTTGTTTCCTTCATTATTTTTTTCTTTAGATACATAAGTTTGTCAGCCCTATTAAATGTATCCAGAAGATTTTCATCTATTTCTTTATTATAAAATGAATATCCATAAGCAACATTAAAGTTATATTCTACCTCTTTGTTGTAATAGTTAACCTTTTCCTTAAATTTTTCTAAAAATTCCTGTATGAGCAGTTCACTGCAGTTTGTGAAAATGCATGTAAATTCATCTCCTCCAATTCTATAGCATGTACCAAATTCATGCAGGCAACTCTTAATACATTCATAACATAATCTTATAGCATTATCACCTGCAATATGCCCATATTTATCATTAACATATTTTAGATTATTCATATCTAGAATCATTATACATAATAATTCATTCATATCATTACCAGTAATAGAATTAATATCCCTATAAAACGCTGTCCTATTTTTGCCTTTTGTTATGGCATCCTGATAAGCTAGTATATTTAGCATCCTGGTCTCCTTAGCCTTTTTATAAATACTTATAAAATTAAACAGAATTAATGAAATAAGGAATATACCAGAAAATGCAATTCCTATAACGAATATTCTTGCTGTATCAAATATAAATTTCTTATTATAATATTTTAAAACTTCTAAAACTGTTGCAACTAAAATAGGTGACATACATATTAAAGCATATTTACTATAGTGGTCATTCTTTTTTGTTATATTAGTAATCATTACATAAAATGCAGCAAAGCAGTTTACAGTTATCGTAAAATGCGTGAATATCGTTGTAGCATTTACAAGACTCTTTCTTAAAACAACCCATATAAAGTTAATTATAAAATCAACTATGTATAGGTACAGAAATATCTTACAGTTTCCATATTTTTTTTCACCAACAATATTCTTAAGAAATAAATTTATAGGTATAGGGGCAAGCATTATGCAAAAATAAGCTGCAACCTTTACTACATGCTGATCATAATAAAAAAACTGAGTTAATCCTGACTCCAAAAACATCCATAACGAAATCATTATACAAAATACTACCAAATATATATATTTTTTTGCTTTTTTCTTTCTTCTATTTAGAATACAAAATATTAAACAAATCAAAGCTATTACATTAATGAATAAAATCATTAAGAGTCTAAAAGCACTATGCTTAAAAATATTTAATATAATATCCCCTTTCGTACCATAGAATATTTCATTTATCTCACCTGAATGTTTTGCGTATTTTGTTCTATACTTTATAATAATTTTCTTACCAACTGCTCGTTCGGGCAGATTAATTATATTGTATATGTCACCAGGAAGATCAATTAGGTTATTCTCTCCATCATATCCACATTTATAAATGAGAACCTTGTCTATATAAACATCAATTGCCTGTTCAGCAGTAATAACACACAAATACTCATTATCACCTAAAATATGAGGAAGATAACGGTTTATCTCTACTTCTGTATTAACAGGTGCATTAACATTCGTAGGAAGAGTAATATTTTCCGATTTATACTTCCATTTATCATTCATAATTTTAGCATTGTTTGCCTCTATTTTTGTGCTATATTTATTAGTACTACTAAGACCCGATTTCATAAACATCACAAAAAGTATCATAAATAAAACTAATACTATTAATACTTTTCTATCCTTCATTTCCCATTTCCCCATTTTTGAAAAATATTCTATTTTATTTTAGAATATTTAAAGTATGAAACTGTGGCTTTATCTTGAATAACATTATACTTTACACATCCATAGCCTTCACAATAATATGATACCTTTGTTGTGCTGTCGCTTTTTCTTTCCCAAACCTTAGCATAGTTGCCTTTGTAAGTAATGCCATCCACCTTAAGATTCTTACCTATTTCTACTATTTCTTTATTATCCCATCTTGTACCCACTTTAACAGGAGCCTTTAATACAAGTGTTTGCTTACTTCCCCTCTTGTCAAGATAATTAAGAGAAGATAACTGACCAGCCTTTGAATCTTCTATATCTTCAGAAAACACTTCGTAAATACCATCATTTTTTATATTAAATACTCTAACGAAATTGCCTTTACCAGTTGAACCAATAACCTGATATGCAGTACCATTTCCCTTTAAGTACTTTATATTTTCACCAAGGTCATTGCTTAAAGATGATGTTGTATAGCTACCATTAACTGCAAATGAATTGATATTTATATTATCCTCAGTTTTGTTCTGTTGCTTAGAAGCAGATGTATTATCATTTTTCTCAGCATCTTTCTTTTCTGATTCACTGCTATTATTATTTTTATCTGTTTCTTTATTTTCTTCATTCTGCTGAGTCTGAGCCTTATTATTCGAAGTAGCCGCTGAATTCTTCACTGACGAACATCCTGCAAATATTGTTGCAACAAATAAGATAGATAAGCATAATGAAATTACTTTTCTTCTCATAAAAGATCCCCTCCCAAATAATATTATTATTTATATACATTGATTTTACCATAATAATCAAAAATGTACTAACAATAAATACTATTTTTATAAATTTAAGCTTTTAATTTATTGAGTTATTTTTAAAAAAACTCAGAATTATATTCTGAGTTTTTCCAAAAACATTATATACTTTTATTAGTTTCCATAGAATAAGCTTTCTGTTTGATATACATCATCACAAGTTATATCCACAGCAAGCTTTCTGAATGTATCTTCATCGCTTGAAGGCAATATAGTTGTTGAATGAGCCTGACAATTCTTAAGACATACTATTTTATCAAGAGCAGCCTGTGCAGCTGGATTTGTTGCCGCACAAATACTTAAAGCTATAAGTATTTCCTGGCTGTTAAGTCCTGATGCTCTGTAGCCTAAAGTTTCTTTCTTAAGTTTTAGAATCTGATCTAAAACCATTGGTGATATAAGATGTAAATCATCAGCAATACCTGCAAGACTTTTTGCTGAATTTAGTATAAGTGCTGCAGATGCATCCATAATGTCAGAACTTCTTCCAGTTACTATTGTTCCATTTTCAAGTTCAAGAGCTATTACTGAACAAAGCTTATTTGTATCATTGCCTTCATTAAGCTTAGCAGCATATTTTCTAGCAGGTTCAACTACTACTCTGTCACTTTCCTTAAGTTCAAGTTCATCCATAATAAGTTTTGCTCTATCTGCAGTTTCCTTATCACAGTATCCCTTCTTGTAATCACAGCTTGTTTTAAAATAACGTCTGATTATTTCTTGTCTTGAAGCTTCTTTAACCACTTCGTCATCTATTATTCCAAATCCTACTCTGTTAACTCCCATATCTGTTGGAGATTTGTATACAGCTTCTTTTCCTGTTATCTTTTCGATTATTCTCTTCAAAACCGGAAAACTTTCAACATCACGGTTGTAGTTAACTGCAATCTGGTTGTATGCTTCCATATGGAATGGATCTATCATGTTAACATCCTTAAGGTCAACTGTCGCAGCTTCATAAGCTATATTTAAAGGATGCTTTAGTGGCACATTCCATACTGGGAAAGTTTCAAACTTAGAGTATCCAGCCACATTTCCTCTCTTAAATTCATGATATAGCTGGCTAAGACAAGTAGCAAGCTTTCCGCTTCCTGGTCCTGGTGCAGTAACAACAACTATTGGCTTAGTTGTTTCTATATATGGATTCTTTCCATATCCTTCATCACTTACTATTGTATCCACATCTGTAGGATAACCCTTTGTAGATTTATGTTTATAAACCTTGATACCTCTTCTTTCAAGTTTGTTTATAAATATTTCAGCTGAAGGCTGTTCATCATATCTTGTAATAACAACACTGTTAACATCAAGATCATAAGCTCTAAGGTCATCAATAAGTCTTAAAACATCCATGTCATAAGTTATACCGAAATCTCCTCTGATCTTATTTCTTTCGATATCTCCTGCATAAACACAGATTATTATTTCAGCCTTATCCTTAAGTTTGTGAAGAAGTTTTATCTTTGCGTTTTCATCAAATCCAGGAAGGCATCTAGCAGCATGCTTATCAAATAAAAGCTTTCCTCCAAATTCAAGATATAACTTGTCATAATTATTTACTCTTTCAAGAATAAATTTAGACTGCTCTTCAAGATACTTTTTGTGATCAAATCCTATTTTCATAAAACCTCCTAAGTAATCCATATTTTTTATCTTCATAGTTTAAAACAATATTCTTATATCCTATCAAAATAAAGATGTTTTTTCAACAAAAATATAATTAGTTTTTTATTGCCAAAATATAATATTTTGCTATAATTAGCAAGGTAGGTTTCAATAACCAATTACATACTTATAGGGAAGACATAAAATATGGGATCAAAATTCAGTATTTAAAGAAAAGATTTTTTCTTTTAAGCACAAAAAAGTGGAAAATCAAATTGAACTAAGTAATGCTTACTCAACTGCAGACAGTAAAAAGAAAAAGCCATTTTACAAAAAGCCTTGAGTAATTGCTGCTGCCGCTCTTTTAATCATAGCTGCTGCTACAAATTACGACGACAAAAACAAAACTGTAAATCATGCAGAAACTGTTAGAAAAAGCACTCAAATCATAACTAAAAAAGATAATGAGAAAGCTAAAAAGGCTGAAGAAGAACGTATTGCCCCAAAAAGCCCAAGAAGCTCGTATAGCTAGTGAATCAGCAAGCAGAAGTGCATCTTCCTCATCAGGTGAAACTTCTTCATCTTCAAGAAGTGTACCAAAGAGCAGTACTGTAAACACAGATAACATAGGAGCAAAAGTATATATAACTGCAACAGGCAAAAAGTATCACAGCCACGCAAACTGTGGTAATTCTAAAACTGCTTATCAGGTTTCACTGACTGAAGCCGAAAGCAGAGGCTTATCTGCCTGCAAAAAATGTTATTAATCTCATATATATATATTCATAAAACAAAAAATGCAGCAGAATAACCTGCTGCATCTTTACTTACCAGGGAGCATTTTTTGAATAATCACTAAAAATACTTAAACATTAGTAATCGGCTTTCTTTCTCCTTTAAAGTTACCTATTTTTCTGCTTCTATTAGCAAGCTCCTCTGAAACATCATCAATAGTTATCCCCTTTTCAGCCATAAGTACAAGGACATGATATACAAGATCGCAGATTTCATTTACCTGCTCAGTCTTGTTATCTTCTTTGCAGCTTATAACTACCTCTGTACATTCCTCTCCAACCTTCTTTAAAATCTTATCAATGCCTTTTTCAAAAAGATAGTTTGTATAAGAACCATCAACCTTGTTTACTTTTCTATCTAAAATAACCTTATATAAATCTTTTAAATCTTCATTCATAACAATACCTCCTTATAATTTAGTGAATAACGAACAGTTAATAGTGAACACTTTCGGTTAAAATTCATTCGCTTACCTGTGAGCTTAACTTACAGTTCTCTGTAGAAGCAGCTCTTATTTCCTGTATGGCATGCTGCTCCTATCTGCTCAACAAGAATTAAAATTGTGTCATTATCACAGTCAATCTTTATATTCTTTATATATTGAAAGTGTCCTGAAGTGGCTCCTTTGTTCCACAGTTCTTTTCTTGATCTGCTGTAAAACCATGTAGTATCTCCGTCAAGCGTTTTACGTAAACTTTCCTTATTCATATATGCAAGCATAAGTACTTCCATGCTCTCATAATCCTGAACTATTGCTGGCACAAGACCATTTCCTTTTTCAAAATCCACTAGTTCAATCTTTTCATCTATAGTCAAACCTCTCATCATCTCCACTTAAACTCTTACAGGAATATTTCTTTTCTTAAGGTATTCCTTAACCTGTCCCACAGTAAGTTCTCCATAATGGAAAAGTGAAGCTGCCAAAGCTGCATCTGCAGTATCATCTTTAAAAACATCACAGAAATCTTCTAAACAGCCGCAGCCCCCTGATGCAATAACCGGTACGTTAGTAATATTGCTTACAGCATTAGTAAGTTCTATATCAAAACCTTTTTTCGTACCATCTGCATCCATTGAAGTCAGAAGTATTTCTCCTGCACCTAGTGACACAGCCTCTTCTACCCATTTTAAAAGGTCAATGCCTGTATCTTTTCTACCGCCTTCAATAACTACATTCCAGCCAGTCCTATCATCCCTCTTCTTTGCATCAGCAGCCAGCACTATGCACTGGTTTCCAAAATAATATGCTCCTTCTCTAATAAGATTCTTATCTCTTACAGCAGCTGAATTAAGACTTACCTTATCAGCTCCTGCTCTTAAAATCTTTCTAATATCATCAATAGTTCTAAGACCTCCGCCTACTGTAAAAGGAATAAAAATTTTTTCTGCCACGCTTTTCACTACTGACTCCATAATGTCTCTTTTTTCATGAGTGGCTGTAATATCAAGAAATACAAGTTCATCTGCTCCCTGCTTGTAATAAAACTCTGCAAGATCTACAGGATTGCCTACATCAACAAGCCCTTTAAAATTAATACCTTTAACCACTCGTCCTTCTTTTACATCAAGGCAGGGAATAATTCTTTTTGTATGCATATAAATCACCCCTTACTTTGAAATATCTATAGCTTCTTTTAAGGAAAGTGTCCCAGCATAAACAGCCTTTCCTGTAATAGCTCCATATAAATCAATGCTGTTTAAAGTTTTAATATCATATATACTGCTTACTCCGCCTGATGCTGTAATATTAATTTGAACATATTTCTTAAGCTTTTTCAGCATCTCAACATTAGGTCCCTTAAGAGTTCCGTCCCTACTGATATCAGTAACTATGATATTTTTAACACCTACAGATTCCATATGCTTTGCAAAATCTATATAATTAGCTTTGCTATTCTCAAGCCAGCCCCTAGTTCTTACTCTGCCATCTCTGACATCTATACCAACTGCAATCTTACCACCATATGTATCAATTGCTTTTATTAACAGCTTCTCATCTTCAACCGCAGCTGTACCAAGTATCACTCTTGCAACACCATTATCAAGAAGATACTTTATTGTTTCAAAATCCCTGATACCACCTCCAAGCTCCATTGGAATTTTTAAAGCCTGCGCAAGCTTGATTACAAGTTCATGATTAACTCTGCTGCCAGTCTTAGCACCATCAAGATCAACAAGATGAAGAAACTCTGCCCCATCGCTTTCAAAAGATAAAGCTGTCTTAAAAATATCATCAGCTACAATTTCCTTCTTTGAATAATCACCCTGATAAAGCCTTACTGGTTTTCCATCTATAATATCAATTGCTGGTAAAATAATCATTTAATCATCTCCCCAAAATTCTTAAGCATTTTAAGACCACATTCACCACTCTTTTCAGGGTGAAACTGAATACCAATGACGTTTTTATGCGCCACAATACCAGGAATCTTATTTTCACCATATTCACTATAAGCAATTAAATCTCCACTATCGTAACCCGCTGCACAATAAGAATGTACAAAATATACAAAGCTGCCCTCATCAACGCCATCAATTATTTTATGCTTTCTGTTGTATGCAAGACTGTTCCACCCAATGTGAGGTATCTTTATATTGTGTTCTTTATCATCAATCATCTTAACTATGCTGCCCTTTAAAAGTCCAAGCCCTTCTTTTTCGACCTTCTCATAGCTTTTTTCAAATAAAAGTTGCATACCAAGACATATACCAAGAATCATCTTACCTTTTACCGCTTCTTCTTTTATAATTACATCAATACCCTTCTTATTTATAGTTTCCATGGCATCAGGAAAAGCACCTACACCCGGTAGAATCAATGCATCTGCAGATTTAATATCATCTTCATCGTCTGATATCTTGTTTTCAATACCAAGATGATTAAGAGCATTACTAACACTCTTCAAATTCCCCATTTCATAATCAATTATTACTACCATAAAACGCCCTCCTATCGTTTATATATAAATAGTTAAAACTTTCACTTCATTAATGATAATTGACGTATTTAGCACAACGTCAAATATCAACTTATCTGACTGCCTCTGTTTATCCTAAATATATAATTTATAAATTAAGAGTTCCCTTAGTAGATGGTAGTCCGTTTTCTTCATTTACATGTTTTGCTTCTTTAAAGGCATGTCCGAAAGCTTTGAATAACGCTTCTATTTTGTGATGATCATTGCTGCCATAAAGGACTTTAAGATGAAGTGTGATGCCTGCATTAAAAGCAAATGACCTGAAGAATTCTTCTGTCATCTCAGTTGACATCTCTCCTACTTTTTCTCTTTTAAAGTCACAGTCAAATACTAGATATGGTCTGTTGCTGATATCAAGAGAAGCAAAAGCAAGAGTTTCATCCATAGGCACATGAAAAGTTCCATACCTGTTTATTCCGACTTTATCTGAAAGAGCTTCCTTAACAGCAAGTCCTAATGTAATACCTATATCCTCAATAGTGTGGTGGTCGCATACATTAAGATCACCATCTGCTTTTACCTGCAAATCACATTTGCTGTGAAATGCAAAAAGATCAAGCATGTGGTCAAAAAAGCCAATTCCTGTGCATATATTACTTTTACCGCTTCCATCAAGATCAATCTTAACCTTAATCTTTGTTTCCTTAGTGTTTCTTATCTTTTCAGATACTCGCTTCTCCATAATAAAGCCTCCTAAAATACGTTATTAAGTACTGCCAGCAGTTTTTCATTCTGCTCCGAAGAACCTACAGTTATCCTGAATGCACTGCCATCAAAATTTCTGATATAAATATTATTTTCTGCAAGTGATTGAAGCATTCTTTCTTTATTTTCAGTTCTACCATAAATATAATTTGACTTTGATTCATAAAATACTACACTGCCATGAGATGCATTTTCTATTTTCTTCAAATTCTCATATAACGACTTTCTCTCACTTACTATTATCTCAGCATTTCTTATTGGTCTTTGCTTATCCTGAAGTACTATTTCTGCAGCCATCTTAGAAAAGCTGCTTACTGTGTAAGGCACTTTACTTTCCATAAACTTATTTATATTGTCTTCATTTGAAATTAAAAAGCCCATTCTAAGTGCAGCTAGTCCCCATGCTTTAGATAAAGTTCTTGTTACTATAAGATTCTTAAATTCATTAATATAAGGAAGTACAGTCTCACCATTAAATTCATAATAAGCTTCATCAATTATTACTGTTTTGTCCTTGAACTCATTTAAAAGTTTTAAGATATCAGCTAAGTTTACAGCCATGCCTGTAGGATTATTAGGATTAGAAAAGACAATAAGATCCACATCCTCACTTTTGCCAAGTGCTATAAACTCATCCATATTAAAACTCATCTTTGTACCCACATCATATTTAACAAGCTTGCCTTTGAACATATTTGTAAAGAAATCATACATCACAAAATCAGGTGATAAGGTTAAGACTTTTTTATTATCATTGATGATGCTTCCTATAATTATATCTAGTGATTCATCTGAACCATTACAGACAATAATGTTTTCTGGCTTTACATCTGCATAATCTGCATATAACTTTTTTATTTCACTCATATCATTTGATGGATATCTGTTAAACTCCAGATTACTTAAAGACTTCTTTAGCTTCTGTTTTAAATCATAATCTAAATCCATATAAACCTCATTGCTGTTAAGTCTGATACTTTCAATGCTGTCTGTGTCTATATACTGACTATATACTCCCATAATTACAACCTCACTTTTATTGAATTTGCATGTGCAGTTAATCCTTCTTTATCTGCCATGGTAATAATCTTTCTGCCATCCTTCTTTACTGCTTCCTTAGAATAATAAATAAAAGATGACTTCTTGATAAAGCTGTCCACTGATAAAGGAGAGAAAAATCTTGCTGTACCACTTGTAGGAAGCACATGATTGGTACCTCCAAAGTAGTCACCTATAGGTTCTGGAGTATATCTGCCTAAGAATACTGATCCGGCATTTCTTACAAGACCTAGATACTGCATAGGCTCATCCACCATAAGTTCAAGATGCTCAGGTGCAATTATATTAGATATATCAATACATTCTTCGATGCTTTCACAAATAATAGCCTTACCATAATTTTTTAATGACTCTTTAATTATTTCTTTTCTTTCAAGATACTCACATTGTCTCTTAAGCTCTTCTTCCACTTTCTCATATAGTTTTTTAGAGGTAGTTACAAGTATGGCACTAGCTATCTTATCATGCTCAGCCTGTGACATAAGATCTGCTGCTACGTGAACTGGATTAGACTTTTCATCTGCAACTACAAGTATTTCACTTGGCCCTGCTATCATATCAATATCTACAAGTCCAAAAACCATTTTTTTAGCTTCAGCCACAAATATATTTCCTGGACCCACTATCTTGTCTACCTTTATAATGGTTTCTGTACCATAAGCTAAAGCTGCAACTGCCTGTGCTCCCCCAACTTTATATATCTTATCTACACCTGCAATCTTGGCAGCTGCTCCTATATAAGGATTTATGCCACCATTCTTATCTGGAGGCGTAACCATAACTATTTCATCTACTCCTGCCACTTTTGCTGGAATTACATTCATAAGAACTGATGATGGATATGCTGCTGTTCCTCCAGGTACATATACCCCAACTCTCTCTAGGGGAATAACTCTCTGTCCAAGGTAGACACCATTGTTTTTAGTTATTATGTAGCCATTGGCTTTCTGCTTCTTGTGATACTCTTCAATATTCTCCTTAGCCTCCTTAAGAGCATCTATAAATTCTTTGCCTGCTTTTTCAATGCACTCATTAAGATCACTCTCTGTAACTTCAAAAGAGTCCAGCTTTACAAGATCAAATCTTTCTGTAAGTTCATATAAAGCTTTGTCTCCTTCATTTTTAACTTTCTCTATAATATCAGCTACACTTTTTGTAACACTTTCATCTGCTTTTAACGATCTGCTTCTTAAACTCTTAATGAGCTGCTGCTTACTGATTTCATTAACCTCCATGTATTTCAACATATTAACGCCCCCAATTATTAAATTAATATTTTAAATAACAGCTTTTATCCTTTTGATAAATCCCCCAATTTCCTGCTGTTTCATCTTAAAACTTGCCTTATTGACGATAAGCCTTGCACTTATGTCACATATCCTGTCTAAAACAACAAGACCATTTTCTCTTAGAGTAGTTCCTGTTTCCATGATATCTACAATGCCATCACATAATCCAAGAATAGGTGACAATTCAACTGACCCTTCAATCTTGACAACTTCAACATCCATATTTCTCTTCTTGAAATACTCCTTAGCTACATTAGGATACTTGCTACCTATCTTTATATGGCCAACTTTCTTGAATATATTGTTATCTGGAAGTGCCGCCACAATAAAACCACATCTGCCTACTTTAAGATCAAGCACCTCATAACACTGCTGACTGCTTTCCATTATTGTATCCTTGCCTACAACTCCAATATCAGCCACACCATGCTCCACATAAGTTATTGAGTCTGCTGCCTTTACAAGAAAATACTTTATATCATCACTCTTATCAATAAATACCAGCTTACGCCCCTTATTCTTAAGTTCAGATGGATCATAACCTGCTTTTTCAAAAATTCTTACAGTCTCCTCTTCCAGCCTGCCCTTTGTAAGTGCTATACTAAGACTCATTTACTTCACCTCACTTTTTACTACCTTTATTTCTTCTATGTCATTATCAGGAATAAGCTTTACAATAGCCCCATTATTTCTAAGTTTAATGCTCTCTTTAACAGCTTTTATATTATCTTTAAGATTATAATAAATAGTATATTTATCCTTACTAACAAATCCTTGAAATTTTTCTTTGATAATTGGAATAACTGCATTTATATCTACTGAAAATCCAACAGCATTCATAAAAGAGCCATCCTTTGATTTAATAAGCTTGTCATATCTGCCACCTCTTAAAAAAGAGCTTCCAATACCTTCGCTAAATCCTCTGAAGATTATACCGCTATAATAATTTAGCCTTGGAGCCATGCCAAGATCAAAAATCACTTTATGCCCATAACCAAGCTCCGAAAGTTCATGATATAAAGTTTCAAGATATTTTATATTTGATAATATACTTTCATTAAATGCATACTTCACTGCCTCTTTAAGGATTGAACTGTCACCAAACATCCACGGCACTCTATTGAGAAATTTCTTATAATCATTATCTATCTTAAGGCTGTCAAGATAGTCTTCAAGACTAGTCAGATTCTTGTCTTCAATGAACTGTGCTATATGTCTTTTCTCGTTTTCTGTAATATTAAGACTATTAAGTACACCTTTCAAAAAACCAATATTACCAATTTCAAGTTTAAAATCATCAAGATCCAGCTTTGTCAAAGCTTCTAGTGCCATTACAAGCACTTCTAAATCTGCTTTTTTATCTTCATAGCCTATAAACTCAACCCCACAGTCAGTGAATTCATTTGTCTTCCCCCCAAAGCTTTCATGAACTCTAAAAATATTAGAAACATATCTTATTCTTAGCGGTAACTTTGTATCTTTAAATTTTGTCTCAACAACCCTGGCAATGGGTATAGTCATATCAGGTCTTAGCACAAGTATCCTGCCCCTGTTATCAAAGAACTTGTACATATCTTCCTCATTGAGACTCTGAGTTTCATTATTGAATGTTTCATAATATTCAACTGTAGGTGTTATTACTTCCTTATAGCCCCATGACTCAAACAGTCCGTCTATACTTCTCTCTAAAGACTTTTTTATTACACATTCGTCTAATATTAGATCCCTTGTCCCATCTGGAAGCATATTTTTTTTATTCATTATCATACCTCCTTTTTCCTTACTGCTTATTGCATCTTATTCACTTTTTGTTATATTTATACAGAATAGTAAAGTTTGTTATCAATATTAGTTTATTGCTTAAAACATGTCAATATTCACATGGTAACTTTAGCAGTTTTACAATATATTGTACTTTTATATCCGTTTTGTAAATAAAAGTAAAAAAATAAGGCACCATTTTGGTACCTTCCTCAATTTTACACTGTATAATTATTAGTTCATTTTATGCATTTTTTATAGAGACTAATTGTATAATGAAATTGAACCAATAAAAAATCCATAGTGATTACCCGTGTTATAATTAAGTTGCGAAACCAAAATAACAAGGAGTTGAAATGTACCTTGCAGATACTGGTGAAGCAGTCTATACAAAGAATCGTCGTAACTCTTGTCGCACATTCAAACGCCTACAATGTGATGAGTTTATTAAGTATACTGTAAATCAAATTAAGACTAACTCATGGTCTCCAGACGCATGTGTCGGAAGTGCTCTATCAACAGGTAAATTCAAGCGTTCAGAGATAGTATGTACTAAGACGTTATATAACTATATCGATTTAGGATTACTATCTATTAAGAATGCTGATCTTCCGGTAAAGCTTCGTAGAAGCACCAAACATACAGTTGTGAAAAAGCATAAGAAGATACTTGGTAAAAGCATCTCAGAGCGTCCTACACACATCCTTATTCATCATTTGAAAAAGGCACAAATGAGCGTCATAATGGGCTAATACGTCGATTTATCCCCAAGGGAAAGCGTATATCTGATTATAGTGTTGATAACATAGGGTTTATTGAAGAATGGATGAACACTCTTCCACGTAAAATCTTAGACTACCGAACTCCAGAGGAGCTTTTTGAAAAGTACCTCGATGAGATCTATGCAGCTTAAAAATTCAAGGGTTCAAATGGAAAAATAAAATTAGTTCAATTTGTTATTGCAATTTATCAAAAAAAATTATTTATTCTTAAATTAGTAAATATAGCATTAGAAAAAAAATGTTCTTAATATTAAAGAGCTGTCGTATTAATAGCAAAACTGCTAGCGACTAGCTCTATTATTTTACAAATATTTTAATAGTATTTTTAAATCATGTTAAAATCATCTTTTCACTATAAAAAATTCCAAATAATATTACTCATTTTTAGTAAATTAATAATTAAATTCAATATTATTCTTTAATTCCATATAGTTTATATAATATGTAATTTAATCTTTATTTGTGTTGCATATAGATGATATAATAATATTGTTTTTAATTTAATTAAACATACGAAAAAAAGGGGAGGAAAACAAATGAATAAAAACAAAAAAGTTATTGGATTAATATTGTCTGTAGTTGCTGTTATTGTAATTATTTCTTGTATATTTATATTTAAAACGGCAAATACAAAAAGCTTTTCTCAAGAATCTGTACAAACTCTACTTAGTAATGGAGCCTCATTACATTCTTTCAAAACAGATAACAAATCTACAAATATAATTATTAATGGAAATTTAGATGAAACTGCTTTAATTGATTTAAGCAAAAAGGTATCTTCTATGAAAAAAGCACCTGAAAATATCAATATTTCAGTTACAAATGCTGACTCTGTTGATTTAAACAGCTTTTATACAGAAGGTCTTACTTTAACTTCTACAATAAATACAAAATCAAAGTCAGCTGACATTTCATCTTTTAAGAAAAGTGAATTAACAAAAAGACTATGAAATGAAAGTATCTGATTATAAATACGGTGATATTGAAAATACCGACAAAACTGCAATAATCAATATTTCTTCAAGCAAATTAACTGAATCAGATTGTCAGAACGAACTTGTTGTTTTTGCCAATATAGTAAAAAATCTTAATTCAGATTTAGATAACATAATTGTTAACTGTAATGTTTCTGATAAGACTTACAGCATTTCAACAAATGATAAAAATATATTAAAAACAACACAACAATATAAGCTATAACCAGGGGGGTATTTTTATGAAGAAAAATAAAACAATTTTATGCAGTATTGCAGTTTCAACAATGCTATTTTCAAACCTTTTCCCTGTAGTTGCGAAGGCAACTACTATCCCTATCCAAGAGGTAAACGGAGAAAAAGTGGTTCAATTAGAAGAATTAGTTACAGCTATGAATGGTAAAGTTGTAAATGAAGGAGATTTAACCCTTTATACTATCAATGATAAAGTCATAACAACTAATTCTAATCATCCTGCTTTTTATTCTGTTTCTAAGGATTTAGTAGGTGAAACAATTCCTTATAAGACAAAAGAAATTAAAGGAATTAAAGTTCCGGATTGTGAAGCCACGGCTGTTAAAGACGAACACGGAAAACTATTATTCCCTGTTAGTGCATTAGAAGAATATGTGGGATTAAAGCCAACTACGGAAGGATTTGTTATTAAAGAAGAGGAAAAGAAAGAAGATACTACCCAAAGTAATGGTTCTTCAAATAATTCTAATTCAAACAATAACTCTTCAAATAGTTCAGCGTCAAATGGTGGCATTACCGCAAGCACTTCAAAACCAAATAACGGGTCTACAAGTAGTGGTTCTTCAAATAGTAGTTCTGTAAGTAATTCAAAGCCAAGTGGTGGGTCTACTTCAAGTAGTGGCTCTGTAAGCAATTCAAAGCCAAGCGGTGGTTCTACAGGTGGTTCATCTTCAAATAGTAGTTCTACATCTAAACCATCTAATGGTGGTAATAATTCTGGCGGAACAACTCAAAAGCCAAGTACACCACAGACACCATCAAGTAATAGAGTTCCCGTAAGTGCGGTTACAGCCAAATTGCCGGGATTAGGATGGACACAAAAAACGTCAAATGCTTATAGATATAGAACTATTGGCACAATCAATATAAATGGTGACGGAATGTCTATACATTTATACGGATATAGTGATGACTTCTACAGTTCTGTAAGTAGTGTGTTACATACAATAATACCTAATGGCGCTTCTAAAGCTTTAGGTATGCTAAATACCGACAGTAGTGGTTCATTTTCATCGGATGGCAGAAATGTAAGTATTACTTATACTGATGGAACACCAATAGTTTATATTAATTAAGCTAATCATTAAGAGAAGAGGTTTTTACCTCTTTCTTTTTTTTATGCAAAAAAAGATTGGATAGTTTATGTGAAATAAAATCCAATCTTAATTTCTTTTTATTTGATTATTATATCACCTGTGTTTTTATCATAATTTAATGATAACCCAAGTTCTTTTATAGCTAAATTCATTTCTGCATAGATTACCCCATTATCATTGTTAGAAGCTGTAGCAGTTAAGATTTCTTTATTATTAACCAATACACTCTTTGTTCCAATGTTGTATTCTATTTTTATATTGTCTTTAGTTAAAGTTGCCCTGTTATCATCTATAGATACATTGTACCCTAATAGCTCTCCAACTTCTTTTACAGGTAGTTGTAGCATTGAATTTGATAACTTTAATGCCTAAGGCAGGGAAAAGGTATATAATTTTCTATTTCAAATATAATTTATTATTATATTCCTTTGCTTCTTTTAATCCTTCTTCATATCCTTCTTTATAGCCTTTTTCTTTTACTCTAACAAGATTGTCGTGGTACTTTATTAAATTAGCATATGTTAATGGATTATATTTACATATATTCACTGAATATTCCTTAGAATTATTAACTTTATCGTCAATTATTTCGCCATCTTGAAGTAAAACATATTCCCAAAAATAATCCTCTTTTTCAGCTTTTATCTTTAAATCGAAATATTCTTGTTCTATATGTGAATATACTTCACAAATTGTATTAAAGCCTTCAGCATGGCAGTCACCATTTATATGATACCTTAGTAATATAAACTTAAACTTTCCTTCAACTATAATCTCATTATCAAAATCTAACTCTAACTCTTTTCGGAGTTTTTCTTGACATAAATTCATCATCTCAAAATATTCATAAAGTACCTTATGCTGAAATGTTGTAAATTTACTATTTTCTATTTTTTTACCCAAAGCCTTTTTATCAATAACTATTTGATTCTTTGTATTATCAGTATAATCATAATCAATATCAATAGGCTGTAAGTCTTTCAAAATAACAAAACGCCAAAATCCATTACTAACAAGATTCTGATTCAACTTCATAATTTTATCAGCATTATTAAAATCATTATAAAGCTCATCTAAAGTATCATATTTTTTCAAAACATTCTCTTCGTTTCTGCTATATCCCAAGAGAATATAGGGCGAACAGTCCTCAATTTCATCATCTAGTTTTTCATAATTATTAAAATACATAGTACTAAAGGCTATTTTCTGCTCAAAATTACACTTATCACTATTAATAATTCGTTTTAATAAATTTCTTATTGTTATTTTCACTGTATATCCTCCCCTTTGTTTATTAACTTTAATGCTACCATATTATTGGGTACAGTGAAATTTTTCTTAGACAATTTTTCCAACTGTTTGTTGCATATAAATAATAATTAACAATAAAAAAACAAGCTATCTTTTTAATAACTTGTTTAATACCACTTATATTATTTTATGTACATAAAATAGCTAATCCTTTACCCTAGAAACGATTTTTCGTTTCTTCTATGTTCCCTCAAAAAAAAGTTTCGAAAATATCTGCTTTCCTTCAAACGCAGTCCCCTCCAAGCTTCAAGCCTATTTCAACCAAAGAAATGATAATAAAGTTCCGAAAGTAAAATCAAGCAAAAATCAGTAGTTATCCACAGGCATTTTCCATGAAAATCATAAAAAAGTTCCGAAAAAATATCATGTAGTTTTCCAAGCATTAATCATGCAAAATCACCCGCTATGCGTCAGCGAAAAACTCTTACACTTATTCCTGTCAATCCTTTATTCATGCCATTCTTCATACATTGATATTCAGATATTTTAACAGGCTATTATCTTTTCATATTTAATTGCAGACATAAAAAAGACCAGCTCAGAGGCACAAAAGTGCCTCCTGGCTAGTCATATTTTCTAAACTTTTTTATTTCGTTCGAAACTTTATTTTAAATGAACAATTAGAATCTACCAGCTTTTGCTGCTTCTTCAACTGCAACAGCTGTAGCAACTGTCATACCAACCATTGGGTTGTTACCAGCTCCGATTAATCCCATCATTTCAACGTGTGCTGGAACTGATGAAGATCCTGCGAACTGAGCATCAGAATGCATTCTTCCCATAGTATCAGTCATACCATAAGAAGCTGGACCTGCAGCCATGTTATCTGGGTGAAGAGTTCTTCCTGTACCACCACCTGATGCTACTGAGAAGTACTTCTTACCTTCTGCGATACATTCTTTCTTGTAAGTTCCTGCAACTGGATGCTGGAATCTTGTAGGGTTAGTTGAGTTACCAGTGATTGATACGTCAACACCTTCGTGATGCATTATAGCAACACCTTCTCTAACGTCGTCAGCGCCGTAGCATTTAACCTTAGCTCTTGGTCCGTTTGAGTATGGAGTTTCTTTAACTATTGTAAGTTCTCCAGTATAGTAGTCGAACTTAGTCTGAACATAAGTGAATCCATTGATTCTTGAGATTATGAATGCAGCATCTTTTCCAAGACCGTTTAATATAACTCTTAATGGTTCTTTTCTTACTTTGTTAGCAGCTTCAGCTATCTTGATAGCTCCTTCAGCAGCAGCAAAGCTTTCGTGTCCAGCTAGGAATGCGAAACATTTAGTTTCTTCTCTTAAAAGCATAGCTCCTAAGTTTCCGTGTCCTAAACCAACTTTTCTGTCATCAGCAACAGATCCTGGTATACAGAATGCCTGTAATCCTTCTCCGATTGCTTCAGCAGCATCAGCAGCCTTCTTGCAGCCCTTCTTTATTGCTATAGCAGCACCTAAAGTGTAAGCCCATCCAGCGTTTTCAAATGCTATTGGCTGAGTTTCCTTAACTATTTTGTAAGGATCTATTCCTACAGATGCACAAACTTCTTTAGCATCTTCTATCTTTTCCATTCCGTATTTCTTTAATACTGGAGTGATTTGGTCAATTCTTCTTTCATAACTTTCAAATAATGCCATAATAAAATTTCCTCCTTTACAAATAAATTACTTAAGTCTTGGGTTTATTAATTCTTTAGCGTCAGCAACTCTTCCGTATTGTCCTCTAGCTGCTTCTAAAGCTTCGTTAGCATCCATTCCCTTAGTGATGTTTTCCATCATCTTTCCAAGGTTTACGAATTTGTATCCGATTATTTGCTTATCTTCATCTAAAGCAACGTCAGTAACATATCCTTCAGTCATTTCTAGGTATCTAGGTCCCTTAGCTAATGTTCCGTACATAGTACCAACCATTGATCTAAGACCCTTTCCTAAATCTTCAAGACCAGCTCCGATAGGTAGTCCACCTTCTGAGAATGCAGTCTGAGTTCTTCCGTAAACTATTTGTAAGAATAATTCTCTCATAGCTGTATTTATAGCATCACAAACTAAGTCTGTGTTTAATGCTTCTAATATTGTTTTTCCAGGTAGTATTTCTGAAGCCATAGCAGCTGAATGAGTCATTCCTGAACATCCTATAGTTTCAACTAATGCTTCTTGGATAACACCATCCTTAACATTTAATGTTAACTTACAAGCTCCCTGTTGTGGTGCACACCAGCCTATACCATGAGTAAGACCTGATACATCTTTGATTTCTCTTGATTGTACCCATTTTCCTTCTTCAGGAATTGGTGCTGGACCATGATTAGGACCTTTAGCAACTACACACATTTCTTCAACTTCTTTTGAATAGATCATATTTTGCTCCTCCTTAATATAAATTAACCGATATACTTTATTTATGTAAAAATATCAGTTGGTCAAAAAACGTCCCAGTGGGTCAAATTTTCTTTAACTCGTATCTATTCTAACAAACTTGTCCCACTCTTTTCAATACATTTTAGAAATTTTATAGATATTTTTAGATTACTTTCCTATTAATTTTCCACAGTTTTCTATAATAGAAAAAAATACTTTACAAGTCCAACCTGCTGTGATACTATAATAAAGGATTTGCCGGTGTGGCGGAATGGCAGACGCACATGACTCAAAATCATGCGAGAAATCATGAGGGTTCGAGTCCCTCCACCGGCACCAGACAAAACATAGCTCCTAAGATTGAATTTCAATCTTAGGAGTTTTTTATCTTGTATAATAATATATATTCAATATTAAAATAAAATCCTTATTAGCCATTCAACAAAACACACTATAATTATTATAACTATCGTTATCATCTATTTCTGCTAATTCGAACATTCCTATTATATTATCAACATCTTTTTTTATCTCTTTCTTCGCTGAAATAAACTGATAATCGGTAAAATTATATTTATAATAAGCTATATTGCTAGTTAATCTCTCTTGTATGTACTGTTCTATATTCTGTTCATTTACCATCTGTCCATCCATCTTGTTATCTACAATATAATGAACCACATCTTTTACTGTCTTTTCTTTAATTACATCCTCTAACTTAGCCTTCATATTATTACTCCTAAAATTCAAATGTTAGTGTAAAGTTTCTTCACACTTTTTACTTTAAAATTTATTTATATATCAAGGTTTCGGAAGTTTTTTTGCAAAAAAAAAAAACAACGACCCCCTAATTTCATGTTACAATTGAATCTCCTAGAATACAAAAATAAACACGAAAGGATGTCGTTGTATCGGACACACGTGCCGTAGGGCCGTGTATTCTTGCTATGCGTATGGCTTTTGACAAGTTTAAAAACTTCCCAAACAAAACTCTTAAGTTCATTGCTGATGGTTATAGTGCGTATCCATTAGCAAAGCAGCAATTTAAATTGGAAGAAGAGAAAATCTTCGACTTAACTCACGTCACTGGAAGCCTTTAAATGAGCTTAAAGAGTTAGAGTTTGCCGAAAACATGCCTACTAAATGGCAGATACTCATTAGCTTAGGTCAACAGACAATTCTTCAAATGCAAGAATCAGATGCTTCCTGACAAGTAATTTAACTAAATATTTATTGTTATTTTTTGCCTCCGTCAACGAAGGCCTATTTGCTATATTCAATTTTAAAAATCAAATGAAAGATTAAGTTCATATTTCTAAAATAAGTAATTAATTAGTTTTTTCTCATTAACTTCATCCAAATCATATATTATTAGTCTTCTACCCATTCTCTCCTCCTAAAATATCTAAGCGAAATTTCCTACTAACTATATGATACTCTTTCAGGATATCTTAAAAAGTGAAAAAAGTCAGAGATTACTATTACTTAAGTAACAATTTATAGTTTTTGATTACAGTCATAACAAAAAACTGCTCTATAGTCTCCCTACCTACATAGCAGTTTTTAAAATAAATCTTATATTATAATCTTTTCAATATATCAGAAACTTTCAGTCCATTAGCCTTTGCCAGTTTCCTCCACCCCATATGCGCAGCCATCTTATACAGAAACCTTGGGAAATTAGGTTCTACATAAACTGTATCTTTTGAATTCTTATTCATTATATCCTGAACAAGAACATCAACTGCTCTACCAAGATTCGTGCTTGTACCATGACCAAGAGGTGACTGCTGTGCCATTTCACCAGCTCCAACAGCAAGTGCTACTCCTTTTTTCATTCTGCATTTTCTGCACCACTGCCACAGAATATCTATTGCAATACTATTCTGCTGAGCATCATAAAAGCCATTGTTCACTATCTGATAAACATGCATATTATTTTCCCTGCTCTTTATGTTTTTTTCTATATACTTAAGCGCAGATAATAAATGTGAGGGAAGACAGTCAACATATAGTGGATATGCAATAACAATATTATCAGTATCGCTCAAATTCTCTACAATTTTCTTAGTAACTTTGTTATCCACATTTTTTGACAGTTCAAAAAGTATAGTTTCATTGTTTTCTCCCAGTTTATCCTTAATGGCATTAAGCAGATATACTGATGTACTCTTACTCATACGAGGACTGCCGCTTATTAATAAAGTTTTCATCTCAGCGCCTCCTGAACATAATCAATTGTCTTCATAAAATTGATAGAAGAACTTGCTGCGCCTAAGTTTACAGCATTTGCTTTGACAAGTCGCTCTGCAATGCTCTTTTCCTCTTCATCACATTCACCATAAAAATGCACATTAAGCTTGAATGGATTTTCGTATCTCATTTTATGGTGCATTTCTCCATTAACAATACGGAAATAAGGTAGAATATAGCCAATAGAACGATCAAGCACTGCTTTTATATTGTCTGAATAACCACCATACAAAATTGGACTGATGACTACAAGTTCATCGCACTTTGGTATATATGATGTCATAACATCACATCTATCCTTTATTACGCATTTTGCAGGAGTCTTTATCCAGCATCCAAAGCAACCCATGCAGTGATTAACAATAGGACGTGCTGAAAAAAGTATATCATCTTTGCAGGACATCATTAGTTTCTTCTCGCTGATATCATCCATATCATATATTATAAGTCTTTTACCCAAAATTTCTCCCCCTATACCTTATAACAATCTATAAATGTTTCTTTCACTCATATATACACCCCAAACACTTCAGTTGTTTCTTATAATTATACAGCGAATCTAATTTTATGTAAACTTATTTATAAAAACATATTAATGACAAGCAGATATGATGCAACTCCGCAGAGCGATCCTAGAATCACACCAGACAATACATCTGTTAAGTAATGTACAAAGAGGTACAGCCTTGAAAAACCAATAAGCACTGCTAAAATCAATGTTACAAATCCTATATTTTTATAAAAAAACAAGATTGTTACTGCAGCTGCAAATGAAGCACTTGTATGACCAGATGGGAATGAATAATCATGAGGCGTTTCAATAAGAAGTTTAACTTCTTTGTTTATCCAGCATGGTCTTTTTCTTGCAAAAATATTTTTCAGAATAAGGTTTCCTATAATACATGATAAAATAATCGCCAGTATTAAGGTAACTCCGCACAATTTATACTCATTCGTAAATAAAAAAATTATAGCCATCAGAATCCATACAGATGCAATATCACCTAGTCTTGTTAAGCACACCATAATCTTATCTAGAAATGGATTTCTCAATTTTTGTAATGCAAGCAGCAACTTCATATTCGTATTTCTCCTACTCAAAATATATTTCTAATAATATGATACAAGATTACTGTAAAGTCTGAATTAACCTTTATAAACATTCCATTAATTTTATACTTTCACTTTTTAACAATTTTAATCATTAAAATGTATAATTTATATTGAATTACAGCACCATATAAAAATAGAGAGAAGCATTAATGCTTTCTCTATTTTCTGATTATCTCCAATACATTTGTAGTTTTTAAATTTGTTATAAAAAACTCCACAAAGCTTCTGCTTCGTGGAGTTACAAATTCAAAATATTATGTTTTTAAACATTCATATACTTTCTTATAGATAATAAACTTCCTAATATTCCTATAACACTACCTGCAATAATAGTTATTGGAGCTAAACTACATATCAGACTCTTTAAATCCATAAGCACAAATCCATCCATAAGTGATTTCATCACTATCATAATCTGCGGATTAGCATATGTATATACTGCTGAGACTGTAATCAGGCTCAGTATCGCACCTGTTGCTCCGATTATAAGACCTTCTGATATGAATGGCAGTCTTATGTAATTATTTGTTGCCCCTATGTATTTTATAATGCTTATTTCTTTTCTCCTTAAAAGAACTGCTACTTTTATTGTGTTAGAAATAAGTATAATGCATATAACTGAAAGCAATGCCATAATTCCGGTTCCTGAAATCTTTGTATATCTACTTATTTTATTCAAAAAGTTCGTAACAAGATTTCCGTCATTAACTTTATATATTTCCTTATACTTTGTTAACTCTTGTTTAACTTGCTGATTTTTTGAACTATCCTTAGTCTTTATTGAAAAACATGAAGGAATAGGATTCTGCTCTTCACTTGATGATTCTTCTAAAATTTTTATCATCTCTTCATCACCGTCTTTTTTTAGTGTATCCTTGTACTCTTTAAGACCTTCCGTTGATGAAGTGAATTCTACAGATTTAACATTATCATTTTTCAATATTCTATCTTTTATTTCTTTAATCCTGTCTTGCGAAACATCATTATTAAGGAATGCGTTAAGCTCTACCCTTCCTTGCATAGCATCTATATTATATTCAACATTATTTACCACTATATAAAATATTGAAAATAATGTAAGTGATAAAAATACTGTTGATATTGATATTAAAGATACCATTCTATTTCTTACTATATTCTGAAATCCTTCTTTAAAAAGACCTCTGGCTGTTTTAGCTTTCAATGTTGTAACCTCCTCTTCTGTTATCGCTTGTAATTTCACCCTTATACATGCTTATAACTCTTTTTTTAAGAGAATCAACAACATTTGTATCATGTGTAGCCATAACAATTGTTGTACCACTATTGTTAATATCAATAAGCAAATCAATTATTTCCTGTGATGTTATTGGGTCAAGGTTACCTGTTGGCTCATCACAAAGCAGAATTTCAGGTTCATTTATAATAGCTCTTGCTATTGCAACTCTCTGCTGCTCTCCACCTGACAATTCTCCTGGATAGCAGTCAGTCTTCTTTTCAAGTCCTACTATTCTTAAAACTTCTGGTACTCTTTTTGCAATAAAATCATCTTCATGCTCTAATACCCTCATTGCATAAGCAACATTTTCATATACTGTTTTCTTTTCAAGCAGTCTGAAATCCTGAAAGACTATACCAAGCTGTCTTCTAAAATAAGGAACTTGTCTTTCTCTCATCTTTACTAGATCATATTTACCGACAATTACTTTTCCTTTACTAGGTTTTATCTCTCTAAGCATCAGCTTAATTAATGATGACTTTCCTGAACCTGAAAGTCCAACAAGAAATACAAATTCCCCTTTATTTATTTCTAAATTTATATTTCTTAATGCTGTATACTTTTTATCATATCTTTTCGTAACATTTTCGAATTTTATCATTTGTTTTTCCTCCTGAAGAGAACTATCTAAGATAATTAAGCGGATTTACAAAAGACCCATTTACAAGAACGCTAAAGTGACAGTGCGAACCTGTTGAATATCCTGTTGAACCTGCCTTAGCTATCTGCTGTCCTCTTTTAACTCTTTGTCCTACGCTAACTAACATTGATGAATTGTGTGCGTAATAAGTCATAATACCACCACCATGATCAATTACTATCCAGTTTCCGTAAGCAGTATTATACTCTGCTCTCACAACTATACCATCATTTGCAGCTACTATTGCCGAACCAGTTGCTGCTGGAATATCAATTCCATCATGAAGCTTGTTCACACCTGTAACAGGATGTACTCTGTATCCAAAATGAGATGAAATACTTGAGTTAGAAGGAACAGGCCATCCCATCTTTCCCCCTGAATATGTACCACCACTAGCAGAAGCTGCAAGCTCTTCCTTAGCTTTTTCTATCTGCTTTTCAAGTTTATTCTGGATTGCAAGCAGTTCTTTCTTTTCAGATGTTCTTGAATCAACAAGATCATTAAGTCTCTTAGCTTCACTTTCAGCCTTAGCCTTCTGATCCTTAATAGTCTGAATCTGCTTGTATAACTTTTCTACTTTACTATTTAGTTCACCCTCAATTTTTTCAATTTCCTTAACAAGATAATTGTTATTCTTAATTAAGTTGCTGACAACTTCAGCTCTCATAAGAAAATTCTTAAAGCTATCTGCTTCAAGAAGAAGTGATAAATAGCCGCCAGATTTCTGTTCATATTCTATCTTTATTACACTTCTTATAATTTCATACTTTTCTTCTTTTTCTTTGTTTAAAGCTTCAATTTCTTTTTCAATCTCTTTATTTTCTTTCTCAAGTTTTTCATTTTCAGCGTTTATTTTTTTGATCTCAGCATGTATATTGTTAATCTCTTGCTGAGTCTTTTTATTCTGAGATTCGATTTTTTTAATTTTTTCAAGAGTTTCATCTAACTCCTTGTCCATTTTTTCAACGCTTTTTTCAGAACCATAAGCAGTTATCGTCCCATATGCTGCAGTGCCTACATTGGTACTAAAAATAACGGCAGCAGCAACAATAGCTGTAATATGCTTTTTCACAACGTCTCCTCCGATACAAATATTATATTCTATTATATTATAACACAAATCGACATAAACAGACATTGTGCGTGTTAATATTTATATTTTTTTAATAAAATTATAGGAAATATGTGAATATAAGAAATATTATATTTTATAATTCAATTTATTGATAATTATAAAAAGATGTGACTTATATCAGTAAACGAAAACAAAGGGAATGAGTAAGCACAGAGATAGCTAATTTTCCTCATCATTTGAAATTTAATATCTGCCATAAAAAAATCTGTACTCCCCTCTAACAGAGTACAGATTTTTTATCCTATCTTCCTGCTTTCTTACAGATTATGTTCATTATTTCTTCAACTGGATCATTATCTTGGAAAGTAAAGCTTAATTCTGTTTCAAATTTTTCTGTATATTCAGTTTTTGCTGTCTTGTCTTCTCTTAAAAAGATTACAAGAGACACACCTCTCTGGCTATATTCTGTTTCGAATCCTCTTCTTATCATAATTTCATATTCAGGATGTTTCTCTAATAAAGCAACTGCCTGGTCAATATCATCTTTATATTTTTCATCAATTTGCTTATTGTTCATTTTTATGCCTCCATTATAATTTTTTTGGTTAGATTACACAAATATTATAACGCTAATTGTAATTGTCTGTAATTTATTTCTGTTCTAAATTTTCTTTATTTTTATTGTATTAAAAGAAAAACGCTTAATTCAATGAATAAATACCATTTTTTCTCTATTTATTGTCATCTACTTTCTTCTCACGTCGTTTTTTATTTTCCTTTTATTTAAAATGTTGCTATATCTATTACATGCTTTGCACAGATACCGAACAGCAAGAGGACCATTAGTACTTACACTAGTCTCAGACGTAAGCATAAAGCCATTTACGCCATTTTTCATCATAGTAAAAATATCATTCAATTCAGAAGTAGATGGTCGTCCTTTAAGAGAAACATTATCCATAATATTAGTTGCCACAATGAACATTTTTCCTGATTTATGAAGACTTCTGCATATTTCCCATTGATAAAGTGGAAGATTTAATATACCGCCTTCTGCCGACATATCACCACGACCAAAGACTATGGTATCTGTTTCACTGCAAATATCCAGTATATTTTTGACACCATCTTTTGTTTCAACTTTTGCCCAAATTTCAATACTCTTATTTATCCTACTAGATATAGCATTGATTTTTTCCTTATACTTTCTTATATCTTCTGCGCTAGAAATAAAAGATAGCAATACAATATCCACATCATTTTTCATGAGGAATTCAATATCCTCTATATCTCTGTCTGGTATGTCCATATTACTTCTATCAATAGACTTTATTGTACAGCTCTTACCTTTCGTAATATAAATAGTACTGTCAGCCCTACACTGAATTACGCTACCTTTTCTGCCCATAACAGCAAGCCTGTACCTTCCATCCTTTATATAAATATCATTTATCTCCAATCCCTCAATAATAGCTTGTTTTATATTTAGCGGTATAATCTTAAGTTTTGAGTCCACAAGCTGCTTCTTTAATTTATCATACTGATCCTCTACAGTAAAAATAACCTCTTCACCCTTAGTTATTTTAAAACCATCTTTAAGCTTTTCTGACACACGTACCTTTTTCCCTGTAATATCACCAATAATTTTCACATCAGGATAATTACTTTTAATAAAACCAACTATTCTTTTGATATTATCCTTACTTATATGTGACATATTTATTCTAAAGGCCTCAATTCCTGCTCCTATAAGCTTTTGTATTGCATTATCGCTAATTGTCTTAGGTCCTAATGTAGCCACTATGTACATTGCCTTCCTCCATAAAACATTAATCATTTTATTCTATTAAGGAAGGTCTTTCTTTATACTAAATTCAGTCATATTTTATTCACTAAGAGATAAAAGTCCGCTTATTATTCCATCGACAATAATCTTTTTATCATCAACTTTATCATCATTAATATACATTAACAAAACTGGAGCATTAACATTTTTAATTAGATATAACTTGTCATTGTTTTCGATGCTTATATCTTCAAATCCCTGCTCCCTTAATGAATTGCAGAAATTTTCTACAATCATCATCCCTGATTTTTCAAATGATGTCACAACATTTACTTGATGATTCATCTTATTATCATAGATAACCCCTAAATACAGCTTTATTCTCGCCTGATTTGCCATCATCACCTTGATTTTAAGATTTTCCCCAGGTATCGGAGCATTTTTTTCTCCAAGATTTATAACAATATGGCCAAGTTCCAGCATTTTTCTTTCAATTTTACTTACCATTTCATTATCTAAAATATCGATGCCATATTTCATTTACACATATACTCCTTAAGAGTTTTTAGTTTATAATACTCTAATTCTCTAAAAAAGTTCTGTTTTTAAGTTTTTTATCATAATATATATCATCTAATAGATTATAAGAGGGAATGATTTTATGAAGAAATTTTTGATATGCTTAATGACAATTATACTTTTAGGCAGTACTTTATGCGGCTGCTCAAATACTATTTTTATATCTTTTGAAAAGAAACCTTCAGCCTATTATTATTCCGATGAAGTGATGAAAATAGTAAATAGCGGCACATATACCGTGAAAGTTCTAGATATGAATATGTATAAAGAAGAAACTGTGAAAGATAACGAAAAAAATATAATTCCAGATTTTCTGACTCATGTAGATAAGAATAAGAATTATATATCCCATCCTAAAGATATTTCAGATAAGGACATCCAGTATAAGATGTTTATTGAAGGCAGTGGTCAGAAATATGTAGTGAATGTGTATAACGATAATCTTGTATGTGTCCACCCATGGGATGGTACATTTACAGAAGATTTTATCACTTCTGAAAATGTACCGGTAAACTATAATCTCTGTGGTTTCTGCAGATATATGTTTAAGCCTTATGACTAAACAATTTTAAATACAGCCATGCTGTCTGCAAGTTCTTTTGCCATTGTATGAAGCTTGTCAGCATATTGTGATAATTCATTTATTGTAGCATCTACTTCCTCAGTAGATGCTGTTACTTCTTCTGAAATTGCTGCAGTATTCTGTGATACTGAACATACTTCATCTATTTTTGATTTGACCTTTTCTTTATCATCATTTATTTTCATAATAAGTTCTCTTATGTTGTTCAGCTCATCAGCAAGTGATTCAATTGAATCCATGATTTCTGCAAAAACACTCTTAGTCTTTGTCACCACTTCATTCTGCTCCTCAATTATTGAGCTGCTTTCATTCATGACACTTGTTGTATCTGATACACCTTTGTTGATTTCCACTAATATTGATCTGATGTCATCTGTTGATTTTCTTGACTCATCTGCAAGTTTTCTTATCTCCTCAGCAACCACAGCAAAACCTTTGCCTGCTTCCCCTGCCCTTGCAGCTTCAATGCTGGCATTAAGTGATAAAAGATTAGTCTGGTCTGTTATTGACGCTATTGCTCCAGCCATAACATTTATCTTCTTTATACTGTCTGTCATGCTGCCAACCATAGATGCTACATCTGATACATTATTTTTAGTTTTATCACTTTTTTCAATAAGCAGTTCCACCATTTTAAGACCTTTTGAACTTAATTCTTTTGTTTTATCAGACTTGCTGTTTATTGTTTCTGCATCATTATTAATTGACTGCAGCTTTTCTGAAAGACTTTCCATACTCATAGCGGCATTTTCTGTACTTTCTGATTGTTTTCCTGCACCCTGAGCCACATTTTGTATTGCTGAAGATACCTCTCCTACAGACTCAGTTGTTTCTGACGCCATATTTGTCATGCTTTCGGCACTCTTAGAAAGTTCCTCTGCCATATCATTAGATGATTTTATAATCTTTGATATTGCATCAAGCATACTGTTATACCTGTCTCCCAGCACTTCAAATTCATCGCCTGTTTTAACAGCTATTCTATCTGTAAAATCTCCACCAGCTACGCTTTTAAATGAACTGCTGAATTTTGCTATTGTTCCAGTAAGAATACTTGAAATGCCAAGTGCTACAGCTGTACATATAGCAATAAATAAGATTATGGTAATAATTATGCCGTTTTTAATCCCATTGGTATTGTTAGTCACTTCCTGATGATCAACTATTCCAATAAGTTTCCAATTTGTTTCACTGTTTGTACACTGTGCAATGTATGACTTTTCACCACTTATTGAGCTTTTATATGAACCGGAATTCTGCTTTTTAATTTCACTCCAGACATCAATGCTATTCATGTTTTTAAGCTTATTTTTTGAATTATTAAAAACAATATTGCCATTTTCATCACAGACAACAATATAGCCTTTATTAAGAAGCTTTGTTGACTGCACATATGTTTCAACATTTGATATTGCAACATCTATGTATACGACTCCCTTAAACTCAGAGCCTTCATTAACAGCCTGACATACCCTTACAAGTTTTTTACCTGTAGTTTCATCCTTGCCTGAAGTATTAAAAATTGGCATGTCCTTTTTTTCCTTTGCTGCTTTATACCAGTCTGATGATTTATATCCTGACTTTGATTCTTCTTCATCTTTCATAGCCTCTATCAATATTCCGTCTTCTGAAGCAAATCCTGAATTAGCAATATTATCATTGGCACTGCCTGCAGCCATCAGAAGTTTCTGCACACTCTGTATACTGTTACGATCTGTTCCTGCTGACTGTATGTATGAACATTTTGAAAGCATACCCACCTCTGATGAGATTATATTGAAGTATTTTGAAAAGCCATTATCAATTTCCTTAAGTGTCTGGCTGCTTGTAACCATAATGTTCTTTTCAAATTCGCTGCTTACCTTAATCACTGAAGAGATACCAAAAGTAATTAACGCAATTGCAACAGTTGCTGAAAAACAAATTGTAAGTTTATATGCTATTTTATTTTTAAATAACATTTTAACATTCTTCACGCTTTTCCCAATTATACCTTTATTATTACCACGAAACTTATTCTTCCATTTAAAACTTGTCAATTTATTTCTTTTTAATTTTAACCCCATTTTGTCTGCCCCCCAAATAGTCATTTTGTTATGTCATATTATCAATTAAATACCAAAATAACATCTTTTATTCTTATTTATTATTATGTCACAAATTATATATATGATTATAACATAAAAGACTCTAAATGGAACTTAATATTCGCTAATTTTTACAAATTACATGGTTTTTTCTATATTTTCAGAAGTTTTCATGCCATTATACTTTTTATTACAATATATTTTGTAGTATTATATATTTATCAAAAACGAACTATTAAAAATTAATAAATTAAGGAGTGTATCTTATGAATACAACAAAAATTGACCTTCACTGCCATTCCAATGCATCAGATGGTAAATACTCACCTGCAGAAATAATTAATCGTGCATATAAAAATAACGTAAAAATACTTGCTCTTACAGATCATGACACAATAAAAGGATTAAGTAGTGCTTTAGAAGAAGCAAAGAATAAAGATATGATATTCATACCAGGAATTGAACTGTCTACATTCCATAATAATGAAAGTATCCATGTGCTTGGATACTTCAAAGATGACAGTTATAAAAACAGTGAACTTGCTTCATTTTTAAGTGATCTTAACAAGAAGAGAAAAGAAAGAGCTATTAAGATAATACATAATCTTGATACATACTACAACATTAAACTTGACGTAGACAAAGTACTTTCACTTGCTAATGGTGTAGTTGCAAGACCTCATATTGCAAAAGCTATTATTGACGCTGGTTATAACTACGAATGGGATTATATTTTTGACAATTTTATCTGCAACAATTCAAAGGCATATGTTCCCAATGAAAAAATATCAACTGAAGAAGGTATTAAATTATTAAAAAAGTATAACTGTGTTGTTGTTTTGGCCCATCCTGTTTTAATAAAGAAATCTCCAATTACTGACTTTCTATCAATGGGTTTTGACGGCTTTGAAGCTTACTATTTCCAAAACTTCAAGAAGGATACTGAAAGACTTTCCGGTATCTGTAATGTTAACAATCTGCTTTGTACTTGCGGGTCCGATTTTCACGGGATAGATGATAATGATTCAAAACACGGTGATATCGGTGACATGAAAATGCCCGAAAAATATATAGATGAATTCTTAAAATTCTATAATTCTTAAATTTCTCAACATAAAAATATCTGATGAAAGCTTAATACTAAAAGCTTTCATCAGACTTTTAGTTATTACAGAAGCTCATCATATATTTAGATTATTATAATTAGTAGCTTTTTCTCTTCTGTTTATTCACTTAGCTATTCCTCTTTCTCTTCTTGTTTTTCTATAGGCTCATCAAGTTTTTCTGGTTTATTGTCAGGTACAGCTTTGCATGAATCATCTAGGAACCACTTGCATTCTGTATTGGGATTATTTAGTATGCCCGCCATAACTAGTATTGAAAGTACTGCCATGCAGACTTCCTTATATTTTTCTGGCACCAAAGTAATTCCAAACAATTCTAGAACCATTGGTACTAGAGCAAGTATAGCAGCCCAGAGACCATAGTTTCTAAATCTTTCTTTGCTCATACAAAAAACTCCTTTATATCTGTAGTATCTTAAGTACTATAGTATATAAAAGAGTTTCTTTATTTGTGACTAAATTTTATATAAAAATCTAATTTTCTTTTTCATTCTACATTTCTTTTAGGAATGCAACATATGCCTTATATCCTTCATAGATATCAGCCTTACTTGCAATTTCCCAAGGTGAATGCATGTTAAGTAGAGCTATACCAGCATCTATAACATTCATATTGTACTGAGCTAGTATATAAGCGATTGTACCACCGCCACCTTGATCAACTTTACCTAGTTCTGCAGTCTGCCATACAACGTTATTCTTATCCATAACATTTCTTATCTCAGCCATAAATTCAGGGTTAGCATCATTAGAAGCATACTTTCCTCTTGATCCTGTATACTTATTAAATACAATACCTTTTCCTAAAAATGCTGAATTTTTATCTTCCATCACTGATGGGTAATTTGGATCAAATGCAGCACTTACATCAGAAGAAAGCATCTTTGAGTTAGCCATAGCTCTTTTTACCTTTAAATCTGAATATGATGTAGTTCTATCAAGTAATTCTGATACTGTGTTCTCGAAGAATCTTGACTGCATTCCCGTAGCTCCTACACTGTTCACTTCTTCTTTATCAACTAAGATGCAGCAGCAAGTTTTCTTAGGGTTTTCAATCTGAAGTAATGCTTCAAATGAAGTATATGCACATATTCTGTCATCGTGTCCATAAGCCATTATCATGCTTCTATCAAATCCATAATCTCTAGCTTTTCCAGCCGGAACTATTTCAAGTTCTGCTGATATAAAGTCAGATTCATCAATTCCATACTTTTCATTTAACATCATTAAGATGTTAGCTTTTACTGTATTTTTAACTTCTTTATCAGCATACTTTAAAGGAATGCTTCCGAATAAAACATTTAATGCTTCTCCTTCAATAACCTGTGAAGCTTTCTTATTCATCTGATCTGCTGATAAATGTACTAGAAGGTCTGAAACTCCGATAACTGGATCATTATCGTCTTCTCCAATTACTATGTTTACTACTTCACCATCCTTCTTTACAACAACACCATGCATTGCTAATGGTAAAGTAACCCACTGATATTTTTTTATTCCACCATAATAGTGAGTCTTAAGAAGTGCAAGTTCATTACTTTCATACAATGGATTCTGCTTTAAGTCTAATCTTGGTGAATCTATGTGTGCACCTAGTATTGTAAGACCGCTTTCAAGGCTTTCTGTACCAATTACAAATAGAGCAAGGTTCTTACCCATGTTGTTAGCATAAACCTTATCTCCAGCCTTTAAGCTTTCTCCCTTTTCTATAACATCCTTAAGATCCTTAAAACCATTTTCTTCAGCAGTCTTTATTAATTCTGTAACACATTCTCTTTCTGTTTTGCATACTGACATAAACTTTCTGTATCTTTCAGATAATTCAAAAACCTTTTTTAAATCATCTTCACTATATTTTGTCCATGCATTAACTGATTGTTTTTCTAAATCTTTAGTATTCATCTAAAAACCCCCTATATTTTTAATATTCTGCCACAAATAATATTACTTTAATAATAATTTTACACCATTTAGTTGTTATTATCAATTCAAGATTTTTCTTCTTCCTCTGCCATTCTGCTTTCAATAATGTCTACAGGGCTTACCTGAGACATTAAGTTGTATCTGTAATTAGCTGCTGCAGCTTCAATTATTACCGCAACATTTCTTCCTGGTCTAATTGGCACTGACATTTTTCTTATTGGAACCCCAAGAATATTCATATATTCTGCATTAATTCCAAGTCTATCATAATCACCATCATCTCTCCAGTGCTCTAAATTCATCACTAGCTTGATTTCTTTATCACTAAGTACTGAACTAAGTCCATATAAAGCGGAAACATCTATTATTCCCATTCCCCTTACTTCAAGCATACCAAAAGTAATATGAGGAGAAGTCCCTATAAGTTCACCATCTATCTCCTTAATGTCTACTGCATCATCAGTTACAAGTCTATGCCCTCTCTTTATAAGTTCAAGAGCAGTTTCACTCTTACCAATTCCGCTTTCACCTGTAATTAATATACCTATTCCATATACATCTACAAGTACACCATGAAGTCTTGTTTCAGGTGCAAGTTTATCAGCAAGGTATATTGTCATCTTACTAATAAACTTAGTTGTTGTCATGTTTGTTCTCATAAGCCATATTTTTTTTCTTCGTGCAGCTTCTACAAGTTCTTCATGTGGCTCAAGACCTCTTGTAATTATAAGAGTTTTTATATCAAAGCTGAAAAATTTTTTTATTCTCTTGTTTCTCATATCAATAGACATATCATCAAGAAAACTCCACTCAGCTTTACCAATGACCTGAATTCTTTCAGGCGCAAAATAATTATAAAACCCTGCAAGCTGTAACCCCGGCCTATTTATATCGTTAACATCTATGTTTACGTTTTTAGGACCTTCAGCTAAGATTTCCATATCAAAATCTTTTATTAGTTGTTCTACATTAACAGAGACCATATCCTTCACCTACTTTTTTCTTGAGTTATTAGGCTTCACTGTCTGCAACTGAGCCCTAACATTATTTTTAATATTATCTATATACTGTCTTCTAAGAGCTGCCTGTTCCTCTTTTTCCTCAGCTGTTAAACCTTGCTCTTTAGATTTTCTATGTAGTTCATTTATTCTCTGTATTAATTCCATTTCGCTTAAACTCATCGTATATCTCCTTATCTTATGCATTAAATTCACTTTAATTTTACATTCAATTCCAATATTAATCAACTATTATTATTCATATTTGTCTCAATATTTATTCCTTTTCGACTTTTCCATTTTTTACAAAATGAGGTCTTTCTACATTTCGGTGTTATTTACATTATATGTAAATAAACTCACCATAGCTTATACTAGCTCTTTTTACCATTATTTAGACATTTTTGTCATATATTGTAGATGAAAAAAATTTCCTTTTTATCTTCATTCTGCTATAATGAAAGAGTAATAACTTAATAAATATCGGAGGTGTTTTTATGAGCAAAAAAATATTGTTCCTAAAAATTTGTTACACAAAGTGGCTGCTAAATTCGCTTTTAAAATTTTTATCTCCACGCAATAGACTTGTCATATATGTGAGCCAGTACCTTGATAAGTCCATTGTTATTTATCAATCATTACTATATAAAAAATATAAAATAAAAAGAAGTAGTAATAAAATATCCCTAAGAAAATTAATAGCAGCCTAGCAAAAAGGTGTCCAAGCTTTTGGACACCTTTTTAATTCATATTTTGAAACTCGCGTAAGCGTGAGTTTCTTCATCTTTGATCTTTTCTTCTATCCTCTTTTTCATTTCTTCCTCAAGCTTTTTAAGTTTTTCATTTTTCTGTTTATCAGCTTTTTTCTGTGCAGCAATTCTTATATTTTCTGCCGCAATCCTTTTTTGTTTTTCGTTCTGCTCATATACACCCAGTGATACAATAGTAATTAACACAACTGATAATCCTGAAATAAAAGCCACCTTGTAGCACCTAAATTTATCCATAATCACCTTCACACATCCCCTCACTATAATTTAGCATTATTTATAAAATATGTGCATATACCAAAATACGCCAAAATGAATATAGGATTCTATCTGGGGAATGCTCAAGAATAATAATTACTTTTCTTATCTATAAAACAAAATGGACTTTACAATACAATTGTAAAGTCCATATTAACTCAAACTATGTCCCAACATGCCGTCACACCTATAAATTCATACCTGCCTCTCGCAGGTGGGTTTCCCTCATTCTACTTTTGACATCTCCCGCCACATAAAGTGAATTACTGGAGTCCGTCATCCATAGAAGTATTGCGAATCCCGAAAATCTAATGTAGGTTGAATACTATAAGCTTCGCGCACATCTCAGGATTTATAATTTAATTATAGCATATTTTATTATAAAATCAATGTATATTAATGGTGCAATTATTAAAAATAATCCTGCGAATCTGTATCAAGTTCTTCATCGCTCAATGCCACATAGAATTTCATAGAATCATAACCTGATGCATCTAAGCTTTCCTGTTTCATATCAAATTCACAAGAAAATTCATCAGCTAAATCTCCTAATATATCAGAAACATTATCTGTTGCTATATCAGTAAGATATGGCAGAAAGAATTCACTATACCACTCAATGCTGCTCTCATCATAATCGCCTTCTTCAGTAGCATAAGAACGTGCTGCATCTATCTCATCCTTATCAAAATCGTAAAAGAATGACATAGTAACATAGTTTTCTCCTTCTTTTACAATATCAACATCAGATAACCCATTTTCCAATAAAAATTCAGTAATCGCATCTTTATCCATAATACACTATCCTCCTATTTATTATAAAGTAGCTTCTTATATTCTTTCTTTACAGTATCAAACTCCTTATCTTCTTCTACAAGGTTAAGTTCTTCGCTTCCATCTACATTATCAACTCTGAATATGCATGCATCATCTTCATTAGTATTCTCTCCAACTTGAGAAAGAATAAGATATTCTTTCTCTTCAACATAAATCTTAGCTACAGCTTCCATTTCAATTTTATTTCCATCTTCATCTCTAAAACACATTATTTCTTTTTCTTCCATCTTCGAGTCTCACCTTTCTTCTCTTGCTATTATAATATATACCAAATGTATATCAACTTATAACCTTTTCATTAATTTTTCTTTATAATTTATTGCAATAATAATATATGTGTACCCTTCATATATTATCTTATTTTATTTATTATTCAAGAAGTTTTGTAAATTTATCTTTATAAAAAACAAATTCATAATGAAGTGCTCTTGTAAGCACTACATATAACAGCTTCTTATCAAATTCACTTTCAGTATAATTTACATTACTGCAATCATAAACAATAACACAGTCAAACTCAAGTCCCTTTGTAAGATGTGAAGGTATTATGATAAAATCATCCTTGATAGATTTATCATTTTCTTTTATTAACTTCCACTTAAATTTACTGTTTTTCTTTTTCAGAACAGAAGCAGCTTTTTTACATTCATCATAAGTTCTGCATACAATGGCAATACTCTTTTTACCATCACCTAATACCTTATCTGCTGCACTGTTAACTTTTTCTATAAGTTCATCATCTGAAATATAGCTTTCTACCTGTGGCTTCATGCCATGTCTGATTACTGGTTTTGTAGGCTTCATATCTGCTTTCTGTTTTAAAAGCACCTTGTTTGCAAACTCAATAATCTCTATAGTACTTCTATAACTCTGAGTAAGCATTTTATAACTACACTTGCCTTCGAATACACCATTTATTACATCATTCCAGTCATTAATACCTCTATAGTAATATATACCCTGTCCAATATCACCAACAATTGTCATGGACTTTCCTGAAGCTATAAGTGATGCTGTATATAACTGAAATGGAGAATAATCCTGAGACTCATCAATAACTATATGCTTAATTTCTGCCATCTTAGGAAGACCATGAACCTTCATCTTAAGATATGCCATAGCAGCACAATCATCAGCATCTATAAGACCTTCATCAAGTGTTTTTAATGTATTTTCTCTTATATTATTCCACAATGATTCTTCTACTATTCCATCTGTAAGCTCGCCAAAACGCTCTTCATAACTTAAAAACTTCCTGTATAAATCTCTGCTGTCTTTATTAAGCCATTTATTAAAATAATCATCAAGTACAACCTTGCTGTGTTTAACTATATCTTTTTTAATTCCATCTCTCTCATCATAAATAGCTATAAGTGCTTTTCTTCTTTCCGGCCCATCTTCCATTTCTTTCTTACACTTATTTATTTTAAACTCATAGAAGAGTTCTATCTTGCTGCATGTCTTGCCTACAGTTTCCTTAAGTTTCTTTGAAAAATATCTTTTTATTTCTTCTTTTCTCTTGTTTATAGATAGGTTTGACATATCATTCATGAATAATCTTTTAATCTCATCTGCTTTAAACAGAATCCACTGGTCAATCTTTATATCCTCAACTTTTGCCTCCTGAACTTCAAGAATCTTAATATATCTGTCAATCATATTCTTGTAAAGCAGTGAACCTTTAAAACCACATTCCTCTATAATATCTTTTCTCTCTTTTTCATCAGCTTTTTGAAGTCTTGAAAGCTTGTCATCTTTTGATATAATCTTTCCTTTGCTTCCCATAATCTTAAGCAAAAATTCCTCAATAGTACTCTGCATAACCTTCTCAACACCAAGGCTTGGAAGCACATCAGATATATAATCAAGGAATATACTGTTAGGTGCAAGCACAAGTATGTTTTCTCCACCTATATTTTCCTTATATCTGTAAAGAAGATATGCCAACCTATGTAATGCCACTGTAGTTTTTCCTGAACCAGCTGCACCCTGCACAATAATAGGAGTATTTTTATCCAATCTTATAATCTCATTCTGTTCCTTCTGAATTGTTGCAACAATATCCTTGAGCTTGTTTCCGCTGCTCTTTTCAAGGTTGATCTTAAGGAATTCATCCACTAGTTCGCTTCCTTCTTCGTTAAGATTATTGATTATTATTTCATTTATACTTTCATCAAAAATATCTTTTATTTCACCATCTTCAAAAAGGAATTTTCTCTTTAATGAAAGTTCACCATCTATTACTCCGCATGGTGCTTTATAGTACACTTTTCCTTCAGTGCCACTGTAGTATAGATCAGCAATTGGAGAACGCCAGTCAATAACCTTTTCATCACCTGTATCTACATCACCAAGTGAATTCTTACCTATATATAGGCTTTCCTTTTCTCTCTTATACTCTCTAAAATCTATTCTTGCAAAATACGGCTGCACTTTAGATTCAGTATATTTCGATACATTCTTCTTTACAAGATTATAAAGCTGCTCATTAGTTTCAAGTTCATAGCTGTAACTTCCCTTAGAAGCCTTCTTCATAACTGCAATTCTGTTCTCAAGCTCCTCTTGCTCCATCATCTTCTTACTAATGTAATCCTTAAGCCATTCTTTCACTTCACGCAAATGCTCCTTTTCAAATGCAAGTGACTGCTCTTTGTTCATAAAAAACCACCTCCTTAAAACATAACTTATTTATTGTAATTTAACTAACTTTTATTGTCAATATTTCACTACTATATATCATATAAATATCATATAAGTATTTTTTCAAGATATGAGATAAGAACGAAGAGATATGAACATTAGATAAGCGAACATGCCAAATCAGAGATTTGGAATGCCTGCTTGGTCAAGACGTAAGCGAACATGCCAAATCAGAGATTTGGAATGCCTGCTTGGTCAAGACGTAAGCGAACATGCCAAATCAAAGATTTGGAATGCCTGCTTAAATAAGAGGACAAATCCTCTTAAAAACTCTTTAATTATACAATTTAAGAGGTTTGGAGGTGAAACCTCCATTAAGATTTAGAAATTTATGAGAGTAACGAATAAATTCCATCCAGTTCTCTTATCTCTACTCTTATATCTCAAATCTATTTTATAAACTAAAGTTATGAGGTGAGGATTTTGAAAATTTTAATATTGGGCTCTAGTGGAAACATTGGTGGTTTTCTTACTAAAAGCCTCAATAAATATTACGAAGTAATCGAGACAGGTAGAAAAGATATTGATATAACAAATAAAAATGAGGTAATAGACTTTATCTCAAACAATTCTCCTGATTTTGTTATAGATTCAGCTGGCATAGCGGATGTTGATTTTTGCGAAAAAAATGAAGACATATCATATTCAATTAATACTCTAGGTACTATGAATGTTGCTATTGCCTGTTCAAAAAAAAATATACCTTTAATTTATATTTCAAGTGCTCAGGTTTACGGAAGCAGCGAAAATTCTTCACATTTCGAACAAGACATATGCGACCCTGTAAATATATTTGGCAAATCAAAACTTGCTGGCGAAAACCTTATAAGAACACTATGCAAAAAATATTATATAATACGCACATCCTGGTGTTTTGGTGGAGAAAAATGTTTTGTCAAAAAAATAATCGACAAAAAAAATATACCTATATTCATGGTTGCTGATATGAAAGTCAACCTAACTTATTTAGGAGATCTTGCGAAAGTAGTTTTATCAATGATAAATAGTGAATCATATGGAATATATAACTGTACAAATAAAGGATCGGAATTAAAATCAAATATAGTAAAGTATATCTTCTCCCAGATAGGCTGCAGTAAAGAAGTCTTTCCGCTTCCAGCATCAACATTAAAAGCACTAGCTCCAAGACCAAAAGACTGCCTCTTAAATACAGACCTAATGGAATCATCTTTTAATATTGAATTGCCATCATGGAAAGATAGAATGATTGAATATATAGACACTATTATGTCTTTGCAGAAATAAGCTTTCTATATACTCCAATTATAAGTACTAAATAAAGTATAGATTTAGTAATCAATGTATACTGTATAATTTCGGATTGAACTCCTTATGGAGTTCCAAAAAGAGAACAAATTCCTCTTTAAAACTCTTTATAACTCTTTAAATTGCAAACACAGAGATTTCCATTATTTTGGAAATTCATGAAGCTACGCTCATGAATTTAAACCTTAATTATACATTATACAATATAAATAATACATTATAATACTGAATTCAACTTTATTAAGCAGATTAAATTGTTTTGTAAAAAATATCTTAAACCAGCAACTTATTTTGTATAATAATCCTCTCATAGCAGATAATAATACTGAAATTATTATGAGAGGATGATTGTTTTGGTAGAGGTTGATAAAGATATAAAGAATCTTAATAAATATCTAGAAGGAATATATATGGCCATTAATACCTTTGAGCATTATGTTTCTATGGCTAAAGAAGAAAAAAATTTAAGTCTATTAAAGGATATAGAGCTGCAATTTAAATCTTCTGCTGTAGATATAATAAACAGAATCATAGACCTTGGCGGGAAAAGCAAAGATGAAGCTTCCCTTATTGGCAAAGTTTCTGAAACATTTATTAATATCAAAGATAAAATTATGGTCCAGAATGATGATCAGCTTCTCACAGAAGCATACAAATACATTGAAACTGGACTTAAGATGGGTAATAAGTTTTTAAATGAAAATGAGCTAACAACAAAAAGCAGGGAAATAGTCGTACAGGACTTAAAAAAACAAAATGCTTTATTAGATACATTTCCTTCAAAAATACCTCTAAAAAAATAGAAACAGCATTTAACCGCTGTTTCTATTTTTTATGTATATTGAACATTTTACAGTTAATTTTTAATTTTCAATTGTTAATTCTGAACTATTCCTCATCGTCCTCTTCAACAAGTTCATACATTTCCTTAGCTCTATCAACGTACATTATTCCCTGAAGATGATCTATTTCATGACAGAAGCATCTTGCTAAAAGACCTTCACCTTTATATTTTCTCTTCTTGCCTGTTTCATCTAAAGCTTCAACTTCTACATAAGTTGGTCTTTCTACTAAACCTTCATAGTCAACGTAGCTAAGACATCCTTCATATCCTTCTTCATTTCCTGTTGCTTTAGTTATCACTGGATTTATAAGTAATATTGGCTCTGAACCATCTCTTAAATCTATAAACACTACTCTTTTAGTTATACCTATCTGTGGGGCTGCTAGTCCAACTCCATCTACCGAATATAACGTATCTTTTAAATCCTTAAAAAGTTTTTTAGTTTCTTCATCTATTGTATTTATTGGATCGCAGACTTTTCTAAGTCTTTCATCACCAAGCTGAATTATTTCTCTTATTGCCATATGTAATCTCCTTTTCTTTTAGTTATAAGACTAATACCAAAACAATAAAACTAGATTTGAGATATGAGAGCAGAGATAAGAGAACTGGATGGAATTTATTCGTTACACTCATAAATTTCTAAATCTTAATGGAGGTTTCACCTCCAAACCTCCAATACCTAGCATTTTAAAGAGATATTAAGAGGAACTTGTCTTCTTAATATAGAAACTTCCTTCAAGGAGTTTTATCCTTGTCTCTACTCTCTTTGTTCTACTCTCTAAACTAACCTACAAATTATATTTATCAGGTTTGTTAAACTGCTGTTATTGATACCGTCTTTAATACATATTTTTTTATGATATTTATATTATTGCATATACAATAAGATTTTTCATCATAAATTTTCTTCTGATTCCCTGTCTATTTCTTCCTGGTGTTCTTTTTGAATAGTTGCATCTAGTTCTTTTTCTCTTTTTTCTGCAAATCTATATCCTTCTCTGATAAGAACAAAACCTAATACAAGGCCAATAAGAAGATTCATGCTTAAATTAAAAGCATAGTTTATATTGGTTACAATGTCAGTATATCCAATATAAGAAAGAAAATTTGTAATTCCATAAATAATTGTGTATATAACAAGTACAGCACCTGCTCCTATAAAGATATATCTGAATTTATCAGAATAATCTTCTTCTTTTTCCTGCTTATTTACATCAAGAGATATTTTTTCGTTATAAATATCAAGTATACATAAAATAATAAGAATTATAATTCCTATTCTGAACATTTCCATACCAGCAATACTGCTAAGTAGATATAAGAGTATAAAAATCATAAGATAATTTTTGCCTTTTATGCTTTTACCAAGAAGGAAATGTCCACATCCTGGCAGGATACTTAAAAACATTGATATAAGTCTTCTATTTTCAATCTTTTCTCTTTTCTCATCATTGATATCTATTTTTCCAGCAAAAATTTTGTCATAGCAGATCAAACAGTCCAGTATAGATGCAAAATATGCAAGTCCTGTTAATATATTTACAATTCTATACATGGTAAAGCCATGAAAAAACCCGCCTAAGCTTCCATCATAACCGTATGAAATATGTGAAACTGAAATAAGAAATATAAATCCTAGTATAAATATTGCCCCCCTGCTTTTCAGTCCTATATAAATATGGCCTAAACCAGGAATTAATGAAGATAAAAATGCCTTTTGCTTACTTTTCATTAAAAATCACTCCTACTTTTTTTTACTATGCTTTTATTATAAAAACGAAAGCTTAATAAATTGTTCTTAAATTTCTTAATGTTTTCTTAATACACTTTCTGCGATTTTTACTGACTCTTTAGCATCTCTTGCATAGAAATCTGCATTTATCATCTTTGCATATTCCTCATTAAGCACTGCACCACCAACAAATACTTTACAATCTTGTTTTTTATCTTTAATTTTCTCTATTGTTATAGCCATGTTTTTAACTGTAGTTGTCATCAATGCACTAAGCCCTACAAGTTTCACATCATGTTTTTGCACCATTTCAGCTACATATTCTGGATTAACATCCCTACCTAAATCCATTATATCGTAACCATAATTTTCAAGAATAACCTTGACTATATTTTTGCCTATATCATGTATATCGCCCTTAACAGTTGCCATAATAATTTTTCCTTTAGATAAAGAACCACTCTCTTTACTTTTAAGACTTTGTTTCAATACTTCAAATGATTTTTTAACTGTTTCTGCAGAACCAATAAGCTGCGGTAAAAATATTATACCTTTTTCATACCTTTCTCCTACAATGTCTAATGCTGGTATTAGATACTCATTTACAACTTCCAGTTCTTTTTTTTCCTGCAAAAGGCTTTCTGTTGCTTTAGCCGCTTCATCTTTAAGTCCTTCAATAACTATTTCTTTAAGGTCTGCTGTATCTCTTTCCTTAGTTGTAGTTTTTTCATCTTGATTAACTGCAAAATGTTTCACGTAATTTTCTTCATTAACATCTTCCATATTAAATACTTTATATGCCATTATAGTATCCATGATTTCACTGCTGCCTGGATTCACTATGGGAAGTGTCAACCCACTGTTTAAACACATTGTAAGAAATGTTCTATTTAATAGATTTCTATTAGGCAGACCAAATGATATATTAGAAACTCCAAGTATTGTTTTAAGCTTTAATACATCAGTTATATATTTTACTGCCTTAACTGTTTCCTTAGCCTGATTCTGCTGTGCTGAAACTGTTAATGTCAAGGCATCTATAATAATATCCTCTCTGCTTATACCTATTTCTTCCGCTCTTTTAACAATTCTTGCTGCAATAGCAATTCTTTCTTCTGCACTCTTTGGCAGTCCATTATCATCTAATGCAAGTGCCACAACTGCTGCACCATACTTTTTCACAATTGGTAATACATTATTTAATGATTCTTCTGTCCCGTTAACAGAATTTACAATAGCCTTTCCGTTATATACTCTAAGAGCTTCTTCTATAACTTTACAATCAGTAGAATCTATCTGTAGAGGCACATCAGTTACACTTTGTATTTCTTTCACAACATTAACCATACACTTTTTTTCATCTATTTCTGGTAGGCCTACATTAACATCAAGGATATCTGCACCATTTTTAACTTGAGTTATTGCTTCTCTCACAACATAGTCTAAATCATTATTTCTAAGAGCTTCTTTAAATAACTTTTTACCTGTAGGATTTATCCTTTCACCAACAACTTTTACGCCTTCAATATTTACAAATCTTGTAGCTGTACATACTCTTGAAATTTGTTTATTGCTTCTCTGTGCTTTACTTTCACCCTTAAGCTTGGATTTTAAATACTGAATATACTCATCAGTAGTCCCACAGCATCCACCTACTAAACTCGCACCTTTTTTTACAAAGTCTATAACATATTCTGCAAACTCTTCTTTTTTAACATTATAAACTACTTTTCCATTAACACTTACAGGAAGACCGGCATTCGGTTGAATTATTACAGGACATTTTGAAAACTCAAGTATTTTATCTACAACGGGTACCATCTCCTTTGGTCCTAAAGAACAGTTTATTCCTACTGCATCAACATTAAGTGCATTAAGTGCAATACACATTGATTCAGGACATACTCCTGTAAAAGTTCTCCCACTCTCATCAAAAGTCATAGTACAGAATACAGGCTTACTACTATTCTCTTTTACTGCTAATACAGCTGCTCTTGCTTCACTTAAGTCTGTCATTGTCTCTATCAAATATAAATCCACATTATATTTTTCTCCAAGCATAACAACTTCCTTAAATGTTTCATATGCTTCATCAAAACTAAGGGTACCCATAGGTTCCAGTAACTCACCTATAGGACCAATATCTAGCCCAATACTTACATTTTCAAATTCTTTTGCAGCTTCCTTTGCATTATGAACCGCTGCTCTTATTATCTCTTCTAATTCATATTTTGACTTTTCAAGCTTTATTCTGTTTGCTCCAAAGGTATTAGTAGTAATAATATCTGCACCAGCACTTATATACTTCTTATGGATATCTATTACAATTTCTCTGCTTTCTATATTCATTTCTTCTGGAATTTTACCATCCTGCATTCCTGCACTCTGAAGCATTGTTCCCATTGCACCATCAAGTAATATTATTTTATTATTTATATCATTTCTATCTATTGCCACAGACTTTTCCTCCCTTTCTAAAAGCACATGTTTTATTAAGTTTACAATACTCGCACCCTTTAATATTACTTATATCCTTTCCATTATCCACAATACCAATTATCGCTGTAACTGATTTTCTTGGTATTAACAAATTACACCTATTACATGTTAGCCCAATAAATTTATCTGCTCTTAAACTTTCTATAATACTCTTCTGACAATCAAGTGTTAAATCTCCATAGCCAGGACTATACCTAAAAGTTATCCTTCCTTGATTTTTAAACTTATCTCTTATTTCCTCTTCAACATAATCACAGATTTTTTCAATAAATTCAGTTGCACATGCATCAAGTATAATTGCTTTCTGCATATCTATTTTTTCATAGTATCTTATTTTAGCATCGACTATATTTCCTAAAGTTGCTGACATTACAACGGCTATTGTGCTATTCTTTAAATGCTTATTAATACTATTTCCACTCAATGAAATTGAACTATTCTCAAAAGTAATAATACCATCAGTTTTTCCCAAGCTATAATCTTTATAAATGTATTTAGGATTACTAATTTCTTTTATCTCTTCTATTGCTGAATCTATAGTTTTATCAAGAATATCATCTATTTTCTGTCCTTTATATCCCATATATCTTAATACTTCAGATTTATCCATAATAATATTATCTTTATTCATATATCATCTAATTCTCACTTCTATTTAGAGCATCTAGAATAGGTTTTATTGATTCAACAATCTTCTTTGCTACATGAGGTTTGTTCATAGTATATAAATGTATACCTCGAATACCTGATGACACTAAATCTATTATCTGCTCTGTTGCATATGATATGCCAGCCTGCTCAAGTGCTTCTGGAGAATTCTCATATTTGTCTATGATCTTCAAAAACTTATATGGGAAACTTGCTCCTGATAGTTGTACCATTCTTTCAATCTGTTTTCTATTGGTTACAGGCATTATTCCTGCTTCGATTGGTGACTTTATATTATTTCTATAAATTCGGTTCATAAAATCATAATATGCATCATTAGAAAAGAACATTTGAGAAATGAAGTGTTCTGCACCCATATCTTCCTTCATCTTAATTATTTTTATAGACTCATCTAAATTTTTATTTTCAATATGCCCTTCAGGATAACATGCTGATGAAATACCTAAATCACTAATATCCTTTACATATTTTATAAGGTCTGTGGCATAATTAAAACTTCCTCCTGAAACTTTATCTATTGGTACATCTCCTCTTAAAGCTAAAATATTTTCAATGTTCTTTGCTTTAAGTTCATCTATTGTCTTCTTAATATCATCTTGTGTTGAACTTATACATGTCAAATGTGCTATAGTTTCAATATCATATTTTTCTTTTATTAAAGAAGATAATTCAACTGTTCTGTTACTAGTCATAGATCCGCCTGATCCATATGTAACGCTAATAAAATCTGGCTTTAATACTGCTAACTCCTCTATAGTATTATATACAGTATCAATTTTACTTGTTGGCTTTGGTGGAAATATTTCAAATGAAAGCACAACTTTTTTATCTTCAAATAAATTCTTAATCTTCATAATAATTCCCCTTTTTAAAAATTCTTATGTAATATAGTATAAAACACAATCCAGATATTCACAAAACATATAATCTATATACAATAAAGATTTAACAACAATTCTACAGTTTGTTAAAACTTTCATAACAATTTGTTTTTATAATAAAATCATAGAATTTTTTTTCATCAATTTCCCTACCCATTTTAGTGTTGTATTGATTTCATACAGCACTTTTTTTATATTTAAAAAACTAGTTAATTTTTAAGAGGTTTCAAGGTTAACCTCCATCATAATAAAAAAATCAGTTTACTGATTTCATCCTGAATTATACATTATACAATATAAATTATACATTAAAATGTAATATGAAAAAGACGAAATTCATAACCTTGTGTTACGAATTCCGTCTTTCTTCTTATCTATATATTTATAAGTTCCTACTTGTGCAGATTATAATATAAAATCAATAATGAAATCATGCTCAATACACAGCTTATCACACAAATAAATGTAACAACCTGCTTAGTATTCATACCCTTTTCCTCAAGTCTGTAATGTATCTGACTCCTATCAGCAGCATAAACTGGCTTTCCTTCAACAAATCTCTTACCTATTACAAAAAGATTATCAAATATAGGAACACCAAGTGCTAGAATTGGTATAAATATTGATACAACTGTAGCCTGCTTAAATGCTCCGTCGAGCGCAATTATCGCCAGCATAAATCCTAAAAAGTTAGCACCTGAATCACCCATAAATACTTTAGCCGGATAATGATTATATCTTAAAAATCCAAGGATTATACCTACTAAAATAACCGACATCATAGCTGACTCAGTCTGAGCTTTTGCTAAAGCTACTACACATAAAGTACTGCTTGATATTACTGTTATACCTCCAGCAACTCCATCCATACCATCAGACCAGTTGATAACTGTAGTAACACCAAAAATCCATGTAATTGTAAGTATAAATTGTAATGCTTTTGGAAGTATAAGATATGTACCATCAAATGGATTTGTAATACCTTCAAAAACAATTCCTGACATATAAACTATAATCGCAGCTAGCACCTGTACAATTACTCTTGGATATATTCTAAATTCCTTACCTCTTGTCTTATAATAATCATCTATAAGTCCTATTGCAGTTACTAATGTAGCAGCAATAACAACATATACCTTTTCACGATTATGTAGTCCAAATATATACACATATACAACTATAAAGGCAATATACATTACAACTCCACCACATAATGGAGTTGGCTTGTCATGTTTCTTTCGTTTTGTAGGTCTATCCATAAATCCAATCTTGTTAAATAACTTTATAAAATAAGGCATTAAAATCAACACTATAATTAATGCAGAAATTAATGGATATAAATACTTTATCATAATTTCCTCCTAACAGGACAAATACAATTTTTTCATAAATTCAAGTTAATATTTCTGATTATATATCTTTTTAAATTATAGCATCATTTTAAGAGAATGCCAAATGCCAAGTTCCAAAAAGAGGACAAATTCCTCTTTAAAACTCTTTCTAATTATTAAATTGTATTTACTTGTTATGAAATACAAAACAATATAATTTTCGATTTAGACAAGCAGCACACTTTTTTCATGAGCAAAAATATAAATCACCTCTTCCCCCAATGCAGTCGCAGGTGGAATTGCGTTCAGCAATTTCACAGAAGGTTTGGAGGATCACCCTCCATTATGTTTAGAAATGGCATAGCAAAGCATAGGCCATTTCCTCCTTCATTTGGCATCTGGCATTTGGCTCTTGGCATTAAAAAAAGCTGTGCCCCACAGGACACAGCTTTTTTAGGCTCTCTTAGCCTCTTTCTGCAATCATTGACTTAACTTTCATAAGTCTTGTTAATGAACTTCTTTCATTTTCATCAAGCTTCATTCTGATGTATCTTATAGTCTCCTGAAGCTGTGGTATAGTCATGTATTCAAGTGCATTAACTCTTCTTCTAGTCTTTTCGATTTCATCAGCCATTAGCTGGCATGATTTTTCAACTTCTGCAAGTTCTAGAAGTTTTGGAAGTATACTATATAATTTTGCTATTGCATCATCTAATTCAGCTGATGTATTTGCGTAGCCATAAGGATATATACTTCCTTCATCTCCTTCAAGCTGTCTTTTGAAATTCATAACGGGCACAGAAACGCTCATTACGTTTTTCTCACCAACTTCAACAGAGATACTTTCCTTTGGCATAGAAATAGCTTCTTCAAGGAATTCAGAACTCATTACAGCTCTAGCCATAACGAAGTCTTTAAGTGATCCCTGAAGTTCTCCTTCTACTTCTTTTCTAAGGTCATTGTTATATTTAACAAGATTTATAAACTGTCTCATAAGCTCATCTTGCTTATCTTTAAGAAGTTTATGTCCTCTAGTAGCAGTAGTAAGTCTCTTCTTTAGCTTAGAAAGTTCCATTCTAGTTGGGTTAACATTCAACCTAGCCATATATTATTCTTCCTCTCCAGCAGGCATATACTTTTCAAGGTATTCGTCTCTAATTCTCTTAAGTTCTGTTCTTGGAAGGATCTTCAATAGCTTCCATCCAATAGTTAATGTTTCTTCAATAGTTCTGTTTGTTTCAAATCCTTGAGAAACATATTCCTTTTCGAATTTTTCAGCGAACTGAGCAAATTTCTTATCTGTATCTGATAGAGCTGATTCTCCTAGGATAGCTGATAATTCTTTTGCCTGTTTACCTTGAGCATATGCAGCAAATAACTGGTTCATAGTATCTGCATGGTCTTCTCTAGTCTTTCCTTTACCAATACCCTTATCTTTAAGTCTTGATAATGAAGGTAAAACATCTATTGGAGGCATAACACCTTTCTTGTAAAGTTCTCTTGAAAGGATAATCTGTCCTTCAGTGATATATCCAGTTAAGTCTGGAATTGGGTGAGTTTTATCTTCTTCTGGCATTGTTAATATAGGAATTTGTGTTATGGAACCTTCTTTTCCTTTAATTCTACCTGCTCTTTCATATAATGTAGAAAGGTCAGTATATAGATATCCTGGATATCCTCTTCTTCCTGGAACTTCCTTTCTAGCAGCAGAAACTTCTCTTAATGCTTCGCAGTAGTTTGTGATATCAGTCATGATAACAAGTACGTGCATTCCCTTTTCGTAAGCTAAGTATTCAGCAGTAGTAAGCGCCATTCTAGGAGTGGCAATTCTTTCGATTGCTGGGTCTGAAGCTAAGTTCATGAATAGAACTGATCTATCAATAGCTCCAGTTCTTTCGAATTCTTCAACGAAGAATTCAGCTTCTTCAAATGTAATACCGATAGCAGCAAATACAACGGCAAACTTTGAATCAGAGTTTAAAACTTTTGCCTGTCTAGCTATCTGAGCAGCAAGTTCCTTGTGAGGAAGACCTGATGCTGAGAAAACAGGAAGCTTCTGTCCTCTAACTAGAGTGTTAAGTCCGTCAATAGCAGATATTCCTGTCTGAATGAATTCTGATGGGAAATCTCTAGCCATTGGGTTTATAGCTTCACCATTAATATCTCTTCTTTCTTCTGGAATAATCTTTGGGCCATTGTCCTTAGGCTTACCCATACCATCGAAGACTCTTCCTAGCATATCTTCAGAAACACCAATTTCAAGTGGTCTTCCTAAGAATTTAGCCTTTGTTCCTTTAAGGTTGATACCTGATGATCCTTCAAATAACTGAACCATGGCTTTGTCGCCATTAACTTCAAGTACTTTACCTCTTCTTTTTTCTCCAGTTTGTATTTCAATTTCAACTAGTTCGTCATACTTAACGCCTTCAACGCCTTCAACAACCATCAAAGGTCCTACAACTTCTGTAACTGTTTTATATTCCTTAAGCATCTAGAACCCCTCCTTCGCTGATAAGCTGATCGATATCTTTCTTAAGATCTGCCATTGTCTGGTCAATCTTTTCAAGTTCGCTTTCAGTAACGTACTTGCTTCTTGCTATTCTATCTCTTATTGGAAGTTCAAGAATCTTATTTAGGTAAACACCTGCTTTAAGAGCTCTTTCACCTTCAGATAAGAACATAAGAATTACCTTTAACATCTTAAACTGCTTATCTAATGATGTATAAGTATCTATTTCGTGGAAACCATTCTGTTGTAAGTAATCTTCTCTGATTGACTTAGCAACTTCAAGTTTTAATCTATCTTTTTCAGATAAAGCATCAATACCTACAAGTCTTACGATTTCTTCAAGGTTTGATTCTTCCTGTAATATTGTCATAGCCTGTAATCTTAATTCAGACCATTCATTATTAACATTCTTGTCCATCCACTTATCTATTGTATCAGCATATAATGAATATGATGATAACCAGTTAATTGATGGGAAATGTCTCTTATATGCAAGCTGAGCATCTAGTCCCCAGAAAACCTTAACTATTCTTAGAGTTGACTGAGTAACTGGTTCAGAAATATCTCCTCCTGGAGGTGATACGGCACCGATTGCTGTAATAGCTCCCTGTCTGCCATCTTTACCTAAACATATAACTTTACCAGCTCTTTCATAGTAATCAGCAAGTCTTGATCCAAGATATGCTGGGTAACCTTCATCACCAGGCATTTCTTCAAGTCTACCAGACATTTCTCTTAGAGCTTCTGCCCATCTTGAAGTAGAGTCAGCCATGATTGAAACTGAGTATCCCATATCTCTGAAGTATTCAGCTATTGTGATACCTGTATATATAGAAGCTTCTCTGGCTGCAACTGGCATGTTTGAAGTATTAGCTATAAGAACTGTTCTCTTCATGATACTTTCGCCAGTCTTTGGATCCTTTAGTTCTGGGAATTCGTTGATAACATCTGTCATTTCGTTACCACGTTCACCACAACCAACGTAAACAACTATTTCAGAGTCACCCCATTTAGCAATCTGGTGCTGAACAACTGTCTTACCAGCTCCGAAAGGTCCTGGTACTGCAGCAGCTCCACCTTTAGCTACTGGGAAGAATGTATCGATAACTCTTTGTCCTGTAGTCATTGGATCTGTAGGATTTAACTTGCTTGCAAATGGTCTACCTTTTCTTACAGGCCATTTCTGCATTAAAGTAATTTCCTTGTCACCTTTTTCAGTTGCTATAACTGCTACAGTTTCATCTACTGTAAATTCCCCACTCTTTATTTCTTTAATAGTTCCTTCTACTCCGTAAGGTACCATTATCTTATGAAGTACAACAGCTGTTTCCTGAACTGTTCCAACTACATCTCCAGCTGAAACAATATCTCCAGCTTTAGCAACAGGAGTGAATTCCCATTTCTTAGTTCTGTTAAGTGCTTTAACACTAACACCCTTAATTAAGAATGGGCTCTTTGCTGCCTCTAAGAATGCATCTAGAGGTCTCTGAATACCATCAAACATTGATTCAATTAGTCCTGGTCCAAGTTCAACACTTAGTGGTTCTCCTGTTGTTATAACAGGGTCCCCAGGTCCAATACCTGATGTTTCTTCGTATACCTGGATTGAAGCTTTATCGCCTCTCATTTCAATGATTTCACCGATAAGGCCTTTTTCTCCAACTTTAACAACGTCATATATATTAGCTTCATCCATACCTTCAGCAACAACTAAAGGTCCTGAAACTTTAATTATTTTACCAGTTTTCAAGTCTTACCAACCTACCTTCCTATAAAATGTTGACACCAACTGCTTTTTCTACATTATCACTAATTCTTTGCATACCTATATTCAATGTTCCTTGATTGCTTGGAATCAATATTACAGCAGGAAGTACTTGTTTTGTATATCTATCAATAGTTTCCTCTATTGTACTTGCAACTTGTTCAGTTACAAATATGACTGCGTAATCTGTCGCTGCCAGTCTATCAACAGTTTTTCTAGCTTCTTCTGCTTCAACTACTGGAAACACATCGATTCCTAGAGCTTTGAATGCTAGAACTGAATCCTTATCTCCAACAACTCCAATCTTCTTATACATAACTATCACGCAACCTTTCTCTAATTACTTCCGCAGAAATATTATTAAGTTTGCCAACCATTATAATTCTTATTAGTTTAATTTCATTTTCTTTAGCATAGATATATGCGATTATTGGTTCTACTCCAGAAGTCATAATCTTTGCGCCTTTTAAAAGACTCATAATAAAATTATCACTAAGCTTTTCAAAAAGACTTACTGAACCTGTTTTAGCATAAGATTCAATACCTTCTTTTAAAATTGCTCCATATCTTGTATATGATAGCTTGCTTGCAATATTCTCAGCTGAGTCATTTAGCATTAAAACAAGCATATCAGTAGAAACTTCTCCACCCTTTATTAATACAGACTGTAAGAATTCTCTTGATTTATCCTGTTTCTTAACTCTTAGTAGAGTTTTTATATTAGCTAAATCTATCTGGCTCTTAACATACTTTAACACGAAGTTCTCATTAATCTTCTTTGCTAAATAAACCATTTCCTCAAACATGTATTTATCTATTATAAGATCTATATTCTGAGGATCATTGTTAGCATTGAAATCTTCTATTGATTCTTCAACACTTTTTTTCTTAAAAGAATCTAATTCTCTATAAGCTTCATTATCTATTGCAAACTTTAGTTTTTCAGTATCTGTGCTTCCTAAGTTGATAAGCATGTTTGAAAAATCTTTCTTTGCAACTTTGCCTTTAACTAATACTTTAATGTTGTGATACTCATATCTTAATGACATGATTTCAATTAAAGTAGTATCAGGACAGATTCTATATAGATTATCGTAAACTCTAGTAAGTTCACTGCTAAGAATTTCTTCGTAATCTTCGGCTCTCTTCACATCGCCCATTACATTGGCATACTCAGTTTCCTGAAGCACTTTCAAAGCCTCCTGAGCTGTATCTGATTCGATCATTCTCTCAAATTTGGCTTTATCAAGGAGTTTGGTTTCATATACCTTAACCCTTGGAATTACTGGTATAAATTGTTCTTTATCCATGTATTCCCCTCCTTAATTAAATAGTACATTAGCTACTTCATACTCTAAATCTTCTTTTAAAGAATTAACAAGAGCTTCAAAAGTATTGTTAACCTCTATACCATTTTTCTCTAGAATGAAACCACCTTTAATATCTCTAGTTTCATTGCTTAATTTAAGTTCACCTTTTTTACCTGCTTTTGATAATTCAGCATTTATTTCTGATACAAAAGCATTAGTTATCATATTCTTAGTTTTTTCATTAACTATAATGCTTTCATCGCCTTCAATATTCATTGAAAGAATGGCATTTTTAAAATATGTTAACACTATTTCTGAATCTAACTGAGTTAAGTTTTCTACAGCTTTATCAAAAACTGTTGATATAACTTTTCCTTTAGATTCAAGTTTCTTGTTTCTTACCTGTAGATGAGCATTTGAAATTATTCTTTCTTTTCTAGTTGCTGCTTCAGATTTAGCTTTTTCTAGTCCAGATGTAGCAATTTCATTAGCTTCTGCTATTCTTTTGCTAATTATCTTAGCTTTTTCATTTTCTGCATTTTGAACAAGTTCTTCACTTTGCATTTTTGCATCGTGAAGAATTTTACTTGTTAAATTTTCTAAATTTGCCATTACGCTTCACTCCAAACTATTTTATGAATAGTACCATGAATAATGATGCAACGAATCCTAATAATGCATAAGTTTCAACCATGATTGCAAAAGTTACACCCTTCATTACGTCATCTGGTTTCTTAGCTAAAACCTGGATACCAGCAGCTGCTGCTTTACCCTGTGCTATAGCTGATTTCCATCCAGCGATTGCTATTGGAAGACAAGCCATGAAGTAAGATAATCCCTTAGCGAATTCTGGAGCTTCTCCACCGATTATACCAACTTTAGTGAAAAGAATAAGTGCAATAACGAATCCGTATAGACCCTGTGTACCTGGTAGTGCAACTAAGATGATTGATTTACCAAACTTTTCTGGTTCTTCTGACATTAATCCTGATGCAGCTTCTCCTGCAATACCTATACCTTTTGCTGATCCTATACCAGCTAAACCTACTGCTAATGCAGCTCCTAGTAGTGCGAAAATTAATCCACCGTTTTTAACGAAAAATTCAATCCAAGTATTCATTAATAATTTCCTCCTTAAATATGACAGTTATGTCTATAAATATATTTCTAATAAGCTTATCTGCTTACTGAATCATTATTATCAGTTACTTTTACAAACTTACTTGAAAGCTTGAACGGATTAAATTTGTTTCCGCCGCCTTCATAGAATTTGTTAAAGAACTCTAGATATTGTAATCTTGCTGTATGAACATATGAACCTAAAGCATTTATTGCTAAGTTAAATCCATGAAGTGCAATAAATAAAACTGGTCCTATTATCCATCTAAATGGTACTGGGAATAAGTTTATTATTAAGTTTAATGCATTAGCAATAAATCCAGTTGCAAGTCCAAGTCCCATAAGTCTTGAGTAAGAAATTATATCTCCAAGGTAACTTGTAAGTCCGTAAACTCCGTTAAGTCCTCCAATAGCTTTTCCTACGATTGACTTAGATTCTCTACCAGCTGTAAGAACAAGTATTACTATTCCTGCGATTAATAATATTTTTCCTACTGGTTCAAGACTTGTCATGCCAGCCATCATTCCAGCTAGAAGCATTACTGCACCGATTATTATAAAGTATATTGATACTACATCAAATACTATTGCAGCATACTGTTTTTCTCTTGCATATAAATAAGCCTTTATTCCAAGACCTACAAATATATGAATTATACCAAATGCTAATGACATAATAAACATAGTCATTATATCTGTAGTTGGGTTTATTAATATTGGAATATTTAATCCCAAGTACTTAGATAATAAATCTCCAAACCATCCGCCATATATAGCTCCCCATAATATTGTAGAAAGTCCACAGAAGAAAAATAACTTATAAGTGTTCTTCTTTTCTCTGTCTTTAGTCTTCATCATTACGAATCCACATACTAAAGCCATCATTAAACCATATCCTGCGTCTGATAACATCATTCCAAAGAATAAGAAATAGAATACAGAAAGTATTGGTGTTGGGTCAACTTCCTTATATTGAGGCAATCCATACATCGCAACTATACTTTCAAATGGACCTGCAAAGCCGCCATTTTTAAGTTTTATAGGAACTTTATTATTTTCCCTTTCTTCTTCCTTTACTTCTTCAAAAGTTAAATAGTATTCATCTCCAACTATGTTCTTTATTCTTTCTTCAAGCTTCTTGTTATTGTCTACCTCATTCCAGCCTATTATAGCTGTTACTTTATCAGTCTTAACGAAGTTTTCTTTAACATTCTGTCTTTCAACTAAAGAAGTAAAGTATTCATAAGCCAATTGTAAAACTTCTACCTTGTCAGCAAACTTAGCCATTTCAGCCTTGATTGCATCCTCCTCAGCATTAATTTCAGCAATTCTTTCTTTGCAAGATTCTATTATCTTGCTTGGAGATTCATCATATGATAAGTGTAATGAATTAAAACCATATTTCTTTATAGCATCTGATACTAATTCTTCATGTTCTTTTGAACATAAAATCATGAAATAAATATCCTTACTTGTTTTGTTAATATGTTCAACAAAGTATGGAACATTTAATTCTTCAAGATCTTTTGCTATACTCTGTTCATATTGAACAGCACAGCTTCCAACAAAATATGATGTTTCCTTTAATTCTTTAAGCATGCTTAAAGGCGCATCAAAATTCTGCCATGGCTTAAATCCTTCAATGTCTGTTTCATTTTTGCTCTTTTCATTGTTAAGCTCACTTATCTTGTCATCTTTTTCTTTTAAAGAATGGTAAATATTCTTCCATTCACCTTGCTCAACAGACTCTTTAAGATCTTTATAAGATATAACCTTTTTATCATTTAGAACTGAACTAAGCATTCCTTCCTTTGGTACATATCCTTTTAGAAGATCTAAAGAAAATTTAACCTTTGATAATGAATCTTCATATTCTGATAAGTCTTTACCAGCCTTACCTTTATCAAGAGTTTCAAAAATTTCATTTTCCTTTATTACTTCTGGATCCTGAAGGTCGATAAATTGTACTCCTTCAAAGCCTTGTAATTCCTCTAGAATCTTATCTTGATTTGATTCAAAAGAAAGCAAAGTGAATTTATTCATTTTAACTATTGCCATGAATGTTCACTATCCTCTCAACAACTAATTTGACTGCGCTATTAATCTTATCTTCTGATACTTCCAAGATATTTCTAGCTTCGACTTCGCCTTTTTCTAAAATAGGCTTAGCTTCCTGATTTCCTTCATTAACTGCTTCATCCATCATCTTTTTAGATTCTGCTTTGAAGTTATTAATGATAGAGACGTATTGTTCCTCTGCTTCAGTATGAGCTGTAGAAACTATTTCTTTGCTCTTATCCTTAGCACTTTGAATCATGCTTTCAGCTTCAGCTTCAGACTTTTTAATTTCCTTTAACGCTTCTATTGACAAGTTATCACCACCTTTAACCCATTTATCATATATACATTAATACTTTATATAGTATTAATTACTTTATTTTATTATACTACTTTTTATGATTTTTTCAATAGTACAAGTATAAATAAATTCATATAAATTATCGCATAATATCACAGGAAGTTTAATGTTATTTAAAAAACATTAAATATTTTTCTTGTATTCGACTTTTTCTGCTGTATCCTCATCATAAATCAAGTAGTAATATTCATTTTTAATACTGCCTTTTTCAAGATATTCCTTCATATTTATGGAGTATTTTTCAATGTGCATTCTCTTAAATGGTTCGTTTCCTCGTAAGTCTTCCTTTATTTCTCTTTCTTCTTCTTTTTCTAGATGCCTTTTAAGGAATGGAGGCAACCATCTCTTTTTATTAAACATAAGATAATCATACTTTATTATCTCATCAAATATATCCTGATATTCACCATTTAGTTCGGACATGTTGAATTCATGGAATACATTATAATATTCCACATTTCCTATACTTTTATTAAAATATCCTTTTTCATCATAGAATCTTGCAAGCGAAAGATAAAAATCAAAAGGTGTCTCAAACTTTGGCAACAAATAATTCACTATATTCTTGAATTTGCCAGAATTATAATATTTATCGACCATTTCATCAACTTTCTTTAATTCAACTATTTCATCATATGAGACACAGTTAGTTCTTAGTACTTCATATGGAGCATAAGGTGAATATTTCATCCCCCACAGTTTAGCCTCATCTCTCATTGCTGCACCTTTAAGCAGTTTAAGAAATCCTATTTGAACTACTTCAGGTCTTAATGAATACACATCATTAAAAGAATTCCTAAATGACTTATAATCCTCTCCAGGAAGTCCAACTATGAGATCAAGATGTTGGTCTATATTTTTGCCACGTTCAATACCGAGAACTTTTGATTTTAAGTGGTCAAACTTAACATATCTATGTATATTCTTAAGCACCTGTTCATTTGTTGTCTGAACACCAATTTCAAACTGAAACCTGTTCTTAGGTGCTGTATTAAGAAGTGCTATTTCATCATCACTTAAAAGATCCGCTGAAAGTTCAAAATGAAATTTAGTTTCTGTATCCTTATCAATAAGAAACTTCCATATTGCCATTGAAAAATCATGTCTGCAGTTGAATGTTCTATCAACGAACTTAACAAGTTTAACCTTTTTGTTGATGAAATACATAAGTTCCTTTTTTACTCTCTCTATATCAAGGAATCTTACTCTATGTTCTGTTGAACTCAAGCAATATTTGCATCCAAAGGGACATCCTCTTGATGCTTCATAATATACTATCTTGTTATCAAGATTTTCATCTTCTTCATAAGGGAATATTAGATTTTCCATATTCATATTTTCCCTTATTCCATTATTTATTATTTCTCCATCCTTATTCCTATAAGTCAGTCCCTTTATTTTATTAATTTCCTTTTGATTTAATTTGTAAAGGACAAAATCCCTGAATGTTTCTTCTCCTTCACCACTGATTACATATTCACCTGGGTTTTCTTCAAGCACAGCTGTACTATCAAAGCTTACTTCAGGACCTCCGTAAAGTATTTCTATGTTTTCATCCACAAGTTTAATAAGTTTTGAAAGCTGATTAACATATTCCATATTCCATATATAACATGAGAATGCAACAACATCAGCTTTCTCCTTGATTATAGACTCTAGAATATTTTCTATCCTATCGTTTATTGTATATTCCCTTATTATGCATTCTGCATCAAGATCTTTTGTATAAGCTTTCAAATATCTGATAGCAAGATTACTATGAATATACCTTGAATTTATACCTGTCAGTAAAATTTTCATTATACGTTTATTCCCTTCATTTTAGCTTTTATAAATATAATCCTGTCGCTTGTTTTCACCTCTTCTATATTAAAGTACTTACTTATCATAGATTTGAGGTCTCTTTCATTATTCTCAGAAAACAAGTTTTTATTCTCATATTTAATAACTTTTATTTTATCATCAGGCATCAATATCTTCAAATTTAAATCCAATCTTTCGCGCTTAACCTTCATTATATCCCACAGATATAGCGTGCCATTATTCTTCAAGAAATTTATACCTTTTTTTATCATCATTTCTCTTCCTCTTTTAGTAACCAGCTTTCCGAGAGTAAGAAAATAAACACAACTATCATATTTCCTATCCTCAATCATTTCCTCATCCTCAACATAATCAATGCTTATCTCATCATCACTACACTTGATTGTATTATAAATTACATTATAACTACCCTCACCAATATCAATAACATCACCATTAAAAACATACTTTGACATATCAACAACCATATTCATAAAACACACCCCTTTTTTAAATTATTTATACCTAAAATTCAACACTTATTAATGTATATTCTTTGTTTTGCAATATATTCCTGTAAAAGATATGAGATATAAGAGCGGTAACCTTATTTGTCTTCACCAATATAGTTTTATGTAATTCAAATTCTTAATATCTTATGAAGGAGTTTTAAAGAGGAGTTTCACTCCTCTTTTAAGAACTCCCCCTAAGGGAGTTCAATCCTTTTCTCTTATCTCATAACTCTTATCTCCTATCTCTCCTGTTTCTTTCCCAGGCTGAAGATGATATAGATCAGCCCAATCATAAATAATCCTATAGTAAAATAAAGAAGAATATTTTTATCTTTATTGTTTACAGCCTGTTTTTCAAATATTTTATAGATGACTCCTTTTTTACCGTCCAACATATAGATTACATTGTCTTTCTGCTTGATGCTGATAATTTCGCAATTTCTCCCAGCATCTATTAACTTACAAGGAATAATTCCCCGCTTAAAAAACTTGAGCTGATTATCTTTTTTATCATAAAATATTATGCCGCTATCTTTACAGATTGTTTTGGGTGCTGATGCCATACAGGAAATACTGTTGAGCTTATCACATTGATATAACGGTGCTTTCGGATTTTCAGAAATATGTTTATCGAGCACAAAGGATACCTTTTCATCATTAACCCTAAACCTTGGAGATGTTACAGGATCCCCTCCGCTAAAATCAGGCCATCCAAGCCACTCACCTTCATTTATTTCATATATATAATCAGTATCATTAGCAACTGGCCTTAACCCCTTTTCTTCCATGCCACCAACAGCAGCATAAAGTTTGTTATCATCTGTAATGCACCATCCTTCAACCTTTTTTATTCCGCTTGCATATATCTTAACATTATTATTCTGATCAATACTGAGAATACAAGCATTGGCAGGAATAACTCCCTTGATTACTTCATCTTTATTATTAGACTTTCCTTTAGGACAGAAAACTCCGGTTTCATCTTTATCAAATTTACTCCCCATTGAATAGACGTCAATTGGAGTTCTGTCATACACCTCATTACCAAAAGAAACCTGTCCATCCTCCATAATGCCTGAATTTGTAACTGAACTGATTGATAGAAGCACCTTATCTTTATAAGGAAGAAGCCTGCATTCATCATTTTTACCTATAATCGGAATATTATTTATTACTTCCTTTTTTTCATTGCTATCGATTTTAAATGATATAAGTTTATTATTTTCCACCATAAATATTGTGCGATTCACAAGTGCCATGGCAGTTATCCTTCCCTCTTCGCAGGTATAAAGAGTCTTTATGGCACCATCCTCTTTCTTAAGCAAAATACAGTTGTTTTTAGCAATCAAAAACTGGTTATCATCATAAATATCAAAATCCACTACGTTGCTTATTCCTTTTATATCAATTGAATAATCTACTTTTTCATCATTAATATTAAGACCACTATAACTCACAAAATTATATAACATGAAAGCTGCTCCAAGTGATAACGCTATAATGCAGATATATTTTAAAAATGATTTCATATTTCCCTCCTTTAAATACAAGTTATCAACCTACAATATAATATTAAAATTTCTTAAAAATAATAACTTTTACTCTCAAATAATTTTAAAGAATATTTTTACATTATCTGAATATGAATTTAATATTGAATGTTTAATTGGAGGATGGCAAATGAACGAAGAGAACTCTTTTTACAAAAATACATTTTTGCTTACAGCTGCTAACATAACTGTAGGAATGTTAGGGTTTATTTTCTCGATATACCTTTCTAAAATCTTAGGAGCTGAAGGTGTAGGTCTTTACAATCTAGTAATGCCAATTTACAACTTATTCATTGGTCTTATGACAGCAGGAATAATTGCAGCTATCTCAAAAATAGCTGCAGTATACTCAAGCAGACATGACTACAGTAGTCTGTTTAAAAGTTTAAAATCATTTGCTGTCTTTAATTTCATTTGGGCTATTATTATCGGTATCATGGTATTTTTCGCAGCTCCTGCAATAGGTATGATGTGGGTAAAAGATTCAAGGACAATATTGGCTATTAAAATAACATGTCCTGCAATGATATGTATTGCTTTATCTAATATATTAAAGGGATATTTTTACGGCATCTCTAAAATAACAATGCCTGCAATTGTAGATATATTTGAAAAAGCAATGAGAATCGTTGTCTTTTTAATGATTGTAGTAGCTTTGTCAACAGATAACTTATCAACACTCGTATGTGCTGCATATATCGCTTTAACTTATGGCGAATTTCAAAGTCTTTTTCTTTTGTATTTATATTTCAGATATACGAAAAGAAAAATACAGTACGTGCCATCAAAAACAGAAAACTCGTTTCAGCTTGTTTTTGATATAATTATAGTTTCACTACCTTTATGTTTAAATGCTTTTTTAAATAATGGTTTTTATACCTTATCAGCACTTGTTGTTCCAAGAAGACTGGTTAGTGCGGGTTTTTCATACTCATCTGCCCTTGAGATGATAGGAAAATATTCAGGTATGGCCATAGTTATCTCAAACTTTCCTATAGTCATCATAAATTCACTTAATACAGTTCTCGTTCCTGACTTATCTCAGACAATGGAACAAAAAGATTACTTTTTAGCTAAATCCAGAATTAAAGAAGTACTCGCTATATCATTCTTACTAGGACTAGCTACTATAATAGTCTGCAACACAGTTCCTGACTCTTTAGGCTATATGTTCTTCAGCAAAAAGGACATAGGCTTATATATAAGAGCGGCCTCTATAGTTTGCCCAATTTCTTTTTCAGCTATGTCTATGTTTGGAATACTAAATGGTCTATCAAGACAGAAAATCATCTTAAGAAATGCAATTATTACAGAAACACTAGAAGTAACATGTCTATATTTTCTAACAGGTATATATAGAATAAACGTCTATGGCTATGCAATTACAGCATTGATCATAAATTCATTAAGCCTTTTCTTAAATCTGCATGAAGTTAAGAAAAATGTTGATCTTGATATATCACTCTGTAATATAGTTATATTCATTTTGGCAGCAATACTTATTTACTTTATGATAAAGTTATGTCTGCCATTTATGTCATCATTCAATCCAATCGTTAAAAATACTATCGTAATGATAGCAGGATATGGAGCAATGGCACTATTTGCTCTAAGATATCAAAGTAGAGTGAATAGCTAATAATGAATTTTAACCTAAACTATTCGCTATTCTCTTCTGCGTTATTCACTAAATAGAATATTTTTCTCTAAGAAAAAGCAGCCTGAAAAAATCAGACTGCTCTTATATTTAAATTTATCTATTATGTCTTTATTCTTTTCTTAAAGAATTTAGGTATTATTCTATATAACTTTGGTGACATTGCATCGATATCAAGCTTAGTTATTCCCCTTAATTCAACTATAGCGTAGAAATATGCTGCAACACCAGCTATGATAACTATCACTAAAGGAAATGCTGCTATTACTCCTCTTATATGCATTTTTCTTGCAATCCAGTATACTGGTATTCTTACAACAAAAATAACCATACTCATAAATATACTGCTTATTAAAGGTTTGAGACTCATCTTTACTAATGAAAGCTTCATATTTAAATGCTTGTTGATTCTGCGTTGATTAATTATCATTGGAAATACAAAACAAACATATCCGCCAATAATGGCCCCATATATATTTATGCCTTTTATACCGACAAGCGTATAGTTACATACTATCTTTAATACTATACCAATCATTAATGATTTTACAACAGAGTAAAATTCATTAGTTCCCTGAAGGATAGCCGACTGTGTCTGCACAATAGCCATGAATATTGTTACAAAGGCACCCGTAACCATAAGTGATGCTCCTTGATAATGAAGAACTTCATATATCTCATTACATAGTACTGAAAGGCCAAAACCACATGGTATTATTACAAGCATCGTAACTCTTAGCGAAAGCCTTACATTTGATTTTACTGCTTTTCTGTCCTTCAACACATAATTTCTTGATATTGCTGGAATCACAGTAGTTACAAGGGCTGTTATAATAACAAGTGGCACATAATATAACTGCTTATAAAGTCCAAGCTGTGCATATAGTATAGTAGCTGCTTTACGATCAAAACCTGCACTAAACTGCAATCTTCTACTGATAAGAGTTGCATCAATTAATGCACCAAGATTTTGCATTCCGTTGCTTAAAATAATAGGAAATGCATATGATAGAAGGACTGTAAGATGTTCTTTTCTGCTTACAGTTATACCTGCAATATCTCTGCTTCTTGCCTGTCTATCTAATCTATTTTTTATAAATGAAAAAAGAAGTAATGCAGTAGCAACAAGAGCACCAGCTCCAGTTCCTATAGTACCTCCAGCAGCACCAAATGCAGAACCATATTTTATAAGTAATGCTGCAAATATAAGACTAACAGCAACATTAAAGAATTGCTCAACAACCTGTGAAATACCTATTGATGTCATTCTGTTCTGTCCTTGATAATATCCTCTATATGTACTAAGCATTGCAGTAATAGCGATTGAAGGAGCAAGTGCAATAAGTCCATATGTTATATTTGGATTAGCAATTAATTCAGATATAGGTTTAGAAAGTATCATAAGAATAAGAGTAACTGTAACCCCTATTAAAAATAAATATTTTCGCGCCAGATTAAAGGCTCTTAATGCATCTTTTTCTTGTCCTTGTGCTGATAGTTCAGATATATATTTTGCAATTGCTGTCTGTATTCCTGTACCTGTCAATGCATATACAAAAGTAAATACTTCATATACCTGTTGGTAAGTACCTACTCCTTCCATGCCTATAATACTGTTTAAGAACGGCATATATAAAACACTCAGTAATTTTGATAGTATACCCGCTATTGTCAGCATTAAAAATCCATTTTTACTTGATTGCTCTCCCATTTTTTTCTCCTATCATTCTAAAAGGTAAATTTAAAAACATCCTTCTTAATCTTCTTAAATATTGGTGGAAGACTCTCTGCAATGGTCTTATTCTTTAGATATCCTAATTTTTCAGGAACATCTCTGAAAATAAGCTTATATGCATAAAGGAATTGATAATTTAGACCATATTTATTATCATAGAAAGAATTTAACTTTCTATCTCCATACTTAGGATCACCAACTATCGGATTACCTAAAAAAGCTAAGTGAGCTCTTAGCTGATGACTTTTTCCTGTTAATAGCTCTAATTCAACAAGTGAATAAGCTCCATTTGTCTGAACAACATTAACCTTCATCTGAATCTTGTTTGTATTAGGTTTTTTATCATGATATACTTTTGAAATGTTTTTTTCTTCATCTTTACTTATGTATGCTGTATATAAACCATTTTCTATTCTGCCTTTAACTAAAGCCATATAGTATTTATCTATCTTTCTTTCCCTTATCATTTCATTTAGACATTTAAGAGATTCAAAGTTTTTACCGAAAATAACAATACCCGATGTGTTCATATCAAGTCTATTACAAGAAGCTGGTGTAAATGTGACTTCTGTTTCTGGAGTATAATCTCCTCTTTCATTAAGATATGACAACACATAATCAGTAAGTGTAGGGGCACCATTCTTTTTATCAGAATGAACAAGTACTCCTGGCCACTTCTCAATCAGTAGCATATTTTCATCTTCATATGTTATTTTTAATTTTCCAGTATTAACTTTATTGAATTTTTTAACTTTGCTTTTTGCATCATCAACATTCATGTATTTAATCTCAAGAACATCATCAAGTTCTAGAACATACTTTTCTTTTTCTTTTTTTCCGTTTACTCTAATATCACCTTTTCTTATTCCTTTAAATATTCTGCTTAAAGGAACTTCCTTAAGGTACTTTCTTAAAAACTTATCAAGTCTCTGTCCAGCCTCATTTGGCCCTATATAAATCTGCAAAAAAGATCAACTCCTAAATATATTTTCATTTGTTGTTATTTTTCTTATTGTATAAAGTCAACAATATCTTACATTAAGCCTTTTTAGCTATTTTGTCAAATAATTAAGAACTGCTTTTGTCTGTATAGCGACTCCAACTGCAAGGGCTCTTTCATCAATATCGAATAAGGAATTGTGTAGAGGATGTATAATATTTTTCTCCTTATTTGCAATTCCCAAGAAATAAAATGCTGAATCACGCTGTTCTGCAAAATATGCAAAGCTTTCAACACCCATCTTTGGGTTCTTCTGATTAAGCACATGTTCTTCTCCTATTTCGGTACATGCCGCTGTCTTTACAACATCAACCATTGAATCTTCATTATATAAACATGGATAACTTTCTTCTATTTCTATGTCAGCTTCAGCTCTCATTGTCACACATATGCCATTTACCACTTCTCTAAGTCTCTTCTTAGCATACTCCCTGTCTTCTTTAGTCATTGTTCTTATTATTCCCTTAAGACATACTTCATCAGGAATTATATTCTGGGCAGTTCCCCCCTGTATGCTTCCAATAGTAATAAGCGATGGATTAACTGGTGCAATCTCTCTACTTACTATTGTCTGAAGTGATAAAACCACCTGAGATGCTATTACTATTGGATCAACAGTAGTATGTGGCTGCGCACCATGTCCTCCTTTTCCTTTAATCTTGATAGTAAAAGGATTTGATGCTGCATTAACTACTCCATACTTAATCTTAATATTGCCGTATTCCATGCTTTCATCAACATGAAGACCTATTATTGCATCAACATGAGGATTTTCAAGAACACCTTCTTTAATCATTACTGGTGCTCCTCCAGTAGTTTCCTCTGCAGGTTCAAAAATAAGTTTGACTATACCTGAAAATTCACTTTTATGATCATTCAGCAGTTTGGCAGTACCTAAAAGAATAGTTGTGTGTGCATCATGTCCACAGGCATGCATTCTTCCTTCGTTAAGCGATTTATATTCACAAGTATTTTTCTCCTGCATCGGAAGCGCATCTATATCGGCCCTTAATGCAATAACTCTTGTTTCATCACTCTTCTTTTCTCCTGTGATTATGCCACATACGCCGGTACCTGCATAAGTTTCATAAGGTATGTTTAATGAATCAAGAAATTCTTTAATTTTACCACTTGTTCTATGCTCTTCAAACCCAAGTTCAGGATGCATATGGAAATCTCTTCTTAAGCTTATTAAAATATCTTCTATGTCTAAAGCTTCTTTATATATATCCATTTCGTCCTCCTTATTCCCAAAATATTCTTATTTCATCATCTTTTTTAAGAACATCTGTATATGCTGCTTCTTTACCATTAAGCAGCAATTTAATACTTCCTTTTATAAGAGTTGTATCAAAATCAATAAAGTTAAATATATCTACAAAAATATACTGCTTTTTATTCTTTAATATACACTTTTCACCATTAACTTTTACTTCAAGTTCAATGTTTTCATCATTATATGATTTCACACTTTCACTTTTTTCATCCTTTGATTCAGCTGAAACAGTTTCATCAATTTTTTCTTCTGCTTTTAGAGAATTTAGTCTTTCTCCATCTGTAACTTCGTAATCATCAGGAATCTCACATTCATCAATAATTATTTTTACAGACTCGTCCTTTAAAACGTACTTTTTAATATCACTTATTGTCTTAGGAACTATTATCTCAACATCATCACCATTTTTTATTACTGCTTCAGCATCACATTCCTCGCCATTTATCTTTATAAGTGGTTCAAGATTGATAATCTTATCATTATAGTATATAAATTTTTCATCTACAATGCCCATAAACTCAAGTACCTTTGGAGCGGCATCTTTGCCATTTACAGCATACTGAATCTTTATTTCATCACCATTAGTAACTTCAGTTTCTAATGTTGCTTCCTTATCATTAAGCGTAATTACTGAATTTCTTCCTAACTCACCAAAGGCAAGCCTTTTAGAGCCATTAACAGTGAATCTTACCGTCTTCCCATTTCTAGCCATAAGTATTTTAGGATTAATTTCTGCATGTATAAGCACATCCATTATTGTATGCTTATGAGAATTAAACAGACTAATAATGTTATCATTAAGAGTAACATCAATAAAATCTTTTCCCATATTCTTAATAGCTACTAGCGCTATACCAAGAACTGTTACACCTGTTGAACCAATATCAAGATTTTCACATACACAGTCTGTAACAGCATCTCTTCCTTTTATTGCAATTCTCTGAGGCTGAATATTGAGTTTTTCTGCAAGCCTTTCTCTAATAAAAGGTGTATGCGAGCCGCCACCTACAAGAAATACAGCACTAGGAGATTTTCCTCCATTAAGCTCGACTATTTTTGTACCTACTTCTTCTGCCATCTTTGTTATAAGTGGATCAATAACTTTTAAAATGTCACTGCTTTTCATTGTATTTTCAAGTCCAAGCACATCTGTATAAGTAACTTCTTCATTTTCAGTGCACTGTTTTTTAATTGATTCTGCAGTATTAAAATCAACAAGACAGTTCTGGGCAATTGCTTCAGTAATTTCATCGCCAGCAAGAGGCACCATGCCATAGGCAGATACAGAATCATCGCTACAAATTGCTATATCCGAAGTTCCTGCTCCAATATCAATAAGCGCAAGATTTAATAATCTTAACTTATTAGGTATTACTGCTTCCATAGCAGCTATAGGCTCCAGTGTAAGATTAACTACTTTAAGGTTAACCTTGTTCATTACTGAATAAAGGCTGTCCACAACAGATCTTGGAAGAAAAGTTGCAATTATCTCTGTCTTTACAGTAGCACCTTTATGTCCGATAAGATTAGAAATTATGTATGAATTCAAGTAATAATTCTTCACTGAATAGCCTACACAGTATAGTTTACCTTCAGTTGTTTTATTTATTTCAGTTTCGGCATTTTTTACTGCACTCATCTCTAAGCTTCTAACTAATGTCGAATCAATTTCAGCCTCTTCATCTATTTCAGTTTCATATTCAGCTTCAACCGTCTTTAAGAATCTTCCCGCTGCAGCAATGGCTACATCCTTTAAGGTACATCCTATCTCATCTTCAAGCTCCTTCTTTATCTGTCTTACAGTGGAAGATACAAGATTAATATCATGTATCTGTCCATCAACCATAGCTCTTTCTTTATGCTCTATAAACTTTTCAGCTATAACAGCAAACTTCTTGTCCCTTACGATACCCACTGTTGCATTTATGCTTCTAGTACCTATATCAAGAGAAAATATTAAATCATTCTCATTTATCTTTTTTAATTCCATAAATACCTCATCTTTTTATATTATATACATTATCTTAAATACAATTCGTCATTAAATTCTAAAACATAATTTAAATTCAAAAAATGTATCTACATCATTAACTAAATTATATCCGATTAAATGCTAATATTCAACAAATCGCAATTATGAATAAAACATTTCTCCTATTTATTCCTCTATATTTTTATTACTCTTTGGGCACAATTATATAGAGGTGATTAAAATGTATAACAGTATCGGCATTAATCTGCAGAAAGAACTAAACTATCTTGGAAAACGTGTAAAAATCCCCAAAATAACTGCTAAATCAAATTGTTGCTGTGACCATGACCATTTTAGTAAAACTCATTATTATACTTACACTTCACAACCTGAAGACAGCAATAACGAAGGATCTGATTTTAAAGAAGATATGAATAAAATGTTGTGCCCAGTAAGAGATTTCATGAATAATAATAAAAAATTTATTACTATGACAGCAGGAATATTATTGATTACTCTTGCAGGAATAAAAATACTCAAAGAACTTTCTTAAAAGCAAAAGAAACCCGTAAGGCTTAATACTACTCACGAATTTCTTTTCTTATATTCATCTTATTTTATATAAAAAGCCGACACATTTTGCTGTGTCGGCTATATTTATTATCATTTTACAAATTTATTTATGGTACTAATAAGATTTTTAAGTTTTTCCTGTTCTTCATCAGTTGATCCAATCTCAAGACAGTTTTTAGCATAATTCTCAAGTATAAGCCCGCCTACTCTATTTATAGCAGCACGAATTGCTGCTATCTGCACTAGTACATCATCACAGCATGTATTTTTATCAATCATACCTTGAATACCCTTGACCTGACCTTCGATTTTTCTGAGTCTTAAAAGAATATCTTTTTTTAACTTTTCATCTTCCATAATTATTTGTTTTCCTTTGGTAACACACCTATTCCTAATTCATTAAGCTGTTTTTCATCAACTATGTTTGGCGCTTCAGTTAAGTAGCAGAATGCATTCTGATTCTTAGGGAATGCTATAACATCCTTAATATTTTCAGTTCCTGCAAGGAACATTATCATTCTGTCTAGACCAAAAGCAAGTCCGCCGTGTGGTGGTGGTCCAAATTTAAATGCCTGTAATAGGAATCCAAACTTCTTCCATGCATCTTCTTCATTAAAACCTAAAGCTCTTAGCATTCTTTCCTGAAGTTCCATGTTGTGAATTCTTATTGATCCACCGCCTAGTTCTTCACCATTTAATACTAAATCGTAAGCCTTAGCTCTTGCATGTTCTTTATCGCTTTCAATTATATCAATATCTTCATCCATTGGTGCTGTAAATGGGTGATGGCATGCCATATATCTATTTTCTTCATCGCTCCATTCAAATACTGGGAATTCAGTAATCCAAGTGAAGTTGAATTCATTCTTGTCTTTGATTAAATCGAACTTCTTAGCAAGATCAAGTCTTAAAGCTCCCAGACTCTGGAATACAACCTTGTTTTTATCTGCAACGATTAAGATTAAATCGCCAGTTTCAGCATTCATAGTGCTTACTATAGCGTTCATTTCATCTTCACTTAAGAACTTAGCAATTGGAGATTTGATTCCTTCTTCCTTAAGTTGAATCCATGCAAGACCCTTAGCTTTATAAGTCTTAACAAATTCACCTAATCTGTCGATATCCTTTCTTCCCATTGTAGCTCCGCCTTTTAAGCATAAAGCTCTTACAGAACCGCCATCTTCGATTGCGCCCTTAAATACCTTAAAGTCTGAAGTCTTAACAGCTTCTGTAATATCTGTGATTTCCATACCGAATCTAAGATCTGGCTTATCTGAACCGTACTTTTCCATAGCTTCTTTGAATGTCATTCTCTTTATTGGAAGCTTAACATCAACACCAGCTACTTCTTTGAATACATGAGCAATTAACCCTTCACTTAAAGCCATAACATCATCCTGTTCAACGAATGACATTTCAAGATCGACCTGAGTGAATTCAGGCTGTCTGTTAGCTCTTAAATCTTCATCTCTGAAACACTTAACTATCTGGAAGTACTTATCAAATCCAGAAACCATTAATAACTGTTTGAACAGCTGTGGTGACTGAGGAAGTGCATAGAACATTCCTGGATAGTTTCTTGATGGAACAAGATAATCTCTTGCACCTTCTGGTGTTGATTTTGTAAGCATTGGAGTTTCAACTTCAAGGAATCCAGTGCTTTCTAAGTAATCTCTGATTGCTTTGCTTACCTTGCTTCTTATTTTGAATATATTCTGCATATCTGGTCTTCTTAAGTCTAAGTATCTATACTTTAATCTTAAGTTTTCTGCAGTTTCTGCATTTTCTTTTATATCTATAGGTGGAGTATCTGATTCAGAAAGTATCTTTAATGATTCACCCTTAACTTCTACCATACCAGTAGGCATATTAGGATTTACAGATTCTCTCTTAACTACTTCTCCAGTAACTGCAACGCAGTATTCAGGTTTTATTTTAGATGCCTTTTCAAAAGCTTCTGCATTAATTTTATCCCCAAATACTATTTGAAGGATTCCTTCTCTATCTCTTAAGTCTACGAATTCAAGACCACCAAGATTTCTTCTTCTCTGAACCCAACCCATTACGGTTATTTTTTTGCCTATGTGCTCTTCTCTCACATCACCGCACATTATTGAACGCTTTAAGCCGTTTAATGCTTCGCCCATTTTCTACTTCCTCCTAACTATTTAAAACCATATTTGCTATTTCATCTAAATTATTTAAGTCAATTTCGAACTGCTCACCATCGCTCATTCTCTTCATCTTAGCTTTACAAGATGCAAGTTCGTCATCTCCAAGAATAATAGTAAATCTCGAATCTATCTTATTTGCATACTTCATCTGAGCCTTAACGCTCTTTGCCATATGATCGCATTCGCATTTTAAACCTCTTTCTCTAAGAAGATTTACATACTTAAATGCATTAAGATGTGCATTTTCACCAATTGAGCCAATATATAAATCATTATAAACAGGCTTAGGTATTTCTATACCTTCTGATTCCAATACTAATAACAATCTTTCAAGGCCAAGACCAAATCCTATTGCTGGCATCTGTGGCCCGTTAAGTTCTTCTATTAATTTGTCGTATCTTCCACCACCACAAATAGCAAGACCATTATTAAGTACCTCAAATACAGTTCTAGTATAATAATCAAGTCCTCTTACAATATAAGGATCTAATTTATATTGAATGCCCATTATCTCAAGGTATTGTTTTACCTTTTCAAGATGTGCATTACAATCATCACAAAGATAATCTAATATTATTGGTGCACCCTTACCTATTTCCTGACATTTCTTTTCCTTACAGTCAAGAATTCTCATAGGGTTTCTGTCAAATCTTGATTTACATGTTTCACATAAATCATCATAATTAGATTTGAAATATTCTTTCAGTGCTTCGTTATATTTCTTTCTGCATTCAGGGCATCCAAGACTATTTATATTAATGCTTAAATCTTTAAGCCCAAATTCCTTAAGCGCTCTTACAGCAAGAGTTATTACTTCGGCATCTATTGATGGCTCACTTGAACCGAAAAATTCAATTCCATACTGATGAAATTGTCTAAGTCTTCCCTTCTGAACATTTTCATATCTGAATGCATCAGTAAAGTAATACATTTTTGTTGGTTGTGCATCTGCATAAAGACTGTTTTGTATAAACGCTCTTACTGCTGGTGCTGTACCTTCAGGTTTTAATGTAATACTTCTTCCACCTTTGTCTTCGAAAGTATACATTTCCTTCTGAACAACATCAGTTGTTTCACCAACACCTCTCTTAAACAGATCAGTGCTTTCAAACATAGGTGTTCTTATTTCTCTTACTCCAAATTCATCAGACAGCTTTCTAAGCTTATCTTCTATGTAATGCCATTTGTATGCATCACTTGGCAGCATATCCTTAGTACCCTTAGGTGCCTGCATTTTGTTACCCATACTCAACTCTCCAATCTAATATATTGTATCTAAAAGATTAATCTTCTTTTCAATCATTTCATCTATTCTGTCGGCATACTCACGTACATCCTTCACATTGCCAAATCTTTTAATCTTGCCTGTTTCAAGATTTACTACTTTTGAAACAGCATCTGCTCCCAATGCAATAATAGTCTGTCTTTCCTCTATCATTTCAATATTGTAGATACACTCTTTTCCTGGTTTTGAGAAACCTAAGTTTTCCATGTTACCAACCATGTTCTTCTGTCTGTACATGTAATATGGTTCAAGCCCGATTGATAATGCAAGATTATTAGTCGCCTTATACATTTTAACAAGTTCATCCTGTTTTGCAATACTTACTTCATGTTTTAATACTATATTTTCATGAAGTCTCGATGCTCTTTTTATACTTAATCCATGAATTGTAAGACTATCAGGAGAAAGATCCTTTATCTGTCTCACTGTATTCTCAACTTCACCAATTCCTTCATTTGGAAGCCCTATGATAATATCCATATTAATATTATCAAATCCAAGTTTTCTTGCAAGATTGAACTTTTCCTTAACGCTTTCAACAGTATGATGTCTGCCAATAACTTTAAGTGTATCATCATTCATACTCTGAGGATTAATGCTTATCCTTGTAACATCATACTCTTTCATTGACTTAAGTTTTTCTTCAGTTATACTGTCTGGCCTTCCACATTCAACTGTAAATTCTTTGACATTTCGACATTTAACAAAACTATTATACACCAATTTTATAGTTTCATGAAACTGTTCATTGTTAATTGAAGTCGGTGTTCCTCCACCAAAATAAACTGATTCAACATAAAGCTGCTTTTCATCTATATAACTACAGATAGCTTTTATTTCCTTATAAAGACTTTCTAAGTATAGTTCAACAAGACTTTTACATCCTGCAATAGGATTCGCTGCAAAAGAACAATAAAGACATCTTGTAGGACAAAATGGCATTCCTATGTATACTGCAATGCTGTTTTCTTTTTTATTTACAAAACTTTTTTCTTTTTCTGCAACATCAATACACAACTGTGTTTTTTCTACTGAAGCTAAATACTTATCACTAAAATACTTTAGTACTTCTTCATTGCTTTTTCCTTCACTAAGAAGCTTTAAGGCAATCTTACTTGGTCTTATACCAATAAGAGTACCCCATGGATAATTATCTCCTGTAACTTCCTCAAGAAACTTAAAGACTGCTCTCTTTATGCATTCCTTATTTCTTTCTTCATCGAAATCATAAACTCTTTCAATTTTATCATTCTTAAGTTTGATTTTTTCATCTATTTCAACTTCAAACTGTGCTGATTCTTCTACAAATTTAATATCATCAAATGTATAGAAAATGTTGAATATATGATAAACAGCATATCTGTGAGACATATCATTTAATTTAATTGTAATTTCCATCTATTCACCCCCAGCACTATTAAATTATTGCTTCATTTAGTTATTCATTAATATAAATTTATATATTTCAACTATAGCGAAATTATTTAGTAATTTATAATTTAAAATGTATAATTTCAGATTGAACTCCCCAATGGGAGTTCTAGCCAAGGCATAAGCGAACATGCCAAATCAAAGATTTGGAATGTCTGCTTAAGCAGAGGACAAGTCCTCTTTAAAACTCGCCTAAGCCTTAATCTTTTGCAAAAGTTTGGAGATGTGCTCCATCAAATTCAGAAATTCATGAGCGATAGTCTCATGAATTTCATCCTGAATTATACAATATAAATCATACATTGGCTTTTTCGTCTATACCAATAATAAACTGTAGATAAAAAGCTCTAAATATTACATAAAGAATGGATTATTTGCCTTTTCAAATCCAATTGATGTGCTCTGTCCATGTCCCGGAAGGACTACTGTATTATCTGGAAGTGTAAAAAGCTTATTTTTCACACTTCTTAATATTTCTTCGTAATTGCCTCCATACATATCTGTACGACCTACTGCTGTATAGAACAAAGTATCTCCACTGAATATAATATCATCAATAGCGAAACATACTCCCCCCATTGAATGACCTGGAGTTGATATAACTTTAATGTCCTTATCGCCAAACTTTATTATATCACCATCATTTATATACTGAACATCACTCACTATTGTACCGAATATAGTTCTTCCTTCTCTTACTGCCGTCATATCCTTCTCGGCAATATAAACAGGAATACCGAATTCATTTACCATTGCATCAACAGCATTAACATGGTCAAGATGTCCATGAGTAATAAGTATAAACTCAGGCTTAATGTTATGCTTCTTTAATCCATCTAATATTCTTTCATGTTCTGAACCAGGGTCAACTATAAAGCTTCTTAAGCTTTGTTTATCATGAACTGCATAGCAGTTTTCACCATATTCTCCAACCACCATTGAAAAAATCTTAAGCATATTAAAATCACTCCTAAAAAGTTTTTTTACTATCAATAAGCAGTGTTACAGGTCCATCATTAATAATGCAAACTTCCATATCAGCGCCAAAAACACCTGTTTCAACTACAATATTTTCTTGCCTTATCATTCCAAGAAATTCTTCATATAATTTTTCTGCCTCATCACCAGATAAAGCATTCATGAAATTTGGTCTTCTCCCTTTTCTGCAGTCACCATATAAAGTGAACTGAGAAACTATTAAAAGTTCACCATTAACATCCTTAATGGAAAGATTCATCTTATTATTTTCATCTTCAAAAACTCTTAAGTTCATGATTTTATCTTTAATATATTTTAAATCATCAATAGTATCATCTTTTGATATACCAATAAGTACATTAAACCCTTTATTTATTTTTCCAACAATGCTGCCATCTATCTTTACACTTGATTCTTTAACTCTTTGTACAACTGCTCTCATAATCTCTCCCTAACTATTCATTCTATATACTTCAATAACTCCTCTTATTGCTTTTATTTTCTTCATAAGAGTATTAAGCTTTTCCTTGTTGTCAACTGTCACCATAACATTCATCACGGCCACACCATTCTTTAAAGACTTGGCATTAAGTGATGTCAGCTGAAGATTATCATTAGTTATAAGCTGCATTATATCTGCAAGAAGTCCAGTTCTGTCTTCAGCTTCAACTTGGAATTCAGCTGAATATCCCTTGCCTTTTTCTTCTCCCCAGCTTACTTCAACTAGTCTCTCCTTTTCTTCATCAGACATTGACTTTAAGTTAGTACAATCTTTTCTATGTATTGAAACGCCTCTCCCTTTTGTTATAAATCCAACTATCTCATCACCAGGTACAGGGCTGCAGCACTTTGAAAATCTAACCATAATATTTTCAACACCCTTAACAGTTATGCCATAACTACCTTTTGAAGCTCTGTCTTTCTTTTCATTCTTCTGAGCCTGTTCTTCTGTCATTTTTAAAATCTGTTCATTACTAATGTGATGATCAGTAGTTTCTTCTTTTAATCTTAAAACAAGGGATGAAGCAAGAAGCATACCTGCTCCTACTGCAGCATATACATCATCTATGCTGTTGAAATTGTATTTCTTAAATATCTTAGCAAATAGCTCTGATTTACTAAAATCAGAGAAATTAACAAGTTGCTTTTTACATTCCTTTTCAAGCAGTTCTTTACCTTTATCAAGATTTTCTACTCTCCTAGTCTTTCTGAACCACTGCTTTATCTTTGTCTTGGCCTGATTGCTTGTAACAAAAGTCAGCCAGTCCATGTTAGGTCCTTTTGCAACAGCTGATGTAAGTATCTCAATTATTTCTCCAGTCTTAAGCTTATGGTCAAGAGTAACCATCTTACCGTTTATCTTAGCACCAACACACCTATTTCCTATATCAGTATGAATTTTATATGCGAAGTCAACAGGTGTTGCATCCTTAGGAAGATTGATTACTACCCCTTTAGGCGTAAAAACAAATATTTCGTCCGTGAACAGATCCATCTTGAAACCTTCCATAAATTCTTCAGCATCAGATGTTTCCTTCTGCCATTCAAGCATATCTCTCAGCCACGAAAGCTTAGTTTCAAAAGAATCAGTATGAGTAACCTCTGAGCCTACTTCTTTGTACTTCCAGTGAGCAGCAATACCATACTCAGCAGTTTTATGCATTTCAAATGTTCTTATCTGAATTTCAAATGTTTTTCCTTGAGGTCCTATAACAGTCGTATGAAGCGATTGATACATATTAGGTTTAGGCATAGCTATATAATCCTTAAATCTTCCTGGAATAGGCTTATATATTGTATGTACAATACCAAGCACAGCATAGCAATCCTTAACCGTACCAACAAGCACACGTATAGCTGTAAGATCGAAAATCTGGTCAAGTGTTTTATTCTTATTAACCATCTTTCTATAGATACTATAAAAATGCTTTGGTCTTCCATCAATATCCGCCTGGATTCCTGCATCATCAAGATTATTCCCAAGATCTTCCATTACCTTTTTAATATAAGTTTCTCTTTCAACTCTTTTTTCAGCAATTTGCTTAACAAGGTCATAATATTCATCTGGATGAAGATATCTGAAAGCTAAATCTTCTAGTTCCCATTTAATTTTAGAAATACCTAATCTGTGTGCTAGAGGAGCATAAATATCAAAAGTTTCCTTTGCTTTTTCTTTCTGTTTTTCAGGGCTTTTAAATTTTAAAGTCCTTAAATTATATAATCTATCTGCCAGTTTAATTATTATTACTCTTATGTCTTTAGCCATAGCAAGCAACATTTTTCTTACGTTCTCTGCCTGCTGTTCTTCTTTTGTCATATACTTTATTTTTCCAAGTTTAGTAACACCATCGACAAGATTAGCAACTTCATCGTTAAATAAATTTTTTATATCATCGTAAGTATATGGAGTATCCTCTATAACATCATGAAGAAGACCTGCAATAATTGTATTGGTATCCATCCCAAGATCAACAAGTATCTCCGAAACGCAAATAGGATGGATTATGTATGGTTCACCAGATTCCCTCTTCTGGTCCTTGTGTGCATCAAAAGCAAAATTATAAGCCTTTGTTATTAAGTCTATATCAACATTTAACTTATTTTCTTTTATTTTTTGTAGTATACTATCTAACATTAGCTTTTTATCTCCTCACAACAACATAATTATTCTAAAATCAAAGGCTGGTTAAGTAACCAGCCATATATTATCACTATTATATTACATTTTTTCCTTACAATCAATAAGTTATACGTTGTACTGAACTAAAGACATAACGTCATACTTGCTAAGTTTTTCTCTGCCATTTAAATCTGTAAGTTCAATTGCAAAATCCATAGAAACAACTTCTCCTCCAGCTTGCTCAACAAGCTTAGCAACTGCTTCTATTGTACCACCTGTAGCAAGAAGATCATCTACTATTGCAACTCTCTGTCCTTTTTTAATAGCATCTTTATGCATTTCAAGTTTATCTGTACCATATTCAAGAGAATATTCAACTCCTATAGTTTCAGCTGGAAGTTTACCTGGTTTTCTAACTGGAACGAAACCAATTCCCATAGCATATGCTACTGGAACACCAAAAATAAATCCTCTTGCTTCTGGTCCTACAATTACATCAACATTTTTATCCTTTAAATATTGAGCAATTTTGTCTATTGATTCTTTAAAAGCTTCACCATCAGCTACTAAAGTAGTAATATCCTTAAAGCTTATACCTTCTTTTGGGAAACCATCAATAACTCTAATCTTTTCTTTTAATTCCATAATTACTCCTCCATATTCTTACTTGATTTTTGTAAATGGCATGACTTAAATTAATATTATATGAACAGATAAAAACTATATATTCAATTTTATATATAGCATTAACTCTTCCTGCAATTATGTTGTTTATAAAACTGCCTATATTAATTATGTACTAAATCTGAACAAGCCTTCCTTTTTTTAAGTATTTAACAATCTGTTTAGCCCTATCTTTATCATCGGTAGTCAGAAGCTCAACAACTATTCTGGCATTATCTCTTCTGCTTACAACCCCAGATATAGGAGTTAATATTCTTATTATATCCCAAATACTATTCTTATTAATCTCATTTATCTTATAGCTACTCATTATAGCTTTAAGGCCATAATTATCAGTAGCCTTTAGATATTTTTCTCCTACTTTTAAGAAGATCCTATTTTCACCCTGCGTATTTATTTCCTTACACATAGTACCTAGCAGTATAAGATCAAGATATCTATTAATTCTATTCATATTATAGTAAATCGCTATAGCCTGCATAAGCTTAAAAGTGATTCCACTTGTAGATAAATCCTTGTATCTATATGTGCAATCTCTTTCACTTGGATTAATATATATTATTTCTTTATCATTAACTGTCTTTTTATTTTCTACAACAATACTATCAATATTAAGTTGTTTGCATAATTCAACTTCATCATTCGAAGCGAAGTTCACTCCCACAGATATCAATAACTGAGCCCCTAAAAAATCAATAGAATTTTTTATTGTACTACTATCTATAACATTATTATTCCCGGATATATCATCAATTAAATATTCAACATCTGCATTAAGATATTTTAATATCAATAATAATGACGCAATACCACAAAGACTATCCACATCACATCCACCATAAATCACTATTTTCTCCCTATGATTTATAGCTGCAACCATTCTATCTACTGCTCTATTCATATTCTTTATTATAAACGGATTATATCCAGTAATATAATCGGGGTGGTAAATACTCTCCCACAAATTAGACATATGTAACTCCTCCATAGATTAAAAAACAATTATAATTATAATTGTTTTTTTCTCTATTTACAATAGATAAGACACTTATATATAAAAAAACGAACTATAATGAGTTTTTATACTATATATTTCACACAAATTAGAAAATTAAATTCTCACTAAGTGAACAGTTAACAGAGAACTACCAATAGCATTTTTATTTTAAAAAAGCAAAAAGGACTGAACATTCAATTTGTTCAGTCCTATAAAAAACTTATTTATTGTTTTTCTTTGCTTCCCATTCTTTAAGCATAACCCATATTGGTGATGCTATAAAGATTGAAGAAAATGCTCCTGAGAATATACCTACCATTAATGGGAAAGTAAAATCTCTTATTGATGGAACAAGTACATATACTGATGCGATAGCAATAAGTGTTGTTAACGAAGTATTGATAGATCTTGACATAGTTGCAGCAATTGAAATGTTCGCAACTTCTGCTGGAGATGAACCTCTCTTGCTCTTTAGGTTTTCTCTTATTCTATCAAATATAACAACTGTATCATTCATTGAATAACCTATAATAGTAAGTATAGCAGCTATGAATGAACTGTTTACTGAAATATTAAAAATAGTGTACATACTTAATGTGATAAGCACATCATGTAAAAGTGCTATTATTGCAGCTATACCAAAATCCCATTTAAATCTAACTGCAACATACACAAGCATACCCAATATTGCAAGTGTAAGAGCTATAAGAGCGTTTTTAGTAAGTTCCTTACCAACTGATGCTCCAATTTCATTTTGTGAAACAAGGGCTTTATCGTCAACTTTATACTTATCCTTTACATCTGTCATTATATCCTTGACTTTTGCTGAATTTAATTCTTCCGCTTTGTCTCTTATCTGAATCTGATTATTGTTTACTGTGTTTGTAACAGCATTAGGCGCATGCTTTTTAATTAACTGATCTGCATCTTCTTTTTTAAATGATTTATCAATCTGAATTATAACTTCAGTTCCGCCTTTAAAATCTATTCCTAAATTAAGGCCGCCTCTATAAATAAAGAAGCCGATTCCAATTAGAATTATTAGTCCTGAAATAGAAAACCATAATTTCTTTTTCTCTACTATTTTCATAACTGCTTCTTACCCCCTTTTAACCCTAAAATATGATGGTTTCTTTAGGATTCCCATATTTAGAGCTAAATACATAAAGAACTTTGTAATAAATATAGCTGTTACCATACTTAAAACAACACCAACTAAAAGAGTAAGTGCAAATCCCTTAACTGAACCTGATCCAAAGAAGTAAAGAATCAATGCTGCAATTATAGTTGTAAGATTTGAATCTATTATTGATGACATAGCATTATCTATACCAAGTTTTATAGATGAAGCTATAGACCTTCCAAGTCTTAGTTCTTCTCTTGTTCTTTCAAATATAAGTACATTAGCATCTATTGCCATACCAATTGTAAGGATAAATGCTGCAATACCTGGTAATGTCAACACAACTCCGATTTCTTTAAATGCCCAAAGAACCATTACTGTATATAATGATAATGACATACATGAAATAAAGCCTGGAACCCTGTAATAAACAATCATAAATACAAATATTATTGCAAGTGCAATAGCTCCTGCTTTCATAGCATTTGGAAGTGAATCATTTCCAAGCTGAGCTCCAACAGTTCTAACTGAAGCTGTTTTTATTGGATGTGGGAATGCACCGGCACTAATGATGTTTGCTTTTTCTTTTGCATCATCAAGTGACTTACTTCCTTCAATTCTTGCATTACCATCAATAATTGCAGTATTTACTGTTGCATCTGATATTGTTTCGCCATCCATTGTTATTTTAATGTTCTTTCCTATAAATTTTGATGTTGCTTCTGCAAACTTTTTCTTTCCTGCATCATTAAACTCAAGACCTATCTGCGGCTGAGAGCTTTCATCAAGATAAGCAGTTGCTTTCTTAACATCTTTTCCTGTAAGAATTGTCTTTCCTTCTGGATCAACAAACTTTAAATCTCCAGTTTTACTAAGACTATCAACTATCTTTTTTGAATCATACTGTCCTGGTATATCAACCCTGATTCTTTTTTGTCCTTCTTCTGTTATTACAGTTTCACCAACTCCACTTCCATTAACTCTTAATGAAATAAGCTGCTTTATACTGTCAAGTTCTTCTTTTGAAACGTTATCTGCCTGGACTTCCATAAGTACAGATACACCACCCTGTAAATCAAGGCCTTTTGTAATCTGCTGCTCAAAAGGTATTACTTCTACTTCATTTTCACCAGAAAAAAGTTTAAATCCTTTAAATCCTGCAAAAGCGACTATACATATTGCTATAAAGCAGAGAATAAATACAATTGTGCTTGTTACTTTTTTCTTCATCTTTATCCCCCTCTGTTAAAATTCTCATATTTTAATTAACAAATAGACTATATAAATTATATAGCCTATTTGTTGATAAGTCAATTATTGTAAAATTTAATTATAATAACACTATTTTTCTATAATGAGAAATTATTTCTCATTTATTTCTGATAATTTCGACTTAAGTGCAATTGCACATTCTATTCTCTTCTTCTGAAGCTCACATCCTATTTCATAAGGTATGTGAATATCTCCATTGAAATTAAAGTTATTAGCCTGACATCCACCACTGCAGTAGAATCTTGCCCAGCAGTTTCTACACTTAGGCTTGTTGTAAATATGGGCCTTTTTAAAATCATCTATAATATCTTCTCTTAAGTCATCATCAAAAATAGTTCCAAGTAAGAAATCTTTATTTCCTACAAACTGATGACAAGGATATATTTCCCCGTCTGGTGTTACAGCAACATACTCATGACCTGCACCACATCCAGATATTCTCTTATATACACATGGTCCTCCATTTAAATCTATATTAAAATGATAGAACTTAAATGGGTTTCCTTCTTTATTTCTTTTAACCATTTCATAATATAACTTATCATACTGTTCACAAATCATTGGTATATCTTCTTTTCTTAATGAAAGAGGACTTTCATCTGGAAGTACAACTGGCTCTACTGATATTTCAGTAAATCCTTCATTAGCTAGAGATAAAACATCTTCAAAAAAGTCTGTATTATTTCTTGTAAATGTTCCTCTTACATAGTATTGCTTAGACTTATCTCTTCTTGCAATCATTGACTTTATATTTGGAAGTATTCTGTCATATGATCCCGTTCCGTCTGCTCTTACTCTTACTGCATCATTGACTTCTTTTCGTCCATCAAGTGACATTACTATATTACCCATATTTTTATCAAGATATTCCATTCTCTCTTCGTTCAGTAATGTACAGTTAGTTGTCATTGTAAATCTGATATTCTTATTATGGATCTTTTCTTGAACTCTTGCATAATCTACGATTTCTTTTATAGTATCGAATACCATCATTGGTTCTCCACCGAATAAATCGACTTCGATATTATGTCTTGGGCCTGACTTTCTTATAACGTAATCAATAGCTTTCTTTCCAATTTCAGCTGACATTGGCTTTCTGCATCCATGGTATTCTCCTTCATCTGCAAAACAGTATTTGCATCTTAAGTTACAGTCATGTACTACATTCAGACATAATGCTTTTATGTAGTTTTCAGAATCATCGTTTAACGCTATATCTTCATATAAATCTTTTGAATAAAGCATTCCTTGTTCTTTAAGTTCTGCAAGTTCTAAATATGCCTCTTCAAGTTCTTCAGTAGGATACTTGTTCTTCAATTTATTAATAATATCATTTTTATCCTGAAGCTTATCAGCATCTCCTAACATATCATAGATCATTTCATCTACAACATGAAGACTTCCTGAGTTAACATCTATAACATAATAACTATCATCAAGATAAAACTTGTGAATAAGTGCCATTAAAAATTCCTCCTAATTTAAAGCGTGGCAGCAACAAATCGTCACTGCCACTCGTTTCATACTTATGTCTAATATATGTTTTTAGTTTTCGCATGCTAAGTTTGCAACTGTACAAGAAGTCTTGCAAGCTGATTGGCATGAGTTAGCACATTCTTTACATCCTGGTTTACAAAGGCTATTCTTTAAAGATGACTTATTTATAGTTTTTATATGCTTCATTTGGTACGCCTCCATTCTATTAATGTACCCACATAGTATATCATACTTCTTGTCCGTAATAAAGATTTTTTTACGCATTAATCCCTAGCATTCCAGAAAACAGACCCACTGCCAACGATATTACCATCCTGTAAAAATCATACACGCCAAAGTTCGGTTTTTCCTTCATTGCAAGAGTTAATATAAGAAGAAGAATATAATAAATAAGCCCAACCATAAGACCTACAAGCCATCCTTTTTCACCATTCTTTCTTGCACTATAGATGGCACCCACAAAAATACTTATACATGTAATAATTACCCATGTCACACCTAGTACCTTAAGATTTATGTCAGTAACCATCATAATAAGACTTAGAATAAAAACACCAATTAATGTCACAAAAACAGCTCTTAAAATTCCTTTAAATACATTTACAGCAATTTTACCTTGTTCCATAAAAGCAAAACACCCCCTATACAAATAATTTATGTGCATAGGAGGTATTTTATAACTACTTAAAATACTGTTATTAAATTACTTTTCAGAATTTTGTTCTTCTTTTGGCGTAACTGTTGAAACAGCTCTCTTTGACATTTTTATTCTCACTCTGTCCGGACCTGATTCAAGTACCATGTATTCATCATCAACTTTGATGACTTTACCAACGATTCCACCTCTAGTTAGTACCTGATCATTAACTTTAAGATCATCTAACATCTGAGCATATTTCTTTTTTCTCTTTTTTTCTGGAACAAGTAATACTGCATAAAATATTACGAAAAATACTACTATCACTCCAAGCTGCATTAACAATGCTGAATTTTGTGACATATCAACTACTTCCTTTCGTTATAGATTAATTTTATTTTGAAGGTTCAACTCCCCATTCTTCAAGCTTTTGAGCTTTGAAGTCCTGGAAATATCCACCATCTATAGCATTTCTAATATCTTCCATAAGTTTATTATAGAAGTATAGATTATGTAATACACAAAGTCTCATTGCAAGCATTTCCTTAGCCTTAAATAAATGTCTTATATAAGCTCTTGTATAATTCTTGCATGCAGGACACTGACATCCTTCATCTATAGGACTTGTATCCAGTTCATATTTTGCATTCATAAGATTAATCTTACCATGCTTAGTGAATACATGACCATGTCTTCCATTTCTTGCTGGTAGTACACAGTCAAAGAAGTCTACTCCTCTTGATACTGCTTCAAGTATATTAGCAGGTGTACCAACTCCCATTAAATATATAGGCTTATCTTGTGGAAGATGTGGTACTACAGCTTCTATGATATCATACATTTCCTGGTGGGTTTCACCAACTGCAAGACCTCCGATAGCGTATCCATCTAGATCCATCTTACTTATTGTCTTTGCATGTTCAATTCTTATATCTTTGAATGTCGCTCCCTGATTAATTCCAAAAAGCATTTGCTGTTTGTTGATAGTTCCTGGAAGTGAATTAAGTCTATCCATTTCCTTTTTGCATCTTTCAAGCCATCTTGTTGTTCTGGCAACTGATCTTTCAACATACTCTCTTGGTGAAGGTATCTTTATGCATTCATCAAAAGCCATAGCAATAGTTGATGCTAAATTACTTTGAATCTGCATACTTTCTTCTGGTCCCATAAAGATTCTTCTTCCATCTATATGAGAATTGAAGTAAACTCCTTCCTCTTTAATTTTTCTCATCTGTGCTAGCGAGAAAACCTGGAATCCACCTGAATCAGTAAGTATTGGTCTATCCCAATTCATAAACTGATGAAGTCCTCCCATCTTATAAACAACATCATCTGTAGGTCTTAAATGAAGATGATATGTATTAGATAATTCAACCTGACATCCAATTTCATGTAAATCAGTTGTTGAAACTGCCCCCTTAATTGCAGCTAAAGTTCCAACATTCATAAATACAGGAGTCTGAATAACACCATGAGGTGTTTTGAATTCTCCTCTTCTCGCTTCTCCATCTTTTTTCAAAAGTGTGTAATTCTTAGACAAAAACTCACGTCCTTTTCTCTTATTCTGTGATAAACATTGCATCCCCAAATGAGAAGAATCTATATTTTTCTTCAACTGCAATCTTATATGCGTTTAATACATGATCTCTTCCTGCTAATGCACTAACAAGCATTATTAGTGTTGATTCTGGAAGATGGAAATTAGTTATTAAGTTATCTACGACTTTATATTTATATCCTGGATAAATAAAGATATCTGTCCATCCGCTTGCTTCTCTTACCATACCATTTTCGTCACCGATAGTTTCAAGAGTTCTTGTTGAAGTTGTTCCAACTGCGATAACTCTTCCACCATTTTCTTTAGTTGCATTGATTATATCAGCTGCTTCCTTTGTTAAATGATAATATTCAGAATGCATATGATGCTCTTCTATCTTATCAACCTTAACAGGTCTAAATGTACCAAGACCAACATGAAGTGTAAGATATACGATGTTTATGCCTTTTTCCTTAATCTTTTCAAGAAGATCTTTTGTAAAATGAAGTCCTGCTGTTGGTGCAGCTGCTGATCCTTCTTCCTTTGAATAAACTGTCTGATATCTTTCTCTATCTTCAAGTTTTTCGTGGATATATGGAGGAAGAGGCATTTCTCCAAGTCTATCTAATATTTCTTCAAAGATTCCTTCATATGTAAATCTTACAATTCTGTTTCCTTCATCGCCTATTTCAACAACTTCAGCTTCTAAGATTCCATCGCCAAAAGTAAACTTAGCACCAACCTTTGCTCTCTTTCCAGGTTTAGCAAGACATTCCCAAGTATCCTTGTCAATTCTTCTAAGAAGAAGGAATTCTATCTTTCCTTTTGTTTCTGCCTTTTCACCGATTAGTCTTGCTGGAAGCACTCTAGTATTGTTAAGTACAAGTGTATCTCCCTTCTTTAAATAATCAATAATATCATGAAATACTTTATGCTGTATTTCACCTGTTTTCTTATTTAGAACCATAAGTCTTGAAGAATCTCTTTCTAAAAGCGGATGCTGAGCGATAAGTTCTTCAGGCAAATAAAAATCAAAGTCAGTAACGTTCATTATATATTATCTCCTATTCTTTATCAAATAATTTTATCTGTTCTATTTTATTGTCTTTTTTAATATAATCTCTTTTAAGATGTTTATAAGCTTTTTCAGTTGCAATTCTTCCCCTAGGTGTCCTTACAATGAAACCTCTCTGCAGCAGATAAGGTTCATACACATCTTCTATAGTATCGAGTTCTTCACCAATAAAATAAGAAAGTGTTTCTATTCCTACCGGTCCGCCTTTAAAGCTGTCAATGATAGCTTCAAGAATCTTGTTATCAATTCTGTCGAATCCTTCAGAATCGACCTCCATAAGTTTAAGTGCATAATCAGCATCGCTGCTATTTATTACATCTTCGCCCTTAACTAGTGAGTAATCTCTAACTCTCTTCAGCAGCCTGTTGGCAATTCTTGGTGTACCTCTTGATCTTCTTGCAATTTGAAGCGCTGCTTCTTCTGTTATTCTCGTTCCAAGAACACTGCTCGATCTAACTATTATTTCCTTTAATTCCTCATCAGTGTAGTATTCCATTGAGCATAGTACTCCAAATCTATCTCTAAGTGGAGCGCTAAGCATACCAATCCTAGTGGTAGCCCCTATAAGAGTGAATTTAGGCAGATCAAGCCTTATTGACTTTGCAGCAGCTCCTTTACCTATAACTATATCAAGCACATAATCTTCCATAGCCGGATAAAGAATTTCCTCAACATTTCTATTTAGTCTGTGAATTTCATCAATAAACAGTACATCATAATCATTAAGTGATGTTAGTATTGCTGCAAGATCACCGGCTCTTTCAATTGCAGGACCTGATGTAATCTTAAGATTTCCGCCCATCTCATTTGCAATTATATTTGCAAGTGTAGTCTTACCAAGGCCTGGAGGTCCATATAGTATTACATGGTCAAGAGCTTCTTCACGCATCTTTGCTGCACTTATAAAGATATTCATACGTTCTTTAACTTTTGACTGTCCAATATACTCACTTAATCTCTGAGGTCTTAAACTATATTCATTACTGCTGTCCTCATTTAGTTCAGCTGGTGTAACTATCCTCTCCAAGTAATAATCACCTCACTATCTCATAAGCACTTTTAAACTTTCCTTTATCATACTTTCTACTGTGCCAGTTTTATCTATTGCACTTAGAGCACCATCGATCTCTTTTTCTGAATATCCAAGAGAAATAAGTGCACTTGTAACTTCTGCTGTCTTTTCTATATGTATATCATCTATTCCAGCATCAATTGTAATACCCGCACCAGAATCAAGAACTTCATCATTTTTAAACTTATCCTTAAGTTCAAGAATAACCCTCTGTGCTGTCTTCTTTCCTATTCCAGGTGCTCTTGTAATATGCTTTTCATCACCAGTAAGTATCGCATATTTAAGATTTGTAACACTGCTGATTGAAAGAAGAGACAATGCTGCTTTTGCTCCTACTCCATTTATTGTTATAAGAAGATTGAACATATCAAGTTCCTCATCAGTTAAAAAACCATAAAGTCCGATAAAATCTTCTCTGACAATCTGGACTAAATTAATCATTACTTCTTCACCTATTGGAGGCATATGTGCAATTGTACTTCCTGAAGTATATATTTTATAGCCTATTTTATTATTTTCAATTATAATACAATCTTTTTTTATTCCTTTATATGTACCAATTATATAATCAAACATACTTACCTCCGTGCATAATGGTCTATTAATTACTTTACCATTTTATGAACAGTTTTTCAATGCACAGTTCAAACATAAGATTTTAAAAATATATTAAATCACAAAAAAGCACCAAGACAAAAGAGAACTAGAGGCTTATGTATATTGTATATTGTATAATTAAGTATTAAATTCATGAGACTAACGCTCATGAATTTCTATTTTAATGGAGCACATCTCCAACTTCTAAACTTAATATCTCAAAGAGATTATAGGAGAAACTTGTCCTCTTATTTTGCAACTCTTTTAGGAGTTTCATCAGTATCTCTTCTTTCTTCATTCTGATCTCTAATCTAGTAAAAAAATTCTCATTTATCAAAGTACTTATATCAATACAAAACCAACTCAAATTGTAACTAATTTATATCAGCATAATAGCCTGCATTAAACTTTTCATCATCGCTTCCGTCTACGTATATAAATATTCTTGAACCAGTGCTGTTCCATGAAGCACTCCATGTCCAGTGATATTTTAGTGCATTGCTTGGCAAACCATCAAGAACTAATTCTTTTGTTCTCGCTATCTTTCCATCTCTGATTTCACCAGCATAAAGGAAATACAATCCATTTTTCTTGTTTTTCTCACAATAAACTATCTTTCCACAGCTGCCATTCTGGTTACCAACAAAGGTATCAGTATTTAGTGAATCAAAAACAGAAATATCCTTTAATTGAGTAAATTGCTTAGTATCTTTATTTATAGTATAGTAACAAAGCCCATCAGTATTATCTGGACAGTTAAGTTCAGTAATCATAATATTGCTGTTACGTACATTTCTTAAAAAAACTGCATTAACAGCGTTTGAAGGAAAATCAGCAAATTTCTCACTCTTTTCAGAAGTATCAAGATTACTAACTCTTATTTCTTTATTCTTTGTAAAGTAAAACTTCTTATGGTCATCACTCATAGTCACAGCAGGATAACCTGTAACCATATTAGGTGCTTCATAATCAGCTATCTTTGCATCTATAGGAAATAATTTTCCACTATCAGCTTCAACTATAAAGTATTTTCTATCCTTATCTATAAGAATATATTTCCCATCACCATCTATAAACTTAGGCAACTGCTCAGAGCCTATATCATTAATATTAATTTTTGTATTCTTATAACTATCATAAATGATAAATCCATTATTTGAGTCAACGAGAAACTTCTTATCAGCATAATCAATGATGTTATTATCAACTTTTATTATTTTTTTTGTATCATCATTTAAATTTTTAATATGGACTTCTCTTGACGTTATATCTTCAGATGTAGCTATACAGTCGTCACCATACCATCCCATTATAAAGTTATACTTTGCAAAATCAACTTTCTTCAGGAATGATATAGAAAGCTGCTTCTGAATATCACCCTTTACATTATTTTCTTTCTTTTTAACACCTTTGTTATTTACATCATCAGTCGATGAAACAATGTGATTTTTTTTATAATAAGGCGCATGTATAACAGATTTATGAATACTATCCGTTGTAATTTGTGACTTCCCAATATACTCATTTGACAGGTACACTCCTATTCCTGCCAATAATAATACACATATTATGAAACAGATTTTTTTGATCATATAAGCATTCCCCTTAAAAACTATTACATATCTATTATATATTATAATTTCAAGTTGTTATCAAAATATTAACATTTTTTAAATTATATAAAATCAAGCCGTTACATAATAATATATTATGCAGCAGCTTGTTTCTTATAGATATTCTGTTATTTCTTCTTCAGCTTCATCTTTTGTATCATAATATTTTTCAAAATTTTTTATTTTACGTTTTGAAATATCATCAAGAGTATCTACTTTCTTCTGATTCACATAAATATCTGAAGACTCATTTTCAATAAAAAGTTCTCCTTTATCATTGCTCTTGTAAATTGCAAGATAACCATTCTTTTCTCCTATATAATATTTATTAGGAATAAATGAATTACTATTCTTATTGAATACAAGCCTTACCTGTGTATTTTCACTAATATTATAATCCTGCTTCCCAAATAGATTTTTAAGATCATCTTCTGTTATATTACTTTTAAGTTTATATATATTTTTAAGTTCTTTTACTGTATATATCTTATCAGTAATATATCCAGAATCCTTCTTTGATTTAAGTACTACTACTGTATCATCACTTAGATTAATCTTTTCTACTTTAGAAGATGCCGTATTTTTATTGTTCTTGGTTACTATTCTATAACTTACTTCATATGAAATCACAAAGGTGAAAAGAAAAGCAACTGCAATAAGTGAAATCACAAATAATTTCTTTTTATTAGTAATCATAACATCACCTCTGTTATGATTATTGCCACATTTCCAAACCTTATACAAAAAAAGACTTCAAATATTCTGGGGTTATTTGAAGTCTTTTTTAGGGTAATATTATGTTTAATTAAATTGGGATAACTCTCACAACAAAGTTATCCAGTATTAGCTTTTAAATTGGTATTAAAAAATCAACTTACTTGTAAAATATAAAAACATATAAATATTTTTTTATTTCCTCCTTTCAATGATTAAATAATACATCCTGAATATTGCCAATATAGAGTCCGTTTTATTGCCAAATTGTTAACACAATTGACATTTTGGTTACAATTTTTTGATTTTAGTGTCAATTTATATTAACTAGATAGTCAGTTCTATTTTCACTAGAAGTATTGTACATTGAAAGATATAACCTTGTAGCATCATCATTCCAGTATGCTGACCACGTCAAGTCCCTGCTATCATCATAATTAAGTTTTACAACATCTGTTGTTTTAATCAAATTTCCCTTTTTAATTTCACCAATACATATTCTAAATTCATTATTTTTCGTTTTCTCTTCATATACTATTCTGTTAACAGTACAACCTTTATTGGATTTGATTTTGTAATGAGGTGATCCCTTATCAATGGAATTTAATAGTTCCTTAACTTCATGTGTAGAAAAATTCACATATCTGCATGTTATTTTATCTTCTCTATCAATACATGTTACTACAACTGCATTCTCTCCTATAATCTTAACCATGGATAATATATCTCTGCAATACTTTGAAATATCTATAACTTCATTGAAATCAGTACTGTCAAATATATTACATTTATATATTTTTGCAGCATTATTATAATATATACTGTTTCTGTTATCAGAAGAAGTAACACAAGGTTCATGATTAATCTTATCATTTCTTTTATCACATTTTATAAATAATTTATATACCCTATTAGTATTTCTATCAACAATACAATAATACTCTCCATCATTACATAAAATCAAATTACCCTCAGAGTCAATAAAAGTTGGATTAAGCATCTTTCCTGACGGAATACATTCTATCTTGCTTTGCGCTAAATTATATATACCATATCCTATACTATCACTTGACAGCACTGTACCGTCTGAATAATCAATAATCTTATCAGGAAAAGCACTTGTTCGTGTATTGCCACTTATAATATTAGTTATCCTTATCTTATTTGAATTATGTAAACGGTAAATAATGCGTACCTGTACAAAAAAATAAAGCTGCCAGCGATGGCTGCTTTTATCGGTTAGTTTTTCTACATTCTTGTGGCAGTTTATCTGACCATGGTAGAAGATCATCTAAAAATTCTAGGTTTTTATCTTCCATATGTTTTGGTATTTCAGTAAGAAGATATTCAAAATAATTATATGGTTTTAAATTGTTTGCTTTTGCTGTTTCGGCAATACTATAGATGATTGCACTTGCTTTAGCTCCATCAATTGTATCTATGATGTGCCAGTTATGCTTACCGACGCAGAAGCTACGAATGCTTCCTTCAGCTGCATTATTATCCATTG